>NZ_JBEBMG010000005.1:0-351994 GCF_040081975.1 Mesorhizobium hunchu
GCCGGAAAATCCCGTATCCTTACGACAAGGCGCTCTACCGCCAGCGCCACAAGGTCGAGAACCTCTTCGCCAAGCTTAAAGACTGGCGGCGCGTCGCCACCCGCTACGACCGATGCGCCCATACCTTCTTCTCCGCAATCTGCATCGCCGCAACCGTCATCTTCTGGCTCTGAAACAATGAGTCCTGAGCCTAGGGCCGGTATTTGAAACTTCGTTGGACCGTATTGATTTGATAGATGTGCCTCAATTCGAGGCTTTGGTTAACTTTGGCGGTTTCTGGGGCGATAGAGCTGGCGCCAGTGAATCTGCACGTCAACGTATTATTATCAATCAGTTGGATAGCTCTCTGTACAAATTGCTGGTGGAAGTGATTGAGTCGGAGAAAGTTCGAGATGAAGTTAGGCGGTTGGTCGAACCTTTGACTAAAGACCCGTATGCTATGAAAATTTTCGTTTCAGCATTTATCGTAAATGTGATGAATTTTCGATTTTCGTTGAATGATTGGCAAACTATCTATGATCCTCAACGTGTTCGCCTCGTTATGCAAAAGTATTCCGAGCAGGTGCGCCACTTTATTCGCTTGCAAGGCGACACGATTTTTCCTCGTGCGGGACTTTTGAGCGTTCATATTCTCAAAAATTTTGCTAGCAATGAGTTGATCGGAGAGTGCTTGGTCGATCTGTATCAGCGGACTACGCGGCGGGATAATTCTGATCCTGAACTTATCTCCCTCAGGATCGCGCTGACCCGATATGGGTCAATTGAGCCAATGTTTTCCGGCGTGACAAAAGGGCAGAATATTTTTCGCTACTATGATGACATTCGAGTTTTTGGAGATACTCGGAACAACCCGGATTATTGGCTCCAACTTGGAATTGCCGCGACCGTTCATGAGGACCTCGATGCGGCGGACAGTGCTTTTAAGAACGCTTATGCGCGAGAGAAAGCTAAGTTAAAGCCAAACTTGAAGAGGATTGACAACTATTTTTCTCGCTTTGAAATGCGGAAAGCAATCCAGGAGAATGATCCAAAAGAGGCGTTTGCAACTTTCGCAAGAGCGAGTGAGCGTCTCAAGAAGCAAATCTTCCTGGAAGAAAACCGTCACTACCCGTTCAAAACTGGCCGCTATTACACCGATATAGCGGCGAAGCACTTTGCCAAATGGGACCAGAGCCAACAAGCACAGTTTGTGAGGGAAACCGGTGAGATCCATCAAAAAGCGGTCGACTGGAACGCATCTAGCAGGGAGAGCAGCGTGGACGTGGATATACTGATTAGGGAGACGTCTTCCTTGCTAAAAAGGATCGCCACGTCACAGTAAATTGTCTGAATGCTTATTTATCCTGAATGTCCGATGGTTCATCTGTTGGGCAATCAGCCTCTCTACTCCGCCGCTTCCCGCTTCCTCCCGCCCGGCCGGCGTTCCAGCAGTTCCTTCAAAAACTGCCCCGTATAGCTCCTCGGTTCCGCCACGATCGCCTCCGGCGTCCCGCTCGCCACCAGTTCGCCGCCGCCGTCGCCGCCTTCGGGGCCGAGGTCGAGGATCCAGTCGGCGGTTTTTATCACTTCGAGGTTGTGCTCGATGACGACCACCGTATTGCCCTGGTTGACCAGTTCCTGCAGCACTTCCAGCAGTTTCGCCACGTCGTGGAAGTGCAGGCCGGTGGTCGGCTCGTCGAGGATGTAGAGGGTCTTGCCGGTCGCCTTGCGCGACAGTTCCTTGGCGAGTTTTATCCGCTGCGCCTCGCCGCCGGAGAGCGTCGTGGCCTGCTGTCCGATATGGATGTAGCCGAGGCCGACATCCTTCAGCGTCTGCAATTTGTCGCGCACCGCCGGCACCGCCGAGAAGAACTCGACGCCTTCCTCCACCGTCATGTCGAGCACGTCGGCGATCGACTTACCCTTGAAGGTGACGTCCAGCGTTTCGCGGTTGTAGCGCTTGCCGTGGCAGACGTCGCAGGTGACGTAGACGTCGGGCAGGAAGTGCATCTCGATCTTGATGACGCCGTCGCCCTGGCAGGCCTCGCAGCGGCCGCCCTTGACGTTGAAGGAGAAGCGGCCCGGCTGGTAGCCGCGCGCCTTGGCTTCCGGCAGGCCGGCGAACCAGTCGCGGATCGGCGTGAAGGCGCCGGTGTAGGTCGCCGGATTGGAGCGCGGGGTGCGGCCGATCGGCGACTGGTCGATGTCGATGACCTTGTCCAAAAATTCCAGGCCCTCGATGCGGTCATGCTCGGCCGGGTGCTCGCGCGAGCCCATGATGCGGCGCGAGGCGGCCTTGAACAGCGTCTCGATCAGGAAGGTGGATTTTCCCCCGCCCGATACGCCGGTGACGGCGGTGAAGGTGCCGAGCGGGATCTCCGCCGTCACGTTTTTCAGATTGTTGCCGCGCGCGCCCACCACCTTGATGCGCTTGCCCTTCTTGCCGGGCCGGCGCTGGTCGGGCACCGCGATCTCCAACTCGCCCGACAGGTATTTGCCGGTGATCGACTCCGGATTGGCCATGATCTCGTTCGGCGTACCCTTGGCGATGACGCGCCCGCCGTGGATGCCGGCGGCGGGACCGATGTCGACGACATAGTCGGCGTGCAGGATGGCGTCCTCGTCATGCTCGACGACGATGACGGTGTTGCCGATGTCGCGCAGGTGCTTGAGCGTATCGAGCAGGCGGGCGTTGTCGCGCTGGTGCAAGCCGATGGAAGGCTCGTCCAGCACGTAGAGCACGCCGGTGAGGCCCGAACCGATCTGGCTGGCCAGGCGGATGCGCTGGCTCTCGCCGCCCGACAGCGTGCCGGAATTGCGCGCCAGCGTGAGATAGTCGAGGCCGACGTCGTTGAGGAAGCGCAGCCGCTCGCGGATTTCCTTGAGCACGCGCACGGCGATCTCGTTCTGCTTCTCGTTCAGCTTTCCCGGCAGGTCGGTGAACCATTGGTCGGCCTTGCGGATCGACTGTTCCGTCACCTCGCCGATATGCTTGCCGGCGATCTTCACCGCCAGCGCCTCGGGTTTCAGGCGATAGCCGTTGCAGGCGGGGCAGGGGGTGGCCGACATGAAGCGCTCGATCTCCTCGCGCATCCAGGCGGATTCGGTCTCCTTCCAGCGGCGTTCGAGATTGGGGATGACGCCTTCAAAACTCTTGGTCGTCTTGTAGGAGCGCAAGCCGTCGTCATAGTGGAACGTGACCTCGTTGCTGCCCGTGCCATGCAGGATGGCGTACTGGCCCTCGAACGGGATATCCTTCCACCTGTCGCCCGGCTTGAACCCGAAAACCTTGCCCAGCGCTTCCAGCGTCTGCGCGTAGTAGGGCGAGGTCGATTTCGCCCAGGGCGCGATGGCGCCGTCGCGCAGCGTGGCGTTCTCGTCCGGCACGACGAGCTGCGGGTCGATGGCGCGCTGGCTGCCCAGGCCGTCGCAGGTCGGGCAGGCGCCGAACGGGTTGTTGAAGGAAAACAGCCGCGGCTCGATCTCCGGAATGGTGAAGCCGGACACCGGGCAGGCGAATTTTTCGGAGAACAGGATACGCTCATGCGTCTCGTTGAGCGACTTGTTGGCGGCGCCGCCCTCGGCGGTCTCTTCCTTCGGCAGCGGCCGGTCGGCGAATTCCGCCACGCACAGGCCATCGGCCAGTTTCAGCGCCGTCTCGACGGAATCGGCCAGCCGCGTAGCGAGGTCCGGGCGCACCACGATGCGGTCCACCACCACGTCGATGTCGTGCTTGTATTTCTTGTCGAGCGCCGGCACGTCGGCGATCTCGTAGAACGTCCCGTCCACCTTGACGCGCTGGAACCCCTTCTTCTGGAGTTCCAGCAACTCCTTTTTGTATTCGCCCTTCCGGCCGCGCACGATGGGCGCCATGATGTAGAGGCGCGTGCCTTCCTCCAGCGCCAGCACGCGGTCGACCATCTGCGAGACCGTCTGGCTCTCGATCGGCAGGCCGGTCGCCGGCGAATAGGGCACGCCGACGCGCGCGAACAGCAGGCGCATGTAGTCGTAGATCTCGGTGACGGTGCCGACCGTCGAGCGCGGGTTCTTCGACGTCGTCTTCTGCTCGATCGAGATCGCCGGCGACAGGCCGTCGATCTGGTCGACGTCCGGCTTCTGCATCATCTCCAGGAACTGCCGCGCATAGGCCGATAGGCTCTCGACATAGCGCCGCTGGCCTTCGGCGTAGATCGTGTCGAAGGCCAGCGAGGATTTGCCGGACCCGGACAGGCCTGTCATCACCACCAGCGAATCCCGCGGCAGGTCCAGATCGACGTTCTTGAGATTGTGTTCGCGCGCGCCGCGAATGGAAATGAACTTGTGATCGGCCATGGCCGGTCTGCCGCCTCAGGTCTGAATGGTTGGATCGGCGCGGACGGGCCGGCCATTCCGTCATGTAGGTATTTTTACCGACAGGTCGAGGGATGCGACCCGTCCGGCAGGTTTAACCGGCTTTCGCGCGTGCGGGCAAGCGGCAGGAACAAATATCGAACACGCTCCTGACATCGTCATGGCAGCAGCCATGTTCGACGGGATGCAACTGAACGGCGCGTTGCGATCACATTTTCGATCGAGTTGCCGGTAACGGTTGACGCTGCGGCGTGGCGGGAGCAGACTTTCCATGTCACCGAGGCCGACCGCCGCAAAGGAGTTCTCCAGAGCGGTCTTCGAGCCGATGAAGCGGCGGCTTGCGAGACGCCGCAAGTCACGAATACGAGCTTCGGACGGCGACAGGAGCAACGGACAGGAGGAGGCATGACCCCGCCGGACAGTCCCTTGAGGCTCCACGGTTGATGGAGCCGCGGCAAGCATAGGCGTGGGTGGCGCGAGTGCCGCCGGCAGACCGTGATTGCCGATACGCTACAATCAGAGACCGTAGTCGGATCGTCGGCCGTGCGCCGCGAAGCATCCGAAATCCAAAGCCGGTGAACCTTTCCCGGCGAAAGTCATTGGGTAAAGCCCGACAAGGCCCCGTCCGCATTGCTTAGGCAGCGGCGGGGCCGTTTCGTTTGGAAAACTGCTTGACCGAGAGCAACCAAGCGGCTCCTCTTGCCACCACGACTTCCAAGACGCATTGACGTCTTGTTTGCCATGGCATTGCTATCCACTTCGCTTTGTTCGAGGCCTCTTCAGCGAGGCGTTGGTGAACAAGCTGGCGCGTGGTCGGACTTTATCCTACCTTACAGGTGAAAGGAGTCTGACCATGAACAACGCCGAGAAGGTCAGCGTTACAATGGCTCGCGAGCAAATGCAGGCAATACGCGAGAGCGTCGAGGCCGGCGAATTCGCCACCACTAGCGAGGCTATGCGTGACGCGGTGCGAGTATGGCAGCGACAACGCCTTGAGGACGCGCAGCGCCTCGAAGCCATGCGCGCCCGCATCCATCGCTCCATTGACGATCCGCGTCCCAGCCTGAGCTTGGAAGAAGCGGAAGCGGAATTGGCGCGCTTCATCGAGACCGAGGCCAAGGGATCGAATGCAGCGCCTTAAGGTCACGTTGCGTCCCGAAGCAATCGCTGATCTCAAAGCAATTTATCGTTCCATCGCTCAAGCCAGCCAGAGCCATGCTCTCGCTTCCGGGTTCATCGATCGAATCGTCGCCAGGTGCCGAAGGATTGGTGACGTGCCGTATGGTGGCAGACCGAGGGATGACCTAGAATCCGGATTGCGGCTCGTGCCTTTTGAACGCAGCGCTGTAGTCGCTTACCGCGTTGGTAAAGTCGTCGAAATTGTCAACGTATTCTACGGCGGCCGCGACTATGAGGCCTTATACCGCGGTGGAGAGGACACGAAGGAGTAGCGCGCCGGCGCTGACTATCCCGTCGAGGTACGACTGTAGGAAACGCCAGAATCTTCAACGAAAAAAAAGCCGGGCAATGCCCGGCTTTTCCATTTGCTTTAGCGTCAGCTAAAAAATCAGCCGACGATTTCCGTATCCGAGAACCAGTAGCGGATTTCCTGGGCGGCGGTTTCGGGGGCGTCGGAGCCGTGCACCGAGTTCTCGCCGATCGACAGCGCATGGGCCTTGCGGATGGTGCCCTCATCGGCGTTGGCCGGGTTGGTCGCGCCCATCACTTCGCGGTTCTTAGCGATGGCGTTTTCGCCTTCCAGAACCTGCACGACCGTCGGGCCGGACGACATGAACGCGCACAGTTCGTCGAAGAAGGGGCGTTCCTTGTGGACGGCGTAAAAACCCTCGGCCTCGCGGCGGCTCATCCACACGCGCTTGGAAGCGACGACGCGCAGGCCGGCCTCCTCCAGCATCTTGGTGATCGCGCCGGTCAGGTTGCGCTTGGTCGCGTCGGGCTTGATCATGGAAAAGGTGCGTTCGGTCGCCATGTGTCGTCCTTGCTGGATGAAATGAAAGTGGCGGCTCTATACAGGCCGCCTCCGCCATTGCCAAGGGGAGGCGGGTTTTGCTGCACCCGGCCGCGTTCGGTCTCTGCGTTGACTCTTTAAATCAGGCATGTTCGCAGCCTTGTGGGATAGTCGCGTAGGGCGGCGCACCCCCACCCCTAACCCCTCCCCACAAGGGGGAGGGGGACTTTGCGGTGACGCCACATCACGCTGACACTGATGGTTTTGATAGAAACGGCAGTGTCGGCGTCTCCCTCCCCCTTGCGGGGAGGGGACAGGGGTGGGGGTGCTGGACGCCGGATCATACCCGGAACGGGGTCGGCTCTTTACGCCGCTGCCGCAAAACTCCGCCCAACGCCGTCATAAAGGTCCAGGCATCGCTCGAACCATGCCTGCACGGGATCCGACGTGTCCAGGAATTCGTAGGTCGAGGTCACGCGCACCCATTGCAGCGCGCCGAAGACGATATGGTCGCAGAACAGCGGCGATTGGCCGCCGATGAAGGGCTGCTGGCCCAGCGTCTCGCGCAGCGGGTCCAACCTTTTGCGGAAGGCGGCGAGGTGCGCGTCGCGTTCCTCGCCCACTTCCTCCAGCGTCTTGCCGTAGCGTTTCTCGCGGCTGTCGCGAAAATAGACTTGGTTGGCCTCGTCCTGTCGGTGGTGGATTTCGAGCAGCGCCGCCGATCCGAGGAAGGGGTGAAGCTGCGTCTGCGACCAGCGTTCGATGAAGCGGGCCATCGCCTTGCCGCCATCGCCGGCGAACAGGGTTGGCCGGTCCGGATAGGCTTCCTCCAGATAAAGCGCGATGGCGAAGGAGTCGGCGATGACCTTGTCGCCGTCGCGGATGACCGGGATCGTTTTCGACGCTCCGTTCTCGACCTTGGGCACGTCGATGAAGCGGGTAGGCACGGACTTGAAATCGAGCCCCTTGTGGGCCAGCGCCATGCGGGTCTTCCAGCAATGCGGGCTGAAAGGCGCGGCGGGGTTCTCTCCGACGAGGTCGTAAAGCAGAATGGTCATTGGCGGTGGCGTCCCTGAAGGCTAGGTACTGCGCGGGCAATGAGTGCACGCATGGGAAAATTCGATGAAGCAGCATTTCATGATGTTCGCGGCCTACAATCAATGGGCCAACAACCGCATCTACGATGCCGCTCTTGAATTGACCGACGAGGAGTTCAACCGCCCGGTCGGCGCCGTCTTCGGCTCGCTGATGGGAACGCTCAACCACCTGCTGGTCACCGACCGCATCTGGATGAAACGTTTCACCGGCGAGGGCGACGCGCCGGCCGCGCTCGACGCGATCGTCCACAAGGGCCTGGGGGCCTTACGCGTATCGCGTGAGACAGAGGACCGGCGCATCATCGACTGGCTGGGAAGCCTGAGCGAGAAGGAATTGGCCGGGCGCTTCACCTATATGACGGTGACCGACATGCGTACCGTGTCGCAGCGGCTGGCGCCGGCGCTGGCCCATCTTTTCAACCATCAGACCCATCACAGAGGCCAGGCGCATATGATCCTGACCGTGCTTGGCCAGCCGTCCGTGCCGCTGGACCTGATCTACTTCCAGCGCACCGAAGAAGGGCGGTCGTTCGCGTGAGGATCACGTAAGAATATTTTAGATAATATTTCGAAAAGACGTTTACTGCGTCAAAACTGTCCCAGCAACCTTAAGCTTAAAATTGAAACCGAAAAGGCGCTCTATTCGTAATTGCATGTGGCGACTGGGGGCAACCTGGACGCCGAGGCAAACCACGAGGAGAGTGTTATGGCTAGAATCTTGACGAGCCTCGCCGCGACCTTGGCGAGTGGAATTATCATCGGCGCGACCTGCCTTCCGGTAGCCGCAGCCGGCCTGGGTGTCGGTGTCGGCGCCTCGATCGGCGGCAAGAGCGGTATCAACGCGGGCGTCGGAGCAAGTGTCGGCGGCAAGAACGGCGTTAATGCAGGTCTCGGCACATCGGTCGGCGGCAGCAATGGCGTCAATGCCGGGCTCGGTGCTTCCGTTGGCGGCGCGCGCGGCGTCAACGCCGGAGCAGGCGCGTCGGTCGGCGGTGCGAGCGGCGTCGATGCCGGCGCCACGGCATCGATCGGCGGCAGCAGCGGCGTCAACGCCGGTGTAGGCGCCTCGATCGGTGGGTCCAATGGCGTCACCGCCGGTTTGGGCGCGAATGTCGGGAACGGGGTAGGCGTCGGTGTGGGCGTCGGCATCGGCGGCGGAACCACGACGACGAATCCGCGCGGGCCGACCACTCCTGGCAATCCCGGCGGACCGACCACTCCCGGAAATCCGGGAACGCCGGGCAATCCCCCGAGCGTGATCGCGAACATGTCCGACGGACAGATGATGAAGATGAAGCACCGCTGCGTCGACGTCCTGTCCAGCAACGGCGGCTATGATCGCGACCTGCGCGAACTGTGCCTGATGCTGAAGCAGATGTGAAACTTCGCTTCCTTGCGTCTTTCAACGAACTGGCCCGCCGCGCGGCGGGCCAGTGCCTGTGCGGACCTCGCCGATTTACCGTCGTCAATCTAGGTTTCCCACCGTATTCTTTCGCCAACGCCCGCTTGCCTTCGCCCGCGCGCTCGTCAATAACCCGCGCACCATGCTGATCATCGACGACCTTTCGCTGCGCATCGCCGGGCGCCTGCTTCTCGACCACGCCTCGCTCACCCTGCCGGCCGGCACGAAGGCGGGTCTTGTCGGGCGCAACGGCACCGGCAAGACCACCCTGTTTCGCGCCATCACCGGCGACATGGCCTCCGAGACCGGCTCCGTCTCCTTTCCCAAGAACACGCGCATCGGCCAGGTGGCCCAGGAGGCGCCGGGCACCGAGGAGCCGCTGATCGAGATCGTGCTGAAGGCGGACAAGGAGAGGGCGGCGCTGCTCGAGGAAGAGAAGACGGCGACCGATCCGCACCGCATCGCCGAAATTCACATGCGGCTGGCCGACATCGACGCGCATTCGGCGGAATCGCGCGCGGCGACCATCCTGGCCGGTCTCGGTTTCGACGACGAGGCGCAACGGCGCCCGGCCTCGTCGTTCTCCGGCGGCTGGCGCATGCGCGTGGCGCTGGCGGCGGTGCTGTTTTCGCAGCCCGATCTGCTGCTGCTCGACGAGCCGACCAACTATCTCGACCTCGAAGGCACGCTGTGGCTGGAGAACTACGTCGCGAAATATCCGCACACGGTCCTGCTGATCAGCCACGACCGCGACCTGCTCAACCGTGCCGTCAACTCGATCGTCCATCTCGATCAGAAGAAGCTGACCTTCTGGCGTGGCGGCTACGACCAGTTCGAGCGCCAGCTTTCCGAGCAGCGGGAGTTGCAGGAGAAGGGCCGGGTCAAGCAGGAGGCGGCGCGCAAGCACCTGCAATCCTTCGTCGACCGGTTCCGTGCCAAGGCCTCGAAGGCGCGCCAGGCGCAGTCGCGCATCAAGGCGCTGGAGAAGATGAAGCCGATCGCCGCGCTGGTAGACGACACGGTGCGGCCGTTCTCCTTCCCGGAGCCGGTCAAGACCGTGGCGTCGCCGATCGTGGCGCTGTCGGGCGTGGATGTCGGCTACGATACGGGCAGGCCGATCCTCAAGAAGCTCAACCTGCGCATCGACAATGACGACCGCATCGCGTTGCTCGGCGCCAACGGCAACGGCAAGTCCACCTTCGCCAAGCTGCTGGCCGGCCGTCTCAAGGGCGAGACCGGCACGATGACGGTGGCGCCCGGCCTCAAGGTGGCGATCTTCGCGCAGCACCAGTTGGACGATCTGCGTCCCGAGGAGAACGCCTACGAGCATGTGCGCCGGCTGATGCCGGACGCGCCGGAGGCGAAGGTGAGGGCGCGCGTCGCCAATTTCGGTCTGGCGACCGAGAAGATGAACACGCCGGCCAAGGACCTGTCCGGCGGCGAGAAGGCGCGTCTGCTGATGGGGCTTGCCGCCTTCGACGGCCCGAACCTGTTCATCCTCGACGAGCCGACGAACCATCTGGACATCGATTCGCGCGAGGCGCTGGTGCATGCGCTGAACGAGTTCCCCGGCGCGGTCATCCTCATCAGCCATGACCGGCATCTGCTGGAAGCGACCGCCGACCGGCTCTGGCTGGTCAAGGACGGCGCGGTCAATCCCTATGACGGCGATCTCGACGATTACAAGACGCTGGTGACGGGCGTGTCCGTCAATTCCAGGGAGAAGCGGGAAGCGGAAAAGGCTTCCAAGGCCGATCGCAGGCGCGAGGCCGCCGCCCGGCGCGCCGCGTTCGAGCCTCTGGCCAAGGAAATCCGCGCCACCGAAGGACTGATGGACCGCCTGCGCAAGCGCATCGACACGATCGAGGACCAGCTCGCCGACCCGGCGCTGTACGAGAAGGACCCGGTCGGCGCCACACGGCTCGCCAAGGAACGCTCTGACCTTTCGGGCCAGCTTTCCCGCAACGAGGAGCGATGGCTCGAGATGAGCGCGGAATACGAGGCGGGGATCGCGGAGTAGACGAGCAGAGCGGACACGCCCACTTCCTCGTCATCCTATGGCGCAGCCCATGCCCGAAGGACAGGGGCGAAGACCATAGGATCCATGCCTGAACGGCATGGCAGCATGAGGCGGTGCAAGAGGCACCTTGTTTTGCACCGTATCACATTCTGCCGATTGTCAGGCATGGATCCCCGGGTCGCGCCCTTCGCTTCGCTCGGGCTTGCCCGAGGATGACGAAGAGGCAGTGGCCTGCTTTGATGAGGTTGAGGATGAAGCATGTCGCGCGCTGGCCCCTGCGATACTTTCCAGAAAGCCCTACACGAAAAGCAGCCGAAGGCGTAGAAGGGCCGCATGAACCAACATACGCCGATCAAGCCCGCCAAAGCCGGTATCAGCATCGGCCATTCGGCCTGCCCGCACGACTGTCCGTCCACCTGCGCGCTCGACGTCGAACTGCTCGGGCCTGATCGCATCGGCCGCGTCCACGGGGCAAAGGACAATTCCTATACGGCCGGCGTCGTCTGCGCCAAGGTCGCCCGCTATGCCGACCGCGTCCATCATCCGGACCGGCTCCTGAAGCCCCTGATCCGCGCCGGAGCCAAAGGCGAGGGCGTCTGGAAAGAGGCAAGCTGGGAGACCGCGCTCGACCTTGTGGCCGAGAAATTCGATGCGGCCGAGGCGAAATACGGGTCGGAGACGGTCTGGCCCTATTTCTATGCCGGCACGATGGGCCTGGTGCAGCGCGACGGCATCGAGCGGCTGCGCCACGCCAAGAAATATTCCGGCTTCTTCGGCTCCATCTGCACCAACCTCGCCTGGACCGGCTATGTGATGGGCACCGGCTCGCTGCGCGGCGCCGACCCGCGCGAGATGGCGAAATCGGATTGCGTGGTGATCTGGGGTACCAACGCCGTCGTTACCCAGGTCAACGTGATGACCCATGCGATCAAGGCGCGCAAGGAGCGCGGCGCCAAGATCGTCGTGATCGACGTCTACGAGAACGCTACGGTCAAGCAGGCCGACATGGGGCTGGTGCTGAAGCCCGGCACCGACGGGGCGCTGGCCTGTGCGGTCATGCACGTCCTGTTCCGCGACGGACTGGCGGATTGGCCCTACCTGGAAAGATACACGGACGACCCGAAAGGGCTGGAAGCGCATCTGGCTGACAGGACACCGGAATGGGCGGCCGCCATCACCGGCCTTTCCGTCGCGGAGATCGAAGCCTTCGCCCGGCTGGTCGGCACCACGAAGAAAACCTTCTTCCGGCTTGGCTACGGTTTCTCGCGCCAGCGCAACGGTCCGGTCAACATGCACGCGGCGCTCTCGATCGCGGCTGTCACCGGCTGCTGGCAGTATGAGGGCGGCGGTGCATTCAACTCCAATTCCGGTATTCTCAAGCTCGATACCGGGACGCTGGAGGGCAACCGCCTGCGTGATCCGACGATCCGCTATCTCGACCACTCGCGCATCGGCCCGGTGCTGATGGGCCACGAGGACGCGCTGTTCGGCGGCCCGCCGGTGACGGCGCTGCTGATCCAGAACACAAACCCCGCCAATGTCGCGCCCGAGCAGCGGCTGGTGAAGCAGGGTTTCCTTCGCGACGACCTGTTCACCTGCGTCCACGAGCAGTTCATGACCGATACGGCCAGGCTCGCCGACGTCGTGCTGCCGGCGACGATGTTCCTGGAGCACGACGACATCTACAAGGGCGGTGGCAACCAGCACATCACGCTGGGGCCGAAGGTGATCGAGCCGCCGGCCGGCCCGCGCACCAACCATTACGTGATCGAGGAGCTGGGAAAGCGGCTGGGCGTGGCGGATATGCCGGGATTCGGCATGAGCGAGCGCGAGCATATCGACCTGATGCTGGCGAAACGCGGCCTGAGCTTCGAGACGCTCAAGGCGCAGCGCTGGGTCGATCTCCAGCCCGATTTCGAGACCGCGCATTTCCTGAAAGGGTTCGGCCATCCCGATGGGAAATTCCGGTTCCGGCCGGAATGGGCAGGGGGCTTCGCGCCGAACCGGCCGCCGAAGGTGATGGGCGTGGCGTTCGGTCCCTACGGCCGGCTGCCGCAGTTTCCCGACCATATCGACCTGATCGAGGTGGCGGACGAAAAGCATCCGTTCCGGCTCGCAACGTCGCCGGCTCGCAATTTCCTGAATTCTTCCTTCACCGAGACGCCGGTCTCGAAGGAGAAGGAAAGCCGGCCGCAACTGCTGATCCATCCGGACGATGCGGCAGCACTCGGATTGGCCGATGGCGACCGCGTGGAAATCGGTAACACACGCGGCGAGGTGGTTCTCCACGCAAAGGTCTTCGACGGGCTGAAGCGGAGTGTAGTGATCGCCGAGGGCATCTGGCCGAACAGCGCCCATGAGCGCGGAGAGGGCATCAACGTGCTGACCGGCGCCGACGCGCCCGCGCCCTATGGCGGCGCGGCAGTGCACGACAACAAGGTCTGGGTCCGCGCCGCCCGATAAGGATTACCTGCCTCTTCCCCTCTCGGCGAACTGGAACCTCAGGTTGATCGCCGCAAGCGGTGCCGGCGAGGCAGCCGCATAGGTGAACAGCCCGACACCTCCCGGCGAGCGGAGCGCCAGCAGGCCGGGCTGCCGGCCAATGGTTGCGGACATGACGGACAAGGCCCGGCTGTCGGCAAGGACCTGATCGGCCTGACTGCCCGAACCCGGCACGACCTCGACCTGTGCCGTCTCGAGCCTCACATCGGGATATCCCCGGCAGCGCTGCGCCGTCCTTGCCGCGCCGTTCAGGCACGGCAGTTCCGTCGACAAGGCTCCCGCGAGCGCCGAGACAAGCGCGTCTCCCTGTTGGGAAAGCCCCGGCTGCGAAGCTGCGAATGCGTCCACCTCGGTTATCGTCAGCCGGCCTTCTGCGACATTGCTGTCGACATGGTACCCCCGGGCTTCCAATGCCTGCGACAACCGGTCGAGAAGCATCCGGGTCGCGAGTTCCACTTGGCGCCTTGGATCCAGGGGAAGATCATTCGCCGGCGTCGCCTTGCCGGCCGGCGCACTGCTCTGGGCTTTCTGCGCGGTGACGAAATCGTCGCGCGAGACAAGGTTCGCCGAGACGAGCAGGACGATGAGGATGAACACCACGCCCGCCAGCATGTCGACCATCGGGACGAAATAGCTGTGGGACTGCTGCGGCTCCATCGAACCCATGTCGGAAGGGCCGGACATGTCAGGAAACCGCCACGGCTTTCTGCGATCCGGTCGCCGGCTCCGGCGCGGCCGCGGGCAGCGGCGGCACAATCTCCGCCGGCAGAGGCTCTCCGGTGCCGCGCAGCGGGATCATTTCCTCGATCAGGATCTGCAATTCCGCGAGGCGCGCCTGGATCTGGTCGAGGATGATCCTCTGCGCGCCGCCCATCAGCATCGAGATGCCGATGCCGGTGATGGAGGTGAGAAACTTGAAGGTCGCCGCATGCAGCAGCATCGTCAGCGCTGCGCGCGCGTCGGCAAGATCCGCCGAGAGCATGGAGCGGCTGGCGAAGTAGAGGCCGGCGACGAGGCCGAGAAAGGTGAAGATCAGGCCGAGGCCGACGAAATCATTCGGCAGGCCGAGGAAGAACCGCAGCCGGACGCCTCCGTGCTCGAGGGCCGCCATGTTGAGATAGTGCGCGGGCGGGCGCGGGGCCGTGACGCGGCCGCGATCGTCCTGCGACAGCGTTGCGCGGAACAGTTTCCAGCTGCGCGCCACGATGGGATGACCGGCCATCACCGTATCGACGGATGCAAGCTGGCGCGCCGCGTCCTCGCGCCGAGAGGCGATCCTGCGCAGCGCATCGGCAACGCCGTCCAGATCCCGCAGCATCGGCGAGATGCGGCCGAGATAGGTGTAGAGGAAAAGGACAATCGCCAGCACCACCATCGCCACGCACAGCCCCAGCGCGGTGGACGGCGAGTTGAACAGGTTGAGATAGAGGTTCGCCAGCGGGATGAGCAGCGCCTTGAACCCGCTCGCGGTGGAATGGGACGCGCCGGGGGCGTGGGCCAACTGGCCGATTATCCAGGCCGCGCCAACGAGCAGCGCGAACAGCGTCAGGTTTCTTCGCATGCGCTATCCTTGATATGCGGGTTGGCCCGGCCCGTCTTCACGAACTCCGCGCGGGCGTGCCCCTTAGGCCTCCAAATGCGGCACAAACGTGTCTGCCGCTATCGAGGCGGGGCGCGAAACGGGTATACCAGATGACATTTGGGTGAACAGATCCGGCTGAAGCGGGACAGCGCGCCCTGTGGAACGGTCAGGGCGTGATACGCGCCAGTCGTTCGAGGTCGATTTCGTCGCGAACCGGGCGAGGAGACGCAATGACGAGGCCGCCATTGTCGGTCTCGTCGACTATGCCCGGAAAGGCAGCCCGTCCGCTTTCCATGCGCACCTTGCCCTCGGCGAGCAACGACAACGCGAGCGGATAGATCCGGTGCTCGGCCTTCAGCACGCGCGCGGAAAGCGCGGCCTCGTCGTCGTCCGTCATGACGGGCACGGCCGCCTGGGCGATGATCGGCCCGTCGTCCACGTCCGCCGTTACGAAATGAACGGTGCAGCCGTGAATGCGCAGCCCGGCATCCAGCGCGCGGCGGTGGGTGTCCAGCCCCTTGAACGACGGCAGCAGGGCAGGGTGGATGTTGATCATCCGGCCCTGCCACTTCTCCACCAGCGGGGTGCCGAGCCTGCGCATGTAACCGGCCAGCGCCACCAGCTCGGCGCCGAATTCGCCAAGCGCCTGGTCGATGGCCGCATCGTGCGCCTCGCGATCGGCGAAGTCCTTGCGCGCCACCACCTTGACCGGGATGCCGCGCGCAATGGCGATGCCGAGGCCGGGTGCGTCCGCCTTGTCGGAGACGACGCCGGCGATCTCTGCCGGATAGTCGGGGTCTGCGGCCGCGTCGATCAGCGCGGTCATGTTGGAGCCGCGTCCCGAAATCAGCACCGCCGTGCGCTTGCGGGTCATAGGCCGATCGCTCCCTGATAGATCACGCCGGCCTCCCGCCTCGGCACGATCCGGCCGACCGGCGTCACGGTCTCGCCGGCTTCCTGCAGGACAGCGGCCACCTGTGCGGCCTGCCCTGACGCGACCACGATAACCATGCCGATGCCGCAATTGAAGGTGCGCATCATTTCCGCCGCCTCGACGCCGCCGGCCTTCGCCAACCATGAAAAGACCGCAGGCACGTCGATCGATTCGAGATCAAGCTCGGCCGAGAAGTCCTTCGGCAGCACGCGTGGGATGTTGTCGGGAAAGCCGCCGCCGGTGATGTGGGCGAGGGCCTTGATGCCATGCGTGCCGCGCACCGCCTTGAGAACGGATTTCACGTAGATGCGCGTCGGCTCCAGCAACGCCTCGGCAAGCGTGACGTCCTTGGCGAAGGGGGCAGGCGCATCCCATGCGAGTCCACTCGCGCCCACGATGCGGCGTACCAGCGAGAATCCGTTCGAATGCACGCCCGAGGACGCCAGCCCAAGCAGAACGTCGCCCTCGACGATGTCGTCCGTCGGCAGAAGCTGGCCGCGCTCGGCCGCACCCACCGCGAAGCCGGCGAGATCGTAGTCCTTGTCCTGGTACATGCCAGGCATTTCGGCCGTCTCGCCGCCGATCAGCGCGCAGCCCGCCCGCCGGCAGCCTTCGGCGATGCCGGACACGATCGCCGCGCCCTGCTCGGGATCGAGCTTTCCCGTCGCGAAATAGTCGAGGAAGAACAGCGGCTCGGCACCCTGGACGACCAGGTCGTTCACGCACATGGCGACGAGATCGACGCCGATCGTGTCGTGCTTGCCGGCCTCTATGGCGATGCGCAGCTTGGTGCCGACACCATCATTGGCCGCGACGAGGACCGGGTCGGAGAAACCGGCTGCCCTGAGGTCGAAAAGCCCGCCGAACCCGCCGATCTCACCATCGGCGCCGGGCCTGCGCGTGGCGCGGACCAGCGGCTTGATCTTCTCGACCATGAGGTTGCCGGCATCGATATCGACGCCTGCGTCGGCGTAGGTGAGGCCGTTGCTGCGTTCGCTCATGGCGTTGTTCCTGGGCGGGCTCCTGCTTGCCTTGCCGGCTCTTCGCACGAACGGGACGGACTGCGCAAGCAAACCCGTCGCGCGTTCATCCTTATGCGCGGCAAAACCGTGGATAGCGCGGACGGTGGCGGCGATCCATTGCGCTTTTCGCGGGCTTCGCCCATGGTTCGGGCAGGACAAATGGAATGGCCGCCTCTTGGTGACGATCCCCAACCTGATCACCATATTGCGTTTCCTGCTGGTGCCGGCCGTCGTGCTGGCCATGCTCCAATCCCATTGGGACTGGGCCTTCCTCGGCTTCGTCGTCGCCGGCATTTCGGACGGCGTCGACGGCTTCATCGCCCGACAGTTCGACCAGCGCTCGCGCCTGGGCGCCTATCTCGACCCGATGGCGGACAAGCTTCTTCTGGTTTCGGTCTTCGTCGTGCTGGGCATCATCGGGCAACTGCCGCTTTGGCTGGTCGTCGCCGTGGTGTCGCGCGACGCGCTCATCATCTGCGCCGTCGTGCTGTCGACGGTGATGGGGCATCCGGTCGAGATGAAGCCGCTGATGGTCTCCAAGGCAAACACCGCGATCCAGATCGTGCTGGCGGCCGAAGTGCTTGCTGAACTGACCTTCGATCTCGACCTCGCCACGGTCCGGCATGGGCTTGTGTTGCTTTCGGGCCTCTTGACCGTCGCTTCGGCTGCGGCCTATCTCGTTTCCTGGTTGAGGCATATGAGCGGCTATGGCGAAGGCACCCCCCCTCAGGCATGACGAGGAGGTCGACGAGGCCGCCGCTTCGGCGGCGTTCCGGCGGCAGATCCTGTTCTGGCTTGTCTGCGTCATCGTCCTGGCCGTCTTTTTCTACCTGTTCAGCGACATCCTGCTGCCGTTCCTGGCCGGTATCGTGCTCGCCTATTTCCTCGATCCCGTTGCCGATCGCCTCGAGCGGATCGGCCTCTCGCGCGTCATGGCGACGGTCGTCATCCTGTTCGCCTTCGTCGTCGTCGTGGTCCTGGGTTTCGTCATCCTGGTTCCACTTCTGGCGACCCAGATGTCGGATTTCGCCGGCAAGCTGCCGGATTATCTGACGCGCCTGCAATCGCTCATCACCAGCTTCGATCCGCAATGGCTGGAGCAGCGCTTCGGCGTCGACGCGAACAATCTGCGCGAGGGTCTGAGTTCCCTCGTCTCGTCCGGCTTCGGACTGCTGACAACCGTTTTCCAGTCTCTATGGAGTTCCGGCGTCGCGCTGGTGTCGGTCGCCAGCCTGCTGGTGGTGACGCCGGTGGTCGCCTTCTACATGCTGCTCGACTGGGACCGGATGGTCGCGGTGGTCGATAGCTGGGTGCCGCGCGACCACGTCCATACCGTCCGGCAGATCGCCACGGACATCAACCATGCCACGGCCGGCTTCGTGCGCGGGCAGGGCACGCTGTGCCTCATCCTTGGCGCAATGTACGCCGTCGGGCTGACGCTGACCGGGCTGAATTTCGGCATCCTGATCGGGCTGTTCGCCGGGCTGATCAGTTTCATCCCCTATGTCGGCTCGCTCACCGGGCTGGTGCTGGCGCTGGGCGTCGCCTTCGTCCAGTTCTGGCCCGACTGGATCATGATCGTCGCTGTGGCTTGCGTGTTCTTCGTCGGCCAGTTCATCGAAGGCAACATCCTGTCGCCCAAGCTGGTGGGCAAGAGCGTCGGCCTGCATCCGGTCTGGTTGATGTTCGCGCTGTTCGCCTTCGGCGCGCTGTTCGGCTTCGCCGGCCTGCTGATCGCGGTTCCGGCCGCCGCCGCCATCGCCGTGCTGGTGCGGTTCGCCATCGCCCGCTATCTCGAATCGCCGCTCTACAAGGGCCATGAGACCAGGCCGGTGCCGCCGTTGGAGACGAGGCGCGGCCGGACGCGGAAGACCACCCGATGACCGTGGCGCACAAGCCCCGGCAGCTCCCGCTCGATCTCGGACACGGAACCGGCTATTCGCGCGACGACCTCGTCGTCTCTCCCGCCAATGCCGAAGCGGCCGCCCTGATCGACCGCTGGCCCGACTGGCCGGCGCCCGTGGTCGTGCTGGCCGGGCCGCCGGGCGCGGGCAAGACACACCTCGCAACGATCTGGCGCGACATGGCCGGCGCGGTTTCGCTCCCCGCCGATTCGATCGGTGACGCCTCGCCGGAGGCGGACGGCCGTGCCGTCCTGGTCGACGACATGGACGCCGGTCCGGTCGACGAGCGGGGCCTGTTCCATCTGATGAACGCGACGCGCGCCGCGAACGCGCAACTGCTCTTGACCGCCCGCCGCTTTCCGCTGGCCTGGGGGTTGACCCTGCCGGATCTGGTGTCGCGACTGAAGGCGGCGGCGACGGTCGAGATCCACGAGCCAGACGACCTGCTTCTGGCCGGGGTCATGACCAAGCTGTTCGCGGACCGCCAGGTCGAGGTGGAGCCGCATGTGGTGCAATATCTGGTGCGTCGCATCGAGCGGTCGCTGTCCACCGTCATGCGCGTGGTGGAAAAGCTCGATCGTGCCGCGCTCGAGCAGAAAAGCCGCATCACCCGCGCCCTGGCCGCCGAGATCGTCAGCGCGATGGACGAAGGGCAGCGGGAGCTCGACCTGTAGGCGATCAGCAAGGTGATTGCCAGAGGGATGGTCGGAGTGGAGAGATTCGAACTCCCGACCCTCTGGTCCCAAACCAGATGCGCTACCAGGCTGCGCTACACTCCGACGCGATGTGTTGCTAGTGGTTCGGCGCCGGCAAGGCAAGCGCAAAAAGCCCGTTCGCCCTGTCTTGTCTTGCTCTTGCCGGCCACGCACAGTAATCACGGGAACAGCACAGGCCGGCAAGGCCGCAGCCAGATGAGGTTTCGATGTCAGCGCGCATTTTCAGCCCCTCCAAGACCGCCATGCAGTCCGGCAAGGCGAAGACCGGCTATTGGGTGCTCGAGTTCGACCCTGAACTGCCGCGAAAGATCGACCCGCTGATGGGCTACACGTCCTCCGGCGACATGAAGAGCCAGATCCGCCTTTCCTTCGAGAGCAAGGAGGAAGCGATCGCCTACGCCGAGAAGCACGCCATCGCCTATCGGCTCGAAGAGCCGAAGGAAGCGAAGCGCCGGACGATTTCCTATGCGGACAATTTCCGCTATGACCGCCGCACGCCCTGGACCCATTAAGGCAATCTGTCACGCCAGGGCGGCATGGCGTGCGGTCCCGTAGCTCAGCCGGATAGAGCACCGGCCTTCTAAGCCGATGGTCGCAGGTTCGAATCCTGCCGGGATCGCCAACAATTCAACGGGTCAGCCCGGCCTCCGAAGGTGAAAGTTTTAACTCGCCGGAGAGGCGGGGCTCCAACTTTTCACGAGCATTCGTCCGAGACGGCGTCCAACCCATCTGAAGGATTCTCAGGCTGACGCGGCCGCCTTGAGACCCTCCAGAAGATCCGCCTTGAGGTCTTCGACGGTTTCCAGGCCGATCTGCAGGCGGATCAGCGGGCCGGCATACGGTCCCTTGGCCACGGTCCGGTCACCGAGGAACACCGCCACGGCGAGGCTTTCATAGCCACCCCAGGAATAGCCGAGGCCGAACAGTTTCAGCGCGTCGAGAAAAGCGTGCTGCTCTTTTTGGCCGCCGCCGGCGAGCACGATGGAGAAGACGCCGCTGGAGCCCGAGAAATCGCGCTTCCAGAGCGCGTGGTCCGGGTGGCTGGGCAGTGCCGGGTGCAGCACCTGCGCGACGCCGGGCTGCCCTTCCAGCCAGCCGGCGATGTCGAGTGCGCTCTTGCGGTGGTGTTCCAGCCTGACCCCCATGGTGCGCAGGCCGCGCAGCACCTGGTAGACGTCGTCCGGACCGGAGCAGCAGCCGAGCGTGACAAAGCCCTCGTGGAGCTGCTTCCAGTGCGTCTCGTTCGCCGACACGGTGCCGAGTAGGACGTCGGAATGGCCGGCGGGATACTTGGTCGCCGCATGGATCGAGATATCGACCCCGTGATCGAGCGGCTTGAAATAGAGCGGCGTCGCCCAGGTGTTGTCCATCATGACGACGGCGCCGCGCGCCCGTGCCGCCTTGGCGATGGCCGGAATGTCCTGCAGCTCGAAGGTGTTCGAGGCGGGCGACTCGGTAAAGACGATTCGCGTGTTAGGCTTCATCAGCGCCGCGATGCCGGCGCCGATCCGAGGATCGTAATATTCGATCTCGACGCCGAGGCGCGTCAGCATCGTATCGGCGAAATGCCGCGTCGGATGGTAGACCGAATCGACGATCAGCACATGGTCGCCGGCCGCTGCAAAGGCGAGCAGGGGGATGGTGACCGCCGCCAGCCCGGACGGGACGACGATGGTGCCCGCAGAGCCTTCGAGCGCGTCGATCGCCGAGGCGAGCGCGTCGGTGGTCGGTGTCCCGCGGGTGCCGTAGGTGTATTTCTGCGCCCGGGACGCCATCGCCCCGGCGTTCGGATAGAGCACCGTCGACGCGTGCACGACGGGCGGATTGACGAAGCCGTGGAAGTCGCGTGGGTCGTTGCCGCCGTGGGCGAGGCGCGTGTCGACGCCCCAATTCGCGTCATTCTTTGCCATTTCGTCTCCTCGGTGTGTTCTTCAGGCAATAAATCGCCGCCCGACGGCGTGCAACCTTGCAAGTCCCGCCACGCGCGACGACAGGCTGGGCCAAGCGACACAAGCGCGCATCTGCCGGTACGGAGACACGTGCCGACCTGAATTGTGGCTTCGGTGGGGAGGTTTGCCGTCTTTCGGTCATTTTTCTTGACCTCACCTGAATAATCGCCTTCGATACCGATTGTGAATGGGAGGCAGCTTCGGGCGTCCGTCGGGACGCCGCGCTTCGGAAGTGGGCCGATGGACGTGCTGCGTTTCACACGGGAAAAACAACAGGCTCTGCCTGAACAACAGAAAAAGGGTTTGTGGGTATGAAACACATTGCAATCGGTATTCTCGGAGCGGCGGCCGTCGGCTTCATGGCCTCGGCCGCTTCCGCCGACACGCTGAGCGACGTGAAGGCGAAGGGCTATGTCCAGTGCGGCGTGAATACCGGCCTTGCCGGCTTTTCCGCGCCGAACGACAAGGGCGAGTGGACGGGCATCGACGTCGATTTCTGCCGCGCGGTCGCTGCGGCCGTGTTCGGCGACGGCACCAAGGTGAAGTTCACCGGCCTCTCCGCCAAGGATCGCTTCACCGCGCTCCAGTCGGGCGAGATCGACATCCTGTCGCGCAACACGACCTGGACGATCAACCGCGACACCGCGCTCGGCCTCAACTTCGCCGGCGTCACCTACTATGACGGCCAGGGCTTCATGATCAATTCGAAGAAGCTGCCCGGCGTCAATTCGGCCCTGCAGCTTTCCGGCGCCGCCATCTGCGTGCAGTCCGGCACGACGACCGAACTCAACCTCGCCGACTACTTCAAGGCGAACAAGATGGAGTACAATCCGGTCGTCTTCGAGAAGTTCGAGGAAGCCAACGCCGCCTACGATTCGGGTCGCTGCGACGCCTACACGACCGACCAGTCCGGTCTCTATGCCGTGCGCCTGCAGATGGCCTCGCCGGATGATCACGTCGTTCTGCCGGAGATCATCTCCAAGGAGCCGCTCGGCCCATCCGTGCGCCAGGGCGACGACAAGTGGTTCGACATCGTCAAGTGGACCTACTACGCGCTGCTCGATGCCGAGGAAGCCGGCGTGACGCAGGCCAACGTCGACGAGATGAAGAACTCCGACAACCCCGACATCAAGCGCCTCCTCGGCACCGAAGCCGAGACCAAGATCGGCACCGATCTCGGCGTCTCGAACGACTGGGTCGTCAACATCATCAAGGCCACCGGCAATTACGGCGAGATTTTCGAGCGTAACGTCGGCCAGGGTAGCCCGCTGAAGATCGCGCGCGGCATCAACGCCCTGTGGACCAAGGGCGGCCTGCAATACGGCATGCCGATCCGCTGACCATCGAACCGGGCCGGAGGAATGATCCTCCGGCCCTTTTTGCCTCCGCGATTCAACAATAACATCAGGTCGCAGGGGCGCGTCATGGGAAGGGGAACCCTGTGGCACAAGACATCATCCGCGAAGAGCCCGCCCGGGCGTCGCTGATCTACGATCCGAAAGTTCGCGGAATCTTCTTTCAGGTGGTTCTCATGGCGGCCCTGGCACTGGGCCTCTGGTGGATCGTCGGCAATACGATCGAGAACCTGCACCGCTCCCACATCGCCACCGGCTTCGGCTTCCTGAGGGGCCGCGCCGGCTTCGACATCTCCAATACGCTGATCGACTACAGTTCCGACTCCTCGTACGGGGACGCGCTGGTCGTCGGCGTTCTCAACACGATCATCGTCGCGGTCGCCGGCATCATAACGGCGACGATCGTCGGCTTCCTGGTCGGCATCGGGCGGCTGTCGAAGAACTGGCTGATCCGCAAGCTGGCGACCGTCTACATCGAGATTTTCCGCAACATTCCGCCGCTGCTGGTGATCCTGTTCTGGTATCAGGGCGTGCTGGCGCTGCTGCCGAACGTGCGTGACAGCTATTCGCTGCCGTTCGGCTCCTATCTCAACAATCGCGGCTTTTATTTTCCGCGCTTCGTCTGGGGCGAGGGTTCGTGGCTGGTGCTGGCGGGCCTGGTGCTCGGGGTCGCGCTTTCCTGGTATGTCGCGCGCCGGGCGCGCGCCAGGCAGATGGCGACAGGACAGCAGTTCCCGGTATTCTGGACATCTGTCGCGCTGATCGTTGGATTGCCTCTGCTCGCCTTCATGCTGACCGGCTTCCCGCTGAGCTTCGACCTGCCGAAGAAGGGAACCTTCAATCTGACCGGCGGGCTGAACGTCAAGCCGGAGTTCCTGTCGCTTTATCTGGCGCTATCGTTCTACACGGCGTCCTTCATCGCCGAAATCGTGCGCGCCGGCATCATCGGCGTTCCGAAAGGGCAGACGGAGGCGTATTCCGCGCTCGGGCTCCGTTCCGGCCTCGGATTGCGGCTGGTCATCATCCCGCAGGCCATGCGCATCATCATCCCGCCGCTGACCAGCCAGTATCTCAACCTGACCAAGAACTCATCGCTCGCGGTGGCGATAGGCTATCCGGACCTCTACGCCATCGGCGGAACGATCCTGAACCAGACGGGACAGGCCATCGAAGTCGTCGTCGTCTTCATGGTCGTCTATCTCGGCATCAGCGTCCTGACGTCGCTGTTGATGAACTGGTTCAACACCAAGATGGCGTTGAAGGAGCGATAGGCCATGCAGGAACATGATATGGCCTGGGTACGGACCGAAATGGCGCTGGCCGAGGCGGCGCCGCGTTCACAGGTGGGGCCGGGCGCATGGATGCGCAGGAACCTGTTCGCGACGCCCGTGGATTCGGTCCTCACCATCTTTGCCCTGCTTTTGATCGCATGGGCGCTGCCGCAGATCCTGAACTGGCTGTTCTTCGGCGCGGTATGGACCGGCGCGGACCGCACTGCCTGCCTGACCACGGAGCAGGGCGGCCAGTTGCCGGCCGGCTGGTCGGGCGCCTGCTGGCCCTTCGTCAGCGGCCGCTTCGGGCAGTTCATGTTCGGGCGCTATCCCGTGGACCAGCGCTGGCGGGTCATCCTGACGGGGTTGATCTTCATCGCCCTGCTGGCGCCGCTGCTCATTCCGCGCGCGCCGTTCAAGCGGCTGAACGCGATCCTTTTCTTCGCGGTCTTCCCGTTCGTGGCTTTCTTCCTGCTGGTGGGCGGCTGGTTCGGTCTGCGGTTCGTCGAGACGCCTCTGTGGGGCGGCTTGATGGTGACGCTCGTCATCTCCTATGTCGGCATCGTCGTCTCGCTGCCGCTGGGCATCCTGCTGGCGCTCGGGCGCCGCTCGAAGATGCCGATCGTCAAGCTGCTCTCGGTGATCTTCATCGAGGCGGTGCGCGGCGTGCCTTTGGTGACGGTGCTGTTCATGGCGAGCTTCATGCTGCCGCTGTTCGTGCCGCCGGGCATGAGCTTCAACAAGCTCCTGAGGGCGCTGATCGGCGTGGCGCTGTTCGCCTCCGCCTACATGGCCGAGGTCGTTCGCGGCGGCCTGCAGGCCATTCCGAAGGGGCAGTACGAGGGCGCGGACTCGCTCGGGCTGACCTACTGGCAGAAGATGGGCTTCATCGTCATGCCGCAGGCGCTCAAGCTGGTCATTCCCGGCATCGTCAACACCTTCATCGGCATGTTCAAGGACACTACGCTGGTGCTGATCATCTCGATGTTCGATCTTCTGGGTGTCGTGAAGCAGAACATCTCCGGCGATCCGACATGGGCAACGCCGCAGACGGCCAAGACCGGCTATGTCTTCGCCGCCGCCATATTCTGGGTGTTCTGCTTCGGCATGTCACGATACTCGCAATACATGGAGCGCCGGCTCGACACCGGCCACAAGCGCTAGAAAAGGAACCGCCAGATGGCCATCGAAAACGCAGTCAAGGCCGACGAAATCGCGGTCGACAGGAACAGGATGCACATCTCCGACACCGACGTGGCGGTCGAGATCATCGGCATGCACAAATGGTACGGCGAGTTCCACGTGCTGAAGGACATCAATCTGAAGGTCATGCGCGGCGAGCGCATCGTCATCTGCGGGCCGTCGGGTTCGGGCAAGTCGACCATGATCCGCTGCATCAACCGGCTGGAAGAGCACCAGAAGGGCAAGATCATCGTCGACGGCAAGGAACTGACCAACGATCTGAAGAAGATCGACGAGGTGCGCCGCGAGGTCGGCATGGTGTTCCAGCACTTCAACCTGTTCCCGCATCTGACGATCCTGGAGAACTGCACGCTCGCGCCGATCTGGGTGCGCAAGATCCCGAAGAAGCAGGCGGAGGAAACCGCCATGCACTTCCTGGAGCGCGTCAAGATTCCCGAGCAGGCGAACAAATATCCCGGCCAGCTTTCCGGCGGCCAGCAGCAGCGCGTGGCGATCGCGCGCTCGCTGTGCATGAACCCGCGCATCATGCTGTTCGACGAGCCGACCTCGGCGCTCGATCCCGAGATGATCAAGGAAGTGCTGGAGACGATGGTGGGGTTGGCCGAGGAAGGCATGACCATGCTGTGCGTCACCCACGAGATGGGTTTTGCCCGCAAGGTCGCCAACCGCGTCATCTTCATGGACGCCGGCCAGATCGTCGAGCAGAACACGCCGGCCGAGTTCTTCGACCATCCGCGCCATGAGCGGACCAAGCTGTTTCTGTCGCAGATACTGCATTGACGAGAGCGGCAGTCGGAATTCGGCAGTCGATAAGCCGGAGAAACCGACTGCCTATTGCCTAGTCTCCGTACAGCCAGTCTAGATCGGCCGCGAGTTTCTGAGGCGATCGATGCCTGAGCAGGAAGTTGCGCGCCAGCGCGACCGGACCGGCCGCGTGCCAGGCGAGATGGTTCAGCGCACCGCGGCGGGCGACCTTTGTGACGCGCGGCTTGCGCAGCCGTTCCCACCGTTGCAGACACCCCGAAAGGTCCGATTCCCCGCTACTGTCGCCCGGTACGATGCAATCGGCCAATGTCGCCGCGTCCTCGATCGCCATCGCTGCGCCCTGGGCGGCGAAGGGCGTCATGGCGTGGGCGGCGTCGCCGACGAGGACGAGACCGTCGGGACGGAACCATCCGCTGGCGGCATTGACCGTATGCAGTGGCCAGGCCGTCCAGGGGCCGGCCTGCTTCACGATGTCGAGCAGCATCCTGTCCGCACCTTGCAGATGATCCAGGAGTTCGGCTGAGTCCGCCCTCGCTGCCCAGTCGCGCGCGGTGCCGTCCCCCTTGGCACCGTCTCCCTTGGCCCCGTCTCCCTTGGCCTTGCCGCCTTTGGCAATCCCTCCTTTGGTGAAGGCGACGAGATTGACAGCGGCGCCCGCCCTGACCGGATAGGCGACGAGATGGAATGCCGGGTTCAGGAACGTCGTGACGCAGTCACTGGAGGTGAGGGCGTCGAAAGCGAACCCTGCGGTGCTTGCCCGCTCGATCGTCGTGCGCCAGGCGATCTCGCCCGCGAACCGGCTTTCGGCTCCGCCGCACCAGGACCGCAGGCGCGACCACACCCCGTCCGCGCCGACGATCAGAGCGCCGCGCTCGTGCCGCACGCCTTCCGCGGTCGTCATGGTGATCGCCGGCCCGTCCGGACCGGCCTGAAAATCGGTGACGGCGGCGGCGGTCACGATTTCGATGCCCGGCGTCTCCGCGACCGCCGCCAGCAGCGCCCTTTGCAGATCGGCGCGGTGAACGACGAGATAGGGCGCCTTCCAGCGGTCCTCTGCGATTTCGCCGAGGGGGATGCGGGCGAGAAGTCGCAGGCTGACAGCATCCTTGAGAAGCACGGCCGCCGGCTGGACGGCATGGGGCAGGATCCGGCCCAGAACGCCCAGCCGCGAAAGAATCCGGGTTGCGTTGGGGGAAAGCTGCAGCCCCGCGCCGACCTCTTCCAGCCGCGCGGCCTGTTCGAAAACACGCACCCGCTGGCCCTTTGATGCAAAAGCCAGCGCCGTCGTCAGCCCGGCAATGCCCGCGCCGGCGACGATGACGCCCGGCGGTCCGGCATCAGCCATAGCGAAGCGGGGTCAGGCGGCGGCCTGGTCGGCGTAGGTGCAGCCGGGAGGGTTGGTCTCGCCCGCCTTCAGCGAAGGCGAATAGCGATAGAGCGTCGAGCAATAGGAACATACCGCCTCGTCCTCGTCGCCCATGTCGATGAAGATGTGCGGATGATCGAAGGGCGGATTGGCGCCCACGCACATGAACTCCCTGACGCCGATCTCGATCATCCGGTGCCCGGCATCGTTCTGGAAATGAGGAATGGAACCGCCGGCCATCGCCGTCTCCCGTCTCCAACGCTTCGATAGGGTGCGTTTGTAGCATAACCGTCCACTTTGCAAGGCGATTGAAATGAAACTGTTGCAAAAGCCTGTCAGTGGATAAATTGAGCCGGATAAGCGGCGCAATCTGTATAGAGAGCGGATCATGAACGAATTGAAGCCGGTCCAGGCCGAATTTAGCCCCCAGGATGCCGCGGGTGCCGACGGTGGCAATCCGGACCGGTTCGTCAATCGCGAATTCTCGTGGCTCCAGTTCAACCGGCGTGTTCTGGAAGAGGCGCAGAACGAGCGCCATCCTCTGCTCGAGCGAGTCCGCTTCCTGTCCATATCGGCGGCCAATCTCGACGAGTTCTTCATGGTCCGGGTCGCCGGCCTGGCGGGGCAGGTTCGGCAGGGGATCGTGCTCAAGAGCCCCGACGGCCGCACGCCCGATCAGCAGCTCGAACAATTGCTCCGCGAGGTCGAGCGTCTCCAGGAAGACCAGCAGAAGAGCCTGTCGTCGCTGATGAAACTGCTGGATGCCGAGGGCATCGAAAGCATCGGCGGCGGCGATCTGACCAAGGACGAGAAAGGCTGGCTGGAAGATCACTTCCAGGACCAGGTGTTTCCGGTGCTCACGCCGCTGTCGATCGACCCGGCGCACCCGTTCCCGTTCATTCCGAACCTGGGCTTTTCGATCGCCCTGCAACTGCGCCACCGCAAGAACGGCGAGCAGATGAGCGCGCTGCTGCGCCTGCCGCCGGCGCTCAGGCGCTTCATCCGCCTGCCGGACCGCAAGGGGCGCGTGCGCTTCATTCCGCTGGAGGAAACGGTCGGCCTCTATATCGGCAAGCTGTTTCCCGGTTACGAGGTGCGGGGCTCGGGCACGTTCCGCATCATCCGCGACAGCGATATCGAGGTGGAGGAGGAATCGGAGGACCTCGTGCGGCTGTTCGAGACGGCGCTGAAACGCCGCCGCCGCGGTTCGGTGATCCGCATCGAATTCGATGCCGGCATGCCGGAGGAGTTGCGGGAGTTCGTCGCGGGCGAACTCGGCGTCGGCGGCAGCCGTGTCAGCGTGCTGAACGGGCCGCTGGCGCTGAGCCAGATTTCGGAGATCGTCTCGGTGGCGCGCGACGACCTGAAATTCCCACCCTACAATCCGCGTTTTCCCGAGCGCATCCGCGAGCATGGCGGCGACTGCTTCGCCGCCATCCGCGAGAAGGACATCGTCGTCCACCATCCTTACGAGTCCTTCGACGTGGTGGTGCAGTTCCTGCGCCAGGCGGCGATGGACCCCGAGGTCGTGGCGATCAAGCAGACGCTCTACCGCACCTCCAACGATAGCCCGATCGTGCGAGCGCTGATCGACGCCGCCGAGGCCGGCAAGTCGGTCACGGCGCTGGTCGAGCTGAAGGCCCGCTTCGACGAGGAGGCGAATATCCGCTGGGCGCGCGACCTGGAGCGCGCCGGCGTGCAGGTGGTGTTCGGCTTTCTGGAGCTGAAGACCCACGCCAAGATGTCGCTGGTGGTCCGCCGAGAGGACAACCGGCTGCGCAACTACGTGCATCTCGGCACCGGCAACTATCACCCGATCACCGCGCGCATCTATACGGACCTGTCCTTCTTCACCACCGACCCGCACATCGCCCGCGACGTTGCGCAGATCTTCAATTTCATCACCGGCTACGCCGAGCCGACCGGGGAAATGTGCATCGCGCTTTCGCCCTACACGCTGCGCAGCCGCATTCTCGGCCACATCGGCGATGAGATCGAGCATGCCCGGAACGGCCATCCGGCGCGGATCTGGATGAAGATGAACGCGCTGGTCGATCCCATCATCATCGACGCCCTCTACGATGCGAGCCGCGCAGGGGTCGAGATCGACCTGGTGGTGCGCGGCATCTGTTGCCTCAGGCCACAGGTGCCGGGCCTGTCGGAAAACATAAGGGTGAAGTCGATCGTCGGCCGCTTCCTGGAGCACAGCCGCATCTATTGCTTCGGCAACGGCCACGGCCTGCCGTCCGACGAGGCGATCGTCTATATCAGCTCGGCCGACCTGATGCCGCGCAACCTCGACCGGCGCGTCGAGGCTATGGTGCCGATCACCAACCCGACCGTGCACGAGCAGGTGCTCGGCCAGATCATGCTCGGCAACATCATGGACAATCAGCAAAGTTTCGAGGTACTGGCTGACGGCACCTCGCGGCGCATGGGGCCGGACGAGGGCGAGGAAGCCTTCAACGCGCAGGAATATTTCATGACCAATCCGAGCCTGTCGGGACGGGGTGACGCGTTGAAATCGCATGCGCCCAAGCGCATCGCCCAGTTCAAGCGTCGCAAGAAGTCCGAGACCCCCGCCTGATGCTGGCCGGCTCGCAGGGCCGCCTGCAGGACAGGCGGCCGCTTTCGATCATCGACATCGGGTCGAACTCCATCCGCCTGGTCATCTACGAGGGGCTGGCGCGCTCGCCGACGATCCTGTTCAACGAGAAGATGCTGGCCGGTCTCGGCCGCGGCATCGTTTCGACGGGCAGGCTCGATCCAGAAGCCGTGACGCGCTCGATGGACGAGTTCAGGCGCTTCCGCAGCCTGTCGGAACAGGCAAGGGCGTCCGAAATGTACGTTCTTGCCACCGCAGCCGCACGCGAGGCGGAGAACGGCCCCGATTTCATCCACAGGGCCGAAGAAGTTCTCGGCACCGAGATCAAGGTGCTCTCGGGCAAGGAGGAAGCCCGCTATTCCGCGCTCGGCGTCATCTCCGGTTTCCATCCCGCCAACGGCATCGCCGGAGATCTCGGCGGCGGCAGCCTGGAACTGGTCGACGTCGACGGCGAGACGATCGGCGAGGGCATCACGCTGCCCCTCGGCGGACTCAGATTGCAGGACATGGCGAAGGGCTCCCTGGCCGAAGCCGCTCGCATCGCCAAGGACGCGCTGGCCGGCGCGTCGCTTCTGAAGGGTGGCGGGAACAGGCCTTTCTACGCAGTGGGCGGCACCTGGCGAAACGTCGCGCGCCTGCACATGGAGATGACGAACTATCCGCTGGGGGTCATGCATGACTACCAGATCGGCATCGATGAGGCCAAAGCCTTCCTGAAGCGGATCGCCAAGGGCGAGGTCGAAAAGGTCAAGGGCATCGAGGGCGTCTCGAAGAACCGCCGCTCGCTGCTGCCGTGGGGCGCGGTGGTCCTGCTGGAGATCATTGCGGCCATGCAGCCGTCGAAGATCATTGTTTCGGCGCTCGGCGTGCGCGAGGGGTTTCTATATTCATTGCTCGACGAGGAAGCCCGCAGGATCGACCCGCTCATCTCGGCAGCCGAGGAACTGGCGCGGCTGCGCTCCCGCTCCTTCGATCATGCGCAGGAACTGGTCGAGTGGACCGGCAAGACCTTTGCGGCCTTCGGCATCGAGGAGACGGCGGACGAGGCACGCTACAGGCAGGCGGCCTGCCTGCTGGCCGATATCGGCTGGCGCGCGCATCCCGAATACCGGGGCACGCAATCGCTCAACATCATCGCGCATGCCTCGTTCATCGGCGTCGATCATCCCGGCCGCGCCTATCTGGCCCTGACGAACCTGTTCCGGCACGAGGGCGTGTTCAACGAAGCCTCTCCCGAGATCAGGGGGCTGGCGACGCCGCGCTATCTGGAACGGGCGAGGGCGCTGGCAGCGATGATGCGCGTCGTCTACCTGCTGACAGCCGCCATGCCCGGCGTGATGCCGCGCCTGCGCTGGGAGGAACGCGGCGACGGCGCACTGGCGCTGGTCATTCCGGCCGACCTCGCCGGTCTCTACGGCGAGCGGCCGGCCGGGCGACTGGCCCAACTTGCGAAAGTGTCCGGCCGCAAGCTGTTCCTGTCTGTCGAAGGCGGCCCGAGCGTTTCGGCGAAATGAAAAAGGCGCGGAGCGATCCGCGCCTTCTCCAGATCGGAAAGAGATCGGATCAGCCCTTGCGGCCGTCGATCGAATAGGCGCCGGCGCCCAGAACGGCGAGCAGCAGCAGGCCGCCGGTGATACCAAGATTCTTCTGCAGCATCAGCGCGTTGCCGGCCTGCGAGAAATCGAGATGGGCGACGGCCGTGGCCACGAGCGTGAAAACCGCAAGCACGATGGCCGCAATCCGCGTCTGGAAGCCGACCAGCACCGAGATGCCGCCGAGCAGTTCCACCAGACCGACGACGACAGTCGTGACCGTCGGCATGGGCAAGCCGATGGAGCCGAACCAGCCGGCGGTGGCGGAAATGGCGGTGAGCTTGCCGAAGCCGGCAAGGATGAACAGGATCGAGATGAGGATACGGGCGACGAGGATCACCGGCGAGTTGCCGGAAGCGGCGGCCGTGGACGTGACGGAAATGTTCGACATGAGCTTGGTCTCCGGAAGGTGATTATGTGCCCTCCCAGTAGACCAAGCTGATTGTTCACCATAGATACTGTTTCGGCAACGCATTGTTCACTAATGCGCCGGGCATGGTGCCGTCAGCCCGGATGCGTCATGTCCTCAGGCCGCACCAGCCGGTCGAAATCCTCTTCGCTGACATAGCCGCCGCCGACGGCCTCCTCGCGCAACGTGGTGCCGTTCTTGTGCGCCGTCTTGGCGATCTTGGCGGCGTTGTCGTAGCCGATCGTCGGCGCCAGCGCCGTCACCAGCATAAGGGAGCGTTTCAGAGCGGCCTCGATATTGTCTTCCCGCGCGACGATGCCGATCACGCAATTGTCTGTGAAGGACACCGAGGCGTCGGCGAGCAGCTTCACCGACTGCAGGAAATTGTAGGCCATGACGGGATTGTAGACGTTGAGCTCGAAATGGCCCTGGCTGCCCGCAAAGGTCAGCGCGGCATTGTTGCCGAACACCTGCACGCACACCTGCGTCATCGCCTCGCACTGGGTCGGGTTGACCTTGCCCGGCATGATCGAGGAGCCGGGCTCGTTCTCCGGCAGCGCCAGTTCGCCGAGGCCCGAGCGCGGGCCGGAGCCGAGGAAGCGGATATCGTTGGCGATCTTGAAGAGCGCGGCGGCGGTCGCGTTGATGGCGCCGTGCGAGAACACCATGGAATCGTGCGCGGCCAGCGCCTCGAACTTGTTCGGCGCCGAGGTGAAGGCGATGCCGGTGATCGATGCGATATGCTCGGCCACCTTCTCGGCGAAACCGACGGGCGCATTGAGGCCGGTACCGACCGCAGTTCCGCCCTGCGCCAGTTCCTGCAAGCCGGGCAGCGTCAGTTCGATGCGCTTGATCGACGAGGTGACCTGCGCGGCATAGCCGGAGAATTCCTGGCCAAGGGTGAGGGGGGTGGCGTCCTGCGTGTGGGTGCGGCCGATCTTGACGATATGGTCGAAGGCCCTGGCCTTGTCGTCCAGCGCCTTGTGCAGGTGCTTCAGCGCCGGCAGCAGGTCGTGCACGATGCGCTCGGCGCAGGCGATGTGCATGGCCGTCGGATAGGTGTCGTTCGACGACTGGCTCATGTTGACGTGGTCGTTGGGATGGACCGGCTTCTTCGATCCCATCACTCCGCCGAGCAGTTCGATCGCCCGGTTGGAGATGACCTCGTTGGCGTTCATGTTGGATTGCGTGCCGGAGCCCGTCTGCCAGACGACGAGCGGGAAATGGTCGTCCAGCTTGCCGTCGATGACTTCCTGCGCGGCCTGAACGACGGCTTTGCCGAGCGCCGGATCGAGCCTGCCCAGTTCCATGTTGGTCTCGGCCGCCGCGCGCTTGACGATGCCGAGCGCCCGCACGATGGAAGCGGGCTGCTTTTCCCAGCCGATCTTGAAATTGCCGAGCGAGCGCTGCGCCTGCGCGCCCCAGTAGCGATCCGAAGGCACTTCGATCGGGCCGAACGTATCGGTTTCGGTTCTGGTGTTCTTCTCGCTCACGGCCATGGCTCCAAGTCTTTGATCGGCCACGGCCTATCGCGTTGCACAAGAGGCTTCAAGCGAAGATTGTGGGGACGGGCGGTGCAAATCGGTTCAGGTCGAGGCGGCTGATGGCCGCGCCGCGCGCTGTGCATCGTCCACGTTGGGCGGGACGCTCACAACGGAATGTTGTCGTGCTTCTTCCAAGGGTTCGACAGGTCCTTGTTGCGTAGCATCCTGAGCGCCCGCGCCACGCGGCGGCGGGTCGAATGCGGCATGATCACCTCGTCGACATAGCCCCGCTCGGCGGCGACGAAGGGCGACAGGAACCGATCCTCGTAGCGCGCGGTATGCCCAGCGATCTTTTCCGCATCGCCGATGTCCTTGCGGTAGATGATCTCGACCGCGCCCTTGGCGCCCATCACCGCGATCTGCGCGGTCGGCCAGGCGTAGTTCATGTCGCCGCGCAGGTGCTTCGACGCCATCACGTCATAGGCGCCGCCGAACGCCTTTCGGGTGATCACAGTCACCTTTGGCACGGTCGCCTCGGCATAGGCGAACAGCAGCTTGGCGCCATGCTTGATGAGCCCGCCATATTCCTGCGCGGTGCCCGGCAGGAATCCCGGCACATCGACGAAGGTGACGAGCGGGATGTTGAAGCAGTCGCAGAAGCGCACGAAGCGCGCGGCCTTGCGGCTAGCGTCGGAATCCAGAACGCCCGCCAGCACCATCGGCTGGTTGGCGACGAAGCCGACGGTGCGGCCTTCGACGCGGCCGAGCCCGGTGACGATGTTCTTCGCGAAGGAAGACTGGATCTCGAAAAAATCCGCCTCGTCGCAGATTTTGAGGATCAACTCCTTGATATCGTAAGGCTTATTGGCGTTTTCGGGGACCAGCCGGTCGAGCGACAGATCGTGCTCCGTCACGGATTGATAGCACTCGATTTCGGGAAGGTCGGCCGTGTTGGAGGCCGGCAGCAGGTCGACCAGCCGCCGCATCTGCAACAGCGCCTCGACGTCGTTGTCATAGGCGCCGTCGGCGATCGAGGATTTCGTCGTGTGGACCGACGCGCCGCCGAGTTCCTCCGCGGTCACGGTCTCATTGGTCACGGTCTTCACTACGTCCGGTCCGGTGACGAACATGTAGGAGGTGTCGCGCACCATGAAGATGAAGTCGGTCATGGCCGGCGAATAAACGTCGCCGCCCGCGCACGGCCCCATGATGAGCGAGATCTGAGGGATGACGCCCGACGCCAGCACGTTGCGCTGGAAAATCTCGGCATAGCCGCCGAGCGCGGCCACGCCTTCCTGGATGCGCGCGCCGCCGGCGTCGTAGAGGCCGATGATCGGCGCGCGGTTGCGCAGCGCCATATCCTGCACCTTCATCACCTTTTCGGCGTGCGCTTCCGAGAGCGAGCCGCCGAACACGGTGAAATCCTTGGCGAAGAGATAGACCGGCCGCCCGTTCACCGTGCCCCAGCCGGTGACGACGCCGTCGCCGGCGAACTTGGTCTTCTCCATGCCGAAATCGGTCGAGCGATGCTCGACGAACATGTCGAATTCCTCGAAGGAACCCTCGTCGAGGAATATCTCGATGCGCTCGCGCGCCGTCAGCTTGCCTTTCCTGTGCTGTGCCTCGACGCGCGCCGGCCCGCCGCCGGCCCGGGCGATTTCGCGGCGGCGTTCGAGTTCCTGCAGCACGTTTTTCATGTGGGGTCCTCCGGGCGGGTTCCGTTGTCGTATCCACAGGCTGCCGGGGACGCAAGCAGCACCAAAGTCGTCAATCCCGCTTCATGGCGAACTGCGAGCGCTCGAACACAAGGACGATCGCAAGGCCGATCAGCAGCGGAATGATCAGGAAAAGCAGCCGGTACACCAGAAGCGCGGCAAGTACGCCCGCCGGATCCATGTCCGAGAGCCCCGCAAGGAAAACCACTTCGAGCACGCCGAGTCCGCCGGGCGCGTGGGAGAGTTGAGCGAGCGAGAACGAGACCAGGAAGACGCCGAGCACCACGAGATAGCCCGGATTTCCCGCCTCCGGCAGGGCGAAGTAGATGATGCCGGCCGTGGCGAGGATCTCCATCGGGCCGATGACGAACTGCCGCGCCACGATCGGCAGGCGCGGATAATGCACCTGCAAGGCGCCGAGCCTGAACGGCCGCAGGTGCAGCCAGCTTCCGAACACATAGGCGCAGATGATCGCAAGCAGGGCGATGCCGGTGCCGGTCGAGAACTGGGCGTAGCCGATATCGGAAAACCGGCCGAGGATTTCCGGTATCAGCACGAGCACGACGCCGCCGATCAGCATCGCCGACAGCGTGAAGGTGATCGAGCAGACCGCCACGAGCACGCCGATTTCCTGGCCGGTCAGGCCGCGCGTGCTGTAGGCGCGGTAGCGCACGACGGCGCCCGACAATACCGACCCGCCAATGTTATGCGACAACGCATAGGTGGTGAAGGAGCAGAGCGTCACGAAAAGCCAGGAGACCCGCTTGCCGATGTGAAGCAGAGCTATGTGATCGTATCCGGCAAGCGCCGCATAGGCGGCGAGCGCGCACAGCGCCGATGCCGTCCAGTGGCGCCCCGGAATCGCGGTAAGTCCGTCCCATACATCGTCGAGGGAGACGCCGCGCAGTTCGCCGTAGAGCAGCCAGAGCGAGAAGGCGACCGCTGAAAGTCCCACGACAGGCCAGAAATACCGTCCGACCTTTTTCATCCACCCGTTGCCGTCATGACCCGCCGTCACCCCCGTTCGCGTGGCGCGCTGCGCCGTACTTCCTGCCCCGGCTTCAGACATGCCTCATCGATGCCGGCTGTTCAACCTTTGCCGGCGTCATTGTTCGCGCTCTCAGCTTTGCGCTTGGTGATCGGGCGCCGTCCTGCTAATCTTGGCACAACTTGAGAACAGATGTGCCTGCTGCGTCCTGTATCGGTTCGCGCGGCGCCGGAAGGATAGACTGTGGAAGACCGCAACACCGGCGCCGGCGCGCCGGAGGCGGGCGTGGCCGGGGACCTTCCGGCATCGCGGGTTTCATTTGCCCCGCAGCCGGTAGCCACGCTCAGCCGCCAGCACGATTCTGCCCCCGATCGCGGGGATGCCGCTCATCAGCCCGGAAAGGGCAAGAAGCGCCGCAAGCGTCGTCGCGGGCGTAAGGTTTTCGCGCGCGACGATCATGGCCTGGCAACAGTCAGGGCCGATGGCGAGCCGGCCTCGGCTGCGGCAACCGCGCCCGTTCCTGCGCCCGCGATGCGGCGAGAGGGGGCAATCCACGGATCAAGCCGCCCGACCGGGCGCGACTTGCCGGTCTTCGCGGCCCTCGACCTCGGCACCAACAATTGCCGCCTGCTGGTGGCCATACCGCAGCGCCACGGCCAGTTTCGCGTCATCGATGCGTTCTCGCGCATCGTGCGGCTGGGCGAGGGGCTGTCTTCGTCTGGAAGCCTTTCCCAGCAGGCGATGGACCGGGCCGTCGAAGCGCTCAAGGTCTGCGCCGACAAGCTGCGCAACCGCAGCGTCCGCAGGGCGCGCCTGATCGCCACCGAGGCATGCCGCAGCGCCAGCAACGGGGCCGAGTTCCTCGACCGGGTCGAGCGCGAGGCCGGGCTGAAGCTCGAGATCATCGACCGGCAGACGGAGGCGCGGCTGGCGGTCTCCGGGTGCGGGTCGCTGGTCGAGCGCAACACCCGCGGCGTCGTCCTGTTCGACATCGGCGGCGGCTCGTCGGAAATCGCGCTGATCGACCTGACGGGGCACCGGTCGTCGCGGCTGGCCAACCATATCGTCTCCTGGACGTCGCTGCCGGTCGGCGTCGTGTCGCTGGCCGAGCGCTTTGGCGGCCGTACGGTGACGGAATCCGTGTTCCGGGCGATGGTGGACGACGTCCGCGTCAGGCTCGACGACTTCAAGGGTCGCACCAAGCTCGATCATCTGGTCGCCCGCCCCGGCTTCCATCTGCTCGGCACGTCAGGCACCGTCACCACGCTGGCTGGCGTTCACCTGGAGCTGGAGCGCTACGACCGCCGCCGCGTCGACGGCCTGTGGATGGACAACGACAGCGTCGACCGCATGATCGGAAAGCTGCTCGGCTGGAATTTCGATCAGCGGGTCGCCAATCCCTGCATCGGCGCGGACCGCGCCGATCTCGTGCTCGCCGGCTGCGCCATTCTGGAGGCGATCCGCGCCGTTTGGCCTTCGGAGCGCCTGCGGGTGGCCGACCGAGGCCTGCGTGAAGGCATATTGAGCGAGCTGATGGCGCAGGAGGGCGTATGGCAGGAGCGCTGGCGGGGCGCACGTCCATGACGAAGAAACCGGAAAAACCCGGCGCCGGCCGCGTACTTCGCACCCGCGTCAAGAAGAAGAGCGGGCTCAAGGAATCATCACGGCGCTGGCTGGAGCGGCACCTCAACGACCCTTATGTCCAGCGGTCCAAGGCGGAAGGTTTCCGTTCGCGCGCGGCCTACAAGCTGATCGAGATCGACGACCGGCATCATCTGCTGAAACCCGGCATGAAGATCATCGACCTGGGTGCCGCGCCCGGCGGCTGGTGCCAGGTCGCCGCCGACCGCACGAAGTCCAGCGCCGAGCATCCGCATGTGGTGGGCATCGACTATCTCGAAATGGATCCCGTTCCGGGGGCCGTCATCCTGCAGATGGATTTTCTCGACCCGCAGGCGCCGGCGAAACTGACCGAGGCCCTCGGCGGAGAGCCCGACATCGTGCTTTCCGACATGGCGGCGCCCACCACCGGCCATCGGCGCACCGACCATCTGCGCACCATGCATCTGTGCGAGGTGGCGGCCGACTTCGCCATGTCCGTGCTGAAACCGGGCGGCCATTTCCTCGCGAAGACCTTCCAGGGCGGCACGGAAGCAACGCTGCTCGACGCGCTGAAGAAGAATTTCCGCTCCGTGCATCACGTCAAGCCGCCAGCCTCGCGCGACGCATCGGTCGAGCTCTACCTGTTGGCCAAGGATTTCAAGGGGCGGACGCCGTCAGCCGGCTGAAGGTTGAAGAAGCGGCGGCGCCTGCTACTCCGCCGGCGCCGAGGCGTCGGCCTTCCTTGCGACGCGCCCCTTGTAGCCGGATACGGCGTTGCCGGCGTCGGGGCTCAGCCTGAAGAACCAGAGCGAGGCGACCGCCGAGACCGCCGCCACGATGAAGAACGCGATGTGGAAATCGGCCAGCGTCAGCGCGCCGCCATGCAGGCTGAGCTGGAACTCAAGGATGCCGCCGGCCAGCGCCACGCCGAGCGCGATGTTGAGCTGCTGGGCGACGGCGGCGATGGGCGTCGCCTTGCTGGTGTCGGCCGCCGGCACCTCGGCATAGGCCAGCGCATTGATGCCGGTGAAGAACATCGAGCGGATGAAGCCGCCCGCGAAGATGACCGCGAGCATCAGCCAATAGGGCGTCTGCGGCGTGAAGAAGCCGTTGGCGGCGATGGTACCCGCCGCCACGAGGGAGCCGATGATGAGCACCCGGCGAAAGCCCATTGCCCGAAACAGCCGGGCCGTCACGAATTTCATGCCGAGAGCGCCGAGCGCGGTGACGAAGGTGATCATGCCGGATTCGAAGGGAGTCAGCCCGAAGGCGAGCTGGAACATCAAGGGCAGCAGGAAGGGCACCGCGCCGATGCCGATGCGGAACAGCCCGCCGCCCAGCACCGAGGCGCGAAAGAGCTGGTTACGGAAAAGATCGAGGGCGAGCAGTGGATGGCGCGCACGGCGGGCGTGATAGAGATAGAGCGCGCCGCACACCAGCCCGACAACCACCGTCACTATGCCCGTCATCGGCGGTAGCGCCGGCAGGCTGACGACGGACAGGCCGAAGACAACGCCCGAAGCGGCCACGCCGCTCAGCACGAAACCGATGAAATCGAGCGGCGGCGTCGGTTCGCGCTCCATCTCCGGCAGGTACCTCGTTGCCAGGAAAATGCCGATGAAGCCGATCGGCACGTTGATAAGGAATATCCAGTGCCAGGAGAAATAGGTGGTGATGAAGCCGCCGACCGGCGGCCCCACCAGCGGGCCGACGAGGGCAGGGATGCTGAGCCACGACATCGCGGCCACGAGATCGCTCTTCGGCGTCGCGCGCACCAGAACGAGCCGGCCGACGGGCGTCATCATCGCCCCGCCGATACCTTGCAGGAACCGGGCGAGCACGAAAGCGCCGAGCGAATTGGAAATGGCGCAGGCGACCGATCCCACCACGAAGACACCGATGGCCGCGCGAAACACCTGCTTGGCGCCGAAACGGTCCGCCATCCAGCCGCTGATCGGAATGAAGATCGCGAGCGAGACCAGATAGGATGTCAGCGCCAGCTTCAGGGCGATCGGGCTGGTATGGATGTCGAGAGCGATCGCCGGCAGCGACGTCGCGATGACGGTCGAATCCATGTTCTCCATGAACAGGGCGACCGCCAGTATGAGTGGAATGAGCCGGTTCACAACCGTTTCCGATCTGGCAGGTTCGAGGCGGCGACCGGGGGCGGGCCGACCGGCAGGCCGTTATCACGCATCGAGGAGCATGTCGTGTTAATTCCTTGTCATATTTATGAGAGTCGCCTCAGGAATTGAAGCCCCGGGCGGAAGGGAAGATGACGCCGGTTTCATGCGCGGACCAGGCTTTGCCGAAGAGCCGGCAAGACCGTCAGCGGAGAGCCTGGCGAAGGAAATCGAACAGGCCTTCATCCGCCATCTGCGAAACGTTGAAGCGCATGAAGTTCGGCGCCGATTGCGAGACGCTGAAGACGTTGCCGGGCGCAAGGACGAAGCCTTTCGCCATTGCTGCCCGTGCGAGATCCGCCGCATCGGCATCGTGCGGCAGCCGGCACCACAGGAACATGCCGGCCTGCGGCATCAGCCACGGCTCTATGCCGATTTGCCGTAAGCGGGACGCGACGGTGGACATGGCGGCCGCCAGGCGGGTGCGCAATCCCTCCATGTGCTTGCGGTAACCGCCGTCGCCGAGCACGTTGAGCACCAGATCGGCGTTCAGCCGGCCGCCGCCGAAGGCCGTCGCGATCTTGAGGTCGATCAGTTGCTCGATCCAGCCGGGCTTGCTGGCGATGAAACCGCACCTGACCGATGCCGATATGGTCTTGGAGAAACTGCCGATCGTCACCACGCGCTCCAGCCCGTCGAAAGCGGCGAGCCGGGGAGCCGGACTGCGTTCGAAATCGGCGAAGAGATCGTCTTCGATGATCGTCAGGCCGGCGCGTTCGGCAAGTTTCAGCACCTTGTGCGCCGTCACCGGCGAAAGCGTCGCGCCCGTCGGATTGTGGATGGCCGAATTGGTGATGTAGAGGCGGGGACGGTGTTCCGTCAGCGCCTTCTCGAACAGGTCCACATCGGGGCCTGAAGGCGTATAGGGGACCGACACCAGCTTGGCCCGGTGGGCGCGCAGCAAGGCCTGGAAATTGAAGTAGCAAGGGTCGTCGACGAGGACGGCATCGCCGGGCTCCAGCAGCAGGCGGCAAAGCAGGTCCATGGCCTGCGTACCGGATTCCGTCAGCATGATCTGGTCAGGCGGGCAGTCGATCGCCCGGTCGGCCAGGCGCTTGGCCAGAAGTTGCCGCAAGGGCGGAGAGCCGAGAGGCGAAGCGTATTCGGCCAGCGAGACCGCCGGCGCGCGCGCCAGCGCCCGCAGTCCCTTCCTGATGCCGTCGTTCGGCAGCCAGTCCGGGGGCAGCCATCCGCAGCCCGGCTTGGATACGCCCTCGGCCGATTCGAGCGACTGCCGCGACACCCAGAACGGATCGACGGCACGGTCCAGCCTCGGCCCGCTGGCCGAAGGCGAGAACGGCGCGCCTTGCTGCGCCACGTAGAAGCCCGAACCCGGACGGGAATGGACGAGACCCTCGGCCGCCAGCCGTTCATAGGCCTCCACGACGGTCGAGACCGAGACGCCGAGCGAGGCGGCGAGGGCGCGCAGCGACGGCAGCTTCGCCCCTGGCGCGAGGCTGCGCCCGGCGATACGTCGCCGGACGGTGGCCATCACCATTTCCGTTCGCGTCGCAGTCATGAGCCCTCACCCCACCGTACTGGAAATTCGATCAGTACGGTTTGTCATAACTGTATCGTACTGTTGCTGGCAATGGCAGCGTCGATCATCGACAAGCCACATCTTGTCGAAGGAGCGCAGCATGGACAGGACAGCGGCGGGATGGGTCAACGGCCTCGTCGGCGTGGTCATTTTCAGCGGCTCGCTGCCGGCAACGCGGGTCGCCGTAGCGCAGTTCGATCCCGTCTTCCTGACCGTGGCGCGTGCGGCGATCGCCGGCGTCCTGGCCGCCGGACTGCTCGTCCTTTTCCGTGAGAGGCGGCCTGCACGGGTCGATCTATTTTCACTGGCGATCGTCGCCGCCGGCGTCGTGATCGGCTTTCCGCTTCTGACAGCCCTCGCGCTACGCCACGTGACCGCCGCGCACTCGATCGTCTTCATAGGCCTGCTGCCGCTGGCCACGGCGATCTTCGGCGTGGTGCGGGCAGGCGAACGCCCCAAGCCGCTGTTCTGGCTGTTCTCGCTGGCGGGCAGCGCCTGCGTGGTCGGGTTCGCACTGGCGCAGGGCTTCGCCGCCTCCGCGACCGGCGATGCCCTGATGCTGGCGGCAGTCCTGGCCTGTGGCCTCGGCTATGCGGAAGGCGCGCGGCTGTCGCGACAACTCGGCGGATGGCAGGTAATCTGCTGGGCACTGGTCCTGTCCTTGCCCGTGATGCTGGCCTTGATGCTCCTGACGGCTCCGCAAACGCTTTCCGGGATCGGAACGGCCGCGTGGGTCGGTCTGGCTTACGTCTCGCTGTTCAGCATGTTGATCGGCTTCGTCTTCTGGTATCGAGGACTGGCCCAGGGCGGCATCGCTGCGGTCGGCCAGTTGCAGCTTCTGCAGCCGTTTTTCGGTCTCGCGATCGCGGCCGCGCTGCTGCACGAGACGGTGACGCCGGCCATGCTCGCCGTCACGCTGGGCGTCGTCGCCTGCGTGGCCGGCGCACGGAAATTCGCGCGCTGAGCGAAACATGGCTGCCCTGCCGTCAGCGCACTTCCCTTCACCCGTTGTCCGTGTTACCAGCCAGCGCCAATCCTGAAAGGGAAATCCACGAGTCGGCGCTGGCCAGCGGGTCGCAGCGCCTTTCCTGCATTCTGGGGACTGGCCATGGCAAAAATCATCGAAACCGCAACCGGCGTTATGGCGCTTACCTTCGACGACGTGCTCCTGCAGCCCGGCCATTCCGAGGTCATGCCCGGCGGCACCGACATCAGCACGCGCATCGCCGGCGACATCGATCTCAACGTGCCGATCCTGTCGGCGGCGATGGACACGGTCACCGAAGCGAGGCTCGCCATCGCGATGGCACAGGCCGGCGGCATCGGCGTGATCCACCGCAATTTCACGCCGGCCGAGCAGGCCGAGCAGGTGCGGCAGGTCAAGAAGTTCGAGTCCGGCATGGTCGTCAACCCGGTCACCATCGGGCCGGACGCCACCCTGGCCGACGCGCTGGCGCTGATGAAGGCGCACGGCATCTCCGGCATTCCGGTTGTCGAGAACGGCGGGACCGGCGGCCAGAAGGTCGGCCGCCTCGTCGGCATCCTCACCAACCGCGACGTGCGCTTCGCCTCCAATCCGGACCAGAAGGTCTACGAGTTGATGACGCGCGAAAACCTCATCACGGTCAAGGAGAACGTCGACCAGAACGAGGCCAAGCGCCTTCTTCACCAGCACCGGATCGAGAAACTGCTGGTGGTGGACAAGAAGGGCAACTGCGTCGGCCTCATCACCGTCAAGGATATCGAGAAGTCGCAGCTCAATCCGCACGCGACCAAAGACGCGCAGGGCCGGCTGCGCGCCGCCGCCGCGACCAGCGTGGGCGACGACGGCTTCGAGCGCGCCGAGCGGCTGATCGACGCCGGCGTCGATCTTCTGGTGATCGACACCGCGCACGGCCATTCGCAGCGTGTTCTCGATGCGGTTGCCCGTGCCAAGAAGCTTTCCAACTCGGTGCGCATCCTCGCCGGCAATGTCGCGACCAGCGACGGCACCCAGGCGCTGATCGATGCTGGCGCAGACGCCGTCAAGGTCGGCATCGGTCCCGGCTCGATCTGCACAACCCGCATCGTCGCCGGCGTCGGCGTGCCGCAGCTTTCAGCCATCATGTCGGCGGTCGAGACGGGGAAGAAGGCGGGTGTCTCGATCATCGCCGACGGCGGCATCAAATATTCGGGCGATCTCGCCAAGGCGCTCGCGGCGGGGGCGGACGCGGCCATGATCGGCTCGCTGCTGGCCGGCACGGACGAAAGCCCGGGCGAGGTCTATCTGCACCAGGGCCGCTCCTTCAAGGCCTATCGCGGCATGGGCTCGGTGGGCGCCATGGCGCGCGGCTCGGCCGACCGCTATTTCCAGGCGGAAGTGCGCGATACGTTGAAGCTGGTGCCGGAAGGCATCGAGGGGCAGGTGCCCTACAAGGGGCCGGTGGCCGGCGTCCTGCATCAGCTCGCAGGCGGGCTGAAGGCGGCGATGGGCTATGTCGGCGGCCGCACCCTGGAGGATTTCCGCGAGCGCGCGACCTTCGTGCGCATCTCCAACGCCGGCCTGCGCGAAAGCCATGCGCATGATGTGACGATCACGCGCGAGAGCCCGAACTACCACGGCGGCGCGTAAAACCGGACGCATCCGGCACCGGACGGCGCTGGCGCATTACAGCGCCGGGTATGCCGTTGTGGCTAGAGATCGAACACCACGATCCTGCGCTTGTCGAACTTGATGCCGAGTTCGCCGCGGACCAGTCGCAGCGCGACGTCGCCGAAGACCGCCTTTCGCCATCCATGAAGCGCCGGCACGTCGGCTTTCTCCCCTTCGGCAGCGATGCGGTCGATGTCGTCGGAGGACGCCAGCACCTTCGGCGCGACGCCTTCCTTCTCGGCCACGATCCGCAAAAGCACCTTGAGCAGTTCGGCGGCAGCGCCCGATCCCTCCGGCGGCTGGAAATGCTTCGGCGGTTTCGGCATATTCTCCCTGGGCACCGACAGCGCCTCATTCACCGCCGCCAGCAGGGCAGAAGCGGTGGCCGACCGTTCCCAGCCCTTCGGCGTCGTGCGCAACCGTCCCAGCGCCTCCGCGTCGCGCGGCTGCTGCTGGGCGATCTCATAGATGGCGTCGTCCTTGATGACGCGCCCGCGCGGAACGTCCCGTTCGCGCGCCTCGCGCTCGCGCCATGCCGCGACGGCCTGCACCACGGCAAGCTCCTGCGGCTTGCGAAGCCGCATCTTGAGCCGCTTCCAGGCGTCTTCCGGGTCGGGATCGTAGGTCGAGCGCGAGGTGAGGACTTCCATCTCTTCGTTGAGCCAATGGGCGCGGCCTTCGCGCTCCAGCTCGGCCTTGAGATGCAGATAGACGTCGATGAGATGCGTCACGTCGGCCAGCGCATAGTCGAGTTGCTTGTTCGACAGCGGCCTGTGGCGCCAGTCGGTGAAACGCGAGGATTTGTCCAGCTGCGTGCCGGTAACCTTCTGGACGAGCTGGTCATAGGAGACGCTGTCGCCGAAGCCGCAGACCATCGCCGCCACCTGTGTGTCGAACAGCGGATGCGGCACGAGGTTGCCGAGGTGGACGACGATCTCGACGTCCTGGCGCGCGGCGTGAAAGACCTTCACCACCTTCTCGTTGCCCATCAGGCGGAAGAACGGCGCCAGATCGATGCCCGGCGCCAGCGGATCGATCAGCGCCGTCGCGTCGGGCGCCGCCATCTGGATCAGGCACAGCACCGGCCAGAACGTGGTCTCGCGGATGAATTCGGTGTCGACAGTGACGAAATCGGACTTTTCGAAGGTTGCGATCGCTGCTTCGAGTTCCTGCTGGGTGGCGATGACGTGCATCAAACTGCTTTTTTTGATTATGAAAACATCCTTTCCATTCCAGCCGGAAAGCCTTTCGTCAAGGCGAAGCGCTTTCATGCCACCGCGAAACGGCCCAGCCATCGCCCGTTTGCCTTGACAAAGCGGGCCTCCCATGCGCTTTTCCGGCCGATTTCGCGGCCGGATTCCTCCATGCGGCCGGACAAACCCGATCGGATACCATCGACCATGCATCGCTACCGCAGCCACACCTGCGCTCAACTGAGGAAGGCCGATGTCGGCCAGACCGTCCGCCTGTCCGGCTGGGTCCATCGCGTGCGCGACCACGGCGGCCTCCTGTTCATCGACCTGCGCGACCACTACGGCATCACGCAGATCGTCGCCGACCCGGACTCGCCGTGCTTCGCGATTGCCGAGACCGTGCGCGGCGAGTGGGTGATCCGCGTCGACGGCGAGGTAAAGGCGCGCACCGCCGAGACCGTCAACGCCAAGATGCCGACCGGCGAGGTCGAGATCTACGCGCGGGAGATCGAAGTGCTGTCGGCGGCGAAGGAACTGCCGCTGCCGGTGTTCGGCGAGCCGGAATATCCGGAGGACATTCGCCTCAAATATCGCTTCCTCGACCTGCGCCGCGAGACGCTCCACAAGAACATCGTGCAGCGCACGCGAATCATCGCCGAGATGCGCCGGCGCATGGGCGAGACCGGTTTCACCGAGTTTTCCACGCCGATCTTGACCGCCTCGTCGCCGGAAGGCGCGCGCGACTTCCTGGTTCCCTCGCGCATCCATCCGGGCACGTTCTACGCGTTGCCGCAGGCGCCGCAGCAATACAAGCAGCTCATCATGGTGTCCGGCTTCGACCGCTATTTCCAGATCGCGCCGTGCTTCCGCGACGAGGACCCGCGCGCCGACCGGCTGCCGGGCGAATTCTACCAGCTCGACCTCGAAATGAGCTTCGTGGAGCAGGACGACGTGCTGGCCACCATGGAGCCGGTGATGCGCGGCGTGTTCGAGACCTTCGCCGACGGCAAGCCGGTGACGAAGGAATTCCCGCGCATCGCCTATGACGAAGCCATGCGCAAATACGGCACCGACAAGCCGGATCTGCGCAACCCGATCGTCATGGAAGAGGTGTCGGAGCATTTCCGCGGTTCCGGCTTCAAGGTGTTCGCCAACATCCTGGCCAACGACGCCAAGGCCGAGGTTTGGGCCATTCCAGCGAAGACCGGCGGCAGCCGCGCTTTCTGCGACCGTATGAATAGCTGGGCGCAGGGCGAGGGCCAGCCGGGGCTTGGCTACATCTTCTGGCGCAAGGAAGGCGACAAGCTGGAAGGCGCCGGCCCCATCGCCAAGAACATCGGCGAGGAACGCACCGAGGCGGTCCGCCAGCAGCTTGGCCTGGCAGACGGCGACGCAGCCTTCTTCGTCGCCGGCGACCCGAAGAAGTTCGCGAAATTCGCCGGCGATGCGCGCACGCGCGCCGGTGAGGAACTGAACCTTGTCGACCGCGACCGTTTCGAACTGTGCTGGATCGTCGATTTCCCGTTCTACGAATGGAACGAGGACGAGAAGCGCGTCGATTTCGGCCACAACCCCTTCTCGATGCCGCAGGGCGGTCTCGAGGCGCTGAACGGGCAGGACCCGCTGTCGATCAAGGCGTTCCAGTACGACATGGTCTGCAACGGTTTCGAGATCGCTTCCGGCGGCATCCGCAACCATCTGCCGGAAACAATGGTCAAGGCGTTCGAGATCGTCGGGCTGGACCGTGAAACGGTCGAGGAGCGCTTCGGCGGCCTGTATCGCGCCTTCCAGTACGGCGCCCCGCCGCATGGCGGCATGGCGGCGGGCGTGGACCGTGTGGTGATGCTGCTCGTCGGCGCCAAGAATCTGCGCGAGATCACCATGTTCCCGATGAATCAGCAGGCCTACGACCTGTTGATGAACGCGCCTTCGGAGGCGACGCCGCAGCAGTTGCGCGAACTGTCGCTGCGCGTGGCGGCGACGAAGAAGGAAGGCTGACGGCGCCGACGAGCGGCGGCGACAAGTCGCCGCTCAGTGGCTCTGGTGCCGTTTCGGCGCGTAGCGGCCGTCGGGCCGCTTGTCGAATAGTTCGCGGATCTGCGGGTGTCTGACCGGCTCCCCGGAGTCGTCCTCGAGCAGGTTCTGTTCCGAGACATAGGCGATGTATTCGGTTTCGGAGTTTTCGGCGAGCAGGTGGTAGAACGGCTGGTCCTTGCGCGGCCTGACCTCCGCGGGTATCGACTCGTACCATTCCTCGCTGTTGGCGAATTGCGGGTCGACGTCGAAGATGACGCCACGGAACGGAAACAGCCGGTGGCGGACCACCTGTCCGATCGAGAATTTGGCTGTCTTCATTCTGTCTTACCACTCAAAAACACCTTTCCTTATGTGGCGCAGAGACGATTTCGATTCAATCCCGTTGCCCCTGAGGGTGCGGGTATCGCCCGATCGACCTGTCGGTGCCATCGTGCGTCAGGAGAGGCCGCATGAGTGACGTCATCGGTCTCGTGCTGCCGTTCTTCGGGCTGATCTTCATCGGCTTCGTCGTCGCCCGCATCACGCGCGAGCCGCTGGAAGCGCTCGGCTGGATGAACACCTTCATCATCTACGTCGCGCTGCCGGCGCTGTTCTTCCAGTTGCTGGCGAAGACGCCCTTCGAGAGGCTGACGGAGTGGGGCTTCATCCTCGGCTCGGTCGCCTCCACCTACATCGTCTTTACGATCATGTTCGCCGGCTCGCTGCTGTTTTCCGGCGGCGGCATCGCCGAGGCGACGATCAAGGCGTTGTCGGCAGCTTACGGCAATATCGGCTATATGGGGCCGGGCCTGGCGCTGCTCGCCTTCGGAGAGGAAGCGGCGGTGCCGGTGGCGCTGATCTTCTGCTTCGAGAACATCGTCCATTTCGCCGTCGCACCGATGATGATGGCGCTGGCGGGCGACGACGACAGCACGGCAGCGCAACTCGTGGCCGGCGTGGTCCGCCGCATCGTGCTGCATCCCTTCATCATAGCCACCGCATTCGGCGTCGCCGCGGCCTATGTCGGCTTGCGGCCGCCTTTGCCCGTCGAGCGTCTGCTGAGCTACCTGTCGGCGGCCGCGGCGCCCTGCGCACTGTTCGCGATGGGCGTCACGCTGGCCCTGCGCCCGCTCAGGCGCGTGCCAGTGGAGATGGCCCCGATCGCCATCCTCAAGCTCGTGATCCATCCGCTGCTCTGCTATGTGGTGCTGTCCTGGATCGGCGATTTTTCGCCGGTCTGGACTTTTTCGGCCGTCCTGCTGGCGGCTCTGCCTACGGCGACCAACGTGTTCGTCATCGCCCAGCAATACAATGTCTGGCTACAGCGGGCTTCGGCCAGCATCCTGATCACGACCTGTCTTTCCGTCGCGACCGTCACGGCCTGGCTCATTGCCATTCGAAGCGGCGTCCTACCGGCGGACCTGTTTCCCTAGAGCAATTCCAGCAAAAATGCGCAGCGGATTTGCGTCCGGAGCTGTGTAAAAACAAAAGGATAGGGCATCGAAGGCGATTTCTATTTTTGCCGAGAATGCCCTAGATCGCCGGCGAGGGCGGCGAAGCCGCTTCCGGGCCGCAGGCCCTCGCGCATGAAGAAGGCCCGCAAGGGCGAGAATGCGCCGAGCATTCCGAGCCCGGCGCTGCGCGCCATCTGCGCCGGAAGCAAGTCGGAGAGCAGCGAGCGGTTGAGCAGGTTGACCGCGCTGCTGCGAGCAAGAATATCCGGCTTGCGTTTGAGATCATAGGTGGTAAGCGCTTGCGGCGCGCCGGGATCATGTCTGTTTTTCAAAGCCGTTTCAAGTAGATCGACAATATCCCTGATACCGAGGTTTAGGCCCTGCGCGCCGATTGGAGGAAACACATGCGCTGCTTCGCCGACAAGCGCGACCCGGTTGCGGGCAAAGCGCAGGCTGGAAACGGCTGCCAGCGGATAGATTTGCCGCCCCGCTTCGACGGTCACGCGACCGAGCATGGACTGCATCCGCTCCTCGATATGGGCCGACAGCGTGGCATCGTCCAGCGTCGCCAGTTGTTCGGCCGTCTCGGGCTTGACGACCCAGACCAGGCTGGAGCGATGGCCGCCCGGCAGCGGCACCTGCGTGAAAGGGCCGGTTTCGGTGTGGAATTCGGTCGAGGTGAAGGCATGATCGCTGTGGTGGGCGAAGTTCAGCACCAGCGCGGATTGCGGGTAGGCGCGTGTCCTGGCGTGCAATCCCGCCGCCTCGCGCGCCGGCGAGGCACGGCCATCGGCGGCCACGACCAGCGAGGCTTCGACCGTCGAGCCGTCCGCCAGTGTGGCGACGGCCTTGTCCGTGCCGAGATCCCAGCCGGACACCAGTGTGCGGCGCCAGTCGATCCCGTCATGCTTTTTCACGGCCGAAAGCAGCGCCGGCAGGAGAACGGCGTTCGGCACGTTGAGGCCGAACTGATCTTCTCCGATCTCACTGGCGCGGAAGATGACGATGGGGCTGCGGATGAGACGGCCCGTCGCGTCGATGATGCGCATGACCTTGAGCGGCGCGCAGTCCGGGCGGATACGATCCAGCACGCCGAGCCGATCGAGCATCACCAGCGCCGGATTCATCAGGGCGGTGGTGCGGTTGTCCTTTCCCGACGGCTCGGGACCGGCAAGGACAACCGCGAAACCTTCATGGGCGAAGCCGAGCGCGGCGATCAGCCCGGCAGGTCCGCTGCCCGCAACCAGTATTTTCCCTGACGGTCCTGGAATGTCCAAAAGCTCACATCCGCATCACGTTCGGCTGCCGGTGGCCCGCCGGTATTCCTCCGAGGTATAGTAACGGACGATCGCCCGATCAACGTGACCATTCGCCCGTTGCCGCGGCGGAAGGGATGCGGGTCATGGGGACAAACAGGTGGACGGTCCATGTCCGGCGGCGCAACCGGAGCGATAGCGCTTGTATGGGCGCATACGCTGCGGGTAGTGTCCCTCGGAGTTTCGGGGGAGTGCGCATGTTGAATCCGGTTTGGGCGAAGGCGGGCGGACCTTTGCTTTCGGGCGGCGGTATCGGCTCGCCCGGTTACCCGCCGCCGCGCGGGGGGTGTGCCGGACCGGCAGCATGGAGCCGGCTTGGGTCATGAGCAGGAGCACGATGCCCAGACCGAAAGCGCGCGCGGCCGCGAAGAAGATCACCAGCCGCATTCCACGGCCGAAGAAGAAGGTGACATGGCCGCAGGCGCGCGCCTTCTCCGTCCATCTTCTCACCGCCTCCGGATCGTTTCTCGCCTTCCTGTCGCTCGTCGCCGCCAGCGAGGAGCGATGGACGGCGATGTTCTGGTGGCTCGGTCTGGCGCTGCTGGTCGACGGCATCGACGGCCCGGTCGCGCGCAAGCTGGAGGTGAAGGAAATCCTGCCGACCTGGTCGGGCGAACTGCTCGACAACATCATCGACTACGTCACCTATGTGATGATCCCGGCCTTCGCGCTCTACCAGCGCGGCTTCATGGGCGAGAAACTGTCGTTTCTGTCCGCCGCCATCATCGTCGTGTCCAGCGCCATCTACTATGCCGACACGGGCATGAAGACGAAGGAGAACTTCTTCAAGGGCTTCCCGGTGGTCTGGAATATGGTGGTCTTCGCGCTGTTCGTCATAGAGCCCGGCGAATGGGTATCGTTCGCCATCGTCGTCGTCTGCGGCATCCTGACCTTTCTGCCGATCAACTTCCTCCACCCGGTACGCGTGGTGCGGCTGAGGCCGATCAACCTCGGCATGACGCTGCTGTGGTGCGCGTTCGGCGCCCTGGCGCTGGCACAGTCGGCGCTTGCCCAGTTCTACGATCAGATCGGCGTGCTGGGAGAGCAGGTCGGCGTCTTCACCAAGATAGGCATCACGGTCACCGGCATCTATCTCTTCTGCATCGGCGGCGTATTGCAATTGTTCCCGAAGCTCGGCGCGAAGGAGGCCTGACCATGTCGAAAGCGATCCGCATCCATTCCAACGGCGGCCCCGAGGTGATGGTCTGGGAGGACGCGGACCCCGGCAGGCCGGGGCCGGGACAGGTTCTCATCCGTCACACCGCCGTCGGCCTCAACTTCATCGACGTCTATTATCGCACCGGTCTCTATCCGGCACCGGGCGGCCTGCCGCTGATCCCCGGCGGCGAGGGCGCAGGCGTCGTGGAAGAAGCGGGCGAGGGCGTGACCGGCCTGAAGGCGGGCGACCGCGTCGCCTATGCGGTCGGCACCGGCGCCTATGCCGAGCGGCGCGTCATTCCGGCCGACCGCCTGGTGAAGGTACCCGACACCATTTCCGACGAGCAGGCGGCGGCCATGATGCTGAAGGGCATGACGGCCGAATACCTGCTGCGCCGCACCTACAAGGTGAAGGCGGGCGACACGATCCTCTTCCACGCAGCGGCCGGCGGTGTCGGCCTGATCGCAGGCCAGTGGGCCAAGCATCTCGGCGCAGTCACCATCGGCACGGCTGGCTCCGCCGACAAGGTCGAACTCGCCGGGGCGCACGGCTACGATCACGTCATCAACTATCGCGAGCAGGATTTCGTCGCCGAGGTGAATGCGATTACCAAGGGCGGCAAATGCGAGGTCGTCTACGATTCCGTCGGCAAGGACACGTTCGAAGGGTCGCTGGACTGCCTGAAGCCACTCGGCCTGCTGGCGCTGTTCGGCCAGTCCTCCGGGCCGGTGCCGCCGTTCAATCTCGGCGTCCTGTCGCAGAAGGGATCGCTCTACATCACCCGTCCGACCCTGTTCGTCTACGTGGCGAAACGCGAGGATCTCGAAGCCTCCGCCAGTGCTCTGTTCGACGTCGTCGGCAAGGGCATCGTCGACATCAGGATCAACCAGCGCTACTCCCTGAAGGACGCCGCGCAGGCGCATGCCGATCTCGAAGCACGCCGCACCACCGGCACCACCATTCTCGTGCCGTAAAGCGCGCCGCGATGTTTTGGCACTTGAGTTTCTGCTGAAATTCTTGAAGCTCTTTCAAGCGGACCGCAGCTATCGAGGGCAAGCTTGCGCCGCCTACCATGATCGCGGGAACAGAAAACACGTCTGGGAAACAGACCGGGAGATGAAGTGGGCGAAGAACGCGCGCACGGGAACCTTTTAGAGGTTCGCGGCCTGACCAAGATTTTCGGGACGCTCAAGGCGTGCGATCATGTCGACCTGACTGTCGCCAAGGGCGAGATTCATGCGCTGCTCGGCGAGAACGGGGCAGGCAAGTCGACGCTGGTGAAGATGCTGTTCGGGTCGCTGGAACCGAATTCCGGCGCCATCGCCTGGGACGGCCGCCCGGTCCGCATCACCAGCCCCGGCTTTGCCAAGAAGCTCGGCATCGGCATGGTTTTCCAGCATTTTTCGCTATTCGAGGCGCTGACGGCGGCCGAGAACATCGCGCTGTCGCTGGATGACGGCTCGCCGATCAGCCAGATCGCCGCCAAGGCGAGGGCGCTTTCCTACAGCTACGGCCTGCCGCTCGATCCGCAGTCGCTTGTCGGCGACCTTTCGGTCGGCGAGCGCCAGCGCATCGAGATCATCCGCTGCCTGTTGCAGTCGCCGCAACTCGTCATCCTGGACGAGCCGACCTCGGTGCTGACGCCGCAGGAAGCCGACAAGCTGTTCGAAACGCTCGAACGGCTGCGGGCGGAAGGCAAGTCGATCCTCTACATCTCGCACCGGCTGGAAGAGGTGAAACGCATCTGCGACCGCGCCACCGTGCTGCGCCACGGCAAGGTCGTCGGCCACTGCAACCCGCGCGAGGAAACGGCGGCGTCGCTGGCCCGCATGATGGTAGGCAACGAGGTGAAGGCGGTGGTGCGAGCGCCGGTCGAAGGCATCGACACGGCGGCGGCGCTGCTCGAAATCCGCAATCTCAGCCGCAAGCCGGCGACCCCCTTTTCCATTCCGCTGCGCGACATAAGCCTTTCGGTGCGCGCCGGCGAGGTGATCGGCATAGCCGGCGTCGCGGGCAACGGGCAGGGCGAGTTCTTCGAGTCCGTCTCGGGAGAGGTCCGGCAGGCGGATGCAGCCGCGGTCCGGATCCGCGGCAAGGATGCCGGCGCGCTCGGCGTCACCGGCCGCCGGTTGCTGGGCGCCGCCTTCGTGCCCGAGGAACGGCTGGGCCACGGCGCGGCACCAGCCATGAAGCTGTCGGAAAACCTGCTTCTGTCGCGCCATGCCACTGACAGAAAGGCGTTCCTCGGCACCGTGGGCACGGTGAGGAGCGGCGCGGTGCAGAGCGCGTCGCAACGGGTCATCGAGGCGATGGACGTGCGCAAGAGTGCGCCCGACCCGGAAGCGGCAGCCCTTTCCGGCGGCAATCTGCAGAAATTCATCGTCGGGCGCGAACTGGACCGCAAGCCGGCGCTCATGGTCGTCAACCAGCCGACCTGGGGCGTCGATGCGGGTGCGGCAGCGCACATCCGCCAGGCGCTGATCGAGCTCGCCCGTTCCGGCTCGGCCGTTCTCGTCATCAGCCAGGACCTCGACGAACTGTTCGAGATTTCCGACGCGATCGCCGTCATGCACAATGGCGAGCTTTCGCGGCCGATCCCGATCGCGGACGCCACGTTCGAACGGATCGGCCTGCTGATGGGCGGCGCCGAGCCCGGCCATGCCGCTCATGAGACGGAGGGCGCATGATGCGTCTTGAACTGGTCAAACGGCCGCAACGCTCCGCGCTGTTCTCCATCCTGTCGCCCTTCATCGCCTTCCTTTTGACGCTGGTCGCGGGGGCGGTGATGTTCGCCCTGATCGGCGTGAACCCGTTGGCGGCCTTCAGGGTCTATTTCATCGAGCCGCTCAGCCAGGTCTGGCAACTGCACGAGCTCGCCATCAAGGCTGCCCCCCTGATCCTCATCGGCGTCGGCCTCTCGGTCTGTTACCGTGCGAATGTCTGGAACATCGGCGCGGAAGGCCAGTTCATCCTCGGCGGCATCGCCGGCTCCATCATTCCGGTGCTGTTCCCGAACTTCGAGAGCCCGATCGTGCTGCCTCTGATGCTGTTGATGGGCATGGTGGGCGGCGCTGCCTACGCGGCGATCCCCGCGCTGCTGAAGGTCCGCTTCAACACCAACGAGATCCTGACCAGCCTGATGCTGGTCTACATCGCGCAGCTCTTCCTCGACTGGCTGGTGCGCGGCCCGTGGAAGGACCCCAAGGGCTTCAACTTCCCGCAGACGGTGCAGTTCAACGATTCCGCGATCCTGCCGGCGATCTGGCCGCAATCGGGCGACGCGCATTGGGGCTTCGTCTTCGCGCTGGTGGCCGCGGTGGCGCTGTGGCTGGTGATGGGCCGCACGATCGCCGGCTTCGAGATCCGCGTGCTTGGGTCGGCGCCGAGGGCAGGGCGGTTCGCCGGCTTCAGCCTCAACCGGATGATCGTCTCCGTGTTCTGCCTGTCAGGCGCTCTCGCGGGGTTGGCCGGCATCTCCGTCGTGTCCGGCGAGATCAATCAGCTCCAGCCCGTCATCTCACCCGGCTACGGCTTCACGGCCATCATCGTGGCGTTTCTCGGCCGGCTCAATCCGCTCGGCATCGTCGCCGCCGGCATCGTACTGGCGCTGACCTATCTCGGCGGCGAGGCCGCGCAGACCGCGCTCGGCGTTTCCGACAAGGTGGCACGTGTGTTCCAAGGCATGCTGCTGTTCTTCGTCCTCGGCTGCGATACGCTCATCAATTATCGCATAAGGCTGGCAGGAGGGGGCGCCGCCGTGTCGGCGAAGGACGCCGCGCCTTTGGCCGAACCGGAGGAGGCGCACTGATGGACATCACCGTCAACATCCTTCTCACCATCGCCACAGCGGCGACGCCGCTGCTCGTCGCGGCGATCGGCGAACTGGTCGTGGAGCGCTCCGGCGTGCTCAATCTGGGCGTCGAGGGCATGATGATCATGGGCGCCGTGGCCGGCTTCGGCGCTGGCTATCTCACCGGGTCGCCGTGGCTCGGTCTGCTGGCCGCGATCGTCGTCGGTGCGCTGTTCTCGCTGCTGTTCGCCTTCATGACGTTGACGCTCGCCACCAACCAGGTGGCCACCGGCCTGTCGCTGACGCTGCTCGGCCTCGGCGTGTCGGGCATGCTGGGAACCGGCTTCGTCGGTTTGCCGGGGCAGCGCCTGCCCAACCTGTACATACCCGTTCTCAGCGACCTGCCGGTCGTCGGCAAGCTGTTGTTCGGGCAGGATCCGGTGTTCTACATCTCCATCCTGCTGACGCTGGGCGTCGCCTGGTTCCTGTTCAGGACGCGCACGGGGCTGACGCTGCGCTCCATCGGCGACAGCCACGGCTCCGCGCATGCGCTGGGCATCCACGTCATCCGCTACCGCTATCTGGCTGTCCTCTTCGGCGGCGGCTGTGCGGGGCTGGCCGGCGGGCAGCTTTCCCTCGTCTATACGCCGCAATGGGTGGAGAACATGTCGGCCGGGCGCGGCTGGATCGCGCTTGCGCTGGTGGTTTTCGCCTCGTGGCGGCCGCTGCGCGCGCTGGCGGGCGCCTACATCTTCGGCCTGATCTGGATCGGCCAGCTTCACGTGCAGGCGATCGACCTGCAGCAGTTCACCGGCGCGCCGTGGCTGCTCTACAAGACCATTGAGCTGTTGAAATCGCTGCCCTCCCAATACCTTGCGATGCTGCCCTATCTGGCAACGGTGGTGGTTCTTGTTCTAATCTCGCGCAACAAGCGTCTGACGATGATGAACACGCCGGCTTCCCTCGGGCAGCCATTCGTGCCTGATCGCTGACGGCAACGATAACAAAAACAGGAAGCTCAGGCTCAACTCCAAGAGGTAACACGATGAAAAGATTGCTTATTGCCCTGATGACCACTGCGGCTGCACTCTCGATGGCGGTGACGGCGGAGGCGCAGGAAAAACTGAAGGCCTGCTGGGTCTATGTCGGCCCGATCGGCGATTTCGGCTATTCCTATCAGCACGATCAGGGCCGTCTCGAGGTCGAGAAGGAACTCGGCGACAAGGTCGAGACCGCCTATCTGGAGAACATCTCGGAGGGTCCCGACGCGGAACGTGCCTTCGAGCGCCTGGCGCGCGAGGGCTGCAAGGTCATCTTCGGCACGTCCTTCGGCTTCATGGATTCCGAACTGAAGGTCGCCAAGAAGTTCCCGGACATCAAGTTCGAGCACGCCACGGGCTACAAGACCCTGGACAATTTGGGCGTCTACAACGCCCGCTTCTACGAAGGCCGCTACGTGATGGGGCAGATCGCGGCCAAGATGTCCAAGAAGGGTGTTGCCGGCTACATCGTCTCCTTCCCGATCCCGGAAGTGGTGATGGGTATCAACGCCTTCCTGCTCGGCGCGCAGTCGATCAATCCGGACTTCAAGCTGAAGATCGTGTGGGTGAACTCCTGGTTCGATCCCGGCAAGGAAGCCGACGCCGCCAAGGCGCTGTTCGACCAGGGCGCCGACATCATCACCCAGCACACCGACTCGACGGCGGCCCTGCAGGTCGCCGAGGAGCGAGGCCTGCTCGGCTTCGGCCAGTCCTCCGACATGATCAAGTTCGCGCCCAAGGCCCAGTTGACCTCCAACACCGACAACTGGGGTCCGTATTATGTCGGGCGCCTGAAGGCGGTTCTGGACGGAACCTGGAAGTCCGACAATGTCTGGCTGGGCATCAAGGACGACGCCGTCAAGCTGGCTCCCTTCACCAACATGCCCGACGACGTGAAGAAGATGGCCGAGGACACCGAAAAGAAGATCGCCGGCGGCTGGAATCCTTTCACCGGGCCGATCGCCAAGCAGGACGGAACGCCCTGGCTGAAGGACGGCGAAGTGGCCGACGACGGCACGCTGCTGGGCATGAACTTCTACGTCAAGGGCGTGGACGACAAGCTGCCGCAATAAGCGGTCGAACTGGCGTACAAAGCGAAAAGGGCGCCGTGAGGTGCCCTTTTTCTTGGCGAGGTTTACCTTGCCAACTTTTCCGGGTCAGACGGACTGACCGTAAAGATCACAGGCGTCGGCACGGTCGATCTTCGCCTCGTCGAGCCAGTGCAGAAGCATCCGGGGCCGTCCTCCGTCTTGCCGGAGAGCCGGCGATGAAGGTCGAGCGGGATGCGCTCCAGCGTCTTCGGGCGCCGCGGCTGACAAAGCTCACGCAGGGAGCGGACATCCAGGAGTTTTCCGCAGGCGTTTCTCCCGATGCCGCTACCCTGATCAGCTTACCGCGTTGTTGACGTGCGGCCAGACTTCCATCCAGCCGCGCCAGACCATGTCCAACGCGACGTAGAGGATGATGAGCAGGCCGATATAGGCGATCCAGCGGTGGCGATGCAGCAGCCTGGCGATGAAGGAGGCGGCCAGCCCCATGAGGGCGATCGACAGGATGAGGCCGGTCACCAGCACGGCGAAATGATCGCGCGCAGCACCCGCTACGGCCAGCACATTGTCCAGCGACATGGAGACGTCGGCGATGACGATCTGCGTGGCCGCCTGCGCAAGCGTCTTCCGGGTCCGGCCGGCGACGGTTCCGTCGCGGTCGATATCGACGTTGGAAAGCGCCTCCGCCGCCTCGTTCTCGTCGTCATGCGAAGTGCGCAACTCGCGCCACATCTTCCAGCATACCCACAAGAGCAGGATGCCGCCGGCCAGCAGCAGCCCGACGATGGCCAGCAGTTTCACGGTGACGGCGGCGAAAAGGATCCTGAGCACGGTTGCCGCAAGCACGCCGATGAGGATCGCCTTCTTGCGCTGTTCGGCTGGAAGGCCGGCGGCGGCGAGGCCGATGACGATGGCATTGTCGCCGGCCAGCACCAGGTCGATGGCCACCACCTGCAGGAGAGCGGTTATTCCGGCGGCACTGAATATGTCCATCGACCCGTCGCCTCTCGTCTCGGATACCCTGTCGGTGGGCTATCGCGTCTTTTCGTCCCCCGTCAAGCGGCGGATGGGCAATCTACGGCAATGAAGGTGTTGACGAGGGTGAGTGCAGGACGGCGGTTGGACGGATAAAGGACAATCCGGCGACGACCACACGCTCATGAGCGCCGGTCATGCTCAATCATACAGATTGTATCTGGTCCACTCGTCCTTGGGGATTTCGGCGCCGATCTTGTATTTGAAGTCCAGCACTTCCATGTGGTCGGGCGCCGTCTCGCACTTGAATTTCAGCCGATACCACTCGCCTTTGCTTCGGAACGCCGCGCCCGGACTGCGGATGGAATCGGTGGTCATCTGCGGCGTGGCGAAAGCATAGGCCACGACCCGGTCGGCCCTGTACTGACGATTATCTTGCGTGATGCGGTCCAGTACCTCTGCGTCGCAACGCTGTTCCAACCGCGTCTGCGGATCAAGCTTGAGAAGGCCGGCCCGCAGCGCGTTATCCATCGCATCGGCGTGGCCGGTGATCGCAAGGATAGCCAGAGCGGCACAGAAAGACTGGAGAATACGAGAAGACATGGGAATCAATTTGCAGTTTCGATTGTTGATCCTCGTGACGGCGAATCGGTGATCAATACACCGGAAGTCAGCAGATAATCCAACAAGCCGCCCGTGACATTTCAATTCGTCGTGTTTCATTTCCGGCGCATCGTCGACAGGCGCTACGCATCAGGAGTGCCTGTCACGCTGGTCGGGCATGATCGATGCAATCGCTTCCCTGTCTCGAGCCGTCGCCGGATTATAGACGATCATGCTCAGGTCGGGACGACCATCGATCGAGAACGCCGAATATTCGAAGGCCAGGGGGCCGATCACGGGGTGACGTATATGCTTGACGATCTCGCCGGGCGGGCCGGAAATCCCGTGGTCGCTCCACATCGCACTGAACTCCGGACTGAGGCGGCAAAGCTCGGCGACGAAAGGTTCGATCTCCGAGCCAGCGCCGGCACGCGCGGAATCGACGCGGAACGCGCCCAGCGCGAACCGCGCGACTTCTTCCCAGTCGTATTGCGCCGCTTTTGCGCGAGGATCCAGGAAGATGTAACGTAGGATGTTACGCTCCTGCGGCGGTAACGCCCCGTAGTCGATCAGCATGACGGTGGACGCCCGGTTCCAGGCCACGACGTCCCAGGTGGCTGTCCGGATCAGGGCAGGGGTCGGGTCGAGCGCATCGAGCACCCGTTGCAGCCGGGGCGTTACGCCGTCGTTCTTCCGGTAGCGCGCCTCTGGCGGCCTGCCGAGGCCGAGCAGGAACAGATGCTCGCGCTCGATATTCGTCAGCATCAATGCGCGCGCGATGCGGTCGAGCACGTCGGCGGAGGGCGCGCCGCCGCGCCCCTGTTCGAGCCATGTGTACCATGTCGGGCTGATGTTCGCCCGCTGAGCCACCTCCTCGCGTCGCAGCCCGGCTGTGCGGCGGCGCTCGGCCGAAAAGCCGAAGGCAGCCGGATCCAGCCTCATGCGCCTGTCGCGCAGATAGGAGGCCAGCGTATTTCGTACATTGGAAACGTCGCTCATCCGGTTAACAATCTTACTATGATAAAGTCACGCATTTACCAGGATACGCCGAGCGTACATCTCTGTCTCCATCAAAAACAGGAGACTTGCCCATGCGCGTTTTCGTCACCGGCGCCACCGGAAACATCGGATCGAAAGTCGTGAGAGAACTTATCTCGGCGGGCCATCAGGTGATCGGCCTGTGCCGATCCGACGCGAAGGCGCCCGCGCTCGCCGCACTGGGAGCGGAAGTGTACCGCGGATCGATCGCCGAGCCGGAAAGCCTGAAGGAAGGCGCGGCGCGCTCCGACGGAGTCATCCATCTTGCCTTCAATCACGACTTTTCCCGCTTCGCGCAGAACTGCGAGGACGACAGGCTCGTCGTCAAGGCGCTCGGCGACGTGCTTGCCGGCTCGGATCGCCCGTTGATCGTGACCTCCGGAACGCCCATCGCCAACACGGTTCCGGGCGAGCCGGCCAGGGAAGGCAACGCAACGGTCGGCTCCGAGACCCATCCGCGCGCTGCCTCGGAGGAGGCGGCCGCCGCCGCCGCTTCGCAGGGCGTCAACGTGTCGGTCGTGCGGCTTCCGCAGGTCCATGATCGCCTTACGCAGGGCCTCATCACGCCCGCGATCCAGATGTTCCGCGACATGGGCATGTGCGCCTATGTCGGAGACGGGTCGAATCGCTGGCCGGCCGCTCATGTTCTCGACGTCGCGCGCCTCTATCGCCTTGCGGTCGAGCGGGCAGAACCTGATGCCAAATATCATGCGGTGGCGGAGGAGGGCGTTCCGATGCGCGACATCGCGACGGCGATCGGCCGGCGCCTGAACCTCCCGGTCAGGTCGATACCTGAGGACGAAGTCGAGGCGGTGTTCGGCTGGCTCGCGCTGTTTGCCGGCCATGACATGCCGGCCTCGAGCGAGCGGACGCGCGCCGTGCTGAACTGGAATCCGACGGGGCCGGATCTGCTCTCCGATCTCGCGCAACTGAATATCTCAGGCGAGGGGCAAGTTTGATCGAACTGACGGGCGCAGGCGCTTGCGCCTGCGCTTCAAATCATGGAAGAGGCGCGCGAGCATCTGCGTTCTGGAGAAACACGGAATGAAGCGAATTCTGCCGGCGGCAGCCTGCATTCTTGCCGCCGCCTTGGCCGGTTGCGCAACCACGCCGGTCGATTACGCCGCCTCGCTCTCGACGCAGGATCCGAAATGGCAATCGTCGCAATGCCAGCAGGCTCGCAGCGACGCGCAGGCCTACGATGCCCGCGAGAAAGAGCATCCGAGTTGGGGGACGGGCATCTTTCTGGGACCGTACGGCCTCGGCATCGTCTCGGCCATCAAGGAGCACGAGCAGAAGCAGCGAAGGGCGTTTGCCCGCGAGGTCCACATGAATTGCTCGAGCCTGCCCTTGCCGAAAGAATTGCAGGCTGACGCGTCCTCGCAGGGCGGCTCCGCGAAATACCCTTAGGCCATAGCGGGCTTGACTGGCGGAGGGAGTGGGATTCGAACCCACGGTGACATCGCTGCCACGCCGGTTTTCAAGACCGGTGCCTTAAACCGCTCGGCCATCCCTCCGGTGTCGATTCTGGCAGCTTTCAGCGATCGTCCACTCTCGTTCGATGCTGCCACTGCCGTTTGCTTCCGCATACGGTCGCGAGTTCGGCTTTACCTCGCTGGCAATCATAGCGTCAACCTGCATCCCCACGTCTGCCGAAGGGAACCATGACGGCCTGCACGGCCGAGGCCATCGACGAGGGCGAACCGGGCACAATATCGAATTAGCCGCTGCTGGCATTGAGACCCAATTGGTTGCGATCCATGTTCTGGTGCATCCATGACTGTTTCCTGCGCCTGCGCTCGCAACAATTGCGCACCGGCAATGCCGCCGGGCCACGGCAAAGCTCCTTTTGATGTATCGCCCTCACACCACGACGAAATCCCCATTCGAGATGGTGGGATGGGTCGAGAGCGTCGCGAAGTGGATGGCGGCACCGGCGCCGCTGCCGTCGGCATCGTAGCTGAGCCAGCCGTTGGTTGCGTTGTAGAGGATATGCTGGGCGGCTGTCGTGGCTGCGCCGATGGCGAAGGCGGAGGCGGCGAGCGTGCCGGTCGCCGTCAGCGCGGTGAAGACGGCATTCTCCAGCCGGATGGTGTCGTCGGCGGCAACAAAGTCGGTGATGGTGTCGACATTGGCGGTGTTGTTGAGCGCCGTGGTGAAGGCGAACGTATCATGGCCCGTCCCGCCGGTCAGCGTGTCGTTGCCCCAGCCGCCATTGAGAGCGTTATTGCCGGCATTGCCGACCAGCAAATTGTTGAGGTCGTTGCCCGAGACGTTGACGTTGGCGCTGCCCGTCAGCACCCCCATCTCGACCGCCCCGTTGACATGAGCCGTGTCCCAAAGATTGATCGTCAGCGCCGATTGTATCCTGTCGAAACCGTTCGAACCGGCCACGCTCTCATCGACGATGTCGTTGGCGTTGTCGACGACGTAGGTGTCGTTGCCGGCACCGCCCTGCATGGTGTCGGCGCCGGCGCCGCCGTTGATGAAGTTGCCGCCGGCATTGCCGACCAGCAGGTTGTTGAGGCCGTTGCCGGTGAGGTTGACGTTGGCACTGCCCGTCAGAACGCCCATCTCGATGGCGCCCTTGAAATGGACAGCGTCGGCAAGGTTGATCGACAGCGCCGACTGCACCCGGTCGAAGCCGTTCGAACCGGCCACGCTCTCGTCGACGATGTCGTTGGCGCTGTCCACCACATAGGTATCGTTGCCGGCGCCGCCCTGCATGGTGTCGTTGCCGGCACCGCCGTTGATGAAGTTGCCGCCGGCATTGCCGACCAGCAAATTGTTGAGGCCGTTGCCGGTGAGATTCAGATTGGCGCTGCCCGTCAGAATGCCCATCTCGATGGCGCCCTTGAAATGGACAGCGTCCGCAAGGTTGATCGACAACGCCGACTGCACCCGGTCAAAGCCGCTGGCACCTGTCTCGTCGACGATGTCGCCGGCGCTGTCCACCACATAGGTATCGTTGCCGGCGCCGCCCTGCATGGTGTCGTTGCCGGCACCACCGTTGATGAAGTTGCCGCCGGCATTGCCGACCAGCAGGTTGTTGAGGCCGTTGCCGGTGAGATTGACATTGGCGCTGCCCGTCAGCACGCCCATCTCGATGGCGCCCTTGAAATGGGCCGTGTCGGCAAGATTGAGAGAGATCGACGACTGCACCCGGTCGAAGCCGCCCGAGCCGGCCACGCTCTCGTCGACGACGTCGCCGACATTGTCGACAATGTAGGTGTCATTGCCGGCGCCGCCCTGCATGGTGTCGGCACCGGCCATGCCGTTGAGTAGGTCGTTGCCCGCGCCGCTGCTGATGACGTTGTTGCCGGCGGTGCCGACGATCTGGTCGTTGCCGCCGCCGGTAATGGCGCTCTCAAAATTGATAAAGCTTTCGTAGGCGAAATTGGTCGCGCCGGTTGCCAGATTGACGGTGTAATCACCAGCGAAAGACCGCGTGTCCAACGTATCGACGCCGGCGCCACCGTCGAGCACTTCGGGAACGATTCCGCTGGAGAGTCCGGCGAGCATCAGGTCGTTATCGGCGTCGCCGTAATAATGCCCTTCGCCGCTGGAAACGATCGTGTCGTTGCCGCCGTTGCCATGCACGGTCTGGTCGACGCCTTCGGCACCTTTGAGCGTGTCGTTGTCCACGGAGCCGCTGACGGCGATGGAAGCGGCGCTGATGATTGCGCCACTGAGGTCAGCGACGCCGCCGGCGCCGACGTCGTTGCCGAGCATGTCGACAAAAACGGAGAATGCGCCGCCGACCGTGATCGTCGGCGAGGAGGTCATGAAGACATTATCGCCGGCGAGGAGCGTCAGCGAGCCGTTTGTCGTGATCCCGGCCTGCACGACGATGTCGCCGCCGCTGCGCAGCACAAGGTTCGACGCATTGGCTGGCGAGATAGCGCTGCTCACCGTGAGCCGACCCGTGAAATCGTCGACATTGCCGATGGTGAGATTAGGCGTGAAGACACGATCCAGCTCGGCGTCGGAGAGTTCCAGCGCGAAGGCAGCGTCGCCCGCGCTGCCGAGATCGATTTCGCGGCCAGCCGTGACAGGGCGAAGCATGACCTCGCCATGCTCGGCGCCGATGCCTGATGTGCTGGCAATCAGAATCCGGTCCGCGTCCACGATCACGTCGCCGGAATTGGACGCGATCGGCTGCGGACCGCCTGCAATGGACGCAGGATCGACGACGAGCGCGCCGTTTGCGCCGGTGGTCAGGATCACGTCCGCGCCTGCGTTCCCATTGGCGAAGATGCTCCCGTCGGTTCCGGCGACACTGCGCACATGGATGTTGCGGCCAGCCGTGATGGAGACGTTTCCACCCGTACCGCCGCCGAAATCGTCCGAGGCCAGGTCGGCGAAACCGTCGATGAGGAAATCGCGTCCCGCATGGATGGTGATGCTGCCGCTGGCGCGCACGTCATTGTCGAAGTCGGTGCCGATAATGCCGAAACCAATGTCGCGGCCCGCCTCTAGCACGAGGTCACCTTTCGGCACCGTGATCGCGTCCCGGTCGGCATTGGCGATGATATCCGAGTCGATCCCGTTGGCTGTTAGCGCGACGTTCCCGGAGGTGTCGCCGCCGCGGACCGACTCCGTGCCGGTGCTGTCACCGAGCAGGATCGAGCCGATGGTGGAGAAACTGATGTTGCCGGAAGTCAGGACCCGCAGGCCGCTGATGGCGTCGCTTATGCCACCGATCTGCACAGATCCGAAATTGCTGAGCGTTATGCCGCCGGTTGTGGTCTCGGCCTCGATGATCGCCGCCTGCGTCTCGATCGCATTGCCCGGTGTTCCGATGCCTGTGCCCGCACTGAAGGCGATCTGGCTCGCGACGACGTCGACACCGGCGTCGATGCCAAGCTCGGCGATGCCTCCGTTCACAGCCAGCGTGGCCGCGCCAGTGGTCCGGACATTGCCGATGGTGACCGATTGAGGCGACGCTGCCGCCGAGGCGAGGTCGCCGATGGTGAAGTTTGCGGCCCCGAGCGGATCGGTCAGGTTGACTGCCAGATTCACGCCTGGTGCATTGGTGGTGAAGGAGAGACTGTCCGCCGGATAAGCAAACGTGAAGATGACGGCGCCCGTTCCATCGCGGATCACCGAGGTGCTGTTGCCGGCAATGCCGTCGTCATCGAGAGTGTAGTTGCCCGTGGTCGTAAAAATCAGATTGAGCGGCATGATCGCATCCCTTCTGCGAACGCGCGGTACAGCGTGAACGAAACAGCATATGGGAGGCGTGTATCGACCGTATGTCGCCGGCGAAGAAGCGCCCGGTTTAGGTCGGTCGACGATTCCGCTCGAAGAAGCCATGATTCGGCCCGCCCGCCGCCGCAATCGATTAACAGGCCGCTAAACAATTCCTGCGCAGATGGAAGCGGCGCATACGGGCCGGCACGAGCCCTGGCGCTGCGGCTTTCGATTTCGACCGCGAGGCAGGGACGGCAGGGGACAATCGCAACATGCAGAATTCGGTGTGTCCGCGCCTTCGTCGCGCCTCGGCCCTCGCGATCCTTGCGGCATCGGCGGCGCTGCTTGCCGGCTGCGCCACGCCCGAACCAAAGGGAACGGTCCACAAGCCTCGGTCAAAAGAATATTTTTCCGAGAGCGACTATGGCGTGAAGGCGAGCCCTTACGCCGGCGCGCGGCGGCTCGTCGGGCGCAACCAGGTCGGCAAGCCGTACCAGGTACGCGGCAAGTGGTATTATCCCAAGGAGTACAAGACCTACTCGAAGGTCGGCACCGCATCCTGGTACGGCGACGCCTTCCACGGCCGGCTCACCGCCAACGGCGAGGTCTACAACGTGTCGGACCTGACCGCGGCCCACCCCACCATGCCGCTGCCGAGCTACGCCCGCGTCACCAATCTCGCCAACGGCTCCTCGGTGGTCGTGCGGGTGAATGACCGTGGACCGTTCCATGACGGACGATTGATCGATCTTTCCCAGCGTGCCGCCAAGATGCTGGGCTACGCCAATGTCGGCACGGCCAAGGTCAAGGTCGATTATATGGGACGCGCGCCGCTGGAGGGCGACGACCAGCCTTTCCTGATGGCTTCCTATCGACCGGGCGACCAGGCACCCGACCCGTCGGACGGGTTGCCGACCGGCGTGATGGTGGCGATGAACGGCTCGACGCCGAGCGCCAGCCCGAAAGCACCCGCCTTCCCGGGCAACCGCAAGACGGCCGCGCCGTTCGACCTCATCGCACCCGCGACCGCACAAGCCTCGCCCGCCGACCTGTCCTTGCCGGAAGTCGGACCGGCGCCTCGCGAGCGGCCCGGAGAGAAGAAGGCCGCGAAGCCGACCAAGCTGCCCTTCGCGATGGCGTCGCTTTCCTATGCCGACCAGCGCGTCAGCCGGGCGGCCGAGGCGTTCTCCGCGTTCGACGGCCGGCTGTCCTCGGACGACGTGGTCCGTTCCTGGAAGCGGCTCAATCCGCAGGCAGCGCAGGACCCGAGCGGGCAGGGGAGCGGCTATGTGGCGGTCGGTACATTCGCCACCGAGCGTGAGGCACGACGCGCCGCCGACGCGCTTGCCGGTTCAGGGCGGATCGATATCCAGCCTTCGCGGCACGATGGCAACGACTGGTATTCCGTCAACCTCCACCCGGACGGCCACGGCGACCTCGATGCGCTTCTGCAGGCTGCCTGGTCAACCGGCGCGGCCGACGCACTGGCCGTGCGGGACTGACCGTACGGCGCGCGCCCGACACCGGAAGCGGTTGCTTCCACGGGAAGGGAGCTGATAGGTTCATCCGCCTGTCCTTCCGGTCGAGCTTCGCCTTGATTTTGCCCTTCCAGATATCCCGCCGCCTCTCGACCGATAGCATCGGGCGCATTCTGTCTTCGCTGCTTTGCTTCGCGGCATTCGTCGCTGCGTGCCTGCCCGCGCAGGCACAGCTTTTCGAGACCAAGGCGGCCCACGCCTACATGATCGACGCCGATACCGGCAGCGTGCTGTTCTCGAAAGACCCCGACGCGCTGATGCCGCCGGCCTCGCTCGGCAAGCTGATGACGATGGAAATGGCCTTCAATGCAGTCAAGTCTGGTCGCCTCAGACTGGACGACACGTTCACCGTCAGCGAGCACGCCTGGCGGACGGGCGGCGCGCCGTCGGGCACGTCCACCATGTTCGCCAAGCTGAAATCCACGATCCGGCTGGAAGACCTGATCCGCGGCGTGATCGCGCAGGCGGCCAATGACGGCTGTATCGTGATCGCCGAGGGCATGGCCGGCTCGGAATTGAATTTCGCCCATCAGATGACCGAGCGCGCACGGCAGATCGGGCTGGAGAAATCGACTTTCGTCAATGCGACGGGCCTGCCGGCGGACGGCCAGCAGACGACGGTGCGTGAACTGGTGACGCTCGCGCGGCATCTGTGGCGCGACTACCCGGACCTCTACCGCTACTACGGGGAAAAGGAATTTACCTGGAACAAGATCCGCCAGCTCAACCGCAATCCGCTGCTGTCCATGGACATCGGCAGCGACGGGCTGGCCGTCGGCGCCAGCGAACAGGACGGATTCGGCATTGTCGGATCGGCCGCACAGGGCGGGCGGCGCGTGTTTGCCGCGCTGAGCGGGTTGAAGGACGACAAGGAGCGCGCCGAGGAAGCGCGCAAACTCATCGAATGGGGCCTGCGGTCCTTCGAGAAGTCCGAAGTATTCGCGGACGGAGAAACCGTCGGCGAGGCGGAGGTCTTCGGCGGGCAAAAATCCGGGGTTGCGTTGAAGGCGAAGGGGCCGGTCGAGCTTTTCCTGCCCATCACCAATCGCGACAAGATCACCGCGCGCATCGTCTATCAGGGGCCGCTGGCGGCTCCGGTCGAACAGGGCCAACCGGTGGGTGAACTGAAAGTATGGATCGGCGACACGCTCAGCCAGCAGGTGCCGCTCTACGCAGCCGAATCCGTCTCCATCGGCTCACTGCCCCAAAGGGCGCTCGATGCCGCAAAGGAACTGCTGGTCGGCTGGCTGCGCTGAGACGCCGCCTCACCGTCGCCCGTCATGGACCTTTTCGTTCCCGCGCCCTATGACCATATGCGAGGGACAGAAAAGGCTCGCAGGTGGCACGCGGATTCTTCATCACGTTCGAAGGCGGGGAAGGGGCCGGCAAGTCGACGCAGATCGACAGGCTGGCAAGCAAGTTGCGCGCCAAGAAATACGACGTCGTCCTGACCCGCGAACCTGGCGGCTCGCCGGGCGCGGAGGCCGTGCGGCACGTCCTTCTGTCCGGCGCGGCGGAGCCGTTCGGGCCTGAAATGGAGGCCCTGCTGTTCGCCGCCGCCCGTTCCGATCATGTCGAACAGGTGATCCGCCCCGCGGTCTCGCGTGGCGCGATCGTATTGTGCGACCGCTTCCTTGATTCCTCGCGCGTCTACCAGGGCGTCACCGGCGGACTCGACGACGACTTTATGGCGAGCGTCGAGCGTGTCGCGATCAACGGCATGATGCCGGACCTGACGCTCATCCTCGACATAGACCCGCGGGAGGGGTTGCGGCGGGCGACGGCACGCCGCGACAAGGACGACGGTCCCGACCGCTTCGAGAAGGAGACGCTGGCGATCCACCAGCGCCGGCGCGACGCCTTCCTTAAGATCGCCGCTGCCGAACCGGAGCGCTGCATCGTCGTCGATGCCTCCCGCGACCCCGCAGAGGTAGAGGACATCGTCACCGCGGCCGTTTTCGCCGCGCTCGCGGAACGCCTGCCGGCGACGAGGACAGCGCAGGCATGAGCTTCGAACGCATCGCGCCCGAGCAGCACGACACGCTGGACGGTGTCGCCGAACCGGCTGAGAATCCGCTGCTCGTCGGCCATGCCGACGCTGCCCGCACGCTGACGCAGGCCTATCGCGCCGGAAAGCTTCCGCATGCCCTGATCCTTGCCGGCCCCCACGGCATCGGCAAGGCGACGCTCGCCTTCCACCTCGCTCATCACCTGCTGAAATATCCGGACCACCGGGAGGCGCCGGAGAAGCTGGCCGTTCCCGATGCGGGATCGTCGCTGTTCCGGCAGGTCGCCTCGGGCGCGCACCCTTCGGTGCTGCACCTGACCAGGCCTTATGACGACCGCGCCAAGCGCTTCAAGAGCGTTTTGGCCGTGGACGAGATCCGCAAGGTCGGTCAGTTCCTGTCCATGACCTCGCATGACGGTGGCTACAGGGTCGTCATCGTCGATTCAGCAGACGACATGAATATCAATGCAGCCAATGCCTTATTGAAGAATCTTGAGGAACCGCCTAAGCGTACCGTCTTCGTCCTGGTCGTCCATGCACCGGGCCGCCTGCTGCCGACCATCCGCTCGCGCTGCCAGACGGTGCGGCTGGCGCCGCTCGCCGACGACGACCTGCTTGGCGTGCTCGACCGGACCGACCAACCGCCGCCGCAAGATCCCGAGTCGCGGGCGGCGTTGGCGAAGCGGGCAGGAGGCAGCGTGCGTGCCGCCATTCTGCTCACGCAATATGGTGGGCTGGAGATCGCCGAAGCGCTCGACAGACTGGCATTGTCGGCCACGCCCGAGATCGCCGACCGTCACAGGCTGGCGGACGCGGTTGCCGGGCGCGATCAGGCCATTCCGTTCGGCGTCTTCAACCAGCGGGCGCTGGAACTGTTGTCGAACGGGGCAGGGAAGGCGGCGGACCAAGGCGATCTCGTTCGCGCGAAATCGCTCTCCGACACTTGGCACGAGGCGCTGTCGGCTATATCAGAGGCTGAAACCTACAATCTCGACAAGAAGCAGCACGCGCTGACCATGATCGAACGGCTGAACTCTGCATTGCGAATGTGACGCTGCCCAGCGCGCCGGGATGGCAATCGCCGTCCCGATGCGATAATCCACCGCGACATTTGCATTCAGAGACCGCCCTTTCATGTCACGCGAAAAATTCTACATCACGACTGCCATTTCCTATCCCAACGGCAAGCCGCATATCGGCCACGCCTACGAGCTGATCGCCACCGATGCGCTGGCCCGTTTTCAGCGGCTCGACGGCAAGGATGTCCTGTTCCTCACCGGCACCGACGAGCACGGCATCAAGATGCTCCAGACAGCCCGCAAGGAAGGCGTGCCGCCGCGCGAACTGGCCGACCGCAACGCCGCCGAGTTCCAGCGCATGGGCAAGGTGCTGAACGCCTCCAACGACGACTTCATCCGCACGACCGAAGAGCGCCACTACAAGGCGTCCCAGGCGATCTGGAAGGCGATGGCCGCCAATGGCGACATCTACAAGGGCGGCTATGCCGGCTGGTACTCCGTGCGCGACGAAGCCTATTACGGCGAGGACGAGACGGAAGTCCGCGCCGACGACGTGCGCTACGGCCCGCAAGGCACGCCGGTCGAATGGGTCGAGGAGGAGAGCTATTTCTTCCGCCTTTCCGCCTATCAGGACAAGCTGCTCGCGCTCTACGAGAGCCAGCCGGACTTCATCGGTCCAGCGGAACGGCGCAACGAGGTTGTCAGCTTCGTCAAATCGGGTCTGAAGGACCTCTCCATCTCGCGCACCACCTTCGACTGGGGCGTGCCGGTGCCCGGCGACGAGAAGCATGTGATGTATGTGTGGGTCGACGCGCTCACGAATTACATCACTGCCGCCGGCTATCCTGATGAAAATTCAGAAAAATGGTCGTTCTGGCCGGCGAACGCGCATATCATCGGCAAGGATATCGTCCGCTTCCACGCGATCTACTGGCCGGCCTTCCTGATGTCGGCCGGAATCGAGTTGCCGAAGCGCGTCTTCGGCCACGGCTTCCTGTTCAACCGCGGCGAGAAGATGTCGAAGTCGGTCGGCAACGTCATCGACCCCTTCACGATGGTCGAGCACTATGGACTGGACGCCGTGCGCTACTTCTTCCTGCGCGAGGTGCCGTTCGGCCAGGACGGCAGCTACAGCCACGAGGCGATCGTCAACCGCACCAACGCCGATCTCGCCAACGACCTCGGCAATCTGGCGCAGCGCTCGCTGTCGATGATCGCCAAGAACTGCGATGGCAAGGTGCCGCAGCGCGGCGATCTCACCGAGGCCGACCGCGCGATCCTCGACCTCGCCACGGAAGCGCTTGCAACGGCGCGGCGCGCCATGGCCGAGCAGGCGATCCATCAGGCGCTGGCGGCGATCTTCGGCGTCGTGGCGGAAGCCAACCGCTACTTCGCCGGCGAAGCGCCCTGGGGCCTGAAGAAGACCGACCCGGAGCGCATGGAGACGGTGCTGTGGGTGACGGCCGAGACGGTGCGGCGTGTCGCGATCCTCTGCCAGCCCTACATTCCGGGCTCGGCCGGGAAACTGCTCGACACCCTGGCAGTACCTGAAGACCGTCGGCAGTTCGAGCATCTCGCGGCCGAACACGCCCTGAAGCCCGGAACCGCGCTGCCTGCGCCGCAGCCGGTGTTCCCGCGCTACGTCGAGAAGACGGAAGCGGACGCCTGATGCTCGTCGACAGCCATTGCCATCTGGATTTCCCGGATTTCGCCGAGGAGCGGGCGGCCATCGTCGCCCGCGCCCTGGCGGCCGGCATCGGCCGCATGGTGACGATCTCGACGCGCGTCAGGAAATTCGACCAGATCGTTGAAATCGCGGAGACTTTCCCGGAAGTCTATTGCTCCGTCGGCACCCATCCGCACAATGCCGGAGAAGAGACGGACATCACGGCCGGCGATCTCGTGCGGCTGGCGGGACATCCGAAAGTGGTGGCGATCGGCGAGGCCGGTCTCGACTATCACTACGACCGCGCCCCGCGCGACGCGCAGGCCGCCGGCTTCCGAACCCATATCGCGGCCGCTCGCGAAACGGGCCTGCCGCTGGTCATCCATGCGCGCAGCGCCGACGAGGACGTCGCCGCCATATTGAGGGACGAGACGGGGAAGGGGGCCTTCCCCTTCATCCTGCATTGCTTTTCTTCCGGGCGCCGGCTTGCCGAAGTCGGCATCGAACTCGGCGGCTACGTCTCCTTCTCCGGCATCCTCACCTTCAAGAACTCCGCGGACCTGCGCGCCATCGCCGCCGACATTCCGCACGACCGGTTGCTGGTGGAGACGGATGCGCCCTATCTCGCTCCTGTTCCGCATCGCGGCCAGCGCAACGAACCGGCCTTCGTGACCGAAACCGCAAGGGTGCTGGCCGAAACCGTCGGCGTCTCGCCGCAGGACATCGCCTCGATCACCACCGATAATTTCTTCCGCCTGTTCACGAAAATGCCACGGCCGACGACGCCGAACGGGCAGGGCGCCTGACGGTGGCCGATGCCGGGGTCAGTCCTGGGGGCGAGCGCCTGCGCCTGACCATCCTCGGCTGCGGTTCCTCGCCCGGAACGCCGCGCATCACCGGCGATTGGGGCAATTGCGACCCGGCCAACCCACGCAACCGCCGCATGCGCTGCGCCGCCATGATCGAGCGGATCGGTCCCGCCGGCGTCACGCGCGTCGTCATCGACACCGGGCCGGACTTTCGCGAACAGATGCTGATGGCCGACGTGGAGCGCATCGACGGCGTGGTCTACACCCATCCGCATGCCGACCATATCCATGGTATCGACGATCTGCGTTCCTTCGTGCTGGCGCAGCGGCAGCTCGTCGACATCCATGCCGACAGGCCGACGCTGGCAAGGCTGCACGAGGCCTTCGGCTACTGCTTCCAGACGCCGCCCGGCAGTTCCTATCCGCCGATCCTGCGGGCGCACACGATCGACCATGACCGGGCAGTGACGATAGAAGGAGAGGGGGGCGCCCTCACCTTCGAGCCGCTGCCGCAGGTCCACGGCGACATCGTCTCACTCGGCTTCCGGGTCGGGCCGCTGGCCTACTGCCCCGACGTCAGCGCTTTTCCGGAGACGACGGCGGCGAAGCTGACAGGCCTGTCCCTGCTGGTCATCGACGCGCTCCAGTACAAGCCGCATCCGAGCCATTTCTCGCTCTCCGAGGCACTCGGCTGGATCGACAGGCTGGCGCCCGAACGCGCCGTCCTGACCCATATGCACATCCCGCTCGACTACGCGACGGTGCTTGCGGAGACGCCGGAGACCATCGAACCCGCTTTTGACGGGATGATCCTGGAAATTCCATACAATTCAATATGAAGGAGAATTTTCTTCATGGTTGGAAGCATTGATCGGGTGACGGCGGCGGCGGCTGATGCCGGGCTTGCGATCGAAGTGAAGCGCATGGGCGCCTCGACACGCACCGCCGAGGAAGCGGCCGAACAATGCGGCTGCGGCGTCGCCCAGATCGTCAAGTCGCTGGTGTTCCAGGGCGAGACCAGCGGCAGGCTTTTCCTCTTTCTCGTATCGGGCGCCAACCAGCTCGACCTTGCCAGAGCGGCGGCGCTGGCCGGCGAAGCGCTGAAGCGCGCAGATCCGCGCCATGTCCGCGACGAGACCGGTTTCGCCATCGGCGGCGTCGCGCCGATCGGTCACCTGATCGCGATCCCGGCGTTCGCCGACGAGACGCTGCTGGCATACGACCGGGTATGGGCCGCGGCCGGCGCGCACGACGCGGTGTTCGCTGCCGAACCGAAAGCATTGATCGAGGCCGCCAAGGCACAGGTCGCTGCACTGGCGGCGTGACGGCGCAGCGTCGCCGACGAGACAGGTCGGCCAGGCGATGCGGATTGTCGGTTACGCTGAACGCCGGCCATTTCAAGGCTTTTGCGCATGTCCAATAGTTCCATAATCTATCTTATGCGACTTTCGTTGATGCGCTGGGAGCAATCCGATTCCCTGTCCTTGATCCATGAGCGGACTTCCCTGACTCGCGTCCGTTAGCGGATGCTCCCTCTTTCCCGGCGAGCAGCTTTCCGCTACGGGCGTCTTCCGCTTCACGGCCTATCCGACATCGAAGTGTGTTCGCCGTCCGGCCAGGCACCTTTGCGAAAAGCCTCAAACACCAGCGCACGTAGCCAGCGGTGGCCGCTGTCGGCGTCCATTCGCGGGTGCCATATCTGCGATATGGTGAGTTCCGGCATCGGGATGGGCAGTTCGAACAGCGTTATCTCGTAGCCGGGAAGCGCCAGGCAGGCGGAGTGCGGGACGAGACCCAGAAGGTCCGAGGCCGAGACGACCGCGATCACCGCCGGGAAGCCGGGAACGACGACCCTCACCCGACGTGAAAGCCCAAGCACGGCCAGCGTCTCGTCCGCCGGGCTGGATTTGTCGCGCCGCCGTGCGAACACCACATGGCTCCAGGCGCACAGACGTTCAGGCGTTACCGGCTGCTCGAACAAGGGATGGCCGGCCCGCGCGATACCGACATAACGGTCGCGATAGAGAGACTGGGCGCGAAGCTCGCCGGGCTCCTCGGAAATCACTCCGATCTCGATGTCGATCACGCCGGTTCGCAACGGCTCGATGTCCTTGTCCGGCTTCGGCATGAAGCGCAGCCGCACGCCAGGCGCCACAGCCGACACCGCCGCGCTCAATTTAGCGGCATAGAGCTGCGTAAAGGCCTCGTTGGCGCGGATTGTGAACTCCCGCTCCATATATCGGGGATCGACGGGCGGCGGCGGCCGCAACACCGCCTGTGTCCCCGCCGAAAGCATACGGACCTGTTCGGCGATCGCCTCGGCATGAGGCGTGAGCACCATCGCCCTGCCGGCCGGCACCAGGACCGGATCGCCGAGCGATTCCCTGAGCCGCGACAGCGTGCGGCTCATTGCGGAGATGCTGAGGCCAAGCCTGCCCGCAGCTCGCGTCACGCTGCGTTCCTGAAGCAGGACATCGAGAGCGGTCAGCAGGTTAAGGTCGATGCCACGCATGGCGTCATATGCAAATCTCGATTGACTCTATTGCGTCTGGTGCAATCTATCGCAAGGCAATATCAGGACGGAGCCATCAAGGAAAGCTCCCATGTCACAGACGATTCTCGAACCCCATGCCGACGGCCTGCCGTCACCGCGCCGGTATTTCGCCGTAGGCGTCCTTCTCCTGACCCTCGTGCTCGTGGTGCTCGACGGCGCCATCGCCAACATCGCCCTGCCCTCCATCGCGTCTTCATTGAACGCCAGCCCGAGTGATACGGTGTGGGTGATCTCGAGCTACCAGCTTGCGGTCCTTGTGGCGCTGCTGCCCTGCGGGGCCATCGGCGAAATGCTCGGCGCGCGGCGGGTCTTCCTCGCCGGCGTCGCGCTCTTCACACTGGCCTCCGCCGCCTGCACCTTTTCCACCACGCTGGAGATGCTGGTGGCCGCGCGCTTCGTACAGGGGCTCGGTGGCGGCGCGATCATGGCGCTGGGCATCATGAACATGCGCTTCTCGGTGCCGCACCGTCTCCTCGGCACCATCATCGGCATCAATGCGATGACGGTCGCCATCTCGTCTGCCGCCGGACCTGGCATAGCGGGCGCGATCCTTGCCGTTGCGTCATGGCCCTGGCTGTTCGCCGTCAACATTCCGCTCGGCATCATCGTGCTGGCATCGGGCGCCCTCCTCGCCCCTTCCCGAGGGGTGGCGCGCAAGCTCGACGGCAGGGCACTGGTCGCCAACGCGCTGATGTTCGTCCTGTTCTTCGTCGGCGCCGACCGAATTGCCGAGGCGCCGGTTTCAGGCGGCCTGCTGATCGCCGGTTCGGTCGCCTGCCTGGTCACGCTGCTGCGGATCGAGCGCAAAAGCACCGCGCCGATCGTGCCCACCGACCTGTTTGCCGCACCGGCGTTCCGCTTCTCCGCCATCGCTTCGGTGTGCTGCTTCACCGGCCAGACGCTGGGTGTGATCGCCCTGCCCTTCTATCTCCAGCATGGGCTCGGCATGACGGCGACCGAGGCCGGGCTTTACATGATGCCCTGGCCCGCGGCGGTAGCCGTCATTGCGCCGATCTCCGGGCGGCTAGCCGATCGGATGAAGACGGCCTGGCTCTGCGCTGTTGGCGGTATCCTGCTCGCCATTGGCCTCATCGGCGTCGGCCTGCTGCCGGACGACCCGCATCACGTGGCCTTCATCGTCGGCACGGTGGTCGCCGGGCTCGGCTTCGGCTTGTTCCAGACCCCGAACAACCGCATCCTGCTTCTGTCGGCGCCCAAGGCGCGCAGCGGTGCCGCCGGCGCCATGCAGGGCACCGCACGATTGACCGGGCAGACCCTCGGCGCGATTGCCATGGCGATCACTTTCTCCGTCGTCCCGCTCACCGTGGCTCCGGAGGTCGCATTGGTCCTGGCCGCTGCCTTTGCCGCAGTTGCGGCCGTGGTCAGCCTTGGCCGTGTGCGCCATGAAACGGAAGGATGGAATACGGCGATGGGGAGCGCGGCATGACTTTGGCCCCGGACCTCAAGCGACCGTCACGGGACACTGCCGCCGTTCAGTCCGTGCTCAGCCCTTCCCGCCTTCGAAGCGGCTGCTGTCGTCGCGATCGCGTTCGTAACCCTTCATCCCCGGAAACGGCGGCAGCCAGGATTCGCGACGGACGGTCCAGAGCTCGTAAGTCGGCCTGAACCGATCGATCTCGTCGAGCGCTCCGACACTGACTTCGACCTCGTCGCCGGTGCGCGCGAACACGGACGAGCCGCAGCGTGGGCAGAAATGCCGTCCGGCGTAGTCGCGCGTTTCGCCGTCGACCGTCACCGTCTCCGCGGGAAATATCGCGGAGGCGTGAAAAAGCGCTCCGTGATGCTTGCGGCAATCGAGGCAATGACAAAGGCCGACACGGTATGGACTGCCGGTCGCGACGAAACGGACATCTCCACACAGGCAGCCGCCGGCAAGTTGGTCCATTTCGCGTCCTCCCAATCGGTTCCAGTCGTTTGGCAGCGAACAACGAAACCCGCCCCAACGCAAATTCGCTGGCGGTCGACGCGCGCTTTGCGTATCACAACGCTCGCCCCCACCGGAAAACCCCCATGTTCGAAACGCTGCAAGCCGCCCCCACCGACAAGATTCTCGCGCTGATCGGCCTCTATCGGGCCGACCCGCGTGCCGGAAAAGTCGATCTCGGCGTCGGCGTGTACAAGGACAGCGACGGACGCACGCCGGTCATGTGCGCCGTGAGGGAAGCCGAAAAGCGGCTGTTGCAGGATCAGGACAGCAAGACCTATCTCGGCCTCGCCGGCGACCTCGCCTTCAATGCGGCGATGACCAAGCTGGTGTTCGGCGAGGCCGGCGATCCCGCCCGTATCCGCACCGCCCAGGCACCGGGCGGTTCCGGCGCGCTGCGCCTCGTCGCCGAACTGATCCAGCGCTCGCGACCGGGTGCTTCCGTCTGGATGTCCAGCCCCACATGGCCGAACCACGCGCCGATCATGCGCGGCGCCGGGCTCAAGACGCGCGACTATCCCTATTTCGACGCAAGGAGCGGCACGGTTAGCTTCGACGCCATGCTCGATGCGCTGGGAAAGGCCGAGCCCGGCGATGTGGTGCTCCTGCACGGCTGCTGTCACAACCCGACCGGCGCCAATCTCGACGCCGCGCAATGGGCCGCGGTCGCTGACCTGCTTGCCCACAAGCACCTCCTGCCCTTCATCGACATCGCTTACCAGGGCTTCGGCGAGGGGCTGGATGCGGATGCCGAGGGTCTTCGCATCGTCGCGGCCAGGGTCCCGGAAATGCTGGTTGCGGCGAGCTGTTCGAAGAACTTCGCCGTCTATCGCGATCGCGTCGGCGCGGCGATGGTCATGGCGGGCGACAGTGCCCAGGCCGACATCGCCATGAGCCAGATGCTGGCGGCGGCGCGCACGCTCTATTCGATGCCGCCGGACCATGGGGCCGCCGCTGTCCGCATCGTGCTGGAAGACCCCGCCCTGCGCGCCGACTGGGAATCGGAACTGGAGGACATGCGCCAGCGGATGCTGCGCCTGCGCGTCGCGTTCGCCGAAGCGCTCAGGCGCCAGTCGAATTCGGACCGCTTCGATTTCATCGCCGAGCATCGTGGCATGTTCTCGCGTCTCGGGCTCACCGAGCATCAGGTCGAGCGGCTGCGCGACGAACATGCGGTCTACATGGTCGGCGACAGCCGTATCAACGTGGCCGGCCTGCCCGAGGACCGGCTGGACGACCTGGCCAAGGCCATCGTCTCGGTGCTGGATTGAGCCGATGCGGCCATCCAAGGACATCGGACGCCTGATCGAGATCATGGCGGCGCTGCGCGCCCCCGATACGGGCTGTCCGTGGGACGTGGAGCAGGATTTCTCGACAATCGCGCCTTACACGATCGAAGAAGCCTACGAGGTCGCCGATGCGATCCAGCGCGGCGACCTCGACGATCTGCGCGACGAACTCGGTGACCTGTTGCTGCAGGTCGTCTACCACGCGCGCATGGCCGAGGAGATCGGCGAATTTGCCTTCGGTGACGTGGTCGAGGCCGTCACCACCAAGATGATCCGCCGCCATCCGCATGTCTTCGGCGACGAGAAGGCCCGCAGCGCCGGCATGGCCAAGGGCATGTGGGAGAAGATCAAGAGCGAAGAGAAGGCCGAAAAGCGCGCCGCCCGCATCGCGCGCGGGCTGGATCCGGAAGATCATGGCAAGGGGTATCTGGACTCCGTGCCGGTCGCCCTGCCCGCCCTGACGCGCGCCCTCAAACTTCAGGAGAAGGCTGCGCGGGTCGGCTTCGACTGGGGCGAGGCCGCGCCCATCCTCGACAAGATCGAGGAGGAGATCGGCGAACTCAGGGAAGCGCTCCACAAGGGAGACACGGCCTCCATCAAGGACGAGTTCGGCGATATGCTGTTCGCGCTCGTCAATCTCGGCCGCCATCTCGAACTCGATTCGGAGGCCGCGCTGGCCGGCACCAACGACAAGTTCCGCACCCGCTTCCATCATGTCGAGCGGGCGCTGGCGCAGGCAGGCAGGTCGCTGGACGAAGCCACGCTGGAGGAGATGGAAGCGCTGTGGCAGCAGGCGAAGGGGAAGGCCTAGCCTCCCTCGGTCGTCATCCCGGAATTCCGGCGCGAGCAAAGCGAGCGAGGAATATCCGGGATCTATTCCGTGGCATCTCCGAGAAATTCCGGACTGGATCCCGGCCCTCGCCTCACGCCCGGAGCCTGCAATCGGGCTTGCCGGAGGCAAGACCCGGGGGTCGCCCGGCAGCGGCCGGAATGACGAATTCGTCTATGCCCTGCCCCGCAGCCGCCCTTCCAGTTCCTCACGCGCGCTTTCGGTCATGGTAAGCGACAGCGCGACGCTGCCGTCTTCCTCGTCCTTGCGCGACACCACTTCGCTGTTGCGGTAGATCCAATCCGCGAGGCGAAGCTGCGAGGGCTGGAGCGTGACCGCGCAGGACGTCAGCTCTCCCGAGACATGCGCCTCGATCGCAGCCAGAAGCGTCTCGATCCCCTCGCCGGTCACGGCCGAAACGGCGACGGGCGGACGCCTCGATTCGGCGCCTTCGGAGAGCAGCCGCGTGCGGTTGGCCTCGTCGAGAAGATCGATCTTGTTCCACACTTCGATGACCCGCTTGGCATCATGGGCGTCGACGCCGAGATCGGCGAGAACGCCCTCGACGTCCTCGGCCTGCGCCGCCGTGTCGGGATCGGAGATGTCGCGCAGATGCAGCACGAGGTCGGCCTCGACCACTTCTTCCAGCGTCGCCCGGAAAGCGGCGACCAGATGGGTGGGAAGATCGGAGATGAAACCGACCGTGTCGGACAGGATGACAGGCGTGCCGTGCGGCAGGCGAAGACGGCGCAGCGTCGGGTCGAGCGTGGCGAACAGCATGTTCTCCGCCAGCACCCCTGCTCCCGTCAGCCGGTTGAACAGGGTGGACTTGCCGGCATTGGTGTAGCCGACGATGGCGACTACCGGAAACGGCACCTTCTTGCGCTTGGCGCGATGCAGATCGCGCGTGCGCCGCACCGTCTCCAGCTCGCGCTTCAGCTTGACGATCTTGTCCTGCAGAATCCGGCGGTCGGCCTCGATCTGCGTCTCGCCGGGGCCGCCGAGAAAGCCGGCGCCACCGCGCTGGCGCTCCAGGTGGGTCCAGCTCCGCACCAGCCGGCCCTTCTGGTAGTTCAGATGCGCAAGCTCGACCTGCAGCGTGCCTTCCTTGGTGCGCGCCCGCTCCCCGAATATCTCGAGGATCAACCCGGTCCTGTCGAGAACCTTGGTGTTGAGCTCCTTCTCCAGGTTGCGCTGCTGGACCGGCGTCAGGGGATGATCGACGATGGCGAGCTCGGCATGGCTCTCCTTCACGATCTCCGCCAGTTCCGCCACCTTGCCGGTGCCCAGCAGTGTCGCCGGTCGCGGATCGTTCACCTGGATGACCGCGACATGGACGGGATCGAGCACGATCGCGCGCGTCAGCCCGACCGCCTCGTCGCGACGGGCCTCGGGCGACCGTCTGGGATTCTGGCGCCCCGAATCATCCTGCGAACGCGTCAGGACAGGCACGATGACGACCGCGCGCGTCGCGGCCGTCGCGTCTTCCGGCCTTACGGCCGGCTTGCCGCGGACAGCGCGGTCCGCGTTTTCACTGGTGGTCAATTAGCCTTGGCTTTCCTCGGCATCGAACATCTGCACGGGCTGGCTCGGCATGATGGTCGAAATGGCATGCTTGTAGACGAGCTGCGAATGGCCGTCGCGCCTCAGCAACACGCAGAAATTGTCGAACGAGGTCACCACCCCGGTCAATTTCACGCCGTTGATGAGGAAGATCGTCAGTGGGTTCTTGCTCTTGCGAACAGAATTCAGGAACAGATCCTGAAGGTTTTGCGAACGCTCCGCCATTCTTCTTATCTTTCGCCAATCCCCGTCCCTTGCCTGACCAATGCGCCAAAATAGTCGGCACATGTCAAGGGCGCAAACATCCCCCCGTGGTCAACGGCAAGCAGTACGAGTTATATTGAAGTACATTTAACGGTTGTGCCGTTATCAGGCCGGGCTTTTTTCCGCAACGTCAAAAAATGCTTCCCTTAGGGAAAGGGTGACGGAACCGGGTTGGCCGTTTGCTATCGTCCGTCCGTCGATCTCTACGACCGGCATCGCCAGCGTCGTGGCCGAACTGACGAACGCCTCGCGGGCCTCCTTGGCTTCTTCCACTGAAAAATGGCGTTCCTCGAACCGAAGCCCGAGCTTGCCGATCACATCGAGGAGCGTGGTGCGGGTGATGCCGCGCAAGATGCCGTGTTCGGCCGGACGCGTGACCAGCACGCCGTCGCGCGTGACGATCCAGGCGTTGGACGAACCGCCCTCCTTCACCATACCCTCCGCGTCCACGAACCAGGCCTCCTGGCAGCCCGCCTCCTTGGCCTTCTGCTTGGCGAGCACGTTGGGCAGAAGCCCGACCGACTTGATGTCCACCCGCTCCCACCGGTTCTCCGGAACCGTGATGACCTTGATGCCCGTCTCCGCACGCTTGGCCTGGAAATTCGGATCGACCTTTTTGGCCGTGACCACCAGCGACGGCTTTACGTTCGACGGAAACACGAAATCGCGTCCCGCCACGCCACGCGTGACCTGGAAATAGACCAGGCCGTTTTTCACGCCATTGCGCCCGACCACCTCGCGCAGGATGATTTCCAGCGCGGCGCGCGACACCGGCCAGTCGATCGAAAGCTCGGCGAGCGACCGGTTCAGCCGGTCGAGATGACGTCGCATGTCGACGATATAGCCGCGCGCCACCTCGCAGACTTCGTAGACGCCGTCGGCGAACTGATAGCCGCGGTCCTCGATGTGCACCGTGGCTTCGCGATGCGGAAGATAACGGCCGTTGACATAGGCTATGCGGGGCATGGGTCCCTCTGAACGGATAGCGAATAACGAATTGGGAGTAACGAATAGGGAACGGAGCAGCAAGGCAAAGCGGATAAGCCAACGACCAGCGCGGCGTCTCTCCTCGCTACTCCCAATTCGCCCCCTCAAACCCCGAGCGATTTCAGCTTTCGATGCAGGGCCGAACGCTCCATGCCGATGAATTCGGCGGTCTTGGAGATGTTGCCGCCGAAACGGTTGATCTGCGCCACCAGATAATCCTTCTCGAACTGCTCGCGCGCCTCGCGCAGCGGCAGCGCCATGATATGCTGGTCCGACTGGTTGGGCGTGCGCGGCATCACGTCGCCGATTTCCGAAGGCAGGAGGTCGGCTGTGATGGGCGTTTCGGCGGTGTCGCCGCGCGCCAGGATCATCAGCCGCTCGACATTGTTGCGCAACTGCCGGACGTTGCCGGGCCAATTGTGGGCCTGCAGCACGGCCATCGCGTCGTCGCCGATCCGGCGCGGCTTGATGCCGGTCTGGCGCGCGATCTGCTTCATGAAATTGTCGACCAGATAGGGAATGTCCTCGCGACGCTCGGCCAGTCCCGGCACCATGACGGGAACGACCGCCAGACGGTGATAGAGATCCTCACGGAAGCGGCCCTCGGCGATCATCGCTTCCAGGTTCTGCGAGGTCGAGGAGATGATGCGCACGTCGACCTTGACGCGCTTGGTGCCCCCTACCCGCTCGAACTGCTGCTCGACCAGCACGCGCAAGATCTTGTTCTGCGTCTCGCGCGGCATATCGGCGACCTCGTCGATATAGAGGATGCCGCGGTGCGCCTCCTCCAGCGCGCCGACCTTGCGCTCGGTTCCGTTGGATTCGGTGCCGAACAGCTCGATCTCCATGCGCTCCGGCGTAATGGTGGCGGCCGACAGCGTCACGAACGGACCGCTCTTGCGCGCCGACAGCGCGTGGATGGCGCGCGCCGTCACTTCCTTGCCGGACCCTGAAGGGCCGATGATCATGACGCGGCTGTTGGTCGGGGCGACGCGCTCGATGGTCTGGCGCAACTGGCTCATCGCCGAGGACATGCCGATCAGGTCGAAGGTCTCGCCGCTGCGCTGCTTGAGATCGGATACCTCGCGCTTCAGCTTCGAGGTCTCCAGCGCGCGTTCGGCGATCAGGATCAGCCGGTCGGCCTTGAACGGCTTCTCGATGAAGTCGTAGGCGCCGCGTCGGATCGCCGACACGGCCGTCTCTATGTTGCCGTGGCCGGAGATCATCACCACCGGGAGATTGGGGTGCATGGTCTTGATCTCGTCCAGCAGGGCCAGGCCGTCCAGCCGCGAGCCTTGCAGCCAGATATCGAGGAAAACCAGACGCGGAACGCGATCGGCGATCGCCGCGAGCGCGCTGTCGGCGTCGTGCGCCGTGCGCGTCTCGTGGCCTTCGTCGCTCAGGATACCGGCGACGAGTTCGCGGATGTCTTCCTCGTCGTCGACGATAAGGATGTCAGACGCCATTCTCGACCTTCTCAGTTCTTCCGTCTTTCGCCGCGCCGCCGGAGTTAGTCCCCGAAGGCAGGATCAGACTGATCATTGCGCCCCGCCCGCCGTGAAAATTCGCGGGGGCGTCGTGAAGTTCCAACCGCCCGCCGTGGTCCTCGACGATCTTCTTGACGATGGCGAGCCCGAGGCCGGTGCCTTTCTCGCGCGTCGTCATATAGGGTTCCAGCAGCCGCTGGCGATGTTCGCGCGGCAGCCCCTTGCCGTTGTCGATCACATCGACCCGGTAGTTCTCGCCGTCGCGCGCCGCCCTGATGCGGATGACGCCGTGCTCGCCATCCTTCCACTCAAGTCCTTCCATGGCCTCGGCGGCGTTTTTCACGACGTTGCCGAAGGCCTGCGCCATCAGCCGGCTGTCGAAAGTGCCCTTCATCGGCTCGTTGCCGAAGTCCCGCTCGAAGGCGATGTCGGGGCGGCTCACCTCGACGAGGAAGGAGGCCTCGCGCAAAGGCTCGCGCAGGTCGATCGCCTTCATCTCCGGCTTCGGCATACGTGCGAAGGAGGAGAATTCGTCGACCATGCGCCCGATATCCCCGACCTGCCGGATGATGGTGTCGGTGCACTGGTCGAACACCTCGCGATCCTCGGTGATGACCTTGCCGTAGCGGCGGCGGATGCGTTCGGCCGAGAGCTGGATGGGCGTGAGCGGATTCTTGATCTCGTGGGCGATGCGGCGCGCCACGTCGGCCCAGGCCGACGAGCGCTGCGCCTGGACGAGGTCGGTGATGTCGTCTACGGTGACGACATAGGCCTTCTCGTCGGAATCGCCCTCGTCCTCCTCGATCGTCACCTGGACGTTGAAAGTCCGTTCCGCACCGGAGCGGAAGAAGGTCACCTGCTCCCGATAGACCGGCTTGCCCGACTTGAGTCCGATCTCGAACACCCGGCCGACATGCGGCATCAGCGCCGACAGGTTCTGGCCGACCGCAGCCTCCGAGGACAGCGCCAACATGGTCTCGGCCGACCGGTTGACGATGGTGACGATGCCGTCCTGGTCCACGCCGATGACACCGGCGGTGACGCCGGCCAGCACGGCTTCGGAGAAGCGGCGGCGCTCGTCGATCAGATCCTTGGCCGAAAGCAGCTCGTTGCGCTGCGATTTCAGTTCCAGCAGCATCTTGTTGAAGGTGTCGCCGAGATAGGCGACGTCGCCGTCAGATGGCCGCACTGGCACCGAAACGTCGAGATTGCCGGTCGCCACCTCGTCGGCCGCGCCGATCAACTGGCGGATAGGGCGAACCAGCCGGTCGGCCACCGCGATGCCGGTCCAGATCGCCGACAGGATGATGATGAGGGTCAGCGACAGGTAGGGCAGCGCGAAGGCCACCTGCGTGGTGCGCCGGTTGTCCTCCATACCCCGGTATTCGTCGGTGTTGGCCCGCACGATCTGGCGCGCCTTGATCACCTGCGGATCGACGAGCCGGATGGTGTAGAGATAGAGCCCCTCGATCTCCTTGAGCTTGATGATCGCGCCCATGATGTTGCGCGTCCGCGGCTCGATCAGCAGCGGACGACCGTTAGACGCTTCAGCCACCGCGCCGTCCGGAGGCTCGGGCATGGCGAAGTCGGCGTCGGTCTGTGCGCTCATGACGAAAGAGCCGTCGGGCTTGACCAGCGCCGCATGCGCCAGCCCGCGCCCGACGGCTTCCTTGTTCATCAGGTCGAGGAATCCGGTGCGGTCGAGCCCGTACAACTGGCGCGCATTGTCGAGGTCGTAGGCCATCGACAGGGTCGTGCCCTGCAGGTTGCGGGCGTTCTCCTGCACATAGGCGTCCGCGATCGACAGCGACGAACTAACGATTGCCTTGGTGCGGATCTCAAACCAGCGGTCGAGGCCGATATTGAGGGTTATCGCGGCGATGACGGCGACCATGATGGCCGGGATCGCCGCGACCAGCGCGAACATGGCGACAATGCGCACATGAAGCCGCGCAGCCGCCTTGCCGACGCGCCTGGCGGTGATGATGCGGTTGATCTCGCGCCCGATCAACGCAATGAGGGCCAGGATGAAGGTGGCATTGACGACGATCAGGGCCAGCGTCGTATCGGCGTCCGGCGTCAGCGGCGTGACGCCGACGAGGATCGCAAAGGAGATCGCCGCCGTCAGCAAGGCGCCGATGATCGCCACCACGCCCGGCAGCGCCAGCAGCCGGCGAGTGTCGCGCACCGCGGTCTTCGTGAACATGGCGCCGTTCAGCGCCGGAATCTGCAAGGCCATGTCGCCGTCTAAAGCTACGATTGCGTCACTTTTATGCAACGCATTGTGGCGACTTTGCAACAAACGGAACCGAAGCCCACATCTTTTGCAGACGGCCCCGGCCTGCTGAGCGGCGTGGAACGGATCAGCCCTGCCGGCCCGACTTGTAAACGTTGACGCCGAGATCGCGAATCTTCTTTCTCAGCGTATTGCGATTGACGCCGAGCAGTTCGGCCGCCTTGATCTGGTTGCCGCGCGTCGCTGTCATCGAGGCCAGGACCAGCGGGTATTCGACCTCGGCCAGAATGCGCTGGTAGAGGCCGGCCGGCGGAAGGTCCTGGCCGAAAGAGGCGAAATAACGCTGCAGGTGATGCTCCACCGCCTGACCTATGGACAGATCGTCGGGAATGAGAGCGCCGGCATCGGGAACCACCGGCCGTTCGCCGGTCTTGAGCTCCGATTCGATGATCTCGGCGGAGATCTCTTCCTGCGGGTAGAGCGCGGCCAGCCGGCGGACGAGATTCTCCAGTTCACGCACATTGCCGGGCCAGGGATAGCGCTTCATAAGCTCCAGCCCGCCAGCGGCTATGCGCTTGGTCTGCAATCCCTCCTTCTCGCCAAGCTTGAAGAAATGGCGCACGAGGTCGGGAACGTCCTCCGACCGCTCGCGCAGCGCCGGCAGGCGCAAGGGCACAACGTTCAACCGATAGAACAGGTCTTCGCGGAACAGCCCCTGGTTGATGAGTGTGCGCAGGTCCTTGTTGGTGGCGGCGACGATGCGCACGTCGGTGCGGATCGGCGTGCGGCCGCCGACGGTGGTGTATTCGCCCTGCTGGAGAACCCGCAGCAGGCGCGTCTGCGCCTCCATAGGCATGTCGCCGATCTCGTCGAGGAACAGCGTGCCGCCCTCCGCCTGCTCGAAACGGCCGGACGAGCGGTTCTGCGCGCCGGTGAAGGCGCCCTTCTCGTGGCCGAACAGCTCCGACTCGATCAGGTCGCGCGGGATGGCGGCCATGTTGATGGCGACGAAGGGGCCGCCGCGGCGGCGTCCGTATTCATGCAGCGCGCGCGCCACCAGTTCCTTGCCGGTGCCCGACTCGCCGGAGATCATCACCGTCAGGTCCGTCTGCATCATACGCGCCAGCATGCGGTAGATGTCCTGCATGGCGGCGGAGCGGCCGACCAGCGGCATGGAGTCGGGCTGGTCGTCGCCACGGCCGTCCATCTTGGGGCGCCGCGGCTCCGACAGTGCACGATCGACGATGTTGAGCAGTTCGGTCAAGTCGAACGGCTTGGGAAGATATTCGTAGGCGCCGGTCTCGGAGGCGCGAATGGCGGTCATGAAGGTGTTTTGCGCGCTCATGACGACGACCGGCAGTTCCGGCCGTGCCTTCTTGATGCGCGGCAGCATGTCGAAGGCGTTCTCTTCCGGCATCACCACATCGGTGATGACGAGGTCGCCCTCGCCCGCCGCCACCCATCGCCACAGGGTCGAGGCGTTGGAGGTCACGCGCACCTCATGTCCCACACGCGACAGCGCTTGGTTGAGAACGGTGCGGATCGCCGCATCGTCGTCGGCGACCAGAATAGTGCCGCGCGTCGTCATCCGCGGTCTCCCTGTGCATTGGCGCCGGTTGCGGCGCTCGTTCCCTTCCAGGCCGGCATCAACACGCGGAACGTGGTGCCGCGCGCCGTCGAATCGCACTCGACGATGCCGCCATGCTCGCCGATGATCTTCGCCACCAGCGCCAGTCCGAGCCCGGAGCCGTTGAGCTTGGTGGTGATGAAGGGATCGAAAAGGATCGGCAGGATGTCTTCCGAGACGCCCGGCCCATTGTCGCGCACGCAGAACTCCAGCGGCAGCGAGACGCGATCCGGCGTCCCCGGCATCGAGACGCGAATACCTGGCCGGAACGCAGTCGACAGGGTGATCTCTCCTTGCGGATCGCTGCCCACGGCTTCGGCGGCGTTCTTGACCAGGTTGAGGAACACCTGGATCAACTGGTCGCGGTTGGCGTAGACCGGAGGCAGAGATGGATCGTAGTCCTCCATGATCTTGATCCGGTTGGCGAAACCGTTCTTCGCGATCGCCTTCACATGGTCGAGGACGACATGGATGTTGACTGGATAGCGATCGATCGGCCGCTCGTCCGAAAAGACCTCCATGCGGTCCACCATCGAGACGATCCGGTCGGTCTCCTCGGTGATCAGCCGCGTCAGCGCCCGGTCCTCGTCCGAGGCCGACAGTTCGAGCAACTGCGCGGCACCCCTGATGCCGGAAAGCGGGTTCTTGATCTCGTGCGCCAGCATGGCCGCCAGCCCGGTGACCGAGCGCGCCGCCCCGCGATGCGTCATCTGGCGGTCGATCTTGTCGGCCATCGACCGTTCCTGGAACATGATCACCACCGAACCCGGAAATTCGGGCACCGGCGCCGCGTAAAGGTCCACGACCTTGTCGATGCCGAGACGGGGGGACGAGACATCGACGCGGTATTCGTTGACCGGCGCCTTGCGCTCGCGCACCTGATCGACAAGCGCCAGCAAGGGACTGCCGAACGGAACCAGCTTTTCCAGCGTATTGCGGGCGAGGATCGCGGCGCTGGAGCGGAAGAAGTCTTCCGCATCCGCATTGGCGAAGGAGACGAGTCCCTGCGGATCGACCATGATGACGGGGCGCCGGATCGTGTTGAGGACGATCTGCGCGGCATCGGCTGGATTGCCCATGCCCGAACCGGGTGCAGGACCGCTCATGCCGCGCTCCGCAGACCGGCGGCCGCTTCATCGCCGCCTTCGGAAAATGCCGCATGAAGAGCCGCAACCACCTCTTTCGGATCGAAACTCGTCAGGATCAGCCTGCGCCGCGCGTCCCCGGTCGAAGGCGCGTGACGATCGAGATACCAGCCGAGATGCTTGCGCGCCTGGCGCAGCCCGCTTTCCACACCGTAGAGCGACAGCATGTCTTCGTAATGGGAGACGATGTAGTCGGCCAGCGATCTCCCCACCGGCAGGCCAAGCATCGCCTGTCTGTCTTGTGCTTCAAGACAGTCGCCTTGAGATCTGGCGACGAATCCGGGCGCCGGGCACCCCCACCCCTGTCCCCTCCCCACAAGGGGGAGGGAGACGCCGACACCGTCATTTCGTACAAAACTGTCATCGTCGGACCACTGTGGCGCCGCCGCAAAGTTCCCCTCCCCCTTGTGGGGAGGGGTTAGGGGTGGGGGTTCGACGTGAGAGACTGCTCCGGCCGCGGCGGCAATCGCGCCGGCGGTCCACGGCGCGCCGTAATGGGCGCGACCGACCATGACGGCGTCTGCGCCCGATTGCGCAAGAATTTCAGCCGCATCGGCGACGGTTGCCACATCGCCATTGGCGACGACGGGAATGGAGACGGCTTCCTTCACCCGCCGGATGGCGCGCCAGTCTGCCCTGCCCTTGTAGAACTGGCAGCGCGTGCGTCCATGCACCGTCACCATCTTGACACCCGCCTGCTCTGCCCGGCGCGCCAGCGAAGGCGCATTGAGCGCCTCCTCATCCCACCCCAGACGCATCTTGACGGTCACCGGCACCTTCACCGCGCCGATCACGGCATCGATCAGCGTCAGCGCGTGGTCGAGATCGCGCATCAGCGCCGATCCGGCATAGCCGCCGGTCACCTTCTTCGCGGGACAGCCCATGTTGATGTCGACGATGTCGGCGCCCTCGCCTTCCGCGATCCGCGCCGCTTCGGCCATATGGGGAGCCTCGCGCCCGGCCAGTTGGACCATGTGGACCGGCAGGCCGGAATGACGGATCCGCAGGTCGAACCCCTCGCGCCCGCGCGCCAGTTCTCCGCTCGCCACCATTTCGGACACGACGAGCCCCGCCCCGTGCGCGTGGGCGCGGCGCCGGAAAGGCTCGTCGGTGACGCCTGACATAGGCGCCAGGAACACGCGGTTGCGAATTTGCACAGGGCCGATCCGCAACGGTTGCGCCAGTTTTTCAGTTTCGCTCATGCACAAAAACGCAGCAGCCATCCTAGTTGCACATAATCTAACCAGATCGATCGGTTTTGTGCAATGCAAAATAACGCCGCATCGAAGCCAAAAAGGGATCGACCTTGCCCTGAGGGGGCGTCACGTCTAATCGGTCAGACATGACAGAGGCGGCTGCCATTTCAGACGATCACTTGCGGCGAAAGGTTGCCGCCGTCATCGTTGCCGCCGGCCGGGGCGAGCGCGCCGGTCAGGCCGACGGACCGAAGCAATACAGGCCCATCGGGGGCCGCGCCGTCATCGCCCATACGCTGGAAACATTCCTTGCCCATCCCTCGATCGGCTTCGTCGTCACGGTTATCCATGCCGACGATGCGGACTTATTGCGCCAGGCGGCCGGCGAGCATCTCGATCGGCTCATCATCGTCCAGGGCGGACCGACGCGCCAGCATTCCGTCCGGCTCGGCCTGCTGGCGCTTGCCGGCCACGCGCCGCCCTTCGTGCTGATCCATGACGCCGTGCGGCCTTTCGTCGACGCAGACCTGATCGACCGCACCGTCGCGGCCATAGACGAGCGTACCGGCGCCCTGCCCGCCATGCCGGTCGCGGAGACGCTGAAACGCGGCGCGCATGACGGCACGATCGCCGAGACCGTTCCGCGCGCCGGGCTTCATGCCGCGCAGACGCCGCAGGGCTTCCCCTTCGCGCCGATCCTCGATGCGCATGAAAAGGCCTTCCGGGCCGGCCGCAGCGACTTCACCGACGACGCTGCGATCGCCGAATGGGTGCAGATGCCGGTACGGCTCGTCACCGGCTCTCCCGACAACGTCAAACTCACATGGGCGCGAGACATTGCCATGGCAGACCAAAGGCTTATGGGAAGAAGTTCACATTTCCCCGACGTCCGGGCCGGCAACGGCTACGACGTTCATTCCTTCGAGCCGGGCGACCATGTCGTGCTGTGCGGCGTCGCTATCCCGCACGGCAAGAAACTTGCCGGCCATTCGGATGCGGACGTCGGCCTTCACGCCCTCACCGACGCCCTGCTCGCCACTTGCGGCGCCGGCGACATCGGCACGCATTTCCCGCCCTCGGACCCGCAATGGAAGGGAGCGGCGTCGCGGCTCTTCGTGGAGCATGCGGCCGGGATTGTGCGCGAGCGCGGCGGCCGCATCGCCAGCGCCGACGTCACACTGATCTGCGAGGCGCCGAAGGTCGGCCCGCACCGCGCCGCCATGACGGCGGCGATGGCGGACATGCTGAAGATTTCGCCCGATCGGGTCTCGGTGAAGGCAACCACGAACGAGCAACTGGGTTTTATCGGACGCGAGGAAGGCATCGCGGCCATCGCGACCGCCAGCGTGATCTATCCAGGGGAGGTTCCCGAATGAGCGAGCCGGGACCGGGCGAAATCAAGCAGAGCGAGATCGGGCGTCTGGCCGATCTTTTTCTGAAAGCTTGCGCGCGCCACAAGATACTGGCTGCCACGGCCGAAAGCTGCACCGGAGGCCTCATCATAGCGGCGATGACCGACATTCCCGGCTCGTCGTCGATGGTGGACCGGGGGTTCGTCACCTATTCCAACGAGGCCAAGATGGACATGCTCGGCGTCTCGCCCGCCACGCTCGATGCGCACGGCGCGGTGTCGGCTGAAACAGCGCGGGAAATGGCGGCCGGTGCGCTCAGGCACTCCCGCGCGGGAATTGCGCTGGCGGTCACCGGCATCGCCGGCCCGGACGGCGGCAGCGCCGACAAGCCCGTTGGGCTGGTATGGTTCGGACTTGCGGTGAAGGACCGGCCGCCGGTCGCCGAAAAGCGCATCTTCGACAACCGCGGCCGCGGCTTCATCCGCCGCGAAACCGTCCGCCATGCGCTTGAGATGGGCTTGGAGGCGCTCGGCGAAGACTGACCGTCACCCGGTGCCGTAGATCACGTCGGCGCGCTTCTCGAAGGCTTCGGAGAACATGCGGAAGGCGCGATCGAACATGGTGCCCATGACCGCGCCGAGAAGACGGCTCTTGAACTCGTAGTCGATGAAGAAGCGCACGAAGCAGCCGTCACTCGCCGGCTCGAAGCCCCAGAGGTTGGTCAGGTATCTGAACGGTCCGTCGATGTATTTGACGTCGATGACCTTTTCCGCCGGCTTCAGCAGCACCTGCGTGGTGAAGGTCTCCCGGATCGCCTTGTAGCCGACGCTCATGTCTGCCACGAGCACGGTCTTGCCGTCGCGCTCCCGGCGCGAGCGCACGGTGAGGCTTTCGCAAAGCGGCAGGAATTCGGGATACTTCTCGACATCGGCGACAAGCGCGAACATCTCGTCCGGCGTGTGGGCGACACGGCGCGTGGCCTCAAATTTCGGCATGAAGGCTCAGGCCGACTTTCTGGCGAGTTGCGCCTCGCGCGCGGCACGCAGGCGGGCGAAGTCCTCGCCGGCGTGATGCGAGGAGCGCGTCAGCGGGCTCGACGCCATCAAAAGGAAGCCCTTCGTCCTGCCCACCGTCTCGTAGGATTTGAACTCGTCGGGCGTGACGAAACGCACGACCGGATGGTGCTTCTTCGACGGCTGCAGGTACTGGCCGATGGTCATGAAGTCGACCTGCGCGGAACGCAGATCGTCCATCAGTTGCAGGACCTCGTTCCGCTCCTCGCCGAGGCCGACCATGATGCCGGATTTGGTGAAGATCGACGGGTCGAGCTCCTTGACCCGCTGGAGAAGGCGGATCGAGTGGAAATAGCGGGCGCCCGGCCGCACCGTCAGATAGTTCGACGGAACCGTCTCGAGATTGTGGTTGAACACGTCCGGCCGCGCCGCGACGACGATTTCAAGCGCGCCTTCCTTGCGCAGGAAGTCCGGCGTCAGGATCTCGATCGTGGTCGAGGGCGTGGCGGCGCGGATCGCCCTGATGACTTCTGCGAAATGCTGCGCGCCGCCGTCCGCCAGATCGTCGCGGTCGACAGAGGTGATGACGACATGGTTCAGCCCCATCGTCTTCACCGCCCTTGCCACGCGTACAGGCTCGTCGGCGTCGAGCGGCAGGGGGATGCCCGTGGCGACGTTGCAGAAGGCGCAGGCGCGCGTGCAGACCTCGCCCATGATCATGAAGGTGGCGTGCTTCTTGTCCCAGCACTCGCCGATATTTGGGCAGCCCGCTTCCTCGCAGACGGTCACCAGCTTGTTCGACTTCACGATCTCGCGCGTCTCGGCATAGCCCTTGGAGACGGGCGCCTTGACGCGGATCCAGTCCGGCTTGCGCAGCACTTCCTGGTCGGGCCGATGCGCCTTCTCGGGGTGGCGCGGCCGGGGCTTGGCTGAAAGGTCGAGGACGGTAACCATCAGATATCGCTCTTATGTCGCCTCAGAAGGCGGGTTTCCCACACATAAGGTCTTTGCCTGCAAAGAGAAAGGCCGCGTCGGCGCATGCCGGCACGGCCTTTCCCGCATGGCTCGAAAGAACGCTCAGCGCTTGACGACGCGGGCGATGAAGATGAGCAGGCACGCCCCGACGAAACCGGTGACGAGATAGGCGATCCAGCCCGCTCCGAATGTCCCGAGGTTCAGCGCCTGAAGGATGAAGTTCAGCACCACCGCGCCGATGATGCCGAGAATGACGTTCATGAAGATGCCCATATTGCTCTTCATGACCATTTCCGCCAGCCAGCCGGCAACGCCGCCGATGACGATGGCTGCTATCCAGCCAACCCCGTTCACGTCCATGGATCGTCTCCCTCAAGGATAGGTTGAAGTGCCTGTGGAAACAGTTCTGCCGGCCGAATGGTTCCATCGTCACGCGTTCAGCGCCCGGCCGTAGGCGTCGAGCACGCTTTCCTTCATCATTTCAGAGAGCGTCGGGTGCGGGAAGACCGTGTGCATCAGTTCTTCCTCGGTCGTCTCCAGGTTCATGGCGACGACGAAGCCCTGGATCAGTTCGGTCACTTCCGCACCGATCATGTGGGCGCCGAGCAATTCACCGGTCTTCTTGTCGAAGATCGTTTTGATGAAGCCTTGGTCCTCACCGAGCGCGATGGCCTTGCCATTGGCGCCGAACTGGAAGCGGCCGACGCGGATGTCACGTCCTTCCGCTTTCGCTTTCTGTTCGGTCAGGCCGACAGAGGCGACCTGCGGGCTGCAATAGGTGCAGCCGGGAATCTTGGACTTGTCGAGGCCGTGAACGCCGGGAACGCCGGCGATCGTCTCCACGCAGATGACACCTTCGTGCTCGGCCTTGTGCGCCAGCATGGGCGGACCGGCGACATCGCCGATGGCGTATATGCCGGGCACGTTCGTCGCACCGTAGCCATCCACGGCAACGCAGCCGCGATCGGTCTTCACGCCGAGCGCTTCCAGGCCGAGGTCCTCGATATTGCCCTGCACGCCGACGGCCGAGATCATCCGGTCGGCGGTGATCTTCTCGGTGGTGCCGTCCTTCTTCTCGATGGTGGCGGTGACGGAGTTCGCACCCTTCTCGACCTTGGCGACCTTCGCCTCCAGCAGGATCTTCATGCCCTGCTTCTCGAACTGCTTCTGCGCGAATTTCGAGACTTCGGCGTCCTCGACCGGCATGACCTGCGGCATGACTTCCACCACGGTCACGTCGACGCCCATCGTGCGGTAGAAATAGGCGAATTCGATGCCGATGGCACCTGAGCCCATGACGAGCAGCGACTTCGGCATCTCCTTCGGCACCATCGCCTCGAAATAGGTCCAGATCAGCTTGCCGTCCGGCTCGATGCCGGGCAGCACACGAGGACGCGCGCCGGTGGCGACGATGATGTGCTTGGCCGTGTAGGTGCCGTCGCCTTTCACGCCCTTCGGAACAGGCGGCTGCGGTTCCATCGGCTTCTTGGCGGTCTTGGACACCACCACCTCGCCGGGTTTGCCGCCTGCCGGCGCCTTGGCGATCTTTCCCTCGCCCCAGATGACATCCACCTTGTTCTTCTTCATCAGGAAGGCGACGCCGCCGTTCAGGCGCAGCGACACTTTTCTCGAGCGGTCCACCACGGCGGCCGTGTCGGCGCTGACCTTGCCGTCGATCTTGAGGCCGTAGGCGTCCGGGTGGTCGGCATAATGCTTGATCTCGGCCGAGCGCAGCAGTGCCTTGGTCGGGATGCAGCCCCAGTTCAGGCAGATACCGCCCAGATGTTCGCGCTCCACGATCGCCGTCTTGAAGCCGAGCTGGGCCGAGCGGACAGCGGTGACATAGCCGCCGGGGCCGGAACCGATGATGATGACGTCGTAGTTTTCAGCCACGGTGTTTCTCCGTTCAAAGTTCCAGCATCACGCGCACGAGGGGCGCAAGCGCGGCCCCGATAGCCCGCGTGTTTTCGGCATCCAGATGGACGCCGTCGATCGGCGTGGTCGCCGCCACCGACCCGGCGTCGAAGAAGCCGCAGCCCAGTTCGTCGGCAAGCCCGGCATAGAGCGCGGAAAGATGGCGCGAAGCCTCGTCGCCGCCGGCGAACATTGCCTTGAATTCCGCATTGTCCGTCCGGCTGACCGAAGGCGGCGCGACGAGCAGAAGCTGCGGCGCGGGCCAACCGAACGGATAGTCGTGACACCGCACGATCTCCGCCAATCGCCGCATGCCCTGCATGGCCGCGACGGGGTTGCCATGGACCCACGGCTTCATGTCGTTCGCGCCGAGCATGACGATGACCAGATCCAGCGGCGCGTGGGTGGTCAGGAGTGTCGGCAAAAGCCGAGCGCCGTTGCGGTCGGCCCCGGCGAGCCAATCGTCGAAGGCGGTGGTGCGGCCGTTCAGACCCTCGGCGTCGACATGGACGCCATCGCCGAGGATGGCCTGCAGGACACTCGGCCAGCGATCCGCCAGCGCATGACGACCCTGCGTGGCGGCATCGTAGCCCCAGGTCTGGGAATCGCCGTAGCAGAGGACCGTTTTCATAGGCCTGTCGCGCTCCAGGATTCGGCCTCTACACCAGCATCGCCATCGGGTTTTCGATGAGCTTTTTGAAGGCGGCGATGAGTTCGGCGCCGAGCGCACCGTCGACGGCCCGGTGGTCGGTCGACAGCGTCACCGACATGACGGTGGCGATCTTGATCTCGCCGCTCTTCACCACCGCACGCTGCTCGCCCGCGCCGACCGCCAGGATCGTCGCATGCGGCGGGTTGATGACGGCGGAAAAGTCCTTCACCCCGAACATGCCGAGATTGGAAACGGCCGTCGTGCCGCCCTGATATTCCTCGGGCTTGAGCTTGCGCTCACGGGCGCGTCTGGCGAGGTCCTTCATCTCGTTGGAGATCGCCGACAGCGACTTCTGCTCGGCCTTCCTGACGATCGGCGTGATCAGACCGCCGGGAATCGAGACGGCGACGCCGACATCGGCATGCGCATGTTTCACCATCGCGCTCTCGGTCCACGAGACGTTGGCGTCCGGCACGGCAACCAAGGCCATTGCCATCGCCTTGATGATCATGTCGTTGACGGAGAGCTTGTAGGCAGGCGCCTCGCCCTTGTCGGTCTTCTTCATCGGCGAGGCGGCGTTCAGCTGCGAGCGCAGGGCCAGCAGAGCGTCGAGTTCGCAATCGACGGTCAGGTAGAAATGCGGGATGGTGGACTTCGCCTCGACCAGACGCCGCGCGATGGTCTTGCGCATGTTGTCGTGCGGGATCAGCTCGTAGGAGCCGGGCTCGAACAGCTTCAGCACCGCATCGTCCGACATCGGCATCGGCGCGGCGGTCGCAGCCTTGCCAGCGGGCGCAGCCTTCGCGCCGCCGCCGGAAATCGCCGCCTCGACATCCGCCTTGACCACCCGCCCATGCGGGCCGGAGCCGGAAATGGCGGAAACATCGACACCGGCATCCTTGGCGATACGCCGCGCCAACGGCGAAGCGAATGTCCGATCCCCATTGGCGGGTGAACCCGAAGCGACCGCCTTCGGCGCAGGCTGTGCGGGAGCCTCAGCCTTCGGCGCTTCGCTTTTCGGCGCGCCCGCCTTTGGCTCGGCCTTGGCAGCCTCGGCTTGCGGCGCTTCGGCCTTCGCTTCCGGCGCGGAATCTCCGCCGGCCTTTGCGGCAGCGGCGACATCCTCGTCCTCGCCGGCGAGTACGGCGATCAGCGCATTGACCTTGACGCCCTCGGTGCCGGCCGGCACGACGAGCTTGGCGACCGTACCCTCGTCCACGGCTTCGACTTCCATCGTCGCCTTGTCGGTCTCGATCTCGGCGATCACGTCGCCCGGCGCGACCTTATCGCCTTCCTTGACCAACCACTTGGCGAGATTGCCCTCTTCCATCGTGGGCGAAAGGGCCGGCATGGTGATGTTGATGGGCATTATTCCCTCCCCTCCGCTCAGCGATAGGTGACGGCTTTCACCGCCTCGATCACCTCGGCCACGCTCGGCAACGCCAGCTTTTCGAGATTGGCGGCGTAAGGCATCGGCACGTCCTTGCCGGCGATGGTGATGACCGGCGCATCGAGATAGTCGAATGCCTGCCGCGACACCTGGTTGGCGATGAAGTCGCCGACCGAGGACTGCGGATAGCCTTCCTCGATCGTCACCAGCCGGTTGGTCTTCTTCACCGAGGCGATGACGGTCTCCAGATCCATAGGACGGATCGTGCGCAGATCAATGATCTCGACGTCGATGCCCAGCTTGGCAAGCTCGGTCTCTGCCTTGATCGCATAGGTCATGCCGATGCCCCATGACACGATCGTGACGTCCCTGCCCGCCTTGTGGATGCGCGCCTTGCCGATCGGCAGCACGAAATCGTCCAGCTTCGGCACATCGAAGGAGTGGCCGTAGAGAATCTCGTTTTCGAGGAAGATGACCGGGTTCGGATCGCGGATCGCCGCCTTGAGCAGGCCCTTGGCGTCCGCTGCCGTGTAAGGCTGGACGACCTTCAGGCCGGGAATATGCCCGTACCAGGCACCGTAATCCTGGCTGTGCTGCGCCGCGACACGGGCGGCAGCGCCGTTGGGGCCGCGGAAGACCATTGGCGCACCCATCTGCCCGCCGGACATATAGAGCGTCTTGGCGGCCGAGTTGACGATCTGGTCGATCGCCTGCATGGCGAAGTTGAACGTCATGAACTCGACGATCGGCTTCAGGCCGGCCATCGCCGCGCCAACGCCGACGCCGGCGAAACCATGCTCGGTGATCGGGGTATCGACCACGCGCTGCGGGCCGAATTCCTGCAACAGCCCCTGCGTGACCTTGTAGGCGCCCTGATACTCGGCGACCTCCTCGCCCATGACGAAGACGTCCGGATCGCGCCGCATCTCCTCCGCCATCGCGTCGCGCAGCGCGTCGCGCACCGTGGTGGAGACCATCTCGGTGCCGGCGGGAATGTCGGGATCGGCCGTCGCTTCCGACTTCGGCGCGGCGGGAACGGGCGCCGCCTTGTCCGCCGCAGGTTCTTCGGCAGCCTTCGCGGCGGGCTCCTCGGTCTTGGCCGGCGCCTCCGCCGTGGCGGGCGCGGCGGCCTTGCCGATGTCGTCGGCGCTCTCGCCTTCCTGCAGGAGCACAGCGATCGGCGCATTGACCTTCACGCCTTCGGTGCCCTCCGGGACGATGATCTTGCCCAGCGTGCCCTCGTCCACGGCTTCGACTTCCATCGTCGCCTTGTCGGTCTCGATCTCGGCGATCACGTCGCCGGGGGCGACCTTGTCGCCCTCCTTCTTGACCCATTTGGCCAGATTGCCCTCTTCCATCGTCGGCGAGAGCGCGGGCATGAGAATATCGATCGGCATGTCCTGTCTCTCCCCTTAGAGCAGCACGTCGGTCCAGAGCTCGGACGCATCCGGCTCCGCATCGTGCTGCGCGAAATCAGCGGCATCCGCGACGATGTCGCGGACTTCCTTGTCGATGGCCTTCAGGTCGTCCTCGCTGGCCCATTTCTTGTCGATCAGGCGCGCCTTGACCTGCTCGATCGGGTCGTGCTCGGAGCGCATCTTCTGCACCTCCTCCTTGGACCGGTATTTCGCCGGGTCCGACATGGAGTGGCCGCGATAGCGATAGGTCTGCATTTCCAGGATGATCGGCCCGTTGCCCGAACGGCACCACTCCGCCGCCATCTCGCTCGCGGACTTGACCGCGCGCACATCCATGCCGTCGACCTGGATGCCGGGAATCTTGAACGAGGCGCCGCGATGCGAGAAGTTCGTCTCCGCCGAGGACCGCGTGACCGCCGTGCCCATGGCGTAGCGGTTGTTCTCGATGACGTAGATCACCGGCAGCTTCCACAGCGAAGCCATGTTGAAGCTTTCGTAGACCTGGCCCTGGTTGGCGGCGCCGTCGCCGAAATAGGTGACCGAGACGTTGTTGTTTTCGCGATACCTGTTGGCGAAGGCGAGGCCCGTGCCGAGCGGCACCTGGGCGCCGACGATGCCGTGGCCGCCGTAAAAATTCTTCTCCTTGGAGAACATGTGCATGGAACCGCCCTTGCCGCGCGAATAGCCGCCGATGCGGCCGGTCAGTTCCGCCATGACGCCGCGCGGCGACATCTCCATCGCCAGCATGTGGCCGTGATCGCGATAGGCCGTGATCATCTGGTCGCCTTCGATCAGCGCCATCTTGACGCCCGTCACCACGGCCTCCTGGCCGATATAGAGATGGCAGAAGCCGCCGATGAAGCCCATGCCGTAAAGCTGGCCGGCCTTTTCCTCGAAGCGGCGGATCAAAAGCATGCCGCGATAGGCGGAAAGCTCCTGTTCCTTGCTGAAGTCCGCGGGCTTCGGCGTCGAAGGGACGGACGCCTTCGCATCCGATCTCGATCTACCGGACTCGCTTCTCGATTTTGATGCGGCTTTGGATTTGGCAGGCGCATTTCTGGCAGCGGTGGCCATCAAATCACTCCCTGTTGGCGTCTCTTGGCGGACATGCAGGGAGATCGCGCCTCCCCATCGGTGAAGAAGGCTAGCACGCAAAATAGGCTTTCACCATGCGGAAAAACGCATGGCTGTCATGCACGTAACCGATTAGAATTATTGAATCTTAGGTTGATTAACCGATATCAGGTTAATTCGTCGCCGAGGGTATCATCACGATAACCTCGTCGGGGCGCGCCACATTGAGGGCTCGCCGCGCCTGCTCGTCGAGCATGTCCTTTTCCAAGGTGCCATCGTGCAGCAATTGCACGCGCCGTTCAAGCGCTACCCGCCGCTCCTTCACGGTATCGAGCTGCGCCTGCAATTCGGCGATCCTGGCCTGGAGCTTGTACTTGGAATTGATGCCGTATTCGCCGTGATAGGCATGGAAACCGAAATAGGCGAGGACCGCCGCGCAAAGCGTCGGCACGATCAGCCGACCGGTGTTCCTCTGCCTGTGCTGGCGTGTCCACATAAGAGCCATTCCCTGTTGGCTCTTTGTCGCCCGATTGTGCTTAATGGACGGTTACGGCACGGCATATTCCGTGCCGTACAGTCGCAGATGATGGCCGGATCGGCGTCCACTCAGCCTTTGACGATGGAACGGCCAGCATAACTCGCCTGCTCGCCCAGTTCCTCTTCGATGCGGATGAGCTGGTTATATTTGGCGATGCGGTCCGAGCGCGACAGCGAGCCTGTCTTGATCTGCCCGCAATTGGTGGCCACGGCGAGGTCGGCGATGGTCGAATCCTCGGTCTCGCCCGACCGATGCGACATCACGGCCGTATAAGCGGCCTTGTGCGCGGTCTCGACCGCATCGAGCGTCTCGGTGAGCGAGCCGATCTGGTTCACCTTGACCAGGATGGAGTTGGCGACGCCCATTCGGATGCCGTCGCGCAGGCGTGCCGAATTGGTGACGAACAGGTCATCGCCGACCAGTTGGACCTTCTTGCCGACGAGATCGGTGAGGATTTTCCAGCCTTCCCAATCGTCCTCGGCCATGCCGTCCTCGATCGAGACGATCGGGTAGTCGCCTGCCAGCTTGGCGAGATACTTGGCCTGGGCTTTCGGGTCGCGCGTCTTCTTCTCGCCTTCGTATACGTAGTTGCCATCCTTGAAGAACTCGGTCGATGCACAGTCGAGGCCGAGCGCGATCTCCTCGCCCGGCTTGTAACCGGCCTTCTCGATCGATTCCATGATGAAGTCGAGCGCCTGCGGCGCGCTCTTCAGGTTCGGCGCGAAGCCGCCCTCGTCGCCGACATTGGTGTTGTGGCCGGCGTCCTTGAGCCGCTTCCTCAACGTGTGGAACACCTCGGAACCCCAGCGGACCGCCTCGCGCAGGCTGGACGCGCCGACCGGCATGATCATGAACTCCTGGAAGTCGATCGGATTGTCGGCATGGGCGCCGCCGTTGATGATGTTCATCATCGGGACCGGAAGCACATGCGCGCCCGCGCCGCCGACATAGCGATAAAGAGGAAGGCCGGCGGCCTCGGCGGCGGCCTTGGCGACGGCCAGCGAAACGCCGAGAATGGCGTTGGCGCCGAGACGGCTCTTGTTGGGTGTGCCGTCCAGCTCGATCATGGTACGGTCGATATGGATCTGGTTTTCGGCCTCCATGCCGCCGATCGCCTCGAACAGTTCGCCGTTGACCGCCTCGACGGCCCGCTCGACGCCCTTGCCGAGATAGCGCTCGCCGCCGTCGCGCAGTTCGACCGCCTCATGCGCGCCGGTCGAGGCGCCCGACGGCACTGCGGCGCGGCCCATCGAACCGTCTTCGAGAACGACGTCGACCTCGACGGTCGGATTGCCGCGGCTGTCCAGAATCTCGCGGCCCACGATGTCGACGATGGCGGTCATTGGGCAATCCTCTTTTCGATCGATTGAAATCGTCGCCCGTCTTAGCCAAAGCGCGGCAAAACGCAATCCATGCGGCCTGAACTTTGACGTGAAGACGACAAGCAAAAGACCCCGCGTCGCCACGGGGTCTCCAATCGCTGCCGTCCTGGAAACGGCTCAATGCCAATAGGGCTGCACGCCGTAATAACTGTAGGATTCATCGCGAACGGCCTCGCCGTCGCCGGCTGTCAGCTCATTGATCGAGTGTGCGGGAGCCGCCTTGAGCTGTTCCTTGGTGAAAGGCACGACATAGCCGCCTTTGTCTTTCTCATAGTCGAGACTGGCCCACGGCACGGCGTGGTACTTCTCGCCCATGCCGAGAAAGCCGCCGAATCCGATGACGGCGAACATGATGCCGTTGGACAGCTTGTCCAGCATCACGTCCTCGATCTCACCGATGGATTCACCGGCTGAATTGTAAACCGACGTGCCGATCACGCGCGAGGCGGCGATGGCTTCGGTATGTCCTGTCTGAGTGGTCATGGTACGCTCCTCGTTGTTGCTGTCGGATACCAGAACAATGAGGCGCGGGGACGAAGGTTCCGTCCATGCTCGACCGGTCAGTCGGTGAGGACGAACGTCACCTTCATGTTGACGCGGTAGGCCACGATCCTGCCGTCCTCGACCTCCACCTTCTGTTCCTGCACCCAGGCGCCGCGGACGTTCTTCAGGGTCTTGTTGGCGCGCTCAACGCCCTTCTCGAGCGCATCCTGGAAGCTCACTTTCGACGACGAGGTGATCTCGGTGACACGGGCGACGGACATGGGCTTCTCCTCATGGCTGATCAACTTCCCCCGGTTGGAAGCCTATCGCCTGGCGTCGACCGCCACAAGGCAAGTGAATCAGGATTTCGCGATGCGGTCGAAAGCCATCAGCCGTTCCAGCAATGCCGGCAAATCCTTCAGCGGCACCATATTCGGCCCGTCGGAGGGGGCGTTGTCCGGATCCTCATGCGTCTCGATGAAGACGCCCGCGACACCGACGGCGACGGCCGCACGTGCCAGCGTTTCCACGAACCGGCGATCGCCGCCGGTCGAGCCACCCTGCCCGCCCGGCTGCTGCACCGAATGTGTCGCGTCGAAGATGACGGGCGCCCCGATCTCGGCCATCACCGGCAGCGCGCGCATGTCGGAAACCAGCGTGTTGTATCCGAACGAGGCGCCGCGCTCGGTCACCAGCACGTTGGCGTTGCCCGATTCCGTCACCTTGGCGACGACGTTCTTCATATCCCACGGCGCGAGGAATTGGCCCTTCTTGACGTTGACGACCTTGCCGGTCCGCGCAGCCGCGATCAGCAGGTCGGTCTGACGGCTGAGGAAGGCCGGTATCTGCAATATGTCCACATGCGGCGCGACGATCGCGCATTGGTCTTCCGTGTGGACGTCGGTGAGCACCGGCAGGCCGAATTCCCTGCGCAGATCGTCGAAGATCGGCATGGCCGCCTCCAGCCCGGCGCCGCGGCGGCCGGAGAGCGAAGTGCGGTTCGCCTTGTCGTAGCTGGTCTTGTAGACGAGCCCGAAGCCGAGCTTCCCGGCCAGTTCTTTCAGGCTACCTGCCATGTCGAAGGCATGCTGGCGCGATTCGAGCTGGCAGGGCCCGGCGATGACGGCCAGCGGCGCGTCATTGCCGAAGCGGACATCGCCGACGGAAACGGTTGCGTTCGGCTTGCTCATGAAATCTCCTCGAAAACGAAAGTAGCGCCCTGTCCGGAAGCCGGCGGCACGACGACCCAGCCGTCACGCAAATGGTGGCTGACATCGCCTGCGGCAAGAAGGTCCGCCAAGGGCTCGATCCGGTTCACGCCGAAGACGATGGCCGCGAAGCGCAGCGTAGACGGTTGGACCGGAACGCCGAACCGGCGCTCGAATCCGTCCGGCTCGCTCAGGGTCAATACGGCATTCGGCAGAACGAGCCTGTCGCCGGCCACGGCATCTTCCGTCGCTCCGGCCGCCTGCGCCAGGAAGCGGAGCTTGCCCGCGGGGTCGGTCGCCACCCCGACAATCTCGCGGATTGCCAACGCGCCGTTCTCATGGACCTCCAGCGCGCTGCGATCCACCTTGGGCGCGTTGACGCGCTCGCAGGCGAAGACGAAGGCGTCTGCCATGTCAGGCGACGCCGCGAAGGCCAGCCGGAACGAAGCCGTATCCTGACAGCCCGAGGCATCCACGAACGGGCGCGAGAAATCGAGCCGCCTGCCGGCCGAAATACCTGCGTCCAGATAGGTGGAGTGGTCGGCATCGGCATTGCCGGTACCGAACACGACGGCGGAAAAGCCTTCGTCGCTATTGCGGGCCCGGAAGGCGCGATCGCGGCCGACGAACACGTTGCCTGCCGCTGCCGCCCGGTCGACTTCGGCGGAATCGCCGACAGCCAGCGGCTCGATGAACGAGCCGTCCGCCAGATAGATACAGCAATTGACCGTGCCGAACGGATGCGTGCCTTGCGGCGCGACGGTAAAGCCGAGCGCCGCCAATCGCGCCCGCGCCGTCGCAAGGTCACGCGTGGGAAGAACCAGATGGTCGAGCGGATGCGTTGTCATACGGGGTTTCGTGTGCACGAAGACGAGGCCGTATTCAAGCGCCCCTTTGATGCGCGGCCCATGCGGCCGAATCGGTCAAGCGACCCGCTTCTCCACGGCGATAAGCGCGATCCGCATAAAATGTCTTTAAGGCAAAAGCCGGCAAATCATCCGGTTTCCCTTACGCAAGGTGAGGCGTAACGTCGCGCCTACGCGCTTGAGTGCGCGCAACCATCAAAAACGGGGACAGCAATGACAATACCAGGCGCTTCACCCGACCTCTACAATGAAGACCTTGCGCCGGCCAAGGTCCGCAATTGGGGTCCGTTTTCCATCTTCAACGTGTGGACGTCGGACGTTCACAGTCTTTGGGGCTATTACCTGGCCGCCAGCCTGTTCCTGTTCTGCGGTGGCTTCGTCAACTTCCTCATCGCTATCGGCGCAGGGTCGCTGATCATCTTCGTGCTGATGAACCTGATCGGCTATGCCGGCGTGAAGACCGGCGTACCCTATCCCGTTCTCGCCCGCGCCTCGTTCGGCATATGGGGCGCCAACATTCCTGCCCTGGTGCGCGCGATCGTCGCCTGCTTCTGGTACGGCGCGCAGACGGCAGCCGCGTCGGGTGCGGTCGTCGCGCTGCTGGTGCGCAATCCGTGGTTCGCGGATTTCCACGCCAATAGCCATATGCTGGGTCACTCGACGCTCGACGTGATCTGTTTTCTCATCATGTGGATACTGCAGTTGATGATCATCCAGAAAGGCATGGAAACGGTCCGCCGCTTCCAGGACTGGGCCGGGCCGACCGTATGGGTGATGATGTTGATCCTCGCCGTCTACCTGTGCTTCAAGGCCGGAACCTTCGCCATTTCCAGCGACATTCCCATGGACGTTCTTCTGGAAAAGACGAAGGACGCAGGCGTTCCCGGCACGCCGGGGTCGGTGGGCTCGCTGGCCGCGGTGGCAGCGATCTGGGTGACCTATTTTTCGGCGCTCTACCTCAACTTCTGCGACTTCGCCCGTTACGCGCCTGACAAGGCCGCGTTGCGCAAAGGCAATCTGTGGGGCCTGCCGGTCAATCTGATCCTGTTCTCGCTGGTCGCCGGCGTGACCACCATCGCCGCATGGGACGTCTATCACGAGGTGCTGCTGCATCCGGACGAGATCTCAGCCAAGTTCGATTCGTGGTTCCTCGCGGCGCTGGCTGCGCTGACCTTCGCGGTGGCGACGCTCGGCATCAACGTGGTCGCGAACTTCGTCTCGCCGGCCTTCGACTTCTCCAACGTCTTCCCGCGCCAGATCGACTTCAAGAAGGGCGGCTACATCGCCGCGCTCATCGCGCTGGTGCTCTATCCCTTCGCTCCGTGGGAAGGCTCGGCCGCATCCTTCGTCAACACGATCGGCGCGACGATGGGGCCGATCTTCGGTATCATGATGGTCGACTACTATCTGATCCGGAAAGGCGAGCTGGACGTGGTCGGTCTCTACAAGGAAGACGGCGAATTCCGCTTCCAGAACGGCTGGCACGTCAACGCCTTCATCGCCGCGATCGTCGGCGCGATCTTCTCCTCGATCCTGCCGAACTTCACCGACTGGCTGCCGGCCTGGTGGGGCGTCTACGGCTGGTTCTTCGGCGTGGCGATCGCAGGCGCGGTTTACTACGTGCTGCGCACCGCCGCGCTCGGCGCCGGCGCGAGAGCCGCGAAAGCATAGTATCTTTCCGGACGACCTCAGGAAGGGCGGCTTCGGCCGCCCTTTTTTTATGTATCGGAGATCATCTCCGCCAAGCCGCGCACCGTATTCCAGTTGCGGCTGGTGCCGACGCCGAGCCGCTTGTGGTTCATGGCCGCGAGCAGGCGCGAGTTCGGCCGGTCGCGCGAGAAGAAAATCCACGGGTCGCCGTCGACAAGCTCGACCTTCTCGTCCGGCGACGCCGCCTGGCGCAAGGGCTCGATTTCGCTCCCGGACACCTGCTTTCGCATGACGCGAACGGCGACCTGATCCGGCGCGTCGCTGGATTCGTCCGGGAAAGGATTAGCGGCGGCGAGCCTGAACCAGGCATCGGCCGTCCGGACGATGATCGGGACGAAGCGTCCGAAATTTTTCTCAAACGCAGCCTCAAGGCGCGCTTCCATGACGGAAACACTGCCCTCTTCCGTTGAAAAAACAAGGTTTCCGCTGGAGGCAAGCGTGCGGACGTTCAGCAAGCCGAGGCTCTCGGCCATGGTGCGAAGGTCCGCCATGACAACACGCTTCTGTGGCGTCAGGACGACGCTGTAGAGAAGCGCGGCGTAGGCGGCCATCGGTCTGCTCTCGTCACAGTCCAGATCGATTCTACACCAGCCGGCTCTGCTCCACCGCCGCTTCGATGAACGACGCGAACAGCGGGTGCGGCTCCAGCGGACGGCTTTTCAGTTCGGGGTGATACTGGACGCCGATGAACCAGGGATGATCGGGATATTCCACTGTCTCGGGTAGCACGCCGTCGGGTGACATGCCGGCGAACACCAGCCCGCAGTCCTCCAGCCGCTGCTTGTAGTCGATATTGACTTCGTAGCGGTGACGATGACGCTCGAAAATATCGGTGCCGCCATAGATGTCGGCGATCTTGGATTCGGGGGCCAGCCGCGCCTCGTAGGCGCCGAGGCGCATCGTACCGCCGAGATCGCCGGCTGCCTTGCGCTTCTCCAGCATGTTGCCTTTCAGCCATTCGGTCATCAAGCCGACGACGGGTTCCTTGGTTGGGCCGAATTCCGTGGACGACGCATTCTCGATGCCGGCGAGCGAGCGAGCCGCCTCGATGCAGGCCATCTGCATGCCGAAGCAGATGCCGAAATACGGCACCTTGCGCTCACGCGCGAACTTCGCCGCGAGAATCTTGCCTTCCGAGCCACGCTCGCCGAAGCCGCCGGGCACGAGGATGCCATGCACCTTCTCCAGGAACGGCGCGGGATCTTCCTTTTCGAAGATTTCGCTCTCGATCCAGTCGAGCTTGACCTTGACGCGATTGGCCATGCCGCCATGCGACAGCGCCTCGATCAGCGATTTGTAGGCGTCCTTCAGCCCGGTGTATTTGCCCACGATGGCAATGGTCACCTCGCCTTCCGGGTTGTGGATCAGGTTGGAAACGCCCTCCCAGGGGGCCATGCGCGGTTTCGGGGCGGGCTCGATGCCAAAGGCGGCCAGCACTTCGCCGTCCAGTCCTTCCTTGTGATAGGCGATCGGCACGTCGTAGATGTGACCGACGTCGAGCGCCTGGATCACCGCCGACTCGCGCACGTTGCAGAAGAGCGAAAGCTTGCGGCGCTCTTCCTTCGGAATGGCACGGTCGGCGCGCACCAGCAGGATATCCGGCGCGATGCCGATGGAGCGCAGCTCCTTGACCGAATGCTGGGTCGGCTTGGTCTTCAGCTCGCCTGCTGCGGGAATCCACGGCATCAGGGTCAGGTGAACATAGACGGCCTGCCCGCGCGGCAAGTCGTTGCCGATCTGGCGAATCGATTCGAGGAACGGCATCGCCTCGATGTCGCCCACCGTGCCGCCGATCTCGCAGATGACGAAGTCATAGTCCTCGTTGCCGTCGAGGACGAAATTCTTGATCTCGTCGGTGACGTGGGGAATCACCTGCACGGTCGCGCCGAGATAGTCGCCGCGCCGCTCGCGCTCGATGATGTTCTTGTAGATGCGCCCGGTGGTAATGTTGTCGGCCTGGTTGGCCGAGCGGCCGGTGAAGCGCTCGTAGTGGCCAAGGTCGAGGTCCGTCTCGGCCCCGTCGTCGGTCACGAACACCTCGCCGTGCTGATAGGGGCTCATCGTGCCCGGATCGACATTGAGGTAGGGATCGAGCTTCTTGATGCGCGCGCGGTAGCCGCGCGCCTGCAACAGGGCTCCGAGAGCCGCTGCGGCTATGCCTTTTCCAAGGGAAGAAACCACGCCGCCAGTGATGAATACGTATCGCGCCATGGGACCCATCGCTTAACGCGGCTTGATTGATTCCGCCAGAGGAAAAACCGCCGCGATCGGTTTTTCCCGGCATTGCTTGCCCGCTTTGCGGCCTTGCCGGCGCTTGCGGTCAAAACAAAAGGGCCGGCTCGTCGCCGGCCCTTTCGCCAGAATTCGTCGTCCGTCAGAGAATGACGACCTTGGTTCCCATCTTCACGCGGCGATAGAGGTCCATCACCTGATCGTTGATCATGCGGAAGCAGCCGTTGGAGGCGCTGGTGCCGATGGTCTGCGGCTGGTTGGTGCCGTGGATGCGCAGATGCGTGTCGGTCCTGCCCTGGTAAAGGTAGATGGCGCGCGCGCCGAGCGGGTTGTCGGGGCCGCCGGGCATGCCGTCCTTGTACTGGCCGTAATGCTTCGGCTCGCGCTTCTGCATGTCGAGAGTCGGGATCCAGCGCGGCCATTCCTGCTTGTCGCCGACCGTGGTGGCGCCCTTGAACTGCAGGCCCTCGCGCCCGACAGCGATGGCATAACGACGCGCCGTGAAGGGCGTTTCGACCAGATACAGGCGACGCTCGGACGTGTTGATGACGATCGTGCCCGGCTCATAGCCGGTGAAGTTCACCTCCTGCGGCTCGAATTCCGGTTTCACCTTGAACGGCCTGCGGGCCTGGCGCTTTTCCAGCACCGAATCCAGCGCACGCGTCTCCGGCAGATAGGAGATCGTCGACGCGCTGCTGCCGCCGAAAAGACCGGCGAACAGCCCGCCGGACGACCTCGATCCCGACGTATCCGAACGAAGCTCGCCATTGTTACCAGTGGACGTGATGGTCGCGACATCGGCGGAAACAGGCTGCTCGACTTCTTTCACCGACTCGGCCTTGGCCACCGCCTTGACAGGCTTGGCTTCCTCGGCCGTCTTCTGGCCTTTGGAAGACAGAAATGCCTCGCGTCTCGCCTGTGCCCTCGCCTTGGCCGCTTCGCGCAGCGCGAGCTTCCTGGCCTCAAGCGCCTTTGTCCTGGCTGCGGCCTGCTCGGCCTTCACCTGTGCCTCGAGTTCCTTGATGCGGGCGAGATCCCCGTCCGTCGGCTTCTTCTTGCGCTTCAGCTGCCTCAACTCGGCCGCGGGACTCTTGGCCGCGACGAGAACAACGTCCGACTTGACGGCCTCAGCCGACGGTTCGGCCGACGGCATGGCGGCGAAAGCGGGAGCGCCGAGGCAAAGCACGGCGGCTAGCCCGGCGAGGATGGAGCTGCGAAGCTTCATGACGATATCCGATCAGGTGTGTTGCCCACGGCATAGCCCGCGCTCGCCCGAGCGCTGCAACTGCCGCACTTTCGCTATAATCGATCAGGAGGACGAGCCTCAAGCGGCAGCGAGGGCTGAACGCGGTCGAATCTTCGTGAACGCGTGGCATTTGCCGCAACTGTGTTCAAACGACAACAGGTGGCTGGCCACACCACGCGACCGGCGACAACAGGTGGCCAGGGCGGCCACCTGACGGAAACCTGCTTACTGGTTGGGAACCTGCGGCGTGGCCGGGGTCTCGGGCGAGACCGGCGCGGTCGGCGTCGTGCTGGGCGCAGCCGGCGCGGTTTCCGACGGAGCCGGAGCCATGGCGGGCGCGCTGCCTTCGGTCGAAGGCGCGGTCGTGGCCGGAGCGGAGCTGGCCGGGGCGGCAGGCGCCGGCGCGGCACCGGATGCGTCGCTGCCCGAGGGCGGCGTCGTGGTGGGATTGGCGTCCGGCGTCACGGGGCCTGTGGAACCGGGAAGCTGGTCGAGGATACCCTTGCCGGTCTCCTGCTGGGTAGCGGGCGCGCGGTCGAGAATATCGATCGGCTTCTCGCCATAGCGGGCGACGATGGACAGGATAAGCGAAGTGGCGAAAAAAGCCGCGGCGAGGATAGCCGTCGCACGGGTCAGCGCGTTGGCCGCGCCGCGTGCAGTCATGAAGCCGGAACCGCCGCCGATCCCGAGCCCGCCGCCTTCGGAGCGCTGCAGGAGCACCACGCCGACAAGCGCGAGCACGACCATGAGATGGACGACGATCAGTACGGTTTCCATTATCTATCCCGATGAGGCGTCCGGTCAGCGCGAGCGCGACCGCAAAAACTGGAGGCGGCTCCTTACAATGCTTTCAGAGCATTTCCAAGCCCGCCTCCGCATATGGGGGCGGATCAAGGCTTTGCAACATCTCCGATGCTGCGTTTCCTGTTGTTTCAGACCCTGTAGGCGTCGGCGATGCCGAGGAAATCGGCGGCCTTGAGGCTGGCGCCGCCGACCAGCGCACCGTCGACATTGGCGACGCCGAGCAGTTCGCGCGCATTGGCCGGTTTCACCGATCCGCCGTAGAGGATTCGCATCTTCGCCGCGGAAGCGCCGAGCTTCGCCGCCAGCTCGGCCCTTATATGGGCATGCGCGACCTCGACATCTGCCGCCGTCGGCGTCAGGCCGGTGCCGATCGCCCATACCGGCTCATAGGCGATGACGGTGTTGGCAGGGGTCGCGCTGGAAGGCACTGAGCCCGCGATCTGACGCGACAGGACGTCCAGCGTCGCGCCGGCTTCACGCTCAGCTTTAGCCTCGCCGATGCAGACGACCGCCACCAAGCCCGCTCTCCAGGCGGCAGAGGCTTTGGCGTGAACCGCCGCATCGTCCTCGCAATGATCGGTGCGCCGCTCCGAATGACCGACGATCACATGGGTGGCTCCCGCCTCCTTCAGCATTTCGGCCGATATGTCGCCGGTATGCGCGCCGGTTTCCTTCGCATGGCAATCCTGGCCGCCGACATGCACCGCCGATTGGCTCGTCGTTTCGGCGGCACGGGCGAGCAGCGTGGCTGGCACGCATACCAGCGCATCTGCGACGTCTCCCAGTTCGCCCTTGAAGCCGTTGGCGATCATCAGCAGTTCGTTCAATGAAGAACCTGTGCCGTTCATCTTCCAATTGCCGGCCACGAGAGGACGAATTCCGGGCGTCATGAGCTTTCTCCCCGAGCTTGAGCGCGTCGCCCTCCCTACCAAAAACGGGCCACAAAGCAATCGACACTGGCGATGAAGGACGCTATTGCGCTTGCTTCGGGCAATTCGGAACCAACTATGCTGACCTTTCTGAGAAACGCTGCCGGAACCTGGGTGGCCAAGGCGCTTCTGTCGCTGCTGGTTCTCAGCTTCGCCGTCTGGGGCATTTCCGGACGGCTGCTGGGCACCATTGCCGGGCACCATTCCGTCATCACGGTGGGCGGCACGTCCGTCTCGGTGAACGAATACCGGCTGGCCTATGACCGTCAGATCAACACCATGTCGCAGCAGTTCGGCCAGCGGCTCACGCGTGACCAGGCGCAGACGCTCGGCATCGACAATCAGGTCCTGTCGCAGCTCCTGTCTGGCGCGCTGCTCGACGAGCAGGCGCGCAAGATGGGCCTCGGCCTCTCCAAGGACCGTCTTGCCCAGCTCACGCGCGACGATCCCGCCTTCAAGGGACCGGGCGGCCAGTTCGACCGCCAGATGTTCGACTACATATTGCGCCAGGTCGGAATGCGGCCGGAGGATTACCTCAAGAACCGCTCACAGGTCGCCGTGCGCCAGCAGATCGTGGAAGCCGTCTCCGACGGCCTGAAGGCTCCCGACGCCTTCCTGAAAGCGTTTGCGCTCTATCGCGGCGAGGACCGCACCATCGACTATGTCGCGCTGCCCAAGTCGCTGGCCGAGCCGATCGATCCGCCGTCCGAAGACGCGCTGAAATCCTATTTCGAGGAAAACAAGAAGAAATACGCGGCGCCTGAATACCGAAAATTCTCCTATGTGCGGCTGGAGCCCGAGGACATCACGGATCCCGGCGCCGTCACCGACCAGCAGGTCAAGGACGACTACGACCAGAACAAGGCGCGTTATACCACGCCGGAAACGCGCACCATCGAGCAACTGGTTTTCAAATCGGTCGACGACGCCAAGGCCGCGCTCGATTCGATCAAGGCCGGCGCGACCTTCGACAAGGTCATGACCGCACAGGGCAAGACGGAAGCCGACATATCGCTGGGCACGCTGTCCAAGGACAAGGTCGCCGACAAGGCGGTCGCCGACGCCGCCTTTTCGCTCGGCGTGAATCAGGTCAGCGACGTGGTGCAGGGCTCGTTCGGTCCGGTGCTGCTGCGCGTCACCGAAATCAAGCCGGAAGTCGTGAAGCCGCTGCCGGAAGTCTCCGACGATATTCGCAAGCAGCTCGCGCTCGGCGAGGCTAGCCGCGTGCTGCTCGACGTGCATGACAGCTACGAGGACGCCCGCGCCGGCGGCGCGACGCTGCAGGAAGCGGCCGACAAGCTGAAGCTCAAGGTCGTCACCGTCGATGCGATCGATCGCGCCGGCCAGAAGCCGGACGGATCGGTGGTCGGCGAATTGCCCGAATCGGCGGCGCTCATCCACGCCGTGTTCGACGCGGAGACCGGCGTTGAGAACGACGGCCTCAATACGGCCGATAACGGCTTCGTGTTCTACGAGGTCACCGGCATCACCCCTGCCCGCGACCGCACGCTCGACGAGGTGCGCGAGAAGGTCGTCGCCGACTGGACGGCGCAGGAGACCGACAAGCGCCTCGCGGCGAAGGCGTCGGAACTGGAGAAACGGCTCAAGGACGGCACCTCGCTCGACACGATCGCTACCGAACTGAAACTCGAAAAGCAGACCAAGCGCGGCCTCAAGCGCGAGGCCGACGATGCCGATTTCGGCAAGGAAGGCGCTGCCGTGATGTTCAGCGTCCCCGAAGGCGGCACCGGCATCATCCCGTCGCCGACGGGGGACGCCAAGATCCTCTACAAGGTCGCGGAATCGTTCGAGCCGGCAGGCGCCGACGCAAGCTCGGTTCCAGAGGACGCGCAGAAATCCTTCGCGTCCGGCATGTCCGACGATCTTCTCGACCAGCTCGTCGCGCAGCTGCAGACCCAGTACGAGGTTCACATCGACCAGACGGCGATCGAGCAGGCGAGGGTCCAATGACCGCCCTGAAACCCCATATCGCCAAGGTGGCGTCGGGCACCGCGCTTTCCTTCGAGGAAGCGCGCGACGCCTTCGACATCATCATGTCGGGCGACGCGACGCCGGGGCAGATCGGCGGCTTCCTGATGGCGCTGCGCGTGCGCGGCGAGACGGTCGACGAGATTTCCGGCGCCGTCGCCACCATGCGCGACAAGATGCTGCGCGTCGTGGCGCCGCCCGGCGCCATCGACATCGTCGGTACCGGCGGCGACAATTCGCACAGCGTCAACATTTCGACCGCCTCGGCCTTCGTCATCGCCGCCGCCGGCGTGCCGGTCGCCAAGCACGGCAACCGCGCGCTGTCCTCTTCTACGGGCGCGGCCGACGTGCTGATGGCGCTCGGCGTCAAGATCGACCTGACGCCCGAGGAGATCGGCCGCTGCATCGCCGAGGCAGGCGTCGGCTTCATGTTCGCGCCCGCTCACCACCCGGCGATGAAGCATGTCGGGCCGACGCGGGTGGAGCTCGGCACGCGCACCATTTTCAACCTGCTGGGACCGCTGTCCAATCCGGCCGGCGTCAACCGCCAGATGGTCGGCGTATTCGCGCCGGAGTGGGTGATTCCGGTCGCCGAGACGCTGCTCGGCCTCGGCGCCGAGCATAGCTGGGTGGCGCATGGCGACGGCTTCGATGAGATCACCACGACCGGCGAGACGACGGTGGCGGAACTGCGCGACGGCAGGATCCGCACCTTCACGCTGACGCCCGAGGGTATGGGCCTGCCGCGCCGCACCAAGGAAGAGCTGCGTGGTGGCGACGCCGCCTACAATGCCGGCGAACTGCGCAAGGTTCTCGCCGGCGAATCGGGCGCCTATCGCGACACGGTGCTGATGAACGCCGGCGCAGGCCTCGTCGTCGCCGGCAAGGTTTCAGACCTGGCGGACGGCATCCGGCTTGCCGCTGAAGTCATCGATTCCGGCAAGAGCCGGGCCGTGCTGGAAACGCTGGTCAGGGTTTCGAACAGGTAGACGTCCGTGACCGATATCCTGAAAAAGATCGAAGCCTACAAGCGCGACGAGATTGCCGCCGCCAAGACCCGGGTGCCGGTGGCCGATATCCGGGCGCGGGCGCGGGACGCCTCGCCGCCGCGCGGCTTCCTGTCGGCACTCGAAGCCGCGCGCAAGGCCGGGCGCTTTGCGCTGATCGCCGAGGTCAAGAAGGCAAGTCCGTCCAAGGGACTGATCCGCCCGGATTTTGACCCGCCCGTACTGGCACGCGCCTACGAGGCCGGCGGCGCGACCTGTCTGTCGGTACTCACGGACACGCCGTCCTTCCAGGGTGCGCCGGAATTCCTGACGGTGGCCCGCACAGCGACCACCCTGCCCGCGCTGCGCAAGGATTTCCTGTTCGATCCCTACCAGGTCTACGAAGCACGCGCCTGGGGCGCCGACGCCATCCTGATCATCATGGCCAGCGTCGATGACGCCCTGGCTCGCGAGTTGGAGGAAGCTGCCTTCTCGCTTGGCATGGATGCGCTTGTCGAGGTGCATGACGAAGCCGAGATGGAGCGCGCGCTGAAGCAGTCGTCACGGCTTATCGGTATCAACAACCGCAACCTGAGAACCTTCGAGACCACGTTGGAAACCTCCGAGCGGCTGGCGGGCATGGTGTCCGGCGACCGGGTTCTGGTGGGCGAAAGCGGCATCTTTACCAATGCCGATTGCCGGCGGTTGGAAAAGGTCGGCATCGGCACCTTTCTGGTCGGCGAGAGCCTGATGCGGCAGGCCGACGTGACCGCCGCGACAAAAACCCTGCTCGGCCTCGACCATCCCGCCGGAGCGGCCTGATGGCCGGCGGCCTGACGCATCTGGACACCGACGGCACGGCCAACATGGTCGATGTCGGTTCCAAGGCCGAGACCGAACGCACCGCGATCGCCGAGGGACTGGTGACCATGCAGGCCGAAACGCTGCGCATGATCCTGACAGGGAACGCGAAGAAGGGTGACGTCCTCGGCGCGGCCCGCATCGCCGGCATCATGGCAGCGAAGAAGACGCATGAACTCGTCCCGCTCTGCCATCCGCTGCTCCTGACCAAGGTGTCGGTCGACATCGAGCCGGACGACGGGCTGCCGGGCCTGAAGGTTACGGCACTGGCGCGCGTCAACGGCAAGACCGGCGTCGAGATGGAAGCGCTGACGGCCGCCTCCGTCGCCTGCCTGACCATCTACGACATGGCCAAGGCGGTGGATCGCGGCATGGTCATTTCAGGCATCCGCCTGCTGGAAAAATCGGGCGGAAAATCCGGCGACTACACCGCGCCCCCGACTGGGAAAGCCGACTGATGGCGCTGGTGCCGGTCGCCGAGGCGCTCAGCCTCCTGCTGGAAGACGCTGCTCCGCTGCCCGCCGAGACCGTACCGTTGCACGAAGGCTATTCCCGCGTGCTGGCCGAGCCGCTCGTGGCGCTGCGCAGGCAGCCGCCTTTCGACGCTTCGGCGATGGACGGTTACGCGGTGCGCAGCGCCGACGTCTCCGCCGTTCCCTCCCGGCTCTCGGTCATCGGCGCCGCTCCCGCGGGCCGTGGCTTCTCGGGAACCATTATGCGGGGACAGGCCGTGCGGGTCTTCACCGGAGCGCCCTTGCCCGCAGGCGCCGACACGATCGTCATCCAGGAGAACGTCCGCGATCTCGGAGATGGCCGCATCGAGGTCTTGGAACCGACGGATGCCAACCGGCATGTGCGCCGCGCCGGGCTCGATTTCCGCGAAGGCGACGTTCTGCTGGAAAAAGGCCGGCTGCTCGATCCCGCCGCGCTGTCGCTGGCCGCGTCGGGCAACCACCCTGCCGTTCCGGTCGTCGGCCAGCCGCTCGTCGCCATCATCGCCACGGGCGACGAATTGCTGCCGCCGGGAAGCACACTCGGCCCGGACCAGATCATCTCGTCCAACGCCTACGGTGTCGCGGCCGCCGCCCGGTCGGTGGGCGCACGCGCGCTCGACCTCGGCATAGCGGCCGACCGCAACGACGCCATCGCCGCCCTCGTGCGCAAGGCGGTGGACGCCGGCGCGCATGTCATTGTCACCCTCGGCGGCGCGTCCGTCGGCGATCACGATCTCGTCCACGACGTGCTGACCGGCGAAGGTATGACGCTCGACTTCTGGAAGATCGCCATGCGCCCCGGCAAGCCGCTGATGTTCGGGCGCATGGGCGAGACGCGCTGCATCGGCCTGCCGGGCAACCCCGTTGCCAGCCTCGTCTGCTCGCAGCTCTTCCTGAAGCCCCTGCTGGCCCGGCTCGCCGGACGCCCGTTCATGCAGGATGTGCGCGAGGCACGGCTGGCCGCATCGATGGCGGCGAATGACCACCGGCAGGACTATATTCGAGCCGTCGTCCGCAAGGAACCGGAAGGCCTGACCGCCACCCCGTTCGGTGTACAGGACTCCTCCATGCTGAAGACGCTTGCCGACGCCAACGGCCTGATCGTGCGCGAACCGCACGCTCCTCCCTCCGTTGCCGGAGATAACTGCCGGGTATTGATGCTGCGCCATCCGGCATAACCGGAGAGCTGGCCCTGGCGGCAGCCTGAACAAAGCGTCAACGAATTCATTAAACTTTAAAAGGTTGCGGAACACAACTGGAACAGATAGTGTTTGTTCCGGGTTTGTTTTCCGATTCTGTTTCGACCCTGTCCGCTTCGAGATCACTGGGGGCCGCCGATGTTGACGCGCAAGCAGCACGAACTTCTTCTCTTCATCCACGAGCGGTTGAAAGAGACCGGCATCCCGCCTTCCTTCGACGAGATGAAGGAGGCGCTGGACCTCGCTTCGAAGTCCGGCATCCATCGCCTGATCACGGCGCTTGAGGAGCGCGGCTTCATTCGCCGCCTGCCCAATCGGGCGCGCGCGATGGAAATCGTCAAGCTGCCGGACTCCATGGCGCCAGGGCTGAACGCCGCCAGGAAATTCTCGCCGGGGGTTATCCAGGGCGGCCTGGGTCGGCCGGCGGCAAAGGAACCGGCACGGCTACAGGCTGCCAGCAATGACGATGCCGACAGTGCATCGGTCTCGATCCCGGTCATGGGCCGCATCGCCGCCGGCGTGCCGATCGCTGCGATCGAGAACCGCACCCATTCCATCTCCGTGCCGCCCGACATGATCCACAGCGGCGAGCATTATGCCCTTGAGGTCAAAGGCGATTCGATGATCGAGGCCGGCATCTTCGACGGCGATACGGTCATCATCAGAAACGCGAATACGGCGACGCCCGGCGAGATCGTCGTCGCCATCGTCGATGACGAGGAAGCGACGTTGAAGCGCTTCCGCCGCAAGGGCGACTCGATTGCGCTGGAGGCGGCCAACCCCGCTTACGAGACCCGCATCTTCGGGCCCGACCGCGTCAGCGTGCGTGGCAAGCTGGTGGGGCTGATCCGGCGGTATTGAGAAGAGAACCCTGCGGCAACAGGAAGCGCGCACAGCGTCATCCCGAACGCCGCCGAGCACCCCCGGGGTCTTGCCTCCGGCAAGCCCAAGGGCAGGCTCCGGGCGAGAGCCGAAAGCCGGAATCCAGTCCGGAAGATTGTAGGCCATGGCTGGCTTGAAATAACCATCGCTTCACAAGACGTCCATGGTTACGGATGAAACCCGCGCCTCCCGGAAAAACGGGATGACGCAAAAGCTGGCTTACCTGCTCCGCTTCCGGCTCTTGCTCTGCTGATAAGGTCTTCGAGGCTGATACGGGCCAAGACCTCGTGCCTCGCGCGAGAATTTCCGCTGCATGTGCCAGGGGCGATAGTCTTGTTCGACGGCGAAGAGAATCGTCGGCTGCGTATCCGCAGCTTTAGCGAAGTAGATCGCTGCGCTTCCCCGTCGTGCGAGGTCGCGCGCCGTGATGACGGCGACCAGCGTGTCATGGCACGGATCTCGCGCGGTGGCGTCGGCAATGACGATGAGCGAAGCATAGGCGCAGGCCCGCCGGGCCGCTTTCGCCGTTCGCGCCGTCGCCACGATGGCGCCCGAAGCATGGCGCGCCAGGCACAGGTCATCCCCGCACAGGAACGGGGTTCCCGAGGGCAGGTCCAGCGGACTGTCGAATGCAAACCGCGCATCTTCCCCCATCGGTTTTTCAGGCAGGACGACAGCTTCGGCGTCGAGGGCACGCCGCCAGTTGTCGATGGTGAATTCGTTCGGCCTGTTGCGGCTCGCCGCCAGTTCGCCGCCGCCTATAGGCAGGGCGACCAGTCGCGCGTCCTCGGAGACCAGAGCATCCGGCAGGCGCACCTGATGGATGGTCATCAGTCCGGCCAGGGCGAAGGGCAAGGCGGCCATTCTCAACCTTGTCGTCGCCATCGTGCCGACTATCAGCGCAACGGTGACGAACAGCACCGATCGCCCCGAGATCAGACCGACGCCGTCGAGCGGCGAATGCGCGGCGATCGCTTCGGAGATGGCGATCATGGCGGCAAGCCCCTTCCCCATGACCCACAGGAACGGATAGTCGAGGCCGAACGGCATCAGGATCGCGCTGAACACGGCGAAGGGCATGACGATCAGCGAAGTGATGGGCATGACCGCCAGATTGGCGAAGAGACTGAGCGGGGCGACCCGCTGGAAATGCCATACGGCGTAGAGCGTGGTCGCGCAGCCGGCCACGATCGAGGTCATCGCGGCTCCGCCGACGCCGCCGGCGAGTTTGCGAGCGACACGCGCCGACGCCGATCGCTGCGGCGGCGGCCCCGACGTCCTTCCCGCGTTGCGGTTCGCCCACGCCGCATAGGCGCCGACCAGTGCTGCGGTGGCCGCGAACGACATCTGGAAACTCGGTCCGACGACCTCATGCGGGGAGGCCACGATGACGATGATCGCCGAGATCGCTAGATTGCGCATGGTCAGCGCGGCACGGTCGAACAGGACGGCCAGCAGCATCACCGCCAGCATGATGAAGCTGCGCTCGGCGGCAACGACGATTCCGGAAATCAGCAGATAGGCGGCGATGGCGAAGAGCGCTGCCGCTGCGGCGTATTTCTTGACCGGGCGGCGCGACGAGAATCCCGGGAAAAGCGCGAACGCCCCGCGCATCAGCGCCATCACCGTGCCGGCGACCAGCGCCATATGCAGGCCCGATATCGAGATGATGTGATAGATGCCGGTCTTGCGCATGGCCTCGTTGATCGCGTCGGGAATGCCGGCGCGCACGCCCACGATCAGCGCCGCCGCAATCTCGCCTTCCGGGCCGCCGATGCTGGAGCGGACGCGGTCGGCGACGATGTCCCTGAAGTCTTCGACTGCCGCCCAGGCGCGCGCGCGAAGCGGCACCGGCTTCCCGGCCACGGGCTTGGGAGTGCCGAGAAAAAAGCCGCTGGCGCCGAGTCCGCCAAAATAGCTTTCGAAGGAAAAATCATACCCTTCGGGGCGAACCGGCCCGGTCGGCGGCAGCAGGCGCGCATAGCCCGTGACGGTCGCACCGGGCACGATCCCACCGCCCACGGCGCGTGCCGAAAGCCGGATGCGCTGCGGCTGGTAGCGCAGCTTCGGCCGCGCCGTAGATATGACGTCCAAGGTTAACCGGACGCGCCCGCTTGCCAGATCGTCGATCGAAACGACGCGACCGGTGACATGCGTCGAAATCTCCGCTCCCAACGTGGTCCCGGCCGCGCGCCACGTCTCGAATTTTGCAAGCAGAAGTCCCGCCGCAACGAGAAAGGCTGCCATGCAGGCGAGATGGATGGCTCGACGGTGCGCGGTCGCGACGGCAAGCAGGGCCAGCGCTGATGCAACGGCCAGAGGACGAAACCATCCTGGCTCCAACGAGAGCGAAAAATAGAAGACCGCACCTGCGGCCAGGAACACGGGAACCAGCAGGAAGGCGAGGCCACGGTCCAGTTCCAGTTCCGCGTCCCGGCCTGCGGCGGCTACCAGTGCGACGAGAGAAAAACCGCGCCGCCGGCGGACAAGGCGGCCGACAATGCCGACGTCCGGCGGACGCAGCGGTTCGGGCGATGCAGGCTTTTCAGACGAAGGACTTGCCGGTCGCGCGCCCGGCACAGCCTCCGGCAAGGCGTCGCCAGGCTTTCCGGGCGCAAACAGGGTGCGTTCGCTGAGCGCCTGCGCCCCGCGCGCTTGTGCGTCCGCGCTTCGGCCCCGCCCCGTCATCCGGCCATGCCCCTTGCGCCCTCGACCTCCTATGCTACATGAACGCGCGCTGCGGAAAAGTCCGCAAGTCCCTTCCTTCATCACCCGCCGGCCGGGGAGTTCCATGTCCGATCAGGTTGTCACCCGCTTTGCCCCCTCGCCCACCGGCTTCCTTCACATAGGCGGCGCGCGCACGGCGCTGTTCAACTGGCTCTACGCCAGACACACCGGTGGCAAGATGCTGCTCAGGATCGAGGATACCGACCGCGAGCGCTCCACCGACGCGGCCACGGCCGCCATCCTCGACGGATTGACCTGGCTCGGCCTGACCTGGGACGGCGACGCGATCTCGCAGTTCGGCCGCGCCGCGCGCCATCGCGAGGTGGCCGAGGAACTGGTACGCCTCGGCAAGGCCTATTACGCCTACGAGACGCCAGCCGAGCTCGACGCCATGCGCGAAAAAGCCCGGGCCGAGGGTCGGCCGCCGCGCTACAACGGCCAGTGGCGTGATCGCGACCCTTCCGAAGCGCCGGAAGGCGTTCCGGGCGTCATCCGCATCAAGGCGCCGCTCGAAGGCGAGACCGTCGTTCACGATCTCGTGCAGGGCGACGTGCGCTTTCCCAACAAGGATCTTGACGATCTGATCATCCTGCGTTCGGACGGCGTTCCGACCTACATGCATGCCGTGGTGGTGGACGATCACGACATGGGCGTCACCCACATCATCCGCGGTGACGACCATCTCACCAATGCGGCCCGCCAGACCGTTATCTACCAGGCGATGGGCTGGGACGTACCGAAGATGGCCCATATCCCGCTCATTCACGGCGCGGACGGTGCCAAGCTTTCGAAGCGTCACGGCGCGCTCGGCGTCGAGGCCTATCGCGCCATGGGTTACCTGCCTGAGGCGCTGCTCAACTATCTGGCGCGGCTCGGCTGGAGCCACGGTGACGATGAAGTGATGTCGGTCGAGGACATGATCTCGTGGTTCGATATCGCCGATGTGAACAAGGGCGCGGCGCGCTTCGACTTCGCCAAGTTGGAGGCCCTGAACGGCGTGCATATGCGCGCGATGGACGACGGCCGGCTGACCGGCCTCCTGCTCGAGACCCTGCCCCACCTGCCCTATGGCGAAGCGCTCGCGGACAAACTCACCGACAAGGCGAAGGCGCAGCTTCTGCAGGCGATGCCAGGCCTCAAGGAGCGCGCGAAGACGCTGGTCGAACTTGCCGACAACGCATACTTTATCGTCGCAGACCGCCCGCTCGTGCTGGATGAAAAGGCCGCCGCCATCCTGGACGGGGACGCCAAAGGCGTGCTGAAGGCGCTCCAGCCGATGCTGGGTGCTTTGCCGGAATGGACAGCCGAAACGACGGAAGCCGCCGTCAGGGCCTATGCGGAGCAAGCCGGATTGAAGCTCGGCAAGGTTGCGCAACCGCTGCGGGCGGCGCTGACCGGCCGCTCCACATCGCCGGGCGTCTTCGACGTTCTGGCCGTTCTCGGTCGTGAGGAAAGCCTCGACCGCATCAACGATCAAATCGATTAGGAGAACTGGCCCAAGAAGATTGGCATTGAAAGGAACCTGTTGCGGTGCAACATTAGCCGTTGGCCTAACTTGGCACACCATCACGAATGCAGTAGCACTCCCCGGTCCGGGCCGCGCTCTCAGTTTTGCGGATGCGCACCAGCCTGCGCCGGTTGCTAGGGAAAAAGGAAATCGCCATGTCGGAAGCAGCGAAAAAAGTCGATCTCGATGCGAAAGCCGAAGAAGCGGCGGCGACGATCGAAGTGGCCGGCAAGGCGCATGACTTCGCAGTCCGAAGCGGGACGATTGGTCCAGATGTGATCGACATCGGTTCCCTTTACAAGGATACCGGCGCCTTCACCTATGATCCTGGCTTCACCTCTACCGCGAGCTGCGAATCCGCCATCACCTATATCGACGGCGATGCCGGCATCCTGCTCCATCGCGGCTATCCGATCGACCAGTTGGCCGAGCACGGCGATTTTCTGGAAATCTGCTACCTGCTGCTTTACGGCGAACTGCCGACCAAGGCGCAGAAGGAGGATTTCGACTATCGCGTGACCCGTCATACGATGGTGCACGAGCAGATGACGAAGTTCTTCAGCGGCTTCCGCCGCGACGCGCACCCGATGGCGGTGATGTGCGGCGTCGTCGGCGCGCTGTCGGCCTTCTATCACGACTCGACCGATATCTCCGATCCCTACCAGCGCATGATCGCCTCGATCCGGCTGATCGCCAAGATGCCGACGATCGCTGCGATGGCCTACAAGTATCATATCGGCCAGCCGTTCGTTTACCCCAAGAACGATCTCGGCTTCGCTGCCAACTTCCTGCATATGTGCTTCGCCGTGCCGTGCGAGGAATACAAGGTCAATCCCGTGCTGGCGCGCGCGATGGAGCGCATCTTCATCCTGCATGCCGACCATGAGCAGAACGCGTCGACCTCGACGGTGCGCCTTGCCGGCTCGTCGGGCGCCAATCCGTTCGCCTGCATCGCGGCCGGCATCGCTTGCCTGTGGGGACCGGCGCACGGCGGCGCCAACGAGGCGGCGCTCAACATGCTGGGCGAGATCGGCCATGTCGACCACATCCCCGAATTCATCGACCGCGCCAAGGACAAGAACGATCCCTTCCGCCTGATGGGCTTCGGCCACCGCGTCTACAAGAACTACGACCCGCGCGCCAAGATCATGCAGAAGACCGCGCACGAGGTTCTCGGCGAACTCGGCATCAAGGACGATCCGCTGCTCGACATCGCGATGGAACTGGAAAAGATCGCGCTCACCGACGAATATTTCATCGAGAAGAAGCTTTATCCGAACGTCGATTTCTATTCCGGCATCACGCTGAAGGCGCTCGGCTTCCCCACGACCATGTTCACGGTGCTGTTCGCGGTCGCCCGCACCGTCGGCTGGATCGCCCAGTGGAAGGAAATGATCGAGGATCCGCACCAGAGGATCGGCCGCCCGCGCCAGCTTTATATCGGCGCAACCGAGCGCGACTACGTGCCGATCGCGAAACGGTAAAATCGGGCAGTCGGCAATTATGAACGAGTTGATCGAGGAGGCGGCGTTGCGGCGCCGGCTGATCATCCCGACTGCCGACTGCCCATTGCCGACTGCTTCACCACTCCCATCACCGCCTCCGCCGCCAGGTCTCCCGCCGGCCGGTCCGTCTCCATCCGTCGGCGCACCTCGGCGAAGCCGTCCTTTTGCCAGGCGCGCATGCCGCTCTCCACGAACAGGGCTTCCAGGTGCCGCGCAAGGTTTTGCGGGCGCACATAGCGGTCGTAGAATTCCGGAACCACCGGCCGGTCGGCAATCAGGTTGGGAAGCAGGGCCGACCACGTCGTTATCAGCCCCTGCGCCATCCGCATGACGGGGTCGAGCCGGTAGGTAGAGACCATCGGCACGCCGCTCATCGCCAGTTCCAGGGAAACGGTGCCGGAGGCGATCAGCGCCGCGTCGGCCTCGCCGAAGGCCCGCCATTTGTCCTGAGCCTCGATGAGGATTTGCGGCCGGTGTGCCCAGCCGGCGACCGCATCGCGGACCAGATCGGCGACATGCGGCACCGTCGGCAGCAGCAGGCGCAGCCTGTGGCCCCGCGACGCAAGCACCGAAACCGTCTCGCCGAACGGCTCGATCAGCCGGCGCACCTCACCCCGGCGTGATCCGGGCAGCAGCAGCAGCGTCTTCTCGCGCTCCGGCGACAGGTCGCGCGGCGCGGCCTGCATCGCGGCGGCCGCATCGACATCAGCGTCTCGCGTCAGCCGATGGCCCACATAGACGCCTTCCGGCCCGCCCAGCCGTTCCAACTCGGCAGGCTCGAACGGCAGGAGGCACAGGATGCGGTCGACATGATCCCGCATCGCCGCCGCCCTGCCCGGCCGCCACGCCCACACGCTCGGGCAGACATAATGCACGATGGGAATGGACGGATCGGCCGCCCTGACCTTGCGCGCGACCCTGAGCGCGAAGTCGGGACTGTCGATTGTGACGAGACAGTCGGGTTTCTGCGCGACGATGGCGTCGGCGGCCTGCCCGATCCGGCGCAGCAGGCGCGGCAGGTCGCGCAGCACCGCGCTGACGCCGACCAGCGCGATGTCGCCGGCGTCGAAGATCGACGACAGGCCGAGTTCGCCGAGATGGCGCCCGCCGACGCCGGCAAGCTGGACGGTGCGGCCCGTCAGACGCTGCAGTGCGCGCACCAGATCCGCGCCGAGCAGGTCGCCCGATTCCTCGCCGGCCACCACGGCGAGCCTGAAAGGACGTGAGGTTTCCTGTTTCGTCTCAGCCATGATCGTCTCGCGCCTCGAGGCCGACGACGAACAGGCCGAGCCGGTCGGCAAGGGAGACCATGTCGGGACCATCCATCACCAGCGAGCGGCCGGCCTCGATGCCGACGCCGGACAGGCCGGCCGCATGCGCGAGTTCCACCGTCTGCGGGCCGATCGTGGGCATGTCGGCGCGCATCTCCTGGCGCGGCTTGGCGCATTTGACCAGAACGCCGCCGGCCTTTCCGGCCAGGCGCCCGTGCTGGCGAAGGTCCTTCACGCGTTCCAGCATACCGTTGGTTCCCTCGATGCCTTCCAGCGCGATGACGCGGCCGCCGATCGCCACCGCGCCCTGACCGATGTCGAGGCCGCCGATGGCCTTGGCGGCGGCATAGGCGGCGTCGAGATTGGCCTTGTCGGACGCCGCAGGCGCCTTGCGCGTCAACGGCCCCTCTCCGGCGACGAGGTCCGGCACGAGCTGGTGCGCGCCGACGACCGTGAAGCCGCGCGTCTCAAGCCCCCTGATGACGACGCGCAGCAGGCCGTCGTCGCCCTTGGCAAGAGCGGCCACGACAGTCGGGACGATCGCCAGCAGCCCTAGGCTGATGCGCATCGCCGCCAATCTCGGACGCCTGCGGATTTCGCCGGCCAGCACGACATGGGTGACGCGATGGCGCTTCAGCGTCGCCACCAGCGAACCGAGTTCCTCCAGCGTCAGTACGTCGTGGTCGAAGCGATCGAGCCCGGAATCGGGAGACGATTCACCCGCCACGATCAGCACGAACGGGTTCAGTCCCTGTTCCGACAGACAGTTGGCGACCTCGACGGGGAGCGCGCCGCCACCGGCGACGATGCCGACCCTGGAGCCGGCGGGAAACTGGAAGCGAGGCGCCTTGTCAGTCCTCGTCATCGCCGCCGTCACCGCCTCCGCCCTTCAACGGCGGCACGGTATAGTAGCGTTTGTCGCGGGTCGAGATGAAGTCCACGATCTTCATGACGGTGGGCGAGCCGGAGAACTCGGCCCTGGCCTTCCCGACATTCTCCGAAACGGGATGCGCGGGATCGAAGATCATGCGATAGGCGCGCCGCATCGTCTGGATTTCCGACCGGGCCATGCCCGACCGCTTCAGGCCGATGATGTTGAAGCCGCGCAGCTTGGCGCGGTTGCCGACGGCGATCGCATAGGGGATGACGTCGCCCACGACGGCCGAGCAGCCGCCCAGGAAGGCGTTGTCGCCCACCCGCACGAACTGGTGGACCGCCGTCAGGCCGCCGATGTTGACGTTGTCGCCGACCTCGCAATGCCCGCCCAGCGTCGCGCCATTGGCAAAGGTGCAGTTGTCGCCGACGATGCAGTCATGCGCGATATGCGAATAGGCGAGGAAATTGCCGTTGTCGCCGACGACGGTGGTGCCGCGGCTGGTATCGGTGCCGGTGTGCATCGTCACGTTCTCGCGGATCGTGCAGTTCTTGCCTATGACGAGCGTGGTGCGGCCGCCCTTATGCTTGGTGTTCTGCGGCGGCGCGCCCAGCGTGGTCATCGGATAGACCCTGGTTCCGGCGCCGATGGTGGTGGCGCTGAGCACAGATACATGGCCGACCAGTTCGACGCCGTCGCCGATGACGGCTTCCGAGGAAATGTGGCAGAACGGCCCGATGCGCACGCCCGCGCCGATCTGCGCTCCCGCTTCGATGACGGAAGACGGATGGATAACTGTCTGATCTTGCATGGATATCGGAACTCAGTCGTTGTCGACCATCATCGCCTGAATCTCGGCCTCTGCGACCTTGGTGTCGTCGACGATGGCCTCACAGGCGAATTTCAGGAGGTTGCCCCGCTTCTTGAGCTTTTTTACGTGAATGCGCAACTGGTCTCCCGGCACGACGGGCTTGCGGAACTTGGCGCCGTCGATCGTCAGGAAATAGACCAGCGAGGGTTTGCCCACGCCGGCGGCGCGGATGCAGATGGCGCCCGCCGTCTGCGCCATCGCCTCGACGATGAGCACGCCCGGCATGACCGGCTGGCCGGGAAAATGGCCGAGGAAATGCGGCTCGTTGAAAGTGACGTTCTTCACCCCGACGGCCGAGTCGTCGCCGTCGATGTCGATGATACGGTCGATCATCAGGAAGGGATAACGATGCGGCAGGAGCTTCATCAGCCCGTGAATGTCGACCGCCTCGAGTGTCGTCGACGCGCCGTCAACCATCCTTGGTCCCCCTGCCGTGCTTGGTGAAATTGCGTATCGCGGAAAGCTCGCGAAAGAAATCCCGCATCGGCTGGGCGGGCATGCCTGCCCAGCGTTCCCCGGCGGGAATGTCGTACATCAGCCCGGCCGACGCCGCCACCTGCACCCGGTCGCCGATGGTCAGATGGTCCGCGATGCCGACGCGCCCCCCGAGCATCACGTAATCGCCGAGCGTCACCGAGCCTGAAATGCCGCAATGGCCCGCGATGATGCAGCCGCGGCCGATGCGGACGTTGTGGGCGATCTGGACGAGGTTGTCGATCTTGGTGCCTTCGCCGATGACCGTGTCGGCCATGGCGCCGCGATCGACCGTGGTGTTCGAACCCACCTCCACGTCGTCCTGGATGACGACGCGGCCGATCTGCGGCATGCGCTCCGGCCCCTTGGCGCCGGAAACGAAGCCGAAGCCGTCCTGACCGATGCGCGCGCCGCCGTGGACGACGACACGGTTGCCGATCAGCGCATACTGGACGGAAGCGCCCGGCCCGACATAGCTGTCGCGGCCGATCTGGCAATGGCGGCCGATGACCGCATTCGGCGCGATGACGGTGCCGCTGCCGATGCCGACGCCCGGTCCGATGACGGCACCCGCCTCGATGACGGCGCCAGGCTCCACCTTGGCCGCCGGATCGACAAAAGCCTGTGGTGAGACGCCTGTTTCCGACGTGAGCGGTTCCGGCGTCGCGGCGGCGGGAAAAAGCAGCCGCCCCACCATGGCGAACGCCTGCTGCGGCCTTGGATTGACCAGGACGGCCACGCCGGCCGGCGCCTTGTCGGCGAATTCCGGCGGGCAAAGTACCGCCGTGGCGGTCAGCGCCGCCATCAGTTCGGCATTGCGCTTGCCTTCCACGAACACCAGCGCGTTCGTGCTGCCGTCGCCTGCGGCGGCGATGGTCTCGATGATGGCGTCGGCATAGGCCGCATTGGCAAGCGTGGAACCGGTCAGGTTCGCGACTTCGGTCACCGTGTACCGGCGCGAAGGGACAAAAAACACCGGATCGGTCATTCCAGAACAATGTCCAGTCTGGTCGGAACGCCGTTTCCGGGCCAAATGTCCGGAAACGGCTTCACCCGAGCATCAGAAGCGGGTGGAGATGCCGAAATTGAATTCCTGCGTATCGTCGGTGTCTTCCTTCGCGAGCGGGATCGCGTAGTCGATGCGCAGCGGACCGAACGGCGAAGCCCACATCAAGCCGATACCGGCCGACGCGCGCCATTTCATGTCGTCGGAGCCGGGCTTAATTCTATTCGAAGCCAACTCAGTGCCATAAAGCGTGGCAGCGTCTGCAAATACCGCACCGCGCAGGCCAAGGCTCTCAGGAACAAGTGGCAATGGGAATTGCGCTTCGGCCGAAGCATTAAAGTACGTGGTGCCACCCAGATGGTCATTTTCATTATCTGATATTGGACCAATGCCGTTGTATTCGAAGCCACGGATCATGCGGTCATTGTTTTCGAAGTTGTCAAAGATACGCAGGCTCTTATCACCATAACTGGAGATATAGCCCGCACCGCCGGACAAAACACCGACGATGTCGAGCTCTTCAGAAAGGGTCTGATAGACAGAAGCGCGCGCCGTGAATTTGTAGAACTTGGCATCACCACCAAGACCGGCAAATTCAGCACCAACATTGGCAAAGATGCCATAATGCGGATTCTTTGGATCGTCGATCGTGTTGTAGGTAATACCGCCGCTGACCGACGACTTGAGCCATGGACTCTGGTCGATTCCGTCCAAAATAGCCTGCGAGACATTGCAAGTTCCGCCATCTGAAGGCAGGACGCAATCGTCATCACGCTCATATTTCTCCTGAGAAATATTGTAGGCGAGCTGAGTCGAGATGTTGTCGGTGATCGGCAGGCCGAAGCGGATGGTGGCGCCGGTGCTTTGCGAATCGTAGTCGTCATATTCGCGCGTCGAGCGGTAGATGTCGAAGCCCGCCGCGATGCGGCGGCCGAGGAAATACGGCTCGGTGAAGGAGAAGCTGTAGTCGCGCGAATGCTTGCCGCCGCCGGCGGACAGGCTGATGTACTGGCCGCGGCCGAGGAAGTTGCGCTCGCTGATGCCGCCCGAAAGCGAGGGGCCGGGCGTGTCGCCGCCGGTCGAATAGCCGGCGCCGATGGTGAACTGGCCGGTCGATTTCTCGACCACGTTGACGACCAGAACCACCTGGTCCGGCTCCGAGCCGGGCGCGGTGGAGATATCGACCTTCTCAAAGTAATCAAGCTTCTCCAGGCGCTTCTTCGCGCGCTGGATCAGAACCTGGTTGAAGGCGTCGCCTTCGCTGACGTCGAACTCGCGGCGGATGACGTAGTCGCGCGTGCGCGTGTTGCCGCGAATCTCGATGCGCTCGACATAGGCCTTCGGCCCCTGGTCGATCGTGTAGGTGACCGAGATCGTGTGGTTCTCGAAATTGCGGTCGCCGCGCGGCGTCACCTGGGCGAAGGCATAGCCCTGTCCCGCCACCCGCTCGGTCAGCGCGACGATCGAATCCTCGACGTCCTTGGCGCTGTAGACATCGCCCTTGTGCGATTCGACGACCGACTGCAGCGCATTGGCATCGACTTCCGGAATCGAGGAATCGACGCTGACGTCGCCGAAGGTGTAGCGCTCGCCCTCCTCCACGGTGATGTTGACCGTGTAGGCGTTCGTCGCATCGTCGAGCTGACCGAAGGCCGAGACGACCTGGAAGTCGGCATAGCCGTGGTTGTAGTAGAAGCGGCGCAGCAGCTCTTCGTCGGCCTTCAGCTTCTCCTCGTCGAACACGTCGTCGCGCAACAGGAACGACAGCATGTTGGAACGCTTGGTGTTGATGACGTCGGAGAGCCGGCGGCTCGAATAGGCGTGGTTGCCGATGAAGTTGATGGCCGCAATCTTGGTGCGGTCGCCTTCGTTGATGTTGAAGACGACGTTCACGCGGTTCTCGCCGAGATCCATGACCTGACCGCTCACGGTGGCGTCGTCGCGCCCGATATGGGAATAGGCCGCCTTGATCGTCTCGACGTCGGCATCCAGCGCGGCCTGCGAGAACGCGCCGCGCGGCTTCAACTGCACCGTATTGGAGAGCTGGGCGTCCTTCAGCTTCTTGTTGCCCTGGAACAGGACCTGGTTCACCACCTTGTATTCGGACACGGTAACGACCAGCGCGGACCCCACCTGGTTGATCTGCACGTCCGAAAACAGGCCGGTACCGAACAGCGACTTCACCGCGTCGTCCACGTCGGCGCTGGAGAAGGATTTGCCGGGCTTGATCTTGATGTAGTTGCGGACGGTCTCCGCATCGACGCGCGAATTCCCGCGCACTTCCACCCTGCTGACGACGGCAGCCTGCGCCACGGACGTGGCGACAAGCTGCAAAGCGAGCGCCGACGGCACAATCAGGGCGGCGGACAAGGCCGCCGCGGACGCGGCGCTCATAAACTTGGATGCTGCCTTCATCGGGCTTTAAAACCTTTTTCTCGAAGTCCCCACGGCGAGAAAACCGGACGTCGCGGTCGAATTCTCATACCGTAATAACCGGATTTTCCCTACACGCAAGGCTTCTGGTTAATTTGTATTTACTTCCCCAATCGGCGTGGCTTTCGCGTCACGCCAATCCCTCGCCATGGTAAACGAGCCCTCAACGGCGGACCGTTCCGGAGGGAATTTCTTCATGATTTCAGCAGCCAAACAGGTCGTTCCAGAAAACGAAGCCCATGAAGGCCAGCACGAGCACGAAACCGGTCCTGTAGACCGCCTCCATCGCGCGCTCCGAGACGGGACGCCGCAGCACGGCCTCGATGGCGTAGAAAAGCAGATGCCCCCCATCCAGCGGCGGAATCGGCAGCAGATTCAGGATCCCGATTCCGACCGACAAAAGGGCGATCAACTGCACCAGCCATTCGAATCCGAGCTTGGCCGCCTGCTCGGCCATGCCGGCGATGCGCACCGGCCCGCCGAGCTGGCACCTGTCCTCCCGCCCGACCACGAAACGCTTGAGGAACTGACCGGTGCGCTGGACGATGTGGCCCGTCTCCTCGACCGCCGCAACGACCGCCCCGGCGGGCGAATAGGTCACCAGACGAGGCTGCCCCATCTCCCTGTTGTTGACGACGCCGATGACGGCGAGCTTGACCTTGTTACCCAGCGCGTCTTCCTGTTCCATCAGCCGCGGCGTTGCGACCACGGTCACGTCCTTGCCGTCGCGCAGCATCACGAAGGTGATGGCGTCGCCGGCTCGCCCGGAAACGAGCCGCTGCACGTCGGCGAAGCTCTCGACCTTGGTGCCGTCGATGCTGACGAAGCGATCGCCCGGCTGGATGCCGGCCTGTTCGGCGGGGCTGCCTGCGGTCACCTCGGCGACCATGGGCTCCGACACGTAGCGCCCATAGGCTGAAAACAACACGGCGAAGACGGCGATGGTCAGCAGGAAATTGAACAGCGGACCAGCGAACACGGTGGCCGCACGCTTCCAGATCGGCTGCGTGTGGAAGGCGACGCGCCGCTCGTCCTCGCTCAGCGCCTCCAGTTCCGTGGAATCGGGCGTGGACGTGGCGTTCATGTCGCCGACGAACTTGACATAGCCGCCGAGCGGGATGGCGCACAGCTTCCAGCGGGTGCCGTGGCGGTCGTTGAAGCCGACCAGTTCCGGGCCGAAGCCGATGGAAAACGCCGTCACCCCGATGCCGCACAACCGGCCGACGAGGTAGTGACCCATCTCGTGCACGAACACCACGACCGTCAGCACGAACAGGAACGGGATGATGGTGCCCAGAACAAAGGCCTGCGTGCTGTGCGCGGCGGTAAGGATATCGTTCAATTGCTGCCCTCGGTTGCGCTGAGGCTGCCTCGAGACTGTGCCGGCAAAGCCGGCAAATCCGTGACCATTGCAAACGGCTTCCGGCCGATCGTCACATCGGGAACAGTCCCGATGCCGGATGATCGGCCGAAGCCATCAGCCAACCGATCACGTATAGGGCGAGCGCGGCCGCGACAAGCCCGTCGACGCGGTCCATCACGCCGCCATGACCGGGAATGACGTGGCCGGAATCCTTGCGCCCATGCCGGCGCTTCACCCATGATTCGAAGAGATCGCCGGCCTGGGAGACGACCGACAGCGCCAACGCCGCGAACCCCAGCAGAACGAGATTGCCCGCTCCCGCAACGATGGCGACCAGCAGTCCGGCGACGATTCCGCCAACGGCACCGCCCACCGCGCCGCTGCGGGTCTTGCCGGGCGAGATCGCCGGCGCCAGTTTCGGTCCGCCGACCGCCCTGCCAACGAAATAGGCGAAAATGTCGGTCGCCCAGACCACAGCGAACAGGAAGAGGATCGCAACGAGGCCCGAGCGGTCGCCGCCCCGCAGCATGGCCAGTGCGAATCCGGACAGGCCCGCATAGGCGATGCCGGGAGCATCCCATCGGCTCGTCCCGGCCAGTTTTGCTGCAACCGCCCAGGCCACCACCGCGACAGCCAGCAGGCCAAGCAGCACCATCGCCGGCAGGCCGGCGATCAGCGCGATCAGGAAAACGGCCAGCAGCGCGTCCGGCACGCGGGCCAGCAGCCCTGCCCTGCCGCCCTGACGCGCCATCGCCGCCCATTCGAGGAAGACCGCCCCGGCGACGACCGCCGCAAACAGCCGGAACGGCAGGCCGCCCCACCATGCCAGCGCAAGGGTTAGCGCCGCCATGACGATGGAAGAAAGGACGCGGACCTGGAGATTGCTCATGCGGCCGCCATTCACGGTCCCGCCGCTCACAGGGCGACGTCTTGCGGCGCCAGCCCGCCGAAGCGGCGCTCGCGGCGGCCGAACTCCCGCACGGCTTCGGCGAGATGGTCGGCGCTGAAATCGGGCCAGTAGCAGGGCAGGAACGCCAGTTCGCTGTAGGCCGCCTGCCACAACAGGAAGTTCGACAGGCGCAATTCCCCGCTGGTGCGGATCACCAGTTCCGGATCGGGAATGCCGGCCGTGTCGAGCGCGCTGGAGAACGCGGCGGGCGTGATGTCCTCGGGATCGATCTCACCGCGCGCAACGCTCAGGGCGAGCTTGCGAGCGGCGCGCGCGATCTCGTCGCGGCCGCCGTAGTTGAAGGCGATCGCCAGCGTGAGCGCGCCGTTGCCCGCGGTCAGCAATTCAGCCTCCTCCAGGAGGCTGCGGATCTCGGGCTGGAGAGTGGCCCTGTCGCCGATGACGACGACTTTCACGCCATTCTGGTGAAGTTCGGCAAGGTCGCGGCGAATGAAGATTTTCAGCAGCCCCATGAGGTCGCTGACTTCGGATTGCGGGCGCGACCAGTTCTCGGAGGAAAACGCGTAGACCGTCAGATAGGCTATGCCGAGGCCCGGCGCTGCACGGACCGTCCGGCGCAAGGCCTCGACGCCGGCGCGATGGCCGGCAAGGCGCGGCAGGCCGCGCGCCTTGGCCCAGCGGCCGTTCCCGTCCATGATGATCGCGACATGCGCGGGGGTTGCCCCGTAGGTTGTCATGGTCTCGCTTTCGAACCGGGGCCGCGACGGCCGCCGACCCTAAACCTGCATGATTTCCGCTTCCTTTTCGGCAAGCAGGCTGTCGATGGTGGAGATCGTCTCGTCGGTCAGCTTTTGCACGCGGTCGGATGCTTTGCGTTGATCGTCCTCGCTGATATCGCCGTCCTTTTCGGACTTTTTGAGGAAGTCCATGCCGTCGCGCCGGACATGGCGCGCCGCGACGCGGGCATTCTCGGCATAGCCGTGCGAAATCTTGACCAGTTCCTTGCGCCGCTGCTCGTTGAGCTCAGGCAGCGGGATGCGCAGGTTGGTGCCGTCGACGATCGGATTGAAGCCGAGATTGGATTCGCGGATCGCCCGGTCGACAGCCCCGACCATCGACTTGTCCCAGATGGAAACAGAGATCATGCGCGGCTCAGGCACCGAGATCGTCGCCACCTGGTTGATCGGCATGGCCGTGCCGTATGCCTGCACCTGGACCGCATCGAGCAGGTTGGAGGAAGCGCGCCCGGTGCGCAGCGACGCCAGATCCTGCTTGAAGGCGGCGATGGCCCCGTCCATGCGTCGTTTGAGATCGTTGTAGTCGCCGCTCATCGTCGTCTCCCCGGCCCTTTTGCGGGCCCACTGAATTCAGGCGTGACCCTTGTTGTCACCAAGCCCCTGTGTCAATCGTCGGCGACGACCGTGCAACGGCCGCCACCCTTGAGTATCTCCCCGAAGCCGCCTTTCTCGTGGATTGAATAGACGATTATGGGAATGTGGTTTTCGCGCGCAAGCGCAATCGCAGCCGTATCCATGATGGAAAGGCCGCGATTGATGACTTCGGCATGGCTGATGCGCTCGAAGCGCGTGGCGGCCGGATCCTTCTTCGGGTCGGCCGAATAGACGCCGTCGACCTGCGTTCCCTTGAACAGCGCATCGGCGCCGATCTCGGCGGCGCGAAGCGCGGCGGCTGAATCGGTCGTGAAAAACGGATTGCCCGTGCCGCCGGCGAAGATGACAACCTTGCCCTCGTTCATGTAGGCGGTGGCCTGGCGCTGCGAGAAGCTTTCGCACAGTTCCGGCATGGCGATCGCCGACAGCACCACGGCGTCGACGCCGATCTTGATCAGGGAAGTGCGCAGGGCCAGCGAATTGATGACCGTCGCCAGCATGCCCATATGGTCGCCGGTGACGCGGTCTCCGCCCTTGGACGCCACCGCCACGCCGCGGAAGATGTTGCCGCCGCCGATGACCACGCCAACCTCGACACCCAGCGAGCGCGCCTCGGCGATGTCGGCGGCGATGCGGTCGACGACCGACACGTCGATGCCGAAATGCTGCTCCCCCATAAGGGCTTCGCCCGACGCTTTCAGGAGAACACGTCGGTAAAGCGGCTTCATCTGACCCCCGGGGTTTTCTCATGCGCCCGACCGGACGGCGAACCGGCCCGATGGCTACTTACTGGTTTCGTGATTCCGACCCGATACACGAAGGGCGCCGCGATGTCACGCGGCGCCCTTCGTCAACAGGTTCTGAGGGAACGGCTTACTTCTTGACAGCCGCCGCGACTTCCGCCGCGAAATCGCTCTCTTCCTTCTCGATGCCCTCGCCCAGCGCGAAGCGAACGTAGGCGGTGATCTTCGCCGGCGCACCGATTTCCTTTTCGGCTTCCTTGAGCGCTTTCTCGACCGTCAGGTCGGGATTGATCACGAAGGCCTGCTTGAGCAGCACCACTTCCTCGTAGAACTTGCGCAGCCGGCCCTCGATCATCTTCTCGATGACGTTCTCGGGCTTGCCGGAAGCGCGCGCCTGCTCGGAGAAGATCGCCTTCTCACGCTCGACCGCAGCCGGGTCGAGCTCGTCGGTCGACAGCGCCAGCGGATTAGTGGCGGCCACGTGCATGGCGACCTGGCGGGCAAAGGCGCCGGCCTTGTGCGCATCGCCGGTGGTTTCGATGGCCACCAGGACGCCCAGCTTGCCGAGATTGTCGGCCACCGCGTTGTGGATATAGGTCGCGACCGCGCCCTGCGAAACGGCCAGTTTCTGCGAGCGGCGGAAGCCCAGGTTCTCGCCGATGGTGCCGACGGCGTCACGGATCGTATCGGTGACCGACTTGTCGGAGCCCGGATATTTCGCGTTCGCCACGGCGTCGGTGTCGCCATAGGCCAGCGCGACCTTGGCGACATTCGCCACGATCTGCTGGAAGGCCTCGTTGCGGGCCACGAAATCGGTCTCGGAATTGACCTCGACGATCGCCGCCTCGCGAACGCCGGCGTCGACGCCGATCAGGCCCTCGGCGGCGGTGCGGCCGGCCTTCTTGTCGGCCTTGGCGATGCCCTTGGCGCGCAGCCAGTCGACCGCCGCCTCCATGTCGCCGCCGGTCTCCGCCAACGCCGCCTTGCAATCCATCATGCCTGCGCCGGTCAGGTCGCGCAGTTCTTTGACCTGTGCTGCTGAAATGCTCATTGTCGCCTCTTTGTCTCAAACGGACGCATTCGGTACGAATGCGCTGGCGCACCATCGAACCCCGATGATGCGCCGCCTAGGGCGCGATAGCGCGCCCGAATTTCAGGAAGATGAAAGCCGGATCACCGGCTTTCGCTCAGCCTTCCGAGGAATCGGCGGCCGGAGCCTCCGTCGCCGGGGCTACCGCCGCGGGAGCTTCTTCGATGGCTGGCTCGACAGGAGCCTCTTCCGCAGCGCCGACATCGACGCCCAGCGCGCCCTGCTGACGGGCGATGCCGTCGATGGCGGCCTTCGCGATCAGGTCGCAGTAGAGCTGGATGGCGCGCGCCGCGTCGTCATTGCCGGGGATCGGGAAGTCGACCTTGTCCGGATCGCAGTTCGAATCGACGATGGCCACGACCGGAATGCCGAGGCGCTTGGCCTCCTGGATGGCGATCGCCTCCTTGTTGGTGTCGATCACGAACATCAGGTCCGGCGTCGAGCCCATGTCCTTGATGCCGCCCAGCGCCTTGTCGAGCTTCTCGCGCTCGCGGTCGAGGTTGAGGCGCTCCTTCTTGGTGAAGGCTTGGGCCTCGCCGCTCGACAGCATCTCGTCGAGCTTGCGCAGGCGCGAAATCGAATTGGAGATCGTCTTCCAGTTGGTCAGCATGCCGCCGAGCCAGCGCGAGTTCACGTAATACTGTGCCGAGCGCTGCGCGGCGTCGGCCACGATGTCCGAGGCCTGGCGCTTGGTGCCGACGAACAGCACGCGGCCACCGCGGGCGACGGTGTCGGAAACCTGCTTGAGCGCCTGATGCAGCAGCGGAACCGACTGCGACAGGTCGATGATGTGGATGTTGTTGCGGGCGCCGTAGATATAAGGCGCCATCTTCGGGTTCCAGCGGTGGGTCTGGTGGCCGAAATGAACACCAGCTTCCAGAAGCTGGCGCATGCTGAAATCAGGCAGAGCCATTCAAAAGTTCCTTTCCGGTTGGCCTCCACGGACAACGGCGTTCGGGAACAGCCCCTTGCGCCACCGGCGGTCGCCTCCGGATTTCTCCCGGTCGGAAACCAAAGTCCGTGTGTGGAATGCGGCGGCATATAGAGGGGAAGCACCGCAAATGCAAGCGCGACGGACAGACTCGGGCAAACACGCTCTATCGTCTGACCTTTCCGCCCTTCACCCTCACGCGCCGGAACACCGCGACGATCTCCTCGCGGCTGCATTCGACGGCGCCGAACCGGACCGCGCGGTCACGCTCCAGCCCGGTGATGTCGTAATGCGGCGCGGACGTCTTCGGCGGCCCCTGGTAGGACGATCGCTTCACGCCCAGATGCGCGGCGAAACGATGGAGTTCCGCCTCGTCGTCGGCAAGCATGTGGCACCAGCGCCGCCCGGCGTAGCGCCATATCGCCGCGTCGACATAGACAGCCACGAGCGGCCTACTGGTTGCAGGCTTTCTTCGGGCTGGCGTTGAACAGCGCCAGATTGACCAGTTTCCCGGTCATCGAGAACTCGCCATAGTCCATCGTCAGGTCACGCGTGACGCCATTGGGATTCAGCTTGAAGCTGATCCGGTATTCCGGCAATTCCTCGCCGTCGCCTGCCTTGCTGTCGTCGAAATAGGCGATGTCGACCGGCCAGTATTTGTCCTTGGCGAGCTTGTTGAGCGCCGGCAGTTCAGGATCGTCCTTGGCTGCCACCACCGGCTTGCCGACGATGACCGTCGTGCTCATGATCCGGTCCGCGTCCTCCGATCCGTCGAACAGGTTGGTCTGATAGAAGGTTTCCCCCTTCTCGGCCTTGCCGATCAGCTCTTCCAGATGCTGGGTCGGGAACTGGGTCGGCCCGAGGTTCAGGGTCTGCTTTTCCGGCTTGTCGAGCGCGACCCTGACGCCTTTGGCGTCCTTCGTCGCCGTTCCCTTCACCTCCTTGTCGAGCGCCTGGTCGACGAAGGATTTGGTCACGAAGGAAAAGGTCTTGCCCTTCGCGTCCTCGAACGTCGTGGTCTGCTGGTCGGTCAGGCGCGAATTGTCGCTGGTGTCGATCTGAGTGACGAAGCGGAACTTGACGGTATAGCCTTCGCAGGGCGAACCGTTGAACTCATAGACCATGCGTCCTGTAAGTCCCGTGATTCCGGAGCGATCGCTCGCCTTGTCGAGCGACAGGTCATAGACGGCCCGGTGCGGCTGAAGCAGCGGAAGTGCGGCCGCCGGCTGGATCGCCACGGCAAGGGCAAGCACTGTCGAAGAAAGAAGAACGCGCGCTGCGCGCATGGGCGGGCTCCGGGCTCGCGGCTGGGGCAAGCCGCAGGGAAAGATGGACCACGTTAAAAAAAGTCGTGGCGGAAGCGAGGCAAAAATAGCAATTTCGCCCCAACCGACACGGCTCCATCAAGCAATAGGGAAATAGCATGAGCGAAACAATCGAAAAGCGGCTGGCGGATATGGGCATCGTCATCCCGGCCGCCGCCGCGCCCGCGGCGAACTACGTTCCGTTCGTGTTGAGCGGCAATTTGCTTTTTCCCTCCGGCCAATTGCCGATGAAGGACGGCAAGCTGGCGGCGACGGGCCTGCTCGGCCGCGACCTCGACACGGCGGCCGGCCAGGAAGCGGCAAAGCTTTGCGCGATCAACGTTCTGGCGCAGGCCAAGGCGGCGCTCGGCGACCTGGAGAGGATCAGGCGGCTGGTCAAGATCAATATCTACGTCGCTTCGGCGCCGGGCTTTACCGAGCAGCACCTGGTCGGCAACGGCGCCTCCGACCTGTTCGCGGCCGTGCTCGGCGAGCGCGGAAAGCATGCCCGCGTGGCGGTAGGCATGGCGGCCCTACCCCTTAACGCAGCCGTCGAGATCGAAGCCGTCATCGAGGTCGAGTAGCTTATGGGCGACTTTTCCTGGCTGACCGCGCAGCCGATCGCGCATCGCGGCTATCACGATCTCAACAAGCAATGCTGGGAAAACACGCTGTCGGCATTCGCGGCGGCGGTGGAGCGCGGCTTCGCCATCGAATGCGACGTGCATCTTTCCGCCGATCGCGTGCCGGTCGTCATCCATGACGACAATTTCCAGCGTCTGGCCGACCGTGACGGCTTCGTGTGGCAGCGCACCGCCGCCGAGATCGGCGCCATGAAGGTAGGCGGCACGGCTGATCATTTTCCAACGTTGAAGGAGACGCTGGACCTCGTGGCCGGGCGGGTGCCGCTGGTCATCGAGGTAAAGGGTACTCCCGGCCATGACGACGGGCTGGTCGAAAGCGTCGGCAGGCTGCTCGAAACCTATGACGGCAAGGTCGCGATCATGTCCTTCGATCACTGGCTGATCCGCGACTTCGCCAGATATGCACCGGGAATTCCGGCCGGCCTGACGGCCTACGGCAAGGACAACCAGTTGATCGAGGCGCATTTCTCGATGCTGGCGCACCAGATCGACTTCACCTCCTATGCCGCCGGCGACCTGCCCAACCCGTTCGTGTCGTTCGTGCGCGACAGGCTGAAGATGCCGGTGATCACCTGGACGATCCGCGACCAGCCGGCCATCGACCTGACTTTCCGCTACGCCGACCAGATGACCTTCGAGGGCTTCGACCCGGCGACGATGCGCATTGCCTGAGGAACACGACGACCACACTTGCGCGTCACACTGGGGCGCTTAAGTAAGCGTCATGGACCAGGAACCTGAGGATGCGAAGGATGCGGACTATTCGGTCCGCGTCGCGGCCACAATCGACGCGTTCACCCGCGCCGAATGGGACAGCCTGGGCGGCACGACCAGAGTTTCGGAAAGCGGCTACAACCCGTTCCTTTCCTTCGACTTCCTGAGCGCTTTGGAAGACTCCGGATGCGCTGTCCGGCGCACCGGCTGGCAGGGCCACCATCTTCGCTTGGAGACGGCAGGCGGACGGCTGCTCGGCGCGGTCCCCTGCTATGCGAAGTCCCACAGCCAGGGCGAATACGTCTTCGACCACGGCTGGGCCGACGCCTTCGAGCGCGCCGGCGGCGATTATTATCCGAAGCTGCAATGCTCCGTGCCCTTCACCCCGGTGACGGGTCCACGCCTTCTGGTGGCGCGGGACGAAGCGCCCGGAACGGTGAAGGCAGGTCTCGCCGCCGCGCTCAAACTGGTGACCGACAGGACCGGCGTGTCCTCCGCCCATGTTACGTTCCTGCCCGAAACCGATCTGCCGACGCTCGAGGCGGCCGGCTTCCTGCACCGCACCGACAAGCAGTTCCACTTCTTCAACGAGGGTTTTTCGTCCTACGACGACTTCCTCGCCACGCTGGCCTCGCGCAAGCGCAAGGCACTGAAGAAGGAGCGGCGCGAGGCGCTGGCCGACGGCATCGCTATCGACAGGCTGACGGGCAAGGACATCACCGAAAGCGTGTGGGACGATTTCTACGCCTTCTACACGGATACCGGCAGCCGCAAATGGGGCCGGCCCTATCTCAACCGGCAGTTCTTTTCGCTGATCGGAGAAAGCATGGCCGACGACATTTTGCTCGTCATGGCCAGGCGTAACGGCCGCTATGTCGCCGGCGCCATCAATTTCATCGGGTCGGACGCGCTCTACGGCCGCAACTGGGGCTGCATCGAGGATCACCCCTTCCTGCATTTCGAAGTCTGCTATCACCAGGCGATCGACTTCGCCATCGGACGAAAGCTGAGAGTGGTCGAAGCGGGGGCGCAGGGCGAGCACAAGCTGGCGCGCGGCTACCGGCCGGTGACGATGCACTCGGCGCACTATATCGCCCATCCCGGCCTGCGCCATGCGATCGCGGACTATCTTGAACGCGAACGGCGCGAAGTGGCACATATGAGCGATTATCTGGAAGAGCACACGCCTTTCAGGAAAGACCTCGAAGAGCACGATTGACCGCCACTGTTCAAACCTTTCGCTCGCCGACGATGGGCACCAGGAAGGAAAAGCATGCGATCAGGAAGAAGACGCCGCCTGCAAGCGCCAGCATGTCGCCCGCCCGCCACGCCGCCGCGATGAAGAACAGCGCCGAGACGATGAACAGCAGCCATCCGGCAAGGATCCACTTCATGAGAGACTCCGACTTGACGATCGCGCCTTCGGCGACAAACATCCCGGTCCCTTCTACCTGCGAGGCATCATGACGGTCTACGATCCCGACAACATCTTCGCCAAAATCCTGCGCGGGGACCTGCCGTCCCACAAGGTCTACGAGGACGACCACGTCGTGGCCTTCATGGACGTGATGCCCCAGGGCACGGGTCACACGCTGGTCGTGCCGAAAGCGCCGTCACGCAACCTGCTCGACGCCGACCCGGCGACCTTCGGCCCGCTTTTCGCCGTCACGCAGAAGATCGCTTCAGCCGTGAAAAAAGCCTTCGCCGCCGACGGCGTCGCCATCATGCAGTTCAACGAACCGGCGTCGGGACAGACGGTCTATCACCTCCACGTCCATGTCATCCCCCGCTTCGACGGCGTGCCGCTGAGGCCCCATACCGGCGATATGGAGAAACCCGAGGTGCTGGCCGCCAATGCCGCAAGGATCAAGGCGGCGCTGGAAGGTTAGAGCATGAGCAGGCCCGCGATCAGGAGCGCCTCGGCCACGAGGATGCCGACGATCATGCGCTTGCCGCTTGCGAAATAGGCGGCAAAGCCGACGACCGCAGCCCCGAGGCGGAGCGCCAGCGGCGTCGTGGCCAGCGCGCCGCCGGGGAAGACGATGAGGTTTCCCACCACCCCGGCGACAAGCGCTGTCGCCACCGAGCGGACCAGGACGAGCAGGTCCGACCCCTCCGCCATGCGGCCGCCGAGCGCCACGCCGAGGAAGCGCCAGAAGTCGGTGGCGACCCAGCCGGCAAGCAGGATGAAGAGGTACGGCCACCACCAGTGGCCGGATCCGAAATAAGTCATGAAGCGATCGCCCTGCGCGCGCGGTGCCATCCATAGGCGGCGCCACCGCCGACCAATCCGGCCGCCAGCAGGTCTCCGTCCGGAACGAGGATGTGAAACAGGGGCCCGAGCACGACGCCGAGGATCATCGCGACATGCCCTGCCTGCTCGCGCGCGGACCCCCACAACGAGGTCACGAAATACATCGGAGTGAGCATCAATAGCGCTGCCGAGATCGGAGCCGGCAGGGAATCGGCCAGCGCATAGACGACCGCCACCACGATCATGTTCATGCCGATGAGCGTAAAACCGAGGCCGGCGTAATAGGTCGTGCGCAAAGGGCGGGGCACGTCCTTCAGCCGCTCCAGCGCGAGAACCCAGGACGTGACGGCGACGCAATGAGCCAACGCATAGAGCACCCACCGAGGCGTGCGCTCGCTGCGCAATTCGGGAATCAGCGCCATCGCCATCGGCATCAGTCGTATCGCCGAAAGCGTCACGCCCAGCGCCACGGCAGGCAGCGTCACGCCGGCCGCGACAGCGCCGACAAGAACGACCTTGGAGGGCAGCGCCCAGACGACGCCCGTCATGAACACAGCCTGCGCGGCCGTTACCCCCGCCGCCTTGGCCAGCGCCGCGAAGCCCACGAACGAACTGATGAGGATGAGGCCCGGCAGCGAAATCGCGCCGCTCATGCCGCGCAGCAGCCAATAGGCCCGAGATCCGTCCGCCTCGGACACCTGCGTTTCGCCTGTCTCCATCATGCGGAGGGACCTAACACGGCAAGCAATTTGCTGCGACGCAAAACGATTGGCCCAAAAGTGCGGATATCACCCGGCAGGCATGAACCGGCGACACTTCGGCCAAAGAAAAAGCCCCGTCGCCGGGGCTTTCTCGTTTAGCAGGGGAAGGATCAGTTCTTGCGCGGAAGCTGCGGCACGAGGCTACGCTTTCCGCCGTCCTTGCCTTTCGCAGCCGGTTTCTTCGCAATAGCCGGCTTGGCCTTCTTTACCGGCGCCTTGCGGCTCTTGGGACGATCCGCCGGCTCTTCCTTCTTCGGGCTGACCGGCGTGTCGTCGGCCAAGGTCTCGAGTTTCAGGCCCGAATCGCCGGTCTCCTTCTTCTCGACGGTGATGCGAACCGTGCCGCCCTTCCTGAGCTTGCCGAACAGCACCTCGTCGGCCAGCGGCTTCTTGATGTGCTCCTGGATGACGCGGCCGAGCGGGCGGGCGCCCATGCGCTCGTCATAGCCCTTGTCCGCCAGCCAGGCGATCGCGTCCGGCTCGAGCTCGAAAGTCACGCCGCGGTCGGCCAGTTGCGCCTCGAGTTGCATGACGAACTTCTGCACGACCTGATGAATGACCGGCACCGGCAGCGAACCGAACGGGATGATCGCATCGAGGCGGTTGCGGAACTCGGGCGTGAACAGCCGGTTGATCGCCTCCACGTCGTCGCCTTCGCGTTTTGTGGAGCCGAAGCCGATCGCTGCGCGCTGCGCATCCGCGGCGCCCGCATTCGTGGTCATGATCAGGATCACGTTGCGGAAGTCGATCGACTTGCCGTTGTGATCGGTCAGCTTGCCGTGGTCCATCACCTGCAGCAGGATGTTGAACAGGTCCGGATGGGCCTTCTCGACCTCGTCCAGCAACAGCACGCAATGCGGATGCTGGTCGACGCCGTCGGTCAACAGACCGCCCTGGTCGAAGCCGACATAGCCGGGAGGCGCGCCGATCAGCCGCGAAACGGTATGGCGCTCCATGTATTCCGACATGTCGAAGCGAAGCAGTTCGACGCCGAGCGAAGCGGCCAACTGCTTGGCGACCTCGGTCTTGCCGACGCCGGTCGGGCCGGAGAACAGGTAGGAGCCGATCGGCTTCTCCGGTTCGCGCAGGCCCGCACGGGCGAGCTTGATGGCCGAGGTGAGCGCGGTGATCGCCGTATCCTGGCCATAGACCACCCGCTTCAGCTCGACGTCGAGCCCCGCCAGCACCTTCTCGTCGTCGGCCGAAACCGTCTTCGGCGGGATGCGCGCCATCGTGGCGATCGTTGCCTCGATTTCCCTGATGCCGATGGTCTTCTTACGCTTGGCTTCGGGCACCAGCATCTGCGAGGCGCCGGTCTCGTCGATCACGTCGATCGCCTTGTCCGGCAGCTTGCGGTCGCTGATATATCGCGCCGACAGTTCCACCGCGCCCTTGATGGCGTCGGTGGTGTACTTCACCTTGTGGAATTCCTCGAAATAGGGCTTCAGGCCCTTCATGATCTCGATGGCGTCCTCGACCGACGGCTCGTTGACGTCGATCTTCTGGAAGCGGCGCACCAAGGCCCGGTCCTTCTCGAAGAACTGGCGGAATTCCTTGTAGGTGGTCGAGCCGATGCAGCGGATCGCGCCGGAGGACAGCGCCGGCTTGAGCAGGTTGGACGCATCCATCGCGCCGCCGGAGGTCGCGCCGGCGCCGATCACCGTATGGATCTCGTCGATGAACAGGACGGCGCCGGGGAAATCCTCCAGTTCCTTCACCACCTGCTTCAGCCTCTCCTCGAAGTCGCCGCGATAGCGCGTGCCGGCGAGCAACGTGCCCATGTCGAGCGCGAAGATGGTGGCGTCCTGAAGCACTTCCGGCACGTCGCCCTCGACGATCCGCTTGGCCAGCCCTTCGGCGATCGCCGTCTTGCCGACACCGGGATCGCCGACATAGAGCGGATTGTTCTTGGAGCGGCGGCACAGCACCTGGATGGTGCGGTTGATCTCAGGTGTGCGGCCGATCAGCGGGTCGATGCGGCCCGAACGGGCCTTGTCGTTGAGGTTGACGCAGTAGGCCGTCAGGGCGTCCTGCTGTTTCTTCTTGCCCTCTTCCTGCTGTTCGGCGCCGGGAGCGCCCTGCTCTTCCTCCGCGCCGCGCGGCGTGCGGCTCTCGGAAGACCCCGGACGCTTGGCGATGCCGTGCGAGATGTAGTTGACCGCGTCGTAGCGGGTCATCTGCTGTTCCTGCAGGAAGTAGGCGGCGTGGCTCTCGCGCTCTGCGAAGATGGCGACGAGCACGTTGGCGCCCGAAACCTCCTCGCGTCCCGACGACTGCACATGGATCACCGCGCGCTGGATGACGCGCTGGAAACCCGCGGTCGGCTTGGAATCCTCGTCATAGCCGGTGACGAGATTGTCGAGTTCGGTATCGATATAGGTCAGCACCGTCTGCTTGAGCTCATCGAGGTCGACGTTGCAGGCACGCATGACCGCGGCCGCTTCCGTGTCGTCGATGAGCGCCAGCAGAAGATGCTCCAGCGTGGCGTATTCATGGTGCCGCTCGTTGGCGAGCGTCAGCGCCTGGTGAAGCGCCTTTTCAAGCCCCTGCGAAAATGCCGGCATAATTCCTCACTTCTTTTCCATCACGCATTGCAGCGGATGCTGGTTCTGTCTTGCGAAATCCATGACCTGGGACACCTTGGTCTCGGCCACTTCGAATGTATAGACGCCGCATTCGCCGACGCCGTGGTTATGGACGTGCAGCATGATGCGGGTCGCCGCTTCCCGGTCCTTCTGGAAGAAACGCTCCAGCACATGGACCACGAATTCCATGGGTGTGTAGTCGTCGTTGAGGATGAGGACCCGGTAGAGGCTGGGCTTCTTGGTTCTGGTCCTGGTGCGCGTTATGACGGTCGTGCCGCGGCCGGTTCCATTACCGTCGCCACCGTTCTGCATGCGCACCGCTCCAGTCGCGGCTTCCAGACTGATGCTCACGAAAAAGCTGCCCTTAAACGAATCCTCGTGCGAAACCGACATGTAGGTTCTCGATGCAGGATTTTAAGCCCTTCTGTTTAGCTGACAATATGGCTAGGTCGGCAATCAGGCCGGATTTTCACGGTTCGCCGCCGCCAGGCCGAACGGCGACGAAAAAACCCGGCCGCGCGGTCGCGACCGGGTCTTCGACAGACCGCGCCAATGGCTCGCGCGGTGGATTTCGCGCGCTCAATCCGCTGTGGCGGCGCCCGGTGTGGCGACGAATGATTCGAACGGCTTGTAAGCGCTCTTGGCAAGGTCGGCGTAAAGCGCGCTGAACTTGCCGGCCTCGGCCACGAACGTCTCATAGGACGCTTTGAGGTAGCCCGCCTGGATGTCGACCGCGTCTTCGATCGACTTCGCCGAAAACAGCGCCTCGATGAAATCCTGTCCGGCCTCGGCGCTTTTGCGCGTGTATTCGCTGGCTTCGGCGGCAATCGACTGTGCGCCGCTCGACAGCGAGTTCAGGCTCGTCGTGCCGTTCTCGACGAACTCCCTGCTGTACTGTGTGAAATCCTCGTAGGTCATCGCGGCCTCCCTTCAAAGAGCGCCCGACAGGGCATTGTGCGATGCATGAAAGCTATGGTGCGCCGCACAAGAAGTCAATTTCCTCTCCACCATCACCGCATTTGAATAAAGCTCGCATCGATTGCGGCGAAAAGTATGAACGCGCCGGTTACCATAAACGGATTGGTAACGCTGACGCTGGTAGCGTGCCCTGCAAGTGAGGTCGGACCCTTTGCCGGCCGTCAGTTGCAACAAGAATCCAAGGGTAGTGACAGTGGGTAGCGCGTTGTCGGTCATCGTCTCCGGGACAAGGTTTTCCTTCAAGCCATTGGCGATCGTTATATTGGCGGCGACGCTGGTGGCGGGCGACGCAGTCGCGGCTTTCGCGGCCCAGTATTCGGCCATCGTGGTCGACGCCAGGAACGGCAAGACGCTCTATTCGAAAGATTCGAACGGACGTCGCTACCCGGCGTCGCTGACCAAGATGATGACGCTGTACCTGACGTTCGAGGCGCTGAACAAAGGCCGCATCTCAAAATCGACCCCCGTTGTCTTCTCCGCCAACGCAGCCGCGGAACCGCCGACCAAGCTCGGCGTACGCAAGGGCGGTTCGGTCACCGTCGAGACGGCGATCCTGTCGATGGTGACGAAATCGGCCAATGATTCCGCCACCGCGCTCGGTGAATTGCTCGGAGGCTCGGAGGCGAACTTCGCGCGCATGATGACCGCCAAGGCGCGTCAGCTCGGCATGGACAGCACCGTTTTCCGCAACGCCAACGGATTGCCCAATCCCGGCCAGTTCACCACGGCGCACGACATGGCCATCCTCGGCATAGCGTTGCGCGAGCACTACCCGCAGTACTACGGTTATTTCTCGACGCGTTCCTTCATGTACGGCAAGCGCCGCATCAACGGCCACAATCGCCTGCTTGGCCGGATCAAGGGCGTTGACGGCATCAAGACCGGCTATACGCGCGCGTCGGGCTTCAACCTCGTGACCTCGGTTTCGACCGGCGGGCGGCGTCTCGTCGCAGTCGTCATGGGCGGCAAAACCGGTCGTGCCCGCGACAACCAGATGGCCAGGCTGATCCACACCTATCTGCCAAAGGCCAGCACGCGCGGCGGCGGCGACCTTGTGGCAAAGAACGATTCTTCGCCTGTCGCCGCGATCGCCAAGGTGCTTCTGCCCAAGCACGACGCGCCGACCCCCGACAAGCGGCCGGTCGTGCAGGTGGCGGACGACGACACGGCTCAAACCACCGTGGATACCGTCGAGGCGAAGACGGCGACGGTCGCCGCCTACGCGGAAGCCAGCCAGGTCGACCCGCTTGCCACCGCATCCGTGTCGAAAGGCGCATGGGTCGTGCAGATCGCCTCCTCGCCCCGGCAGTCCGAGGCGAAAGCCTTCCTGGAAAAGGCGACCAAGAAGGCGCCGACGGTGCTGGCCGACGCGTCGAGCTTCACCGTCGCCTTCGACAATGGCGGCACCACCTACTACCGCGCGCGCTTCGGTGGATTCGGCTCACAGACCGCCGCCCTCAAGGCCTGCAAGGCGCTGAAGCGCAAGAAGATCGATTGCTATGCCGTTCAGCAGTAGCGGCGTTGCGGGAATGAACTCCGGCAAGTTTTTCGTCGAAGGAGAGTCAGCCGTGATCGGAGAGAAGAACGTCCTTGGCCTGATCGATCCGCGCCGCCAGGAACGAAGCGCGGTGGACATCGGGGTTCAGGCGCTGCATCAGACGGCGGTGCGCCTTGCGGACATCCGCCGCGGCGGCTCCCGCCTCAAGACCAAGGACCTTGTAGGCCTCCTCCTTAGTCATGGCGCCCGCACCTGGCGCAACGCCCAACCCATCGTCACCGTTCGCCTGCACGTCAGCACGCCAGGCGGGAAACCGGGCGTCAAGATACGTTTCCAGTAACTGCCGGCTGTCGGCGTCGCTCGACAGTTCGCTAAACAGTTCCGTCAGTTCGGGAAGCGACATCGTGCCGAGCATGCGGCCTTCGGCACGTCCGGCAAGCACGAGCCCTTCCAGCGCGCCCGTGCGGTGATCGAGTTCCATCTCCAGGGCGGCGGTGCGCACCATCGAACGCTGGTTCGTCGGTCTCGGCCTCCGCGCTCCGTTCCGAAGGGCATAGAAGGCCAAGGCCGCAAGGACAAACCCAGCGCCTATCGCTGGCCACCCCGCCAGGGCGGCGCCAAATCCCGCCAATAGCAAGGCCGAGGGGCCAGACATTCGCACGGAGCCGGCCAGACGGGCCGGGTTGGCACGCATGAACAGAAAAATGCCGACGGCAAGCAGCAGCACCACAAGCAGGATGCCGATAACCACATTCATCGTCAGCCACCTCGGAAACGGCGACGCACGTTCCTCCTGAAGCGGATCGCGATCCTCGGAGTCGCGTCCTGCGCCTCAGGCATCTTCCTCGGCATGTCCTTGCCCGGCGCCCGCTTTCGCGAACATGCTTTAGACAGCAATCATGACTTTGAAAGGGTCGGAACGCCAGCCTTTATGCCGCGTCACAACAGCCCGAGTTCCGCGAGTTCCTGGCGCAGTTGCGGCGGCATGGCCGCCACGCCCGCGCTACCCCTGCCGAGGTCCGCCGGCGCATCCGCGGCCTTGAGGTAACGCCACCCCTGGAAGGCCCGGCGCGGCTGCCAATGGGTGCGCACGACCTGCGGATCGAGCATCAGCCGGCAGCGGCCGATGCCATCGTCGTCCGTGAAAGGCCGGATATCGGTGATGCGCTGGCGGCATTGGACCGAACCCTTGATGACCCAGTAGAGCGAGCCGCCGTCCAGCACCTCGCCCGTCCGCGACGGCACCATCCGCGTTGTATGCCAATGCTCGACAGGCTCCCCGGCACGCCGCCTGATCTCCAGGCGCTCGGCGATCCACTCTTCGAGATCCTCGACGCTGTCGCAGCCGACGCAGAGCTTTATGATGTTGAGGGCCATGACCGGAATTTAGCGGGACCGACACGCAGGTTCAACGATGCGGCGCGTTATGCACAGCGAAGTCAGCTTTCGGCCACCGTCTCGATTGCCTTGGCAACCCATTCGTTCAGGCTCTTGTTCTCGGCCGCCGCCGCGATGACCGCCGCTTCGTGCGTCTTGGGATCCAACCTCACATTGAACCGGCCCGAAAATTCCCGAAACGGAGAAATGCCTTTCTCCCTGCACATCTCCAGGAAAATACGCAGCGAAGCCGCCCCCTCGCGGGAAAGCTGATCGACATCCCGGGCGTAGAAATCCGCGCCCCCGTTCAGGCCGAGAAACTCCCCGCGGAGCATACCGATTTCAGGATCGAACGAAACGACCGCCTTGTGACTGTCGATCTCAATGATGTTCTTCATGGTTCTATTCCGTGGCTTTCCAGCCATTTTCGAATGCTGGCAACAGCGCCCTTGTCGGTCTGCGGACTCGGATGAGGCCGATGAAAAACCCGGACCTCGCCGAAAAGAAAAACGCCGATACGAGAGCCTTCACGTTCGCTGATTTCCGCGCCCAAGGCGATGAAGAGGCCTTCAATGTCCGACCAGCGAATGGTGCCGCTGACCGGTCGGGCGAAAATCTGCGTCAGTGTTCCCTGATGCTTTCGCTTCATACTAGATAGTACCAATATATGGTATCATTCGCAAGAGATGCAATCACTAGGTTAAGTGCCTACTGGGCGCTCGGCGATTGAAGACGTTCACACGTAGGCCGTCATCCAGGTTTCGCTGCGCAACCAGAATAACGTAGAAAAGGGCATCAACACTCCACCACGTTCACGGCAAGGCCGCCAAGGCTGGTTTCCTTGTATTTCTCGTTCATGTCGAGGCCGGTCTGGCGCATCGTCTCGATGGCCGAATCGAGCGGCACGAAATGCTTGCCGTCGCCCTTGATGGCAAGCGAGGCCGCCGTTACCGCCTTGACCGCGCCCAGCGCGTTGCGCTCGATGCAGGGCACCTGCACCAGTCCGGCGACCGGGTCGCAGGTCATGCCGAGATGATGCTCCAGCGCGATCTCGGCAGCGTTCTCCACCTGCTCGGGCGTACCGCTCATGACGGCGCACAAGCCGGCGGCGGCCATCGCCGAAGCGGAACCGACCTCGCCCTGACAGCCGACCTCGGCGCCCGAGATCGAGGCGTTCGACTTGATGATGCCGCCAACAGCGGCGGCCGTCAGCAGGAAATCGCGGATCGAGGCCTGGTCGGCCTCGGGATGGAAATGCAGCCAGTAGCGCATCACCGCCGGCACCACCCCGGCCGCGCCATTAGTCGGCGCGGTGACCACGCGGCCGCCGCCGGCGTTCTCCTCGTTGACCGCCATGGCATAGATCGACAGCCAGTCGTTGGCGAGAAGCGGATTGGGTCGGTTCTGCTGCCATTGCTCCTGCAGCTTGTCGTGAAGCTGCTTGGCGCGGCGGCGCACTTTCAGGCCACCGGGCATGATGCCCTCCTGGCCCAGCCCCCGGTCGATGCAACCCTTCATGGCCGCCCAGATGGCGTCGAGCCCCGAATCCAGTTCCTCGCGCGTCATGTGGGTTTCCTCGTTGACGCGCTTCATGTCGGCGATGGAAAGCCCGCTTCGCTCCGCCATGGAGAGCATTTCCGCCGCATTCCTGAACGGATGCGGCACCTTCCTGCCCTCCGTCGTCACCGAGCCGCGCGCCTTCATGCGCTGCAATTCCTCCTCGGAAACGACGAAGCCGCCGCCGATCGAATAGTAGATCCGCTTCAGGAGAAGCCGCCCGCCGGCATCATAGGCGTAGAAGGCCATGCCGTTGGCATGACCCGTCAACGGCGTTTTCTTGTCGAGCACGAGATCCGCCGCCGGATCGAAGCGATAGGCCGGATGCCCTGGCGGCACGATCTTCTTCTCGGCCGCGATCCTCGCGATGATGGCGTCCGCCTGGTCCGGATCGACGGTCTGCGGGCTTTCGCCGGCGAGGCCGAGGATGACCGCGCGATCGGAGCCGTGGCCGATCCCGGTATAGGCCAGCGAACCGTGCAGGCTGGCCCCGACACGCTCAACCGTCACGCCCGCCGGACGCGGCCAGTCGTTGCCGGCCACCTCGTCGAGAAAGCGCCGCGCCGCCGTCATCGGTCCCATCGTATGGGAGCTCGACGGCCCGATACCGATCTTGAACAGGTCGAACACCGAAAGGAACACGCTGCGCCAGCCTCCGTCGTTCACTACCGATCTATATAGGAATTGCGGCGAGTCTCGACTGTTTCCTGTTCCGTGGCTGAGCGCCGGCCGACCTCGCCTGCTCCGGCCGCGACATGAAGCGAGCGGTTGGCGCTACGGCGTTGTCCTGCCGCCGCGCACCGCAAACGCTCGCGAAGTCCGCCGTCAGGCTGCGGCCAGCAGGCTCGCATTGCCGCCTGCGGCGGTGGTGTCGACGCAGACGGCACGCTCATGGGCATAGGCGGCCGGATTATAGATCTCGCTGACCAGCGGCACGATCGGCCCGTCGCGCTCGGCGATGATCCGGCGAACCGTCCGCATCGATTCGGGCGTGCCGGAATAGGCCACCACGTCGACCTTCAGCGACCGCGCCTCGACCGGATCGGGCCGCCCGTCCAGCACAGACAGCGGCAGCCCCTTGCCGGTGAGCGGCGAAAGCGCCGCGCCAGCGCCAGGCGCCACGGCAAGAACGGCATTGCCGGCCGCGAGCGCCTGGATCGTCTGGGCAAGCAGCGTGTCGGGGTCGGGTCCGAGTGCCAGCACCCTGCCCCGCGGCGCCAGCGACAGGGTGTTGGCCTCGCCGGTCGGGCCGGGCAGATCGACCTGCCCGTATTCCAGGCTCGACGCCGCATTCATGGCGGCCGCGCCCTTGCCGCGCAGATGCTTGCGCAGGATGGCGATACGATCCGCGCGCGTCGACCAGCCGCCCAGCGCGGGGTCCGGCATGTTGTCCGCCAATTCCGTTGCCGTCACCTTGCGGGCGTCGGGCAGATGGGCGCCGGTCTCAGGTCCCTTGCGGAAACGGCGCAGGTAGTGCGGGCCGCCGGCCTTCGGGCCGGTGCCGGACAGGCCCTCGCCGCCGAAGGGCTGCGAGCCGACCACCGCGCCGATCTGGTTGCGGTTGACATAGACATTGCCGACATGCAGCCGGTCGACCACATGCTGGACGCGCGCCTCGATGCGCGTGTGCAGGCCGAACGTCAGGCCATAGCCCTTGCGATTGATCGCGGCGACGACGCGGTCGATGTCCTCGGCGTCGAAGCTCGCGACATGCAGGACAGGGCCGAACACCTCGCGCTGCATCTCCTCGATGCCCTTCACACGGAACACCGAAGGCGGCACGAAGCGGCCGCCCTCCGGCGCATCAAGCGCAGAAACAAGTCGGCCATCCAGATACATCCTGTTGCAATAGGCATCGATCGACGTTCTGGCCTCGTCGTCGATCACCGGCCCGACATCGGTGGAGGCAAGCCACGGGTCGCCTATCCTGAGCGCCTGCATGGCGCCTTTCAGCATTTCCAGCATCTTCGCCTCGACATCCTTCTGGACGTAGAGGATGCGCAGCGCCGAGCAGCGCTGGCCGGCGCTCTGGAAGGCGGAGGCGAGCACGTCGCGGATCGCCTGTTCGGGAAGCGCCGTCGAGTCGACGATCATTGCGTTCAGCCCGCCGGTCTCGGCGATCAGCATGGCGTCAGGCACAGCCGTCTTCGCCAGTTGCCTCTCGATCAGCTTGGCGACCTCGGTCGAGCCGGTGAAGCACACGCCGGCAATGCGCGGGTCGGCGGTCAGAGGCGCGCCGACCGACGGGCCGTCACCGGGCAGCAACTGGAGGACATCGGCGGGCACGCCCGCCTCGTGCAGCATCTCGACCGCCCTGAAGGCGATCAGCGGCGTCTGCTCGGCCGGCTTGGCCAGCACCGCGTTGCCGGTGACCAGCGCCGCGGCGATCTGACCGGTGAAGATGGCGAGCGGAAAATTCCACGGCGAGATGCAGACGATCGCGCCGCGCGCAGAGGTGCCGGCTTCGACGTTGGCCGCCTGCTCTGCATAATAACGCAGGAAATCCACCGCCTCACGTACCTCGGCGACGCCGTCGGCCAGCGTCTTGCCTGCCTCGCGGGTGCACAGCGCGAAGAATTCGACCGCGTGCTTCTCATAGAGGTCCGCCGCGCGATGCAGGACGGCGGCGCGTTCGGAAACCGGCCGCTTCGCCCAGGCCGGTTGCGCCTTGACGGCGAACCCGACCGCCGTAGCTGCCTGCTTCGCCGTCGCTTCGGCGATCATGCCCACAGCCTCTGACGGACGCGCCGGATTGACGACCGGACGCGCCTTGCCAGCGCCGGCGGCGCGGGTCAGCGGCTTCGCCCGCCATTGGTGAGGCGCGGCGAACTTTTCGCGTTCCGTGTCGATTTCGGCCAGCGTGACCGGATCGGTAATATCGAACCCCTTGGAGTTGCTGCGCACGCCCTTGAAGATCGCGGCCGGCGTCGGAATGTTAGGGTTGGCCGCCAGCCCCTGCGTTTCCACGACGGTAAACGGGTCGCGGGCGATCTCCTCGGGTTCCACGTCGTCATCGGTCAACTGATGCACGAAGGAGGAATTGGCGCCGTTCTCCAGCAGGCGGCGCACCAGATAGGCCAGCAGGTCGGAATGCGCGCCGACCGGCGCATAGATGCGGCAACGCGTGCCTTCCGCCTTGCGTACCGTCTCGTGCAGCGCCTCGCCCATGCCGTGCAACCGCTGGAACTCGAAACTTTCGCGGTCCCCCGCCATCGACAGGATGGCCGCGACGGTATGCGCGTTGTGGGTCGCGAATTGCGGATAGATACGGTCCGTCATCGACAGCAGCTTGCGCGCGCAGGCCATGTAGGACACGTCCGTGTTCGGCTTGCGGGTGAACACCGGATAGCCCGGCAGGCCGAGCGTCTGGGCGCGCTTAATCTCGGTGTCCCAATAGGCGCCCTTGACCAGACGAACCATGATGGTGCGGTCCAGCCGCTTCGCCAGCGCGTAAAGCCAGTCGATCACGTGGAAGGCGCGCGGACCATAGGCCTGCACCACGACGCCGAAGCCGTCCCAGTCGGCCAGCCGCGGATCGGCCAGGACCTTGGCTATGACGTCGAGCGACAGGTCGAGCCGGTCGGCTTCCTCGGCATCGACGTTGAGGCCCATGCGGCTCTGGCGGGCGTCGAGCGCGAGCGATAGAAGCCGCTCGCACATCACCGGCAGCATCGTCTCCTTCTGCAGGATCTCGTAGCGCGGATGCAGCGCCGAGAGTTTGACCGAAATGCCGTGGTTAAGCCGGATTTCGGGACCATTGGTGCCGGCGTCGAGCGAGGAGATGGCGTCCGAATAGGCCTTCAGGTAGCGCAGGGCGTCCACCTCGGTACGGGCCGCTTCGCCCAGCATGTCGAAGGAATAGAGATAGCCCTTGCGGGTCATTGCGCTGCCCCGGCGCACGGCTTCCTCGATCGTGCGCCCGAGCACGAATTGCTCGCCCATCTCGCGCATCGCCGCCGCCACCGCCTTACGGATGACCGGCTCGCCGAGGCGCCGCACCATGCCGCGCAGCGTGCGCTCGATAGAGCCTTCGCCCTCCTCCAGCACGCGGCCGGTCAGCATCAGCGCCCATGTCGAGGCATTGACGAAGATCGAACTGGATTCGCCCGAATGCGCCGACCAGTCATGCGGCGCGATCTTGTCGGCGATCAGGTCGTCCATCGTCTCGGCGTCCGGCACGCGCAGCAGGGCTTCGGCAAGGCACATCAGCGCCACGCCTTCCTTGGTGGAGAGGCCGTAGGCCGAAAGGAAGACCTCCATCAGCCTCGGGTCGGTCGAGCCGCGCACGGCCCGGACCAGATCGGCGGCGCGCTTGGAAATCGCCTTGCGTTCATCCGCGCCCAACCCGGTCGCTGTGACGAGCCGTTGCAGCACCTCATTCTCTTCAGGGATGTAGTTGGCGCGAATCTGCTGGCGGATCGAGTCGAGTGTAGCCATGGCGTTCCATCGCAAAGCACATGTGGGCCGGCGGCGCCGGAATGACGACGGAGCCTAGCACAACCGCCGCTTTCAACGTGGTCCAAAGAGGTTGGCCGATTAGGGAAATAACGCTATGATAGCCTGACTTAATAAGCCATTTGGACTGAAATTTTCATGTCAGAAGACCAATTGGACCGCATCGACCGCAACATCATCACTGCGATGGCGAAAAACGGCCGCCTCTCGATGGCTGAGCTGGCGGAAAAAGTGGGCCTGTCCAAGACCCCGGTCCAGGCCAGGCTCAAACGACTCGAGCGAGACGGCTACATTCGCGGCTATGCGGCAATCGTCGACCGGGAGAAGATGGGCGAAGGCCACGTCGCCTTCGTGCAGGTAAAGCTGTCGGACACGCGCTCGGCCGCGCTCGACGCCTTCAACCGCGCGGCGGCCGCCGTACCCGAGATCGAGCAGTGCCACATGATGGCGGCCAGCTTCGATTACCTCCTGAAAGTGCGCACCCGCGATATCGCCGCCTACCGCCGCATCCTCGGAGAACGCATCTCCGGCCTGCCGCATGTCGCGCAGACCTCCACATTCGTGGCGATGGAGACGGTGAAGGACCGATAGGAGCGCTCACGCCGCCCGAGCCTGGTCCATAGTCTCCCCCGGATCACGCCACCTCGCGCTGTGGAAAGACGCGCTTCGACCGTCCTTGGCCGCCGGCAAGGATGGCGCTCGCGAAATCAACAAGCTACAGCGTTGACCGCAGGACGGAGATATTCATGGGTACGACCGCGCAAGGCAACGGCATCGCATCGATCGGCGAGTGCATGATCGAACTGTCCGGCGGTCAGGCCAGCAACTGGCGCATGGGCTTCGCCGGCGATACCTTCAACACGCTCTGGGCGCTGCATGCGCTGAGCAGGGACAGGCCGGCCACCTATGTCTCCGCCTTCGGCGACGACCCGTTCTCGCGCGACCAGATCGACTTCCTCGCCACGCACGGCATCGGCATCGGCTCCAGTCCCGTCATTTCCGGCGCCCGGCCCGGCCTTTACGCCATCACGCTGACGGGCGCCGAGCGTTCCTTCACCTATTGGCGCGGAGACGCCGCCGCGCGGCAACTGGCAAGCGATCCGGTCAAGCTGTCGAAAAGCCTGGAAGATCAGTCTCTTGTCTATTTTTCCGGAATCACTTTGGCAATTCTGGACACGCAGGGAAGAAAGATCCTGCTGGAGGCACTTGCCACCGCCCGGTCGGCCGGGAGCCTTATCGCATTCGACCCCAACTACCGCCCTCGCCTGTGGCCGAGCCGGGAAGCGGCTCAGGTGGCCATCACCGAGGCGCTCGGCGTGACCGACATCGCGCTCCCGACCTACCCCGACGAAGAAGCGCTGTTCGGCGACGAGACGCCCGCGGCAACGGCCGCCCGCCTGGCACAGCAGGTCAGGGAGGTCGTGGTCAAGAATGGCGAGCAGCCGGCCCTGATCGTTGCCGACGGCGCCAGCGAAAGCATCGAGGCGGTGCATGTCCCCTCGCCGCTCGATACGACCGGCGCCGGCGATTCCTTCAACGGCGGCTACCTCGCCGCCCGCCTCGCCGGCTTCGCCCCGGCAGAGGCCGCGAAACGCGCGCACCGGGTCGCGGCTGCCGTCGTCCAGGTGCGCGGCGCGCTGGCGCCCTTCGAAGTGCTGCGGAAGGCCTTCGAAAGCTAGAATGGACAGAAGCTAAGGCAGGCGGAACCGATATTCGGTGACGTGATGATAAACCGCTCCGGGCCACAGCGTCGCCTGCGGGAAATAAGGCCGGTTGGGTGCGTCCGGCCAGATCTGCGGCTCAAGGCAGAAGCCCGAGAACGGCCTGTATCCGATGCCGTCGATGCCCGGGCCGGGCGGCGAGACATGCTGGCCGATATAGAGCTGCAGTCCCGGTTCGGTGGTCCACAGTTCCATTTCCACGCCCGACGATGCGCCCTGCACCCATGCGGCCTGCCGCAAGGGGCCGCGCGCAGCGGAAAGGCAGAAATTGACGTCGTAGTCCGGTTTCGCGACGCTCCCGTCCGAAGCGATCTGGCGCGCATGGCGAAAGTCGAAAGGCGTGGCGTCCACGGGTTGCACGACCCCCGTCGGGATCATGTCTGCATCGACCGGCAGGTAGGCGCCGGCATTGAGCATCATGCGATGGCCGAGAATGTCTCCGGCGCCGCCGTCGTCCAGGTTGAAATAGGAATGCTGGGTAAGATTGCAGACAGTCGGCTCCTCGCAGGTCGCGGTCAGTTCGACCGACAGCGTCCCCGGTATCTTGAGCCTGTAGGTGCAGGTCACTTCCAGCGCGCCGGGAAACCCCATCGACCCGGCCGGATCGTGCAGGGTCAGCGTCACGAAGTCCCGGCCATGCAGGGAAACCGTCCAGGGTCGGTGAAAATAGCCGTTCGAGCCGCCGTGGAGCAGGTGCCTGTCGAGAAAATTCCGGTCGAGCTGATGGCGCTCGCCCGCCAGCGTGAAGCGGCCGTCGCGGATGCGGTTGGCGTAGCGCCCGACGACGGTGCCGAAGAAATGCGTATCGGTTTCGTAAGGCGCCAGCCTGTCGAAGCCGAGCACCAGCGGGGCGTCGTGGCCGGCGAGCCGCAGATCCTGGATGATCGCCCCGAGGCCGATGATGTTGGCCGTCAGGCCACCGCCCCGGATGGAGAAACGGCGGATATCCTCGCCCGCTTCCGTCGTGCCGAAGACCTCGCCGTTCTTCATCCGTGCAGTATCCGCCGAGGCCCGGCGCCTTCTCTTGCCAACAAGGCCGGCAGCCCGGTCAGAAACCGAGGCCGCCGATGCAGACGTATTTGGTATCGAGGTAGTCGTCCATGCCCTGGTGCCCGCCTTCACGGCCGAGCCCGGATTCCTTGACGCCGCCGAACGGCGCTTCCGGCGTGGTGATCAGGCCTTCGTTCACGCCCACCATGCCGTATTTCAGCCCTTCCATGACGCGGAAGGCGCGGCCGAGATCGCCGGTGTAGAAATAGGCGGCGAGGCCGAATTCCGTGTCGTTGGCCATCGCGACGGCTTCCTCTTCCGTCTCGAACTTGAAGACGGGGGCCACCGGCCCGAAAATCTCGTCCTTCATGAACTTCATGTCGGGCGTAGCGCCGGAAATGACTGTCGGCTGGAAGAACGAGCCGCCCAGCGCATGGCGCTTGCCGCCGGCCACGATCTTGCCGCCCTTGGCAGTTGCGTCGCTGATGAATTCCTCGACCTTCTCGACCGCCTTCTCGTCGATCAGCGGCCCCTGCTGGACGCCGTCGTCCATGCCTGGACCGACCTTGAGCTTGTCCGACGCATCGGCCAGCTTCTCAACGAACCTGTCATAGATACCCGCCTGCACGAAGAAGCGGTTGGTGCACACGCAGGTCTGACCGGAATTGCGGTATTTCGCAGTGACGGCGCCCTGCACGGCACGATCGAGGTCGGCGTCGTCGAAGACCAGGAACGGCGCATTGCCGCCGAGTTCCATCGAAACCTTCTTCACCGTCGAAGCCGACTTCTCGATCAGGATCTTGCCGACCTCGGTCGAGCCGGTGAAGGTGATCTTCTTCACCAACGGATTGGCGCAGATCTCGTCGCCGATCTCGCCGGCCGAGCCGGTGACGATGTTGACCACGCCCTTCGGGATGCCGACTTCCTCGCACAGCGCGCCCCAGGCGAGACCCGAATAGGGCGTCTGCGAAGCGGGCTTCACCACTGCGGTGCAGCCGGCGGCCAGCGCCGGGCCAATCTTGCGCGACAGCATCGAGGACGGGAAGTTCCACGGTGTGATGGCGGCGATGACGCCCACCGGCTCGCGCGTTACCAGGACGCGGCGGTCAGCCCAGGGCGAAGGCACCACGTCGCCATAGGCGCGGCGCGCTTCCTCGGCGAACCAGAGAACATAGGCTGCGGACGAGCCGATCTCGCCCCTGGATTCGGTCAGCGATTTGCCCTGCTCGATGGTGAGCAGTTCGGCCAGCGCGTCCTGATTGTCCATGATGGCGTCATGCAGCTTGCGCAGCAGCTTCGAGCGCTCCAGCGCCGACGTCTTCTTCCAGTCCTTGAACGCCGCATCGGCCGCCTCGATCGCCCGGCGCGTCTCCGCCCTGCCCGCCTTCGGCACGGTGCCGATCTTCAGGCCGGTCGCCGGATTGATGACATCGATCGTTTGCCCGGAGTCCGCCTGGACCCATTCACCGTTGATGAGAATGGCTTCCTTCATGAAATGACTGGTCTTCTGGAGCATGGCCAAGCCTCCGATCGCCGCGCCGCGAAGGCGCATGTGCAGGAAAATTCTTCCGTGGAGTGCGCTCGATAGAGTGCGACGCACTGGACCACCGCTCTTACTCCACGGCAAGGGCGGCGATCAATCGATATAGGGCACCCTAAGCGCTGGGCCAGCGGGAAACAATAGACGCAGATCTATTTGTCTGACAAATAGTCAGCCAAAAACGTGCTGCACGACGACCAGCCAGAACGCCATCGTAGCCACAGCGAGGGCGGTCGCAATGGTCAACTGGTTCGAGGCGAGCGCCTGGCCGGTGCCGAACTGCGTTGCGATCAGGTAGGAATTCACGCCCGAGGGCAGCCCGGCCGCGATCACCACCACCTTGGCCGTCAAAGGCGGAAGCCCGAACAGCCATACCAGCGCAAGCGCCAGCGCGGGCATCACCAGCAGTTTCAGGAAAGACAGGGCGAGCGCCGGACGAATATTGCCGGATATGCCGAAGCGGCGCAGGCCGAGCCCCATGGCGAAAAGCGCCACAGGTCCGGCCACGTCGGCCAGCGCGTCGACCAGCCGCGCGGCAAGCGCGGGCAATGGCAGGCCGACGAACCGCCATGCCAGCCCGGCAAGAATTCCGATGATCAGGGGATTGGAGAATATCCTCGAGCCGAAACTCCGCAACACCTTGAGAGCACGGAACTGGCCGTCTCCCCGCGGCCCGAAAATCTCGAACAGGATGATGGAGGCCATCATCATGAGGGGCAGGTGCACCGACACCAGCAGCGAAAGCACGTCGACGCCCGGTTGGCCGAAAACGCCGATCATGAACGGGATGCCGAGCAGCACGAGATTGGAGAACGCCGAGGAAACGCCACCGACGACGCCGACACGGCCGTCCCGGCCGAACAGGCGCGTCACGATCAGGTGACCCGCCGCCCAGGTTATCGCAACGGCGAGGAAATAAGCTACCCACAACAGCCACGGCGCCGCGCCATGGAAATCGACCTTGGCGATGGTGCGGAAAAGCAGGAGCGGCATGGCCACCCCCACCGCGAACTCCGAAATTGCCTCTCCGCTCTCGGCCTTGAGATAGCCCGTCAGCCCGGTGAGATAACCGAGCGCGACGAGGCCGAAAACGAACAGGACGGTTTGGGCGAGCGCGGACATGGCTGCCCCTGTAGGCGAGCCCCCGCCATCGCGCAACGGACGACACGGTAAAGAGGAAGATTTTAAACCGATGCAAGGCTGGCACGCGGCATTTGTTTCCTCCAGGCACTTCGATGCCTATATGCCTTCGACTGCTTGTTCGATCGAAAGACCCCCGATGCTCCGACTGGCGCTGATTTTCCTGCTTCTGGCTGCGCCGGCGGCCCATGCCACCGAAGCCGGCTGGGCGCTGCTGCGCGACGGCGGCCATGTCGTGCTGCTTCGGCACGCCTACGCCAACGGCACGGGCGATCCCGCCACGCTCGACATCGAAAAATGCGCGACCCAACGCAATCTGTCCGACAGAGGCAAGCAGCAGGCCCGCAAGATCGGCTCGCTGTTCGCCGCCCGCGCCGCGCCGGTGGAACGGGTGCTGTCCAGCCGCTACTGCCGTTGTCTGGACACCGCACGCATCGCCTTCGAATCGGAGCCCGAGCCGTTCGCGCCGCTCGATCCGCCGGATGCGGACCCGGCGAAGCGTGCGGCCCAGCTCGCCGCCATCGTCGAGAAAATCCGCGACTACGCGGGCGCGGACAATATGATCCTGGTCACCCATCTGGAGGACGTCGAGGCGCTCACCGGCATTTCACCGCGCGAGGGCGAAGCGGTGATCGTGGGGGCTCAGGACGACGGTTTGCGCGTCATGGGCCGCGTCACCTTCTAGGCGATCGGCGAACTCGCCTGGCCGGGTCTTGTTCGGGAGCCGTTGCCATACTACCTGCCATCGGCACATTCGGCCTTTTCCTGCGCGGAAAAACCGATTAGACACCGCCAGACTACCTACCGACCGCAAACTGCCCGCAATCGAAGGAACAGACCTTGGCCACCACGTTCGAAAAAGTCGCCAAGATCATCGCCGACACGAGCGAGATCGATATCGACACCATCACGCCGGAAAGCCATACCATCGACGATCTGGGCATCGACAGCCTCGACTTCCTCGACATCGTCTTTGCCATCGACAAGGAGTTCGGCATCAAGGTGCCGCTCGAGAAGTGGACGCAGGAAGTCAACGACGGCAAGGCATCGACCGACGAATATTTCGTCATGAAGAACCTGTGCGCCAAGATCGACGGCCTTGTCGCGGCCAAGAACGCCGGCGGCGCCGCAAGCTGAGGCGGGCCGGCGCCCGCTTGACCGGCGGCCCGTCGCCCGGTAACTGCCGCCCATGAGCCTTCACGACGTCGTCATCACCGGCATTGGTCTGGTTTCCTCGCTGGGCGAAGGGCCGGATGCGCATTGGGCGAAGCTGAGCGAGCCAAATCCGACCCCGGTTCTGGAGACGGAACGCTTCGCGCCCTATACCGTCCATCCCCTTCCCGAGATCGACTGGAACCTGCAGATCGCCAAGCGCGGCGACCAGCGCCAGATGGAAACCTGGCAGCGGCTAGGCACCTATACGGCCGGTCTCGCCCTGGACGACGCCGGTATCAAGGGCGACGAGGCGCTGTGCGCCTCGATGGACATGGTGGTGGCGGCCGGCGGCGGCGAGCGGGACGTTTCGGTCGACAATTCCATCCTCGCGGCTTCGACCGGGCGCACGGACTTCGACGTGCTGCTCAATGAGAAGTTGACGACGGACCTGCGCCCGACATTGTTCCTGGCGCAGCTTTCCAACCTGCTCGCCGGCAACATCTCCATCGTCCACAAGGTCACCGGCTCGTCCCGTACCTTCATGGGCGAGGAAGGCGCCGGCGTGGCGGCGGTTGAGACGGCGGCGGCCCGCATCCGTTCCGGCCAGTCCACGCACATGCTGGTCGGCGGAGCTTTCCAGACCGAACATCCCGACATGCTTCTCGGCTACGAACTCGCAGGCTACCTGCATCGCGGGCAGTGGAAACCCGTCTGGCAACGCCATGCTTCCGAAGGCGGCGGCGTGGTGTCGGGCTCGGGCGGCGCGTTCCTGGTGCTGGAAAGCCGCGAGCATGCCGAACGGCGCGGCCGCAGGGCCTATGCGACCCTCGGTCCGGTCCATTCCGCCCGCGCCCGCCGGGCGCGCGGCGAACTCGACGCCGGCATCGCCGGACTGCTCGAGGCAGCGGACCTGCCGGAAGGCGACCTGCTCGCGGTGTCCGGCGCTTCGGGAGCCCATAACGCCACCGCCGCCGAGAAGGCCCTGCTCGATGCCAATCCATTCATTGCGGCGCGAGGCTTCTCCTCACTGACCGGCCATCTCAAGGAGGCGCAGTTTCCTTTTGCGGTGGCTCTCGCCGCGCTGGCGGTCGCCAACAAGGCGCCCTACTCCGTCTTCGACGCGGAAAACGAAAAGCCGTTCGAAAAAAGTCCGCAACAGGTTCTGGCAACGGCGATCGGCTATCACCAATTCGAAGGCATGGCGCTGGTCGGCGGCGCCTGAACGTCGCGATAGGAATGTGCGCATGGCCAGCTTCAAGGATCATCTCGGGCGTCCCGTCGTCGCCGTCACGGGCATCGGCGTCGTCACCTCTCTCGGCAAGGGCAAGCAGGAGAACTGGGCGGCGCTGACGTCGGGGAAATCCGGCATCCATCCCATCAGCCGCTTCCCTGTCGATCATCTCAATACCCGCATTTCCGGCATGGTCGATTTCCTGCCGTCCAGTTCGAAAGGCGCCAGCGCGCTCACTTACGAGCTGGCTGAAACGGCGGCGGTGGAGGCGATCGAGGAATCCGGCCTCTCTCTCGACGATTTCGGCGGCCCGCTGTTTCTCGCCTCGCCGCCTGTCGAGCTCGACTGGCACGATCGGCTGGCGCTCTACAAAGGCGGCGACAACGAGGATGCCTCGGAGCGCCTTCTCGAAGTCGCGCGCAGCCTGAATGCGTCGGATATGTTCGACAGCTCGCAGTTCGGCTTCATCGCAGACCGGCTGGCCGACCGCTTCGGCGCGACCGGACTGCCGATCACGCTCTCGACCGCCTGCGCTTCCGGCGCAACGGCAATCCAGCTCGGCGTCGAGGCTATCCGGCGCGGCGAATGCGACCGCGCGCTGGCGATCGGCGCCGACGGTTCCGCCACGGCGGAAGCGCTGATCCGCTTCTCGCTGCTGTCGGCGCTGTCCACCAGCAACGACGCGCCGGAGAAGGCGTCGAAACCCTTCTCCAAAGATCGCGACGGTTTTGTCCTGGCCGAAGGCTCGGCGGCGCTGGTGCTGGAATCGCTGGAAGCGGCGCTCGCGCGCGGCGCAACCGTGCTCGGCATATTGCGCGGCTGCGGCGAGAAAGCCGACGACTTCCACCGCACGCGCTCGAAGCCTGATGCCTCGCCTGCCATCGCCGCCGTCAAGGCCGCACTCGCCGACGCCGGGCTCGCAGAAGACGAGATCGACTACATCAACGCGCACGGCACCTCGACGCCCGAGAACGACAAGATGGAGCACCTGTCTCTCTCCACCGTCTTCGGCGAACGGATCGGCCGCATTCCCGTCTCGTCGAACAAATCGATGATCGGCCACACCCTGTCGGCGGCCGGAGCCATCGAAGCCGCGTTTTCGCTGATGACGATGCGCGAGGGCGTCATCCCACCGACCATCAACTACGACAATCCCGATCCGGCGATCGCGCTCGACGTGGTGCCGAACGTGAAGCGCGAGACATCGGTGCGCACCGTGCTTTCCAACTCCTTCGGCTTCGGCGGCCAGAACACCTGCCTTGTCATGGCGCGGGAACCAACGTGAAGAGCGTGAATGGTGAATAGTAAAATGGTAAGTGGCCGGGAGAATGACTTCAGCGCATTGCCGCCAGCATTCAGGCGGGGTATCCGGCTGCCATTCACCATTCACCTTTCGCCATTCACCCGGTGACCACCATGCGCGCATTGCAACTCATTGAGGACCGGCGGCTCGAAACCGTCGATCTGCCGCCGCCTCCGCCACCTTCGCTCGGCGAGGTCACGCTGCGCATCAAGGCCGTGGCGCTCAACCATATCGACGTCTGGGGCTGGCGCGGCATGGCGTTCGCCAAGCGCAAGCTGCCGCTGGTGGTGGGCGCGGAAGCCTCCGGCGAGGTCGAGGCCATCGGTTCCGGCGTCTCCAACCTGCTTCCCGGCCAGCTCGTCTCGATCTACGGCGCGCGTACCTGCGGCCTGTGCCGAGCCTGCCGCGAAGGCCGCGATAATTTGTGCGAGCACGTTTCGGGCGTGCACGGCTTCCATCTCGATGGCTTTGCACAGGAGAAGATCAACCTGCCGGCGCGACTGCTCGTCCCCGCCCCACCCGGCGTAGATGCGATCGGCGCGGCGGTGGCGCCCGTCACCTTCGGCACGGTCGAGCACATGCTGTTCGACAATGCGAAGCTGGAGCCGGGCGAGACGATCCTCGTCCATGCCGGCGGCTCCGGCATCGGCAGCGCGGCCATCCAGCTCGCGAAGAAGATGGGTTGTACGGTCATCACCACCGTGGGCTCGAACGACAAGGTCGAGAAGGCGAAGGCGCTCGGCGCCGACCACGTCATCAATTACCGCGAAGACCGCTTCGAGGGCGTGGTGCGCAAGCTGACCAAGAAGAAGGGCGTCGATGTCGTCTTCGAGCATGTCGGCAAAGACACATGGGCCGGCTCCATGTTCAGCCTCAAGCGCGGCGGCCGGCTCGTCACATGCGGCTCCACCTCCGGTGTCTCGACCGAGGTGAACCTGATGATGCTCTTCCAGCAGCAATTGAAGCTGCTCGGCTCCTTCGGCTGCCGCATGGAGAACATGGCGAACGCCATGCTCAAGATGGCCGCCGGCCAGGTCCATCCCGTCATCGATACCGAGGTCGATTTCGACGGCATCGGCACGGCGCTCAAGCGCATGGAAGGCCGCGACGTGTTCGGCAAGATCATCCTCAAGGTCGGTTGAGGCGACCCTTGGCGAAACGCAAAAGCAGCGGCTGGCGCTACGAGCTTGTGGTGCGGCTGCGCAAGGCCAGACACTGGCTGATCGCGCGGCTCGCCATGACGATCATGGGTGCGCTGCGGCTCCTGCCGATGGACAGCGCGCTCGATTTCATCGCTGCCGCCGCCAGACGCGTGGGGCCGCTGGTTGGCCGCCATCAGGTGGCGCTGGACAATCTGCGCCACGCCTACCCCGACAAGAGCGCCGAGGAACTTCAGGCCATTGCGCTCGACATGTGGGGCAACATGGCGAGGCTGGCGGCTGAATACGTCTTCCTCGACCAGCTTTTCGACTTCGACCCCAAGGCTGCGCAACCGGGCCGAGTCGAGGTCGCGCCGGAAAGCATCACCCTTTTCGAGCGGATCGCCGGGGAGGAGCGGCCGCATATCCTGTTCACCGGCCATCTCGGCAATTTCGAACTGCTGCCGGTGGCGGCCGCAACCTTCGGCATGGAGATCACCGCCCTGTTCCGTCCGCCGGAGAACCCTTACCTTGCCGATTATGTCCTCACGTCGCGCCGCTCGACGATGGGCGGCCTGCTGCCTTCGTCGAGCGGCGCTTCGTTCGCGCTCGCGGGCATTCTCGACAAGGGCGGCAATGTCGGCGTCCTGGTCGACCAGAAATTCTCGCGCGGCATCGAGACACAATTCTTCGGCAGGCTGTGCCAGAGCAACCCCGTGCTTGCGATGCTTGCCCGGCACTATGAATGCGACGTCTATCCCACGCGCTGCATTAGGCTGCCGAACAACCGCTTCCGGCTGGAGGTGGAAGAGAAGCTGACGCTGCCGCGCGATGCCGGGGGTCATGTCGACATCGCGGCGACCACGCAGCTTCTGGCCGACGTCGTCGAACGATGGGTGCGGGAACACCCCGGCCAATGGATGTGGTTCCACAAGCGCTGGCAGATCAAAGGCCGCGCGCGCCGGGTGCGCGGCGCGCCGTGACCGTCCTCAGGCCGCCTGGCCGATCACTTCGTTGTAGGTGTCGAGATCGACGTAAAAGACGCGAATGATCTCCTTGATCATGTCCTCGTCGTCGTACCCTTGCGATTTCAGGATGTTGATGGCCGTCAGAATGTCGAAGCGCTCGGTGAGACGCTGCTTCTGATAGTCCTCGAAAAATCGTTCCATCTTCCGCCCCCTGCCCGCTTGCGCCCGCTTCGCGGGATCAAGCCGTCGATTGCAGATGGAGCGTAGAAAGGGTCGCTTGCGTGGAACTTGCCTGCGCCGCCGTCCGCCGCTCGATCTGACTGAAACCAGACTCGGAAAAAGCGGCCGACTCACGAGGCCCGGATGGAGGATAACATGCAACCGGCCGCACGCCAGGATCGCGGAAACGACAGGCCGGATCGCGGCACCCGAAATGGCCTACCCGCAACAGTCGGGACAATTCGCGGACGATCGGCGTTTTCGGTCTTGGATCGTATCGCAAGCGGACGCCATAATCGGCGCCATGCTCCGGTTATCGACCACCCTCGCCCTGGCGCTTCTGATGTTTCCCGCATCCGCCGATGCGGGTTTTTCCAACGGGCGGCTGCCGGACGGTGTCTATCATTGCGAAGTCTACCTGCTCGGCGCCTTCCTCAACCTCGGCGACATCACCATCAAGGGGGACGTCTATAGCGGCCCGACCTACGGCGGGTGGACGGTGCAGGGTTACAACTACCAGATGGACGCCAATGGAGAGATAGACTGGCTGGGACCGCTGGGAGGGTTCACGACGGGCGGCAACAGCGTCTCGCTGTCCCAGGCAACGCTGATCGAGGGAAAACCGCCGTCGTTTGACGTCATCATGCGCCAGCCCGACGGCGCCTTCACGGCCGCCACCTGCACGCGCGGCTGATGCTGTCCATCCACCGCCAGTCCGTCCCTTTGGTACAGGTGGCCGGCCGTCCGGTCACAGTCGCAACGTGAAGAAAGCGTAGGCTTCAGCCTTCCAGCACCTCTTTGACCACGGTCGCCAACTGCTTGAGCGAGAACGGCTTCGGCAGGAACCCGAAATGCGCGTCCTCGGGCAGGTTCTTCGCGAAGGCGTCTTCGGCGTAGCCCGAGACGAAGACGAACTTAATGTCCGGTTGCCGCTTGCGCAATTCGCCGAGCAGCGTCGGGCCGTCCATTTCCGGCATGACGACGTCCGACACGACGATGTCGATCTTGCCGTCCAGGGAATCGAACACCTCCAGGGCCTCGACGCCGGAAGAGGCTTCGTGGACGGTGTAACCGCGCGAGGTCAGCGCCCTCATGCCGCCCATCCTGACGGCGTCCTCGTCCTCGACGAGAAGGACGATGGCCGAGCCGGACAGATCCTTGGCGGTCTCCGCGGCCCTGGCGGGCGCCGCGCTTTCCTTCGCGGCGTCCGGCTGGTCGCCGCCGGGCGCACCCGCGGCGGATTCCCCCTGCTTCCTGGCCTCCGCCACATACCGCGGCAGGAAGATGAGGAAGGTCGTGCCCTTGCCGACCTCGGAATCGCAGAAAATGAAGCCGCCGGTCTGCTTGACGATGCCATAGACCATCGACAGGCCGAGACCGGTTCCCTTGCCCACCTCCTTGGTGGTGAAGAACGGCTCGAAAATCTTGCCCAGCACGTCGGGCGCGATGCCGCTGCCGGTATCCGCGACCTCGACAAGCACATAGTCGCCGGGCGTCAGTTCGCGATAGGGATAGCCTCTGCTTTCGTCGACGCCGACATTGCGCGTACGCACCGTGATCTCGCCGCCATCCGGCATGGCGTCACGCGCGTTGACGGCGAGATTGACCACCACTTGCTCGAACTGGCCGATATCGACCTTGACCGGCCACAGGTCGCGGCCGTGCTCGACCTTGAGCTTGATGTCGTTGCCGACGAGCCGCGCCAGAAGCATTCTGAGGTCGGCAAGGACGTCGGTCAGGCTGAGCACTTCCGGGCGCAGCGTCTGCTTGCGCGAGAACGCCAGCAACTGCCTGACCAGCGAGGCCGCCCGGTTCGCGTTCTGCTTGATGTTCATGATGTCCGGGAAGGACGGGTCGGACGGCCGGTGGTTGGTCAGCAGGAGGTCGGACGCCATGATGATGGCGGTGAGCACGTTGTTGAAATCGTGCGCGATGCCGCCGGCGAGTTGCCCGACCGCCTGCATCTTCTGGCTCTGCGCCATCTGGCTCTCGAGTGCCTTCTGCTCCGTGGTGTCGACCGCATAGACGATCGCCGCCTCCTCGGCCCCCTCGCCGGTGCCTTCCGCCACATCGGCGACGGCATTGACGTAGAAGCGCACATGGCGCTCCTCGTTGTTCGGCAAAACCGTGTCGATAGGCGCGATGTCCGCCTGCTGCTGGCGCGCTCTTTCCAGCGCGGCGGCAAATGCCGGGCGGTCGCGTTCGTGGATGACGGTATCCAGCTTGACGCGCCGGTCGAGTGCGTCTCGGTCGACGGCCGAACTGAACAGCGACAGGAACGGCGCATTGGTGCGCAGGATGCGGCCTGCCTGGTCGACGCCCGCGATCGCCATCGGCGTGGAATTGAAGAAGCGGGTGAAGCGCACTTCGGCGGCACGCAGATCGGCGGACGCGTCCTCGCCCTGCGCCCGATTGAGAACGATGGTGCGCGTCGGTCCGCTCAGGCCTTCCCGGCTCGCGGTGACGCGGTGCATGAAGCGCACCGGCAGCGCTTCGCCGTTGGTCTTGGTGAGATCGAGGTCGATGACCGCGTTTCGCGTCGTGCCGGGATCGGCCTTGACCGAGCGGATCAGCGCCATTCCGTCGCCCGCGACGATGTCCGGTAGTTTGACGGCACCCGGCGTGAACGACGCCAGATCGAGGCCGAGCCATTCCGCGAGCGTCGCGTTGATATAGGTGACGCGGCCGTCCTGATCGGCGGCGAAGAAACCGGCCGGCGCATGGTCGAGATGATCGATCGCCTTCTGGAGATCGAGGAAGAAGCGCTCCTGTTCGGCGCGCTCGGACGAAATGTCGGCAAGCTGCCAGGCAAACAACGGTTGCCGCTGTCCGGGAGCATTGAAGGTGCGCGCCCTGGCGCGATACCAGCGCGCTCCAGGCTCAGCGCCCGGACGGATCGCCTGCGCGAGACGGAACTCGCCGTCTCCCGGCTTGCCGTCGCGCAGGCCGGATGCCAGCCGGTAAACCACGGACGATGCTTCCGGCACGTCGGAGAGCAGACCCTCCACTGTCTTCAGATCCGCCGCCGACGTCGCGCCCGTCATGTCCGCGTAGGCTCGGTTGGCGTAGATGACCCGACCCTTGCCATCGGCGACCAGGAGCCCTTGCGACATGGAATCGACGAAGGCCTTCGACAATTCGTCCCCCGTGGAACGCGGCGCGATCTGGATGAAGCCGACGGCCGTGGCGAACAGGAAACCGACCCCGATCATGGCCAGCACGCCGAGCATTCCGAGCAGAAAGGGATCGCCGAAGCGTTCTCGGAAAATGCCGAAGACGATGGCGGCGACCGTCAGGACGACGATGAAGATGATGAGCCGTGTGATGGCGCCGGGCCGCGTGCTCTGATCGACGATCGGAACGGGATAGAAATCGCCGTTCGCTTCCTTGGTCATGGCACCCCTGCTCACGAAATTCGCGCCTGTCTCGGTCCGTTGAATCACATTCTCAATACATGAAAAAGGGCCGGGCTGCATTTGTCCGTGCAAAACGGTGTCATCGATTTGTCCGTCAAATACCGACATCCGGCTCATATTGCGCGATCTTGCCTTGTCGCCGCGCGACGCAACGGTTTACTGTTGGGAAAAATCGGGAAATCGAAGCCGGGGGAACAGGATGCTGGACTGGTTGGATGGCATGGCAGGTCCGGAATACACACGCGCGATTCTGTGGACGCTCGCCGCCCTCGTTCTCCTCGTCCTGGTTCTCCTGGTAATACGGCTGGTGCGGGGTCTGTCCACCGGCACCTACGTCGCCGGCGGCCGGACACGCAAGACACGGCTGTCGGTCATGGACGCGACGGCCGTCGACAGCCACCGCCGGCTGGTTCTGGTCCGGCGCGACGATGTCGAACACCTTCTTCTCATCGGCGGATCGAGCGACCTGGTGGTCGAGCGCGACATCCGGCTGGCAGCACCCCGCAAGCCAGCTTTGACGGCCGGCGCACCGGCGCCTCAACCGCAGAAACCGGCCACCGCTCCGCAGGCCCCGGTCGCCGCACCAGCGCCGCCGCGTTCGTCCTGGCAATCGACGAGCGGCGCCAATGGCGGACCGGCGCGCCATGCGCCTGCCGTGCCGGCTCCCGCCGTCAGCCGATCCCCGCCTCAGGAAGCCTACGATCCGATCGATGATGCGCTGCTGAGCGAATTGGAAGTCTCGCTGGACGACGAGCCAGCCGCCGCGAAGGCATCGCCCTCGCTCGACGACGAAATGGCGAAATTACTCGGCGAACTGTCGCACCAGAAGAAATGACGACAAGAAAATGGCCGGAATAATCCGGCCATCGCAACTTTTCCTCACACAACACTTCAGGACCGTCAATCGTCCCGATAGACACGCTCGCGGCGCTCATGGCGCTCCTGCGCTTCGATCGACAAGGTCGCGATCGGGCGAGCGTCGAGGCGCTTGAGCGATATCGGCTCGCCGGTCTCCTCGCAGTAGCCGTAGGTGCCCTCATCGATCCGCTGCAAGGCCGAATCGATCTTCGCGATCAGCTTGCGCTGGCGGTCGCGGGCGCGCAGTTCGATCGCGCGGTCGGTCTCCGACGATGCCCGGTCGGCGAGGTCAGGATGATTGGCGTTTTCCTGCTGCAGGATCTCAAGCGTCTCGCGCGCTTCGCGCAGGATATCGTTCTTCCACGTTACAAGCTTCTGGCGAAAGTACGACTTCTGCCGTTCGTTCATGAACGGCTCGTCTTCGGAGGGAATGTAATCGGTTGCAACTGTATCGTTCATTCGACTCACCCGACAACCCCTGGAAAGTGGCGCCTATATATTCGCCGCTCAAGGCTGGCACAAGCGCAAATGCCAACTGGGTCACGGATTTGTTAGGCCTTCGTCGCGGCGCTGTCGGCGTCTTCGACGAACGCATTGCGCGGCGCCCCGTTCCGTGGCTAAGTCATTGACCTTAGGTTGCAAAGAGGTTCGGTGAGCACGCTTCTCCTTCTCCGTCACGCGAAAGCAGGCTGGGCGCAGCCGGGAATGCGCGACTTCGACCGCTCACTGGACGCGTCGGGCGTGGAAGACGCGGCGGCGATCGGGAAAGCCATGCACGAAGGCGGCTACGTGCCCGAACTGACCTTGTGCTCGAACGCGCTTCGCTGCCGCGAGACTCTGGAGAACGTGGCCGGATACGCCGACACGGGGCGCGTGCTGTTCCTCGACACCCTCTATACCGAGGATGCGGCCGGCTATCTGTCGATCATTCGCGAGCATGGCGCGGCGAGCAGCCTGCTGGTGATCGGCCACAACCCGATGACCGAGGATCTGGCCCTGGCGCTTGCCGGTTCCGGTCCTGGGGAAACCAGGGAAGCGCTCTCCTACGGGTTTCCAACCGCGGGATTGGCCGCGATCCGCTTCGGCGGCGGACTGGCGCAAGCGGAGCCGGGTACAGGTTTCCTCGAAGCGTTCATGGTTCCCGCCGATCTCTGACGGCATTTCAAAGCCGTCCGCCAAGCCCTATATCAAGCCACTGTCGTCGAAAATCCGCGGGTCGGGAAACACTTGGCATCGTCACTGACTACCTTCTCGGACGAGGCGCGCATCGCGCTCGACACGTTTTCAGGACGGGCGGCCGGTCTGTTCTCGCCGTCGCTGCGGCTCGGCGTCACCGGACTGTCGCGAGCCGGCAAGACCGTGTTCATCTCCGCACTTGTCCACAACCTCGTGCACGGCGGCAGGCTGCCGCTGTTCGAGGCGCAGAAATCCGGCAGGATCGCCCGCGCCTATCTGGAAGAACAGCCTGACGACGCCGTGCCGCGCTTCCAGTACGAGGACCACATCGCCGCGCTGGTGGACGAGCGGGTATGGCCGGACTCCACCCGCGCCATTTCCGAGCTTCGGCTGACCATCGAGTTCGAATCCGCGTCCGCCTGGAACCGCATGTTCTCGGCCGGCAAGCTCTCGGTGGACATCGTCGATTATCCCGGCGAGTGGCTGCTGGACCTGCCGCTGCTCGGTAAGTCCTTCGCGGATTTTTCCCGCGAAGCCACGGAGATGGCCGCGTCGCCGATACGCGCGGACCTTTCGGCGCAATGGCGGACCCTCGCAGCAGCAGCCGCTCCCGACGGCGAGGCCGACGAGATGACGGCACGGCGGCTGGCGGAAAGCTTCGCCGCCTATCTGAAGGCCTGCAAGCTGGACGACCGGGCGCTTTCGACCCTGCCGCCGGGCCGCTTCCTCATGCCGGGCGATCTCGAAGGCTCGCCGGCCCTCACCTTCTCGCCGCTTATCGGCGCAAGCGACGGCAAGGCACGGCCCGGTTCGCTTGGCGCCATGATGGAGCGGCGCTACGAAGCCTACAAGACGCATGTCATCAAGCCGTTCTTCCGCGAGCATGTCGCGCGGCTGGATCGCCAGATCGTTCTGATCGACGCGTTGCAGGCGCTCAACGCCGGCGCCGAGGCGATGGCCGACATGGAACGGGCGGTGACGGAAATCCTCGCCTGCTTCCGGCCGGGGCGCGGCAGTTTTCTCACCGACCTGTTCTCGCGCCGGATCGACCGCATCCTGGTGGCGGCGACCAAGGCGGACCACCTTCACCACGAGAGCCACGATCGCCTGCAGGCGATCGTGCGTCGGCTAGCCGACCGCGCCATCGCCCGCGCGAACTTCACCGGCGCCGAGGTCGACGTCGTCGCCATGGCCGCGGTGCGCGCGACCCGCGAAGGCACGGTCCGGCAAGGCCGGGAAACGCTGCCCGTCATCATCGGCACGCCGATCGCGGGCGAGCGCATCGGCGACGAGACGTTCGACGGCAACACCGAGACCGCGATCTTTCCCGGCGACCTGCCGGCCAAGCCGGGCGATGCCTTCAAGCCGCGCCCCGACGTGGAAAAATCCGATCTTCGGTTCGTCCGCTTCCGTCCGCCGAAGCTTGAAAAAACGGCCGAGGGTGTGACCCTTTCGCTGCCGCATATCCGCCTCGACCGCGCGCTTCAGTTCCTGATCGGAGATCGCCTGGCATGACGCAAGCCCGCAAGCCGGCTTCCTTCCGCATCGAACCGGAAGCACCGGCGCCCGCCAAATCGCCGGAGCGGGCCGGCCGGACCGTTGAACCGGCCAGAAAGCCCCGCTCGCTGAAACCTCCCGTCGTCGTCTCGGCGGCGATCGACGTCTTCGACGAACCCGACATCGTCGTGGCCGAACCGCCGCCGGCGGCCGCGCCGCGCCGGCGCTCCCTGCTCGCCACGGTCTTCTTCAGCGCCTTCGGCGTCCTCCTGTCGCTGGCGATCGGCCTGTGGACGGACAGCCTGATCCGCGCCCTGTTCGAGCGGGCCGAATGGCTGGGCTGGCTGGCCGCCGGCGTGGCCGGCATCGCGGCGCTTGCCCTGCTGGTCATCCTGCTGAGGGAGTTCATCGCCATCAGCCGCCTCGCGGAAGTGGAGAAGATGCAGCGGCGGGCGCTCGACGCCGTCGCCCGCGACGATCCGAAAGCGGCGCGCGCCGTCGTGGACGAACTCTCTTCTTTTGTGGCGGCCAAGCCGCAGACCGCCGCCGGCCGGCGCGCGCTGGCCGATCTCAGCGGCGACATCATCGATGGCGGCAATCTGGTGCGGCTGGCGGAAACCGAAATCCTCGGCCCGCTCGACGCGCAGGCAAAGGTGATGATCCTGGACGCCGCCAAGCGCGTCTCGCTGGTGACGGCGATCAGCCCGCGGGCGCTGGTGGACATAGCCTACGTCGTCTTCGAGGCCGGCCGCCTGATTCGCCGCCTGTCGGAGCTTTACGGCGGCCGTCCCGGCACGCTCGGCTTCTTCCGCCTCGCCCGCAGCGTGCTTGCACATCTCGCCGTGACCGGCTCCATCGCGTTCGGCGACAGCGTCGTCCAGCAGATCGTCGGCCACGGGCTGGCGGCACGGCTTTCGGCCAAGCTCGGCGAAGGTGTCGTCAACGGCATGATGACGGCGCGCATCGGCCTTGCCGCCATGGAGACGACGCGCCCCCTGCCCTTCATCGCCGCCAAGCGCCCCGGAATGGGCGATTTCCTGACCGCCCTGACGTCTTTCGCGAAGGCGAAGGGCGGTTCCGAGACAAGGGCCGACAACTGACGCTTCCTGCGCGCATTTCTTCCCGGTCATCGGGTCAAGTGACGAAGCATTAACCATTCTTCTTCATGGTCGGGCCGGTTCCTTTCAGCGTCGCCGTCACCGGGTTTCCTTGATGAAAAACGTGGTTCTGTCCGCCCTCCTGCCCCTCGCGATCGCAGCGTCTTCGTTGGCCGCAGCGCAGGCGTCCGCCGCGGAGCGCGACAGCCAGTTCTTCCGCTCGGTCGAGGGCAAATGGGCAGGCCCCGGCGAGATCGTCGCCGGCAAATACAAGGGCACGCGCTTCACCTGCAATTTCACCGGCACCACGCCCGGCGACAAGGTGGGCATGACGCTGGACGGCGGCTGCCGGGTCGGCCTGTTCACCCAGCAGATGTCCGCGACGGTGCAGCGCAAGGGCCGTCGCGGCTACACCGGCAGCTTCATGGGTGGTTCTTCCGGAACGGGACTCGACATTATTTCCGGTAATGTGGTCAACGCCCGCAAGGTCGTCTTCGCCATCAACCGCAAGCAGTTGAACGGCGTGATGCAGGCCCGCGTTCCCGACGACAATTCGATGATCGTGACCGTTTCCGTGCGCGTGGCCGACCAGATGGTTCCGGTGATCGGCATGAACCTGAAGCGCGTCGATCCCGTCGAGGTCGGCTCCATCGCCAAGGATTGACCACAGTCGGCCTGGATGCTTGCCTCCTGATCGGCCGCCAATTCCGGCAAGCCGTTTCCGGAGGACTTCATGCGGCGACTTTTCACTTCTCTGATTCTGGTCGGCGTGCTCGCCTCAGGAAGCGCCTTCGCTGACGGCGTCGTCCAGAAATTGATCACCCCCGCCGACCAGAAGAAGCTCGACCATTACGACGAAACGCGCAAATCGGCCGTTGCCGCGGCCCAGGCCGGGAACCCCTCCGAGGTTCAAGACCTCAACGCGGTGCTGGCGCGCCCGCTGGTCGCCTTCTCCGACAAGGATCTCACCGGCTCCTGGAAATGCCGGACCTTCAAGCTGGACACCGGCCTGCCGCTGATCGTCTATCCCTGGTTCAAATGCGAAGTGACGGACGACGGCTCCGGCTGGATGCTGAAAAAGACCACCGGCTCGCAGCGCACGACGGGCCGTCTCTACGACGATGGCGAGAAGCGCGCGATCTACCTCGGCGAATTGTCGTTCAACGACGATCCGGCAGGACGTTATGGCAGCGACCCGAAGAACGATCAGGCCGGCTATGCCTTCCGCACCGGCGCGGACGGCTGGCGCATCGAGTTTCCGGATCCCTACTACGAATCCAGAATGGATATTCTCGAACTGAAGCGCTGACCGGCCGGAATACCCCAGTCGGCTGAAGCCGACTTCGATGGGGCAGTTTGCGACATTATGCTGCGTCGCTTTTGAAGGCCCATGCGTCGTCCCATGAGAAGCGGGCCTCCCAAGCTTGCGGCAATGCTCGAAACCAAGAGGAGTTCACCAAACATGGCCGACCTGATCATCGTCTACTGGCGCGACATCCCGGCCCAGGTCACCGTCAAGCGGGGCCGGCTGAATGCCAAGCGCGAACTGTCGTTGCGCTTCACCGAAGCGATCGACATGGCGGCAATGCGGTCCGGGGCAGCCGCCACCGACGATTACCTCGCCGAATGGCGACGCGCCGACCCGGTACCCGTCGGCGACGACCTGGAAGCCGAAGCCGACAAGGCGGTGAGCGAACTCGAAGCGGCGTACGACCGGGACCGGCTGGTCGCTCTCGCCAAGGCAGGCGGCAAGGAAGATGTCTGATACCCAGCCGAAATCCACCACCGCCGCCGGGCCAGCCAGTTCGGCGAAAGAGGTTTTGCCGCCATCGGCCACCGCCGGCACGACGCAGGCAAGCGTCGTCAAGAAGACGGCGCCGAAATCGGACTACAAGCCGGCCGACGTGTCGCCGCAGCGGCGCGTGCAGCGCTCCTATTCGGTACGGTTGTGGTCGATCCGGCATTCACGCCTGCTCGAATGGTTCTATGCGCGCTTCGCCGACGCTTTCCTGATGCTTCACCCGCTGTGGAAAGGCATCGGCTACGGTCGCGTCGAAGCGCCGGTCAAGTTCGTCGAGAAGCGGGTCAAGGGCTTCATGTTCGACTGCCGCATGTGCGGCCAGTGCGTGCTGTCCTCGACCGGCATGTCGTGCCCGATGAACTGCCCCAAGCAGTTGCGCAACGGTCCGTGCGGCGGCGTGCGGGCAAACGGAAACTGCGAGGTCGAACCCGACATGCCCTGCGTATGGGTCAAGGCATGGGAAGGCTCGCGCAACATGGCCAAGGGCGACGCCATCCTGAATGTGCAGAAACCCGTCGACCAGTCGCTGCGCGAAACCTCCGCCTGGCTGCGGGTAACCGCGCAGGCTGCAGCCGCGCGCGAAGCGCCAAAAGCCGGGGCATCGGCATGAACACGCCCCGCCCCCCGCAGATAGACGAAAATCCGGCAGGCATAGAGCTTCCGCTGGAATCCCTACCCGGCCACACCTCGCGCGGCCGGCTGGAGCGGGTGCTGCGGCGCGGTGAGTTCGCGGTAACGACCGAACTGAACCCGCCCGACAGCGCCGACCCGGAAGACGTCTACAACCGCGCCAGGATTTTCGATGGCTGGGTGGACGGCATCAACGCCGTCGATGCCTCCGGCGCCAACTGCCACATGTCGTCGGTCGGCATCTGCGCGCTGCTGACGCGCATGGGCTACGCGCCCATCATGCAGATCGCCTGCCGCGACAAGAACCGCATCGCCATCCAGGGCGACGTGCTGGGCGGCGCCGCGATGGGCGTGGCCAACATATTGTGCCTGACAGGCGACGGCGTGCAGGCGGGCGACCAGCCCGGCGCCAAGCCGGTGTTCGACCTCGATTCCATGTCGCTGCTCGAAACCGTCCGCATCATGCGCGACAACGGTAAATTCCTGTCGGGCCGCAAGCTGACGACGCCGCCGCAGCTCTTTCTCGGCGCCGCCGTCAACCCCTTCGCGCCGCCGCATGATTTCCGCCCCGTCCACCTCGGCAAGAAGATCGCGGCGGGCGCGCAGTTCGTGCAGACTCAATATTGCTTCGACGTACCGATGTTCAAAGCCTTCATGGACAGGGCGCGCGATCTCGGTCATCTCGAAAAGGTGTTTCTGCTTGTCGGCGTCGGCCCGCTGGCTTCGGCCAAGACAGCGAAATGGATCCGCTCAAACGTTCCCGGCATCCATATCCCCGATGCCGTCATCAAGCGGCTGGAGGGCGCCGAGGACCAGAAGGCCGAGGGCAAAAGGCTCTGCATCGACATCATCAACGAGGTGAAGGAAATTCCCGGCGTTTCCGGCGTGCACGTCATGGCCTACCGGCAGGAGGAATACGTCGCCGAGATCGTCGATGAATCGGGCGTGCTGAAAGGCCGCCGGCCTTGGAAGCGCGAGATGCGCCCGGACGACGCGCTGGTGGCCGAGCGCCTCGGCCGCATCCTGCACGACAACATCACCGAAACCCAGGTGGACATGGTCAAGACCGCCCATTGAAACCAATCAGATAACGATATAAAGAAATCTTTATATCACTAGGAGACCTTCATGACCCGGACAATCGTCGCCTCGGCGACCCGCGAAATCGTCATCGGCTTCGACCAGCCCTTCTGCGTGATCGGCGAGCGCATCAACCCGACCGGCCGCAAGAAGCTTGCCGCCGAGATGGTCGAGGGCAACTTCGAGACGGTAAAGAAGGATGCGCTGGAGCAGGCCGCGGCCGGCGCCACCATGCTCGACGTCAATGCCGGCGTCACCGCCGTCGATCCCAACGCGACCGAACCAGCCCTGCTGGTCCAGACGCTGGAGATCGTCCAGGGTCTCGTCGACCTGCCGCTTTCCATCGACTCCTCGGTTTCCGGCGCCATCGAGGCGGCGTTGAAGGTCGCCAAGGGCCGCCCGCTGGTGAACTCCGTGACCGGCGAGGAGGAGAAGCTTGAAGCGATCCTGCCGCTGGTGAAGAAGTACGATGTTCCCGTGGTTGCCATCTCCAACGACGAGACCGGCATCTCGATGGACCCGGACGTGCGCTTCGCCGTGGCCAAGAAGATCGTCGAGCGCTGCGCCGACTTCGGCATCCCCGCGCACGACGTGGTGGTCGATCCGCTGGTCATGCCGATCGGGGCGTTGGGCGACGCCGGCCGGCAGGTCTTCGCGCTGCTGCGACGCCTGCGCGAGGAACTGAAGGTCAACACGACCTGCGGCCTGTCCAATATCTCCTTCGGCCTGCCGCACCGCCACGGCATCAACGCCGCCTTCATACCGATGGTGATCGGCGCCGGCATGACCTCGGCCATCATGAATCCCTGCCGGCCGCAGGAGATGGAGGCCGTGCGCGGCGCCAACGTGCTCGCCGGCACCGACAAGGACTGCATGACCTGGATCAAGACCTACAAGGACTTCAAGCCGGGCGAGCACGCCGCCCCGCCGCCGGTAGCGGTGGTGTCGCCGAACGCCGAAGGCGGCGCGGCTGCGGGCGGCCGTCGTCGCGGCGGCCGCGAGGCGAGGATGGCGAGGGGGTAGAGGACTATTGTGCGTCCTTCGAGGCTCGCCCGCTCAACACTACGCCAAACCCTCCGGCGTGAGCGGAGGCTCGCACCTCAGGATGAGGGCGGCATAGCGCCGACCTTCCTCATCCTGAGGTGCGAGCGGAGCGAGCCTCGAAGGACGCACCCCCTACTTGCCCACGAGATGCCCCCGCCGCGAAAGCGCCGGCAGGCTTTCATAGGCAAGCGTGATGAGCGCTTCTTTCTTGCGCCGCGACCAACCCTTGATCTGCCGCTCACGCGCAATGGCATCGGTAATCCGGTCGTAGCTTTCGGTGAAGACAAGGACGACGGGGCGACGGCGTGCCGTGTAGCTATCGCTGGGGAGATTGTTGTGCTCCCAGACTCTCGCCTCGATTTCCTGTTTGGTCGAACCGACATAATAGCTGCCGTCGACGCAACGAAGCATGTAAACCGTCATCTCAAATTGCATTCGGTGCGTCCTTCGAGGCTCGCTTCGCTCGCACCTCAGGATGAGGAACGTCGGTGTCGTTCGTCCCGAATTTCAAAGCATTGTCGCCAGCATATCACAGCTTCCAGGCTTCTCAGAACTTGGCATCCGAACAGCAGCACCCACCCCCCTCATTCTGAGGTGCGAGCGAAGCGAGCCTCGAAGGACACACCACTGTCATGAACGCTCCCGTAAACCAGACCGATCCCCTCGTGCTCTTCATGCCCTCCGGCAAGCGCGGGCGCTTTCCGGTCGGCACGCCGATCCTCGACGCCGCGCGCCAGCTCGGCGTCTACGTCGAGTCGGTATGCGGCGGGCGCGCGACGTGCGGCCGCTGCCAGATCGAGGTTCAGGAAGGCAATTTCGCCAAGCACAAGATCGTCTCCTCGCTCGACCACATCTCGCCCAAGGGGCCGAAGGAAGAGCGCTACGAGCGCGTGCGCGGCTTGGCCGACGGGCGCCGGCTGTCGTGTTCGGCAACCATCCAGGGCGATCTCGTCGTCGACGTGCCGCAGGACACGGTCATCAACGCCCAGACCATCCGCAAGGCCGCGACCGACCGCGTCATCGAGCGCAACCCCGCCATCCAGATGTGCTATGTCGAGGTAGACGAGCCCGACATGCACAAGCCGCTGGGCGACCTCGACCGGCTAAAGGCCGTGCTCGCCAAAGACTGGGGCTGGAAGGACCTGCGCGTCGCCCAGCACATCATTCCGGACGTCCAGAAGATCCTGCGCAAGGAGAACTGGGCCGTCACCGCCGCCATCCACAAGGACATGGAATTCTCGCGGCCCACGGTGCTTGCGCTCTATCCCGGCCTCAAGAACGAAGCCTACGGCATCGCCTGCGACATCGGCTCGACCACCATCGCCATGCATCTGGTGTCGCTGCTGTCGGGCCGCATCGTGGCGTCGGCCGGCGCGCCGAACCCGCAGATCCGCTTCGGCGAGGACGTGATGAGCCGCGTCTCCTACGTGATGATGAACCCGGACGGGCGCGAGGCGATGACCGGCGCCGTGCGCGAGGCCGTGAACGGACTGATCGGCAAGGTTTGCGCCGAGGGCGGCGTCGACCGCAACGACATCTTCGACAGCGTCTTTGTCTGCAATCCGATCATGCATCATCTGTTCCTCGGCATCGATCCCACCGAGCTTGGACAGGCGCCCTTCGCGCTCGCCGTCTCGGGCGCCGTTCAGGGCTGGACGCATGATATCGGCATCGACGTCAACCGCGGCGCGCGCTTCTATCTGCTGCCCTGCATCGCTGGCCACGTCGGCGCCGACGCCGCCGGCGCCACCCTGTCGGAAGGCCCCTACCGGCAGGACAAGATGATGCTCTTGGTCGATGTCGGCACCAATGCCGAGATCGTGCTGGGCAACGACAAGCATGTCGTCGCCGCCTCCTCGCCGACCGGCCCCGCCTTCGAGGGCGCGGAGATCTCCTCGGGTCAGCGCGCCGCGCCCGGCGCCATCGAGCGCGTGCGGATCGATCCGGAGACGCTGGAGCCGAAATACCGCATCATCGGCGTCGACAAATGGTCCGACGAGGACGGCTTCGAGGAAGCCGCCAAGGCCACCGGCGTCACCGGCATCTGCGGTTCGGCCATCATCGAGGTCGTGGCGGAGATGTACCTGACCGGCATCATCTCGGAAGACGGGGTGATCGACGGCGCGCTGGCCGAACGCTCGCCGCGCATCTTCCAGAACGGGCGCACCTTTTCCTACCTGCTGCGCGAAAGCCAGGACGGCGGCCCCCGCATCACCGTGATCCAGAACGACATCCGCGCCATCCAGCTCGCCAAGGCGGCCCTCTATGCGGGCACCAAGCTGCTGATGGACAAGCAGGGCGTGACCACGGTCGACACCATCCGCTTCGCCGGCGCCTTCGGGTCCTTCATCGATCCGAAATATGCCATGGTGCTCGGCCTCATTCCCGATTGCGAGCTTTCGGAGGTCAAGGCGGTCGGTAATGCCGCAGGCACCGGCGCGCTGATGGCACTGCTCAACCGCGACCACCGCCGCGAGATCGAACAGGAAGTGTCGAGGATCGAGAAGATCGAGACGGCGCTGGAGCCCGACTTCCAGCAGCTCTTCATCAACGCCATGGCGTTGCCCAACAAGGTGGATGCCTTCCCGAAACTGGCCGAACAGGTGAAGCTGCCGCCGCGCAAGGTCCTGGAGGCGAGCGCGGATGGCGAAGCCGGACCGCGCCGCCGTTCGCGCGAGGAACGGGCCGCGAGACGGGGAAGAACCTGACACGGTCCTAACGTCGAGCTGAAGCAAGACAATCCTCACCCGGACCGCCTCTCCTCCTTGCGGGCAGGATAATCGCATGGGGCACCGCACCCACCCCACAAGGGGAAAGGGGACTCTGCAGCAGCGCAACGAAGCAGCAACGTCGGCGATTTTAGGTGGAACGATGGCGTCGGCGTCTCCCTTCCCTTGTAGGGAGGGAACAAGTGTGGGGTGCGCGACCGTCGGAAGCCAAGTGGCTCGCGCGGCGCTTCCTCTCCCCCCGTCGAACCGGGCGGATGCGAGACCTTACACCGGGCCTACCCCTGCTGCTTAGCCGCCTCCAGCACCAATCGCTGCGCCCGGTAGGCGCCCCATTGCTGGTCGATCATCACGCCGATCAGGATCACGCCGCCCATCACCGCGAAATTGAGCGACGACGGAATGCCAAGCAGGTTGACCAGGTTCTGCAACTCCTGAAGCAGCACGGTGCCGAGCACCACGCCGATCAGCGAACCCTCGCCGCCGCGCAGGGAAAAGCCGCCCAGCACCGCCGCCGCGATGGCATAGAGCTCATAGAACTGGCCGTGGCTCGCGGGCGAGATGGAGCGCGTATACATGGCGAAATAGATGGCCGAAAGCGCGGTCAGCACGCCGCAGATGACATAGGCCGAAATGACGACACGGTTGGTGTGGATGCCGGAATACTTCGCCGCCTCCTCGTTCTTGCCGATGGCGTAGAGATAGCGGCCGAAAACCGAGCGGTGCAGCACCACCCACATGACCGCCGCGATGACGATCAGCGCGATGAAGGAGTTGGGAACGCCGTGGAAACGGCCGGCCGTCAGGAATTCCAGCGAGGGGAAATTCTGGCCGAAGGCGAAACCGGCGGTGCCGTCCTTGGTGTAGAAGCGCGCCACGCCGCGATAGATCAGAAGGCCGCACAGCGTCACCACGAAGGGCTGCAATTTCAACCGCGCGATCAGCCAGCCGTGTGCGAGACCGATGACGCCGCCCAGCACGATGATGAGCGGCAGCGCGACCGGCCACGGCACGCCGCGCGTGGCGATGAGGTCGACGAACAGGACACCGAGCAGCGCCACCAGAGAACCGACCGACAATTCGATGCCGCCGGTGATGATGACGAAGGCCTGGCCGATCGACAGAATGCCGAACAGCCCGATCAGGTTCGACGTATTCGCCAGGTTGATCGGCAACAGGAAGCGCGGATTGATCGCCGCCACGACGATGCCGACCGCCACGATCAGAAGCAGCAGACCGAGATCCTTCTTGTTCATCGCCTAGGCCTCCCCCAAGTGTCCCGTTTCGGTGCCCGCATCATCTCACCTCATCCGGCATCTGGCTCGCCTTCGCTCCGGCATGTCTGGGCTGCTTGCCGACGGCCAGCAGAAGGACGTTTTCCTGGCTGAACTGCTCCCGATCGAGATAGCCTGCAATCCGGCCTTCGTGCATGACGGCGATCCGGTCGGACGCGCCGATGACCTCCTCCATGTCGCTGGAGATCATCAGCACCGCCACGCCCGCGTCGGCCAGCCCGCGCATCAGCGTGTAAATCTCGGCCTTGGCGCCGATGTCGATACCACGCGTCGGTTCGTCCAGGATCATCACCCTGGGCTTCATCGCCAGCCACTTGGCCAGGACGACCTTCTGCTGGTTGCCGCCCGAAAGCGTGCCGGTGCGCGTGCCGACCGTCGGTGCCTTGATGGCAAGGTTCCTGCGCTGCGCCTCGGCGGTCTCGGTTTCGCTGCGAGCCGAGACGAGCCAGCGGCGCGCATGGGCGCGAAGATTGGGCAGGGAAATGTTCTGCGCGATCGGCATGTCCAGAAGCACGCCTGTCAGCTTGCGGTCCTCGGGCACCAGGAAAATGCCGCTGCGAACGGCGTCCATCGCCGACTTCAGCACCAGTTCCTCGCCGTCGAGCGACATCGAGCCGCCGAGGCTTCGATCGATGCCGAAGAGCACGCGGGCCAGTTCGGTCCGGCCCGAGCCCACCAAGCCCGCCAGGCCGAGAATCTCCCCCCGCCTGAGATCGAGATCGACCGCCCGATGCGGATAGGCGGGCGTGCGGACGCCGCGCGCCGAAAGCGCCACCGCTCCCGGCTCGCGTGCCGGCTCCAGGGCCTCCCTGGCCTTCAGCGCCCGCCCGATCATCAGGCGCACCATTTCGTCATGGCTGATTTCGGCCTTCGACAAGGTTCCCACCAGCGCGCCGTCGCGCATGACGATCACCCGGTCGGCGGCCCGCTCGATCTCGTGCAGCCTGTGCGAGATGAAGATGACGGAAATGCCCTGCGCCTTCAGCGTCGCGATCACCTCCAGCAACCTGTCTGTCTCCGCGGCGGGAAGGCTGGAGGTCGGCTCGTCGAGGATGACCAGCCGCGCCTGCATCGACAGCGCCTTGGCGATCTCGACCATCTGCTGCTGCGCCAGCGACAGCGACGCGACCGGCGTGTCGGCGGAAAAATTGGCGCCGACCTGTTCTAGGAAGGGCGTGCAAGCTTCCCTGAGCGCCGATCGGTCCACCAGTCTCAAAGGCCCCGCGCGAAGCGGCTCCCGGCCGAGAAAGACATTGGCGGCGACATCGAGATTGTCGAACAGGTTGAGTTCCTGGTGCACGAAGGCGATGCCCGCCCGCATGCTTGTCTCGACGGTCAACCGCTCATGCGCCGTCCCGTCCACCGTTATCGTGCCCTGGTCGGGCGCGACGATCCCGCCGAGGACCTTCATCAGCGTCGACTTGCCGGCGCCGTTCTCGCCGACGAGCCCGACGACCTCGCCCGGCGCGATGTCCAGGGAAAAGCGTTCCAGCGCAACGACGCCGGGATAGGTCTTGCGGATGCCTTCCAGCGAAAGGAAGGCTTTCTGCACAACCGGATTTTCAGTCACATTCAGCATCAGCCGCCCGGGTTCAGCAAAACCGGCAGTCAGTTTCCGTCAGGGTCATCCATTGCGCAAGCAGAAGCCTGCGCAGGATGCGGCAAGCCGGCCCAGGGCGGGAGTCGACAACCCCGGACCGGCGTCGGGTCGCTCGATCGCGACCCGGCTCTTGCTCAGTTGCCTGCCATCGCCTTCAGGTTCGCCGCATAGGCGTCGACGTCATCCTTGCCGATGATCTTGGTCGGCACGATGATGAGCTTGTTCTCCGGGATGCCAGATTTGTCGCCACCAACATAGGCCGCCATCAGCTTCATGCCCTGGTAGGCCCACTCGAACGGCTGCTGTACGACCGTACCGGCGATGTTGCCTTCCTTGACGCCGCCCAGCGTGATCGGATCGTCGTCGAAGCCGACGACCGTGATCTGGCCGAGCTTGCCGGAATCGCGCAGCGCCTCGTAGATGCGCGGCGTGTTGTAGGAATAGAAGCCGACCATGCAGGTGATGTCGGGATTGGCCACCAGCGCGTCCTCGACATTGGCCTTGGCGCGCGTCTGGTCGATATCGTCGCCGCGAACGTCGACCAGTTCGATCTTGGAGCCTTCGAGGCCGTCCTTCATGCCCTGGATGCGTTCCTTGGCGTTATCGGCGCCGAGCAGGCCGACGAAGCCCATGCACTTGCCGCCGTCCGGCATCGCCTTCTTGGCGATCTCGGCCGCCTGTTTGCCGGCGTCGACGTTCGACGAGCCGATATAGGCGACGCGGTTGGTCTGCGGCGCGTCGGAATCGGTGGTGAACAGCGCGGTCTCGGACGCGATCTTGTTCAGGCCGTCCGTCGAGGTCTTCGGATCGACGGCGGAGACCATGATCGCCTTCACGCCGGCCGTGACAAGGTCGTCCATGAGCCGCTGCTGGATCGCCACTGAGGCCTGCTCGGGATATTTCAATTCCATGTTGTAGTCGGGCAGTTCGGCCTGCGCCTTCTTGACGCCGGCTTCGGCCGCCTTCCAGAAATCGGATGCGCCGTTGACGACGAACGCCAGGGTTGGCTTGTCCTGTGCGGCGGCAAGCGAAACGGCCGACAGGCCCAAAAGCAGGGCGCCGGCGGCGACTGCGGTGCTGCGAAGAATGGATTTCATGCTCGATATCCTCCCTGTTTCATTCAGCGAACGTCGCTGATCCGGTCTCACCTCGCGGGCTGGAAGCCTCCGCCCTCCTCCAGGGCCTCTCCTGAAGAGAGATCGGCGCCACCGCGGTCGGGACCTTAATGAATCGACGAATGACGGTAAAGTCATTTGTCAGACAATTAAAAGCGATCCGAACCGGCGGCGTACCGGGCGGCCTCCACCGTTGACCTTGCCCGTGCGGGCCAGCCATCGGCGACGACGCGTTGACACTAGCAGCTTATTGATATTAGTAAATAGAATTAATTGAAGCCTCGATCTTCTCAGCGTCCGGATGTCTCAAGGAGCTATCATTACCCGAGAAGTCGCCGGAAATCGATCCGGACCGCTAGGATTGCAAGCTAATAAAATTCGACTCCATTAATTGAATGGCTTAAAACCTCTACTCTATAAGTTGAAAGAAGGCCGGCAATGGGAGGAAGCTTGGCATGAATGACCGGCCGCAATCGGATGCCCTGCAGACTCGGTCGCGTCGCAGCCGCTCCGGCAAGAGCGCGAGCCGGCGCGTGACCATGACCGATATCGCCAAGGCCGCCGGATGCTCCCAGGCGACCGTCTCCTTCGTCCTCAACAACACGCCCGGCATAAAACTGTCCGCGCAAACGCGCCAGCGCGTCGCGGAAGCCGCGCGAGCCCTGGGTTATCGCCTGCCTGCACCGACCCGCGTCATGCCGCGACGCTCGCCTGTCACGATGCTGGACGGCGTCATCGGCTTCATGGTCGACCAGCTGGCGACCAGCCCCGAGGCGGTCGTGGCCATCGAAGGCGCACGGCAAGCCTCCTGGAATGCCGGCAACGTGGTTCTCGTCGCACAGACGATGAACGACCCGGTCATGGAACCACGGGCGATGGAAGCGCTGAAGGCGCAGCATATTTCCGGGCTGATCTACATGACGATCTTCACGCGCGAGATCGTCGCGCCGGAGTTCCTCCACGCGCTCGACATGCCGGTCGTCCTGTTGAACTGCTATACCGCCGATTACGCCTTCCCGGCGGTCGTGCCGAGCGAGATCGCCGGGGGCCAGAGCGCCACCCAACATCTGATCGACCACGGCCATCGCCGCATCGCGACCATCACCGGCGAGCCGTGGATGCAGGCCGCGCAGGACCGCCTGGAAGGTTATCGCCGGGCGCTGGCCACCGCCGACATTCCCTTCGACGCCGATCTGGTGATCGAAGGCGACTGGTCGGCCAGCGCGGGCTATGCGGCGACCGTCAGGCTCCTGCAACTGGAGCAGCAGCCAACCGCGATCTTCTGCCAGAACGACCGCACGGCGATCGGCTGCTATGAGGCGCTGAAGGAAGCCGGGCTTCATATTCCCGAAGACATATCGGTGGTCGGCTATGACGACGAGGAGATCGCGCGCCATCTGTTTCCGCCGCTGACCACGCTGATCCTGCCGCATCAGGCGATGGGACAGTGGGCGATCGAGCAGTTGGAGACGCCCGCGCATCAGGCCGGCGGGCGCCATCCCATCACCAAGCTGGAATGCCCGCTGGTGGAGCGCGGCTCTGTGGCCGCCGTGAAGGGCGACCGCTAAACCGCGTGGACCGTCGGAGACGAAAGGCACTCGAGTAAGGCCGTCATTCCGGGGCCGCGCAGCGGAACCCGGAATCCAGAGTGAGAAGGCTGCGGACATAATCCCTGACGAACAGGGCCGGCGTTGTGGATCCCGGGTTCCGCTGTGCGGCCCCGGGATGACGGCAAATCGCCGCTCCCAAAAGACCGGCGACAGGGAACCGCGGCCCCTACCCTACCCAGCGCTCGTAATCCGAGACCAGCAGATGCAGCGGCGCGACGTCCTCCTCGATGTCGGAGAAACGGCCGATCGGCTCGCGGAAGATATTGTCGGTCAGGTCGTCGTTGACGGTCGAGACTTCGCCGATCAGCACATCCTTGCCCTCTGCCCAGAAGGCGTGCCAGACGCCCGGCAGCAGCGTGACGCTCTCGCCCGGATCGAGCTTCAGCAGGCCGCCGGCCGGCAGCTTACGAATGGTGCCATCAACCGGCACCGACACTTCCGCCTTCGGATCGATGCCGCCCCCTTCGTTCGGCATGAACAGTTCCAGCACCAGCTTGCCGCCGCCGCGATTGATGATGTCCTCTGCCTTGATGACATGCCGGTGCATCGGCGAAAGCTGGTCCTTGCGCGAGATCATGATCTTTTCGGCATAAAGCATGCCGGCGCCCTTCTTCATGTCCTCGAAGCGGCCGTTGCGCACGGTGAACAGGAACAGGCCGAGGTCCCTGAACTTGCCCTGCCCATAGTCGGTGATGTCCCAGCCGAGCCGCGCGTCGAAGATGCCGGCCGAGCTTTGCCGGCGCGCCTTCATGTCTTCCGGCGACCAGTAGGCGAAAGGCGGCATGATATAGCCGAAGGAGCGGATGAAGGCGTCGGCTTCGCGAATGATCTCGTTGATGGCTGACCGTTTCATGCGCCTATTCTCCCAGGGTCTCGCGCGACCCGCATAGCCGAACGCGCGGGCGCTGTCGATCCGTCGTTCAAATCGATTTTATGCGCCGGCCTGCCTCGCCGCCAGCCGGCGCATGGCGATGACGCGGCGGCGTCCGATCTCGGTGCGCATGGCCATGATATGCAGGGTGAAGAACAGGAGCGTGAAGCCGATCGCCATGACGAGCAGCGGCCACAACAGGCTCGGATCTATCGTCGGGCCGTCGAGCCGGAACACCGATGCCGGCTGGTGCAGCGTGTTCCACCAGTCGACAGAGAACTTGATGATCGGAATATTGACGAAGCCGACGAGCGTGATGATCGCCGCCGCCCACGCCGCGCGATGGACGTCGTCGAAAGCGCGGGTCAGCGCGATGATGCCGAGATACATCAGGAACAGCACGAAGACCGATGTCAGCCGCGCATCCCATACCCACCAGGTTCCCCACATGGGCTTGCCCCAGATCGATCCGGTGACCAGCGCCAGCGCCGTGAAGACGGCGCCGATGGGTGCTGCGGATTTCAAGGCGACATCGGCCAGCGGATGGCGCCAGACAAGCGTGCCGAGCGCGGAGACAGCCATCAGCGTGTAGCAGAGCATGGCCAGCCAGGCGAACGGCACATGGATATACATGATGCGCACCGTGATGCCCTGCTGGAAATCCGGCGGCGCGGCAAAGCTCATATAGAGTCCGGCGGCGAGAACCAGTGCCGAAGCGCCCGCCAGCCATGGCACGATGCGGTCGGCGAGCGCGACGAAACGCGTCGGGTTGGCCAGATCCATCCAGCTTGCGGGGCGGGCGCCGGCTGGCGCTTGGCTGTCACTCATACAGCCTACATAGCGCCCGCGACGGATGACGGCAATCGGGCTTTGGCCTCAGCCGCCATCAGGAGGCCGGGACCCGGCAGCAGCTTCGGCTCAGGCCGCAACGTCCTTGATGGAGACGAGGTTTGGCCGCCGCACATCGTCGTCGCTCAGCAGGCCGCCGGCACGCAGCAGGCCGGCAAAACGGCCATTGCGCATCGAAAGCTCCTCGAAGCCGCCCATCTCGACGACACGGCCCTTGTCCATGAAAACCACGAGATCGGCGTCGCGCACCGTCGTCAGCCGGTGGGCGATGACGAAGGTCGTGCGGCCGCGACGCAGGTCGTCGATCGCCTCCTTCACCCGGCCCTCGGTCTCGACATCGAGCGCGCTGGTCGCCTCGTCCAGCACCAGGATCGGCGCGTCCTTGAGGACGGCGCGGGCGATGGCGATGCGCTGGCGCTCGCCGCCGGAGAGCTGGCCGCCACGCTCGCCGACGAGCGTGTCGTAGCCTTCGCTCTTGGACAGGATGAAATCCTGCGCGACGGCTGCTTCGGCGGCGGCGTGCACCTCCTCGTAACTCGCGTCCGAACGGCCGATGCGGATGTTGTCCTCGATCGAACGGTTGAGCAGGCCGGCGTCCTGGAAGACGGTGGCGATCGAATGGCGCAGCGACTTGCGCGTCACCGTACGCGTGTCGGTGCCGTCAATCAGGATGCGCCCGGCCTTGGGATTGAACACGCGCTGCAGAAGGTTGATCAGCGTGGTCTTGCCAGCGCCGGTCGGGCCGACGATGGCGACGGTATGGCCGGCGGGAACCTCGAACGACACGTCCTCGACGCCCTGGCCGGAGTTCGGAAACTCGAAGCTGACGTTCTCGAAACGGACGTGGCCCTTGACCTGCTCCAGATCGCGCAGCCCCTCCGGCTCGGCCTCGTCGACGGCGGAATCCTCCATCTTGTAGAATTCTTCCAGCTTGGCCCGCGCCTCGGAAATCTGGTTCACGAAGGCGGACACCTGGTCGAGGCGGGCGACGAGCAGCGTCGCGAAGCCGGTGAAGGCAATGACCTCGCCGATCTTGAGTTCGCCGCGGGTGACCAGATAGGCGCCGATCATCAGCACGATCATCATCGAGATGGTCGAAGACAGGCGGTTCAGCGCGCTGGCGATCGCCCACCAGTCGAGAACCGGGTTCTGGGCCTTGAGCAGGTCGTTGACATAGCGCTTGAGCGCCTCGGTCTCATGGCCGATGCGGTTGTAGCTCTGCAGGACGGAGATGTTGGTGACCGAATCGGTCACATGGGCGAACACCTTGTGGTAGTGCCGTTCGACATTGGCCTGCCCCACCTTGGTCTTGCGCATCACCAGCCGGCCGATGGCGAAATAGAGAACGCCGAGCACCACCAGCACGGCCGACATGCGCAGGTCCAGCGACAGCGCGGTCGGGATCAGCAGCACCAGCGCCACCACCGTGGACAGGTGCAGGCGCATGAATTCCAGCCACAGGCTGAACAGGGTCTCGACGGCGCGCAGCAGCGTGTGGAGCGAATTCGACGTCCCACGCTCATGATGCCACGAAAGAGGCATGGTGATGATGCGCTCGAAGGACTCGGAAAGCACATCGCCACGCAGGATATGCGCGAAGCGGTCCGCTCCCCGTGCGACCAGCACGAAGGCGACGATGTTGAATGCGCCAAGGCCGGCCCACATGGCCAGCGCCGGCACCGCATCGACATGATCGGAGATGGCATCGATGACGCGGCCGAACATGATCGGCTCGAGAATGGCGATCAGCGCCAGCGCGACGTTGGCGGCGCAGATGAACGTGACACGCTTCCTGTCGGCTCCGAGATAGGAGAGCGCACGACCGTATATTCGCAGAAGGGACACTCGGCTACTCCGCGTGACTTTCCGTATAATGCCACATCATTCGAGGGGACTCGTATCGCTAGCAATGGTGCAAAACAATGGCCACCGCCGGCTTCGGTTCCGAATCATCGAACAAAACATGGCAACGCGCGGAAATCTGCCGTGAAGAGGTAACGGGTTGAGATAAAAGGTGAAATACAGCCAGACGGCAAAATTGCGGCAGCGGAGCCCCGCCGCCGCAATTTCAGGCACCTTCCCTAGACGGGAATCTTCACCACGATCTCGCTTGCTCCTTTCGGCTCGAAGGCATTTCCCTTGACCTTGGCGCCATTCACTTCCAGCGAAACGGACCTGGCCTTGGCCCTTACGACCCTGACCTTGTGCTCGTGCCCCAGGAAGGTGATCCTGGCCGAATAGCCGTCCCAATGGCTCGGCAGGCGCGGATTGAAGGCAAGCCGGGTGCCCGAGCGCTCGATGCCGAGGATCCCTTCCACGGCGGCGCGATAAAGCCAGCCGGCCGAGCCCGTATACCAGGTCCAGCCGCCTCGCCCGCCCTTGTCGCCGGAATAGATATCGGCGGCAACGACATAGGGTTCGACCCGGTAATGCTCCGCTTCGGCCTCGTTCGTCGCGTGATTGGCGGGATTGAGCATCGAGAAGCAGCGATAGGCTTCGTCCGCCCGCCCCATCTGCGCCAGCGCTATGACGAACCATGTGGCGGCATGGGTGTACTGCCCGCCATTCTCGCGCACGCCCGGAGGATAGCTCTTGATGTAGCCGGGGTTCTTGTCGGTCTTCGAAAAGGGTGGCGTGAAGAGCTTGACGATCTTCAGGTCCTCATCGACCAGCATCCTGGTTGCGCTTGCCATCGCGGTCTGCGAACGCGCCGGATCCCCCTCACCCGAAAGCACGCTCCAGGATTGGGCGATCGAGTCGATCTTGCATTCCTCGGACGTTCGCGAGCCGAGCGGCGTGCCGTCGTCGAAACTGCCGCGGCGATACCACTCGCCGTCCCAGGCGGTGTTCTCCAGTGCGCGTTTGAGGACATCGGCATGCTTTTCCCAGGCCTTCGCATGCTTGTCGTCGCCCTGCCCCTTGGCGATGGCGGCAAAATCGCCGAGCGTCTTGAGTAGGAACCAGCCCAGCCAGACACTCTCGCCCTTGCCTTCCTCGCCGACGCGATTCATGCCGTCGTTCCAGTCGCCGCCGAGGATCAGCGGCAAGCCGGCGTCACTGCTGCGCTTGACCGCAAGGTCGAGCGCGCGGGCGCAATGCTCGTAGAGCGAGACGGTCTTCTTCGACGTTTCAGGCGTGAAGAACGCGTCGTGCTCGCCCTCTTGAAGCGCCTGGCCCTCGACGAACGGAAGCTGTTCCTTGAGGATTTTCGTGTCGCCCGTCGCGCTCACGTAGAGGTTGACGGCGTAGGCCAGCCAGACGACGTCGTCCGAGATCATCGTCCTGACGCCCGCCCCCGTCCGCGGCAGCCACCAGTGCTGCACGTCGCCCTCCGGGAACTGGCGGCCCGCGGCATTGAGGATCTGCTCGCGCGCCAGCTTCGGATCGTGCGACAGCAGCGCCAGCGTGTCCTGTAACTGGTCGCGGAAGCCGTAGGCCCCGCTTGCCTGGTAGAACGCCGAACGCGCGCGCACGCGGCAGGCCAGCGCCTGATACGGCAGCCAGTGATTGACCAGCGCGTCCATCGCCTTGTCCGGGGTCTCGACCTGGACGGTATCGAGGAAGGCGCGCCAGTCGCGCTCGTTGTCGGCGAGGCGCTGGTCGAAATCCTTGTCACGATGGCGCTTGACCAACTCGCTTGCTTCCTCCGGCGAGCCGGCGTCGCCGAGCAGCCACAGCAGAGTCACGTCGCCGTTCGCCGGGATCTCGACATCGCGCGCAAGCGCCGCGCACGGGTCTTCTCCCGCGTCGAGCCGGCCCGAAAGCGTCGCGCCGGTCAGGACCGCGCGCGGCGCCGTGCTGACGCCGTGCCTGCCCAGGAATTCCTGGCGGTCGGCGGTGAAGGACTGCGGCTCGCGGTCGCCGGCGAGGAAGGCCACCCGGTCGCCGAAGTCGAGATGATAGGGATTGTGGGCCAGCAACGCGCCCGTCCCGGCATCGCGGGAAGGCACGATCGTGGCCGCCGTCTGGGCGCGATGCGCGCCAAGCACCCACTCCGCATAGGCATAAACCCGCAGGCGCACAGGCGCGGAACCCGTGTTCTGGATGCGAAGCCGTGACACCCTGACCGAATCCACCGGATCGACGACATGCGTCAGGTCCATGGACAGCGGACCGCGCCTCGTCCGGAACGTCGAAAAGCCCTGCCCATGCCATGTCTCGTAAGTCATGGCGGGATCTCGAACCACCGTCGCCGTCGGCGAGAACGCCTCGCCGCTGTCGAGATCGTGGATGTAGATGCCCTCGCCGGGCCGGTTGGTCACCGGATCGTTCGACCAGGGCGTTATCTGGAAATCGCGGCTGTTGCGGCTCCAGGTAAACGCGGCGCCCTCGGCGGACACGTGGAAGCCGAACGCCTCGTTGGCGATGACGTTGATCCACGGCTGCGGCGTGACGCGCTGGTCGGGCAGCCGCACGACATAATGCCGGCCGTCTCCTTCGAACCCGCCGAAGCCGTTCCAGTGGCTCAGGCCGCTGCCGTCCGCGGCAATGCCTTGCGAGAGCGGCTTCGGGGGCGCCGAGCGTGCCGGTAGCTGACGCAAGGCCATGACGCCGCCGGGCGATGCCGAATCGCGTGCCTGCAGGGCCGCCGTTTCGGCCCGCTCGATCTGGTCGAAGATCGTACCGTTTCGGGTATGCAGCACGACGCGGGCCACCGCCAGCAGCGTGCGGTAGGTCGGCTCGTCCATCAGATCGCGACGCACCGCGAAGATATGCTGGCGCGGACCCAGTTCCTTGCCGCGCAGGCGGCTGTTTTCGCAAAGCGATTCAATGGCCTGTTGAAGGTCCTGGACATAGGACGATGCCTGCTCGTTGACGACCACCAGATCGACCATCATGCCGCGGGTGCGCATATATTCCTGGAAGCGCAGGGCCTGGGCGACGATCTCGATGTCCTCGATGTCGCCGATGCGCACCACGAAGATGGGGAAATCGCCCGAGATCGAGGTCGGCCACAGGCTCGACTGCTTGCCGAGGCCGGAGACGATCGACTCCGACGGCAGGCGCAGGAATGGATCGGGATAGATCAGATAACGCGCCAGCTTCTGGACATTGGCGGCGTCGGCCAGGCTGAGGCCCATATGGCGGGTCTGCACCTGCGAGCGCGTCCAGGCGAGCATCGCCTGTCGTGCGAAGCTTTCTGCATGGTCAAGCCGGGACATGGTCTCTTCCAGCTCGCCGCGGCTCGGCCCGACGATCGTCCAGAAGACCAGCGAGACCTTCTTGTTGGCGGGCACGCGCACGCGCCGGCGCAGCGCCGCGATCGGATCGAGCGTAAAGCCGGCGTGGCCGCCCAGCTTCGCACCCGCGTCGAAGGCGGCCGCGTCGGCGATATCGCGCCCGCGCCCGATGAAGGCGCGCCGGTCCGTCTCTGCCTCCGTATCGCGCTCCAGCTCCGAAGGATCGGTGACGAAGTGAAGTGCGGCCACGTCCGGCTCGCTCGCCTCGCGCTTGCGCCGGGTCGCGAAGATCGCGCCGTTGTTGGCGGCGATCTCCGTCTCCACGAACATCTTGGAGAAAGCCGGATGGGCATTGTCGGCGACCTCGGACCCGAGCACCAGCTCGGTAAACGAGGTCACCTCGATGTGACGGTCGCTGGTTCCGTCGTTGTAGAGCGTAATGCGCCGCCCCTCGCCGTTGCCCTCGGACACGACGATGCACTCCACCTCGGATCGCAGCGTGCCGACGGACTTGATGAAGCTCGCCTTGTCGTCCGAAAAATGCGTTTGCGCCACTTCGTCCGGCGCCTGGCGCGGTTCGGCCGTGGCCGACCACCAATTGCCGGTCTCGGTATCCCTGAGGAAGATGAAGGAGCCGAGCCTGTCCTCGGTCGGATCCGGCTGCCAGCGTGTCACCGCGAGCTCGCCCCAGCGGCTGTAGCCGGTGCCGGTGGCGCTCACCATCACCGAATAGCGGCCGTTGGACATCACGCAGGTCGAGCGCAACGCCCACAGCGGATCGAGGATGATGCGCGTGTCCGGGCTCTGGACCTCCGTCTCGTCCTTCGAGGTCCGTTCCTCCGCTTCCGTCCGCACCGTGTCGGCCGGAATCTCACGCGGCGCCTTCTCCTGCAGCAGAAGCTCGGCCGATTCGATGACCGGATCGCTGTGGAAGCGGTCGCGCAGGCGGCCCTCGAAGACGGCGTCGGCGACGGCGGCGATCGACATGCCGGAGTGATGCGCGAAATAGTTCAGCACCACGGCGTGATCGGTGCCCTCCGGCACACGCTGCGGCGTGAAATCGACCGCGTCGTAGTAGCCGTAGCGGCCGAGCGCGCCGATCTCGCGCAGGCGCTTGAGGTTGGCGACGGCCTCGCGCGGCATGAACTGCGCCGCCAGGATCGTCGCATAGGGCGCCACCACCGTGTTCTGGCCAAGGCCGCGTTTCAGGCCGAGGCCCGGCACGCCGAAATTGGTGTATTGATAGGTCAGTTCCCTGTCGCGGGCGTTGTAAGCGGCTTCCGATATGCCCCAGGGAATATGCTTTTCGCGCCCATATTGCATCTGGCGCTTGATGACGAGGTTGCTCGTCTGGTTGAGAATGGATCCGTGCGGCTCCTTCATCACCAGGGGCGGCATCAAGTACTCGAACATCGAGCCCGACCACGACATCAGCGCACCCTTGAAGCCGATCTCGACGATCGGCCGGCCGAGCTTGAACCAGTGCTCGGTGGGGAGATCGCCCTTGGCGATGGCGAACAGGCTGGTCAGCCGCGCCTCCGAGGCCAGCAGGTCGTAACAGGCCTCGTCGAGTTGATGTTCCTCGACCCGGTAGCCGATCGAGAGCAGCTTGCGCTCCTGCCGCATCAGGAAGGAGAAATCCATCTCGAAGGCGAAGCGGCGTGCCCGCTCGCGCAGGGCGAGAAGCTTCGAGCGGATCGCTTCGACGGCCTTCTCGTCGGCATGGGCATCCTGAACGTGGGCTTCGCACGTCGCCTCGATGAGCGCCGCCCAGTCCGCCACGATCTCGCTTTCCGCGGACTCGACCTCCGTATGGATGGCGGTGGCGAGCTTGCGGATCTCGCCCGCAAGGACGGCCAGGTTGATCGTTCGGATCGACGCCATTTCCGGCTGTGCCTTGATGGTGCGGACCGCGCGGCGCATGCCGTCCAGCCGATCCAGCAGACGCTGCCTGAGCGGGCGAAGCTGGCGCCTGTCGTCCGGCAGTTCGCTCAGGCTCTCGTCGAGAATGGCGACGGTGTCCAGAATGCCTTCGAAGTCGCCCTGCAGGTGAACGGAAGGCGCTTCCGCCCACTCGGCGCACGCACCGGCGACGGCCACGAGATGGCCCGCCAGATTGCCGCTGTCGACCGCGGAAATGTAGAGCGGATAAAGCGGCTTGAGCGTCTTGGTGTCGTACCAGTTGAAAAGATGGCCACGGCTGCGCGGCATTGCCTCGATCGTCGAAAGCGTGGTCTCTATGCGCTTGAGCGCTTCGGACAGGCTGATCCAGCCGAAATCGCGCGCCGAAACAACCGAAAGCAGGTACACGCCGACATTGGTGGGCGACGTGCGCTGCGCCACCACCGGCGCCGGGCTTTCCTGGAAATTATCCGGCGGCAGGTGGTTGTGCTCATCAGTGACGAAAGCCTCGTAATAGTGCCACGTGCGGCGCGCGGCGATACGCAATGCCCGCGTGTCCTGCGGCGAAAGGTGCAGCCTGTCTTCGGTTTCGGCCGAGCGGCTGACCAGCCAGGCAAAGGCCGGCGAGCCGATCCAGAACAGCGCGAAGAAGAAGGCGACGAACGCGCCCGTCGAATCCGCCAGGACAGGGATCGCCAGGCCGACGATGCCGATGACGACCGCGCCGTACATCGCCGCGTAGTAGGAGCTCAGCGTATTACCGTCGCCCTTCTGCGCCTGCGAGGCCGTCCGCCACTCAAGCAGATGCTTGCGGGTGACGAACAGGCGATAGAGGGTCCGCCCGATCGCATCGGCCATCATCCAGGCCAGGTGCGCCATGAACACGATCTTCAGGGCCACCATCGCCGTACCGAATGCGACATCCCGCGCCAGGGCGGAAAAATGCCCGCGCGCGGTCGCGTCGAGGTTCTTCGGGATGATCGCGTTGACCACGTCGAAGGTCGGCGCCATGAACAGCGTCAGGATCAGCAGAGCCTGCCATTGCGCGGCCTGGGTGAAGGGCAGGAACGCCCAGCCCGCGATCGAGGCCATCACCCAGAAGATCGGCGTGACCGAGCGGCGCAGATTGTCGATCATCTTCCAGCGCGACAGGGCCGGAACCTCGGAGCGCGGATCGAAGATGAAGTTGAGCAACTGCCAGTCACCCCGTGCCCAGCGATGCTGGCGGGAGGCGTCGACCGAGTAGCGTGTGGGATAATCCTCGACCAGTTCGACGTCGGTGACGAGCGCCGAGCGCGCCAGCGCGCCTTCCAGCAGGTCGTGGCTGAGAACCGTGTTTTCCTCGATACGGTCCTTCAGCGCCGCTTCGAAGGCATCGATGTGATAGAGGCCCTTGCCGGTGAAGGAGCCATCCTCGAAGACGTCCTGATAGAGATCAGAAACCGCAAAGACATAAGGGTCGAGACCCCGATTGGCCGAGAAGACCCGCTGGAAGAACGACGCCTCGTCGCCTGTCGTTAGGGAAGGCGTTATGCGCGGCTGAAGGATGGTGTAGCCGCGCGTCACCTTTCGCCGAACGGCATCGAAATGCGGCTTGTTGAGCGGGTGCATCAGCTTGCCGATGAGCCGGACCACCGCGTCGCGCGTGGTGCGGGTATCGGCGTCCAGCGTCATGACGTGGACGATGTTCTCCGGCAAAGGCGCGTCCAGCGGCATGAAGGTCGTGTCGCTGTCGCCGCGCAGCAGGAGGTTGAGCTCGTGCAATTTGCCGCGCTTGCGCTCCCAGCCCATCCAGCGCTCCTGCGCGGGATTGTAGAGACGATGGCGGTGCAGAAGATGGAAACGGGGCGCGCCTTCGCTTGGATAGCGCGTATTGAGCCTGGCGATCTGCTCGCGGGCGAAGTCGAGGATCTCGGTGTCGATCGTGTCGATCTCGGCCTTGCTGTCCGGCCAATCCGAGAGCAGCGCGAAGTAAAGCTGTTCGGACGCGTTGGCGAGATAGTGGACCTCGATGTTGCGGATGTTCTCCTCGACGTCGTCGCGGGATCCGATCAGCGAAGGGACGACGACCAGCGTGCGGGCCGAGGCTGGAACGCCATCCTTGTATTCGTAACCGACCAATCGGCTCGGCTTCAGGAACAGCAGGACGACCGTGTTGAAGAAGGCGAGCGCGCCTTCGCTGGCGGGCACCGCGAAGAGCACCAGCATGACGGCGATGGCCGAGGTCGAAAGGCCAAGCGCGGCCAGCGCATTGCCGGCCAGCCAGATCAGAAGCACCGTCAGGGCGAAAACGGGCACGACGATGCCCAACCAGCCCGTGCTGCGGAACACGCGCTTTATCCGTTCGGGCAGCCCGGGCCGGAAGCCCAACGCCTTTTCCAGTTCGCGACGCCGCGGACCGACGAGGAAGAACCCGACATCGACCGGCTCTCCCGGCTCCGTCCCCTCCTCGCCCTGCGGGGCGCCGGGCCGCAGCGCATAGCCGGCAAGCTCGGTGGCCTTCTCGGCGACGGCGTATTCCGACTTGTCGGAACGCTTCGCCAGTTCCTCTATCTCGGTGCGATACTGGTCGCGCGAGGCGAAATCCAGCGCAGCGAAATTGGTGCGCTCGCGCAGAAGTGCGTCGATACGGCTGACTTCCTCGAACCAGACGGTCCAGTCGACGTCGTTGATGAGCCTGAGGCCCCGAATGATGTTGCCTGTGGTGACGTTGCCGCTGGACAGCGTCTGGTGCTCGGCGAGGATGATCTCCTCGGCATCGGTGCCGGAACGTTCCAGTTCGCCCTCGAGCCATTCGAGCGCCCTGCCGGCGTTTTGCGACCCGTCGCGCAGCCGGTAGAGAAGCTGCGTCGCGAAGGTCGTATCCTGGGCATGCGCCGCATAGGGCGCCAGGATCACCCGGTCGTCGTCCGTGCGGTCGGCCAGCACCTTGTCGGCAACGTCGTTTGCGACGGTGCGCATGTCGCGGGAACGAGCCACCCGGACAGCGAGCCTGCGCAGATTCTCGATCAGCACGAAACGCAACAGCGACGGCAGAGCCCAGATCTCGCCGATCTTTATCGGCTCGACCGACTGGAAGCCTTCGACAATGGCCTTGAACATGCCTGCCGATACGGAACTGTCGGAATGCGCGACATAGGCCCAGGCAATCGCCAGCGCACGCGGAATGGTCGCACCGTCCGACAGCTTCAGGGTCGGAAGCTGGCGATAGAAGCGACGCGGCAGGTCGCGCTTGATCTGATAGATCGTCTCCTCGACCATGTAGTTGTTGTCGAGCATCCATTGCGCGGCCGGTGTGATGGTCTCGCCCTTGCCCTGCGCCGCGTTGACGGACCGGTAAACCTCCAGGATCTTCCTGGCGTCCTCCCGGATGCGCGCCTGGAAATCGAACGGCTGCAGCCCATGCAGGTCGCGTATCTCGCCCTTCGCGAGACTTTCGCCGAGCGCTCGCAGCCGTTCTTCGGACAGATAGGTGGAACGAATGGGTTCCTGGGTTCCCGGCACGGCGGATCTGGCTTTTTCAATGTTGCCGGGACTGGTTTGAATGTTCATTGGCAATCCGTACGGAGGAAACGGTCTACGGCGAGGAGCCCGAGGTCAGAACCCGACATTGTGGTGAAGGCGAGCCCGCCTGTTACGGCTGGTGAGGAAACCGCCCCAGCGGTGTTTGGTTGCATTGCAATGACGGCGGCTGGCGTAGGCATAATCACTTCCGACAGACAATAGCAGGCGCGCTCCTCCCGGCAACCGCGAACCGTTGCGGCTTAAAAGGAGAAAAGGCCAGATTCCGATCTGGCGCGATGGTATGGAGCGCGACCCGCTTTTTTTCAACGGGTTGTCGGTAAAGCTTGGAGACCGGCTTTAATCGTTGCCGCCGACTGCGTTGATCAGGATGACGAAGACTGTCGCCCGGTCATCGGCGGACAGCCGCAGGGCGGGGCCTCCGCGATCGATCCGGAGCGCATCCAGGGCGTCGAGAACGACGGTTTCCAGACCATCGGCCCGCACCCTGCCCCGGTGACAAAAGACCAGCATCGTTTCAGCCGCGATGGCCAACTCGACGGTTCCCGCAATGGTCATCCGTTCGACCGAATGCATCATGCGCGCGCGGCGGGACATAACGTTGAGATCGACGATCGGCCCGGCGATCAGGTTCGCCCGTGTCGGCACGTCGGCGGGAAACGGCAAGGGTTCCGAGGCCTTCGTCAGCCCGAAAGGAATGCGGTCGGAGACATTCAGGATCACCCCCTCGCCCTCGAGAATCGACAATGTGCGGTCGATGCCAGGAAAGGCCGAGAACGGTCCGTCCTGCTCTACCCGCGCCATCGAGACGCGCCAGTCGAAGTCGTCCAGCGCTGCGCCTTCGGGCGAGACTGCGATTTCGGTCGTCGTCCCGCCGCCGTTCTTCCATGGCATCACTCGATAGTCCGTGGCGCGCAGGATGTGCATCACGTCAGCCAAGTATGCCCGGCAGGTTGAGCTGGTGCTCCTTGGCGCACTCTATGGCGATGTCGTAGCCTGCATCGGCGTGGCGCATGACGCCGGTCGCCGGATCGTTCCACAATACGCGCTCGATACGCTGCGCCGCGTCCGCGCTGCCGTCGCACACGATGACCATGCCGGAATGCTGCGAGAAGCCCATGCCGACGCCGCCGCCGTGATGCAACGATACCCAGGTCGCGCCCGAGGCCGTGTTCAAGAGCGCATTGAGCAGCGGCCAGTCGGAGACGGCATCCGAACCGTCCTTCATCGCTTCCGTTTCGCGGTTCGGCGAGGCGACCGAGCCTGAATCCAGATGATCACGACCAATGACGACGGGGGCTTTCAACTCGCCCTTCGCCACCATCTCGTTGAACGCGAGCCCGAGTCGATGGCGGTCGCCGAGCCCGACCCAGCAGATGCGCGCCGGCAATCCTTGGAAGGAAATACGCTCGCGCGCCATATCCAGCCAGTTGTGCAGATGATGGTTGCCGGGCGTGAGTTCCTTCACCTTGGCGTCGGTCCTGTAGATGTCCTCGGGGTCGCCGGAGAGCGCCGCCCAGCGGAACGGCCCGATGCCACGACAGAACAGCGGGCGGATATAGGCCGGCACGAAGCCGGGGAAGGCGAAGGCGTTCTCGAAGCCCTCGTCCTTCGCCACCTGGCGGATGTTGTTGCCGTAGTCGAGCGTCGGCACGCCGGCGTTCCAGAACGCGACCATCGCTTCGACATGCTCGCGCATGGACGCGCGAGCGGCTTTCTCCACAGCCTGCGGGTCGCTGACGCGCTTCTCGCGCCACTCGGCCATCGACCAGCCTTTCGGCAGGTAGCCATTGATCGGATCGTGCGCGGAGGTCTGGTCGGTCAGGATATCGGGGCGGATGCCGCGCCGGAACATCTCCGGCACCAGTTCGGCCGCGTTGCCGAGCAGCCCGACCGACTTCGCCTCGCCGGCCTTCGCCCAGCGATCGATCATCTCCATCGCCTCGTCCAGCGTCTCGGCTTTCTCATCCAGATATCTGGTGCGCAAGCGGAAATCGATCGAGTCCGGGTTGCATTCGATGGCGAGGCAGGAGGCGCCGGCCATGACCGCCGCGAGCGGCTGCGCGCCGCCCATGCCGCCGAGCCCGCCGGTCAGGATCCACTTGCCCTTGAGATTGCCGTCATAGTGCTGCCGTCCGGCTTCGACGAACGTCTCGTAGGTGCCCTGCACGATGCCCTGCGTGCCGATATAGATCCATGAGCCGGCCGTCATCTGGCCGTACATCATGAGCCCCTTCCGATCGAGCTCGTTGAATTTCTCCCAGGTCGCCCAGTGCGGCACGAGGTTGGAATTGGCGATCAGAACGCGCGGCGCGTCCTTGTGGGTGCGGAAGACGCCGACCGGCTTGCCGGACTGCACCAACAGCGTCTCGTCCTCATTCAGCGATTTCAGCGAGGCGACGATGCGATCGAAATCGTTCCAGGTGCGGGCAGCGCGGCCGATGCCGCCATAGACGACCAGTTCGTTGGGGTTCTCGGCCACGTCCGGGTCGAGATTGTTCATCAGCATCCTGAGCGGCGCCTCGGTCGTCCAGAACTTGGCGTTCAGCTGGTCGCCGCGCGGCGCTCGGACTTCGCGGATGTTGTGGCGGGGGTCGGTCATAGTGTTGGTCCCTGGAAAGGAGGGGCGGCCGGCTCAGCCGCGCGCCCAAGCCGTTGCGGTTTCGAAAATGTTTGTCAGCGTCGCGCGGATCGGCGCGGCATAGTCGCCGTCATAAGACACGGGCCAGTTGTCAGGCTCGCTCGGAACCTCCGGTTCGCGCATGTAGCCGCGGCAGGACAATTCCATCTGGAGCGCATGGACGCCGTCCTCCGGCCGCCCGTAGCGGCGGGTGATCCAGCCGCCCTTGAAACGGCCATTGACGACGAACGTCTCGCCCGTATCGGCCAGTATCTCCGTCACCATCTGCTGCAAGGCCGGGTCGGCGCTCATGCCGTCATTGGTGCCGAGATTGAACACCGGAAGCCGGCCTTCGAACAGGCGCGGCAGCACGGAGCGGATCGAATGGCAGTCATAGAGCACGATGTTTTCGTGCAGGCCGCGCAGCCGGCCGATCTCGGCTTGCAAGGCATCATGGTAGGGCTGGAAGAAGGTCCGCCGCCGGCGATCGATCTCGTCGGCGTCCGGCTCGAATCCTTCCCGATAGAGCGGGATGCCCTCGAAGGTTTCGGTCGGACAGAGCGTGGTCGTCGTCTGGCCGGGATAGAGCGAGGCGCCGGACGGGTCGCGGTTGACGTCGATCACGGTGCGGGAAATGTTAGTCCGCACCACGGTCGCGCCGAGATCGGCCGCGAAATCGTACAATGTCTCGATCCACCAGTCGGTGTCGCAACGGCCGAGCCAGGGCGATGCGAGGCCGGCTTCGATGTCGGCAAGATCGGTGCCGGTATGCGGGATGGACACCAGCAGCGGCGCGGTGCCCTGGTGCACGGAAAGCCAGGACGGGCGGTTCATGCCGGATCTCCCGAGAGTGCAGGCAATGCGACGGCGCTTGCCGCCTCTATCAACGCCCTTGTCCGCACCAGCGCGATCGCCTTTTCCATGTCGGGATGGAAATGCCTGTCGTCGTCCAGATGGGGCACCTCTGCCCGAACCAGATACCGGACGGCTTCAAGCGGCGGACTGGAAGCCAATGGCGCGTGGAAGTCGCACCCCTGTGCGGCCGCCAGCACCTCGATGCCGATGACGGAACTGGCGTTCTCGACCATGCCGAGCAGACGCCGCGCCCCATGCGCGGCCATCGAGACATGGTCTTCCTGATTGGCGGACGTCGGGATCGAGTCGACCGAGGCGGGATAAGCCTTCTGCTTGTTTTCCGATACGAGTGCCGCCGCCGTCACCTGCGGGATCATGAAGCCGGAGTTGAGGCCGGGTTTCGGCGTAAGGAAAGCCGGCATTCCCGACAGCGCCGGATCGACCAGCATGGCGATACGTCGTTCCGACAGCGAACCGATCTCGCAGACAGCCAGCGCGATCATGTCGGCGGCGAAGGCCACCGGCTCGGCGTGGAAGTTGCCGCCGGACAGCGCGGTGTCGTCCCCATGATCGCCGCCTGGGAAAATCAGCGGATTGTCGGTGACGCCGTTCGCCTCGGTCTCCAGCGTGTCGGCGGCCTTGCGCAGCACGTCGAGCGCCGCGCCCATCACCTGCGGCTGGCAGCGCAGGCAGTACGGGTCCTGTACGCGCTCGTCGCCGACGCGGTGCGATTCGCGGATGGCGCTTCCGGCCATCAGGGCGCGCAGCGCGTCCGCCGTCTCGATCTGGCCCCTGTGCCTGCGCAGAAGATGGATACGAGGGTCGAACGGCGCGTCGGAACCGCGCGCGGCGTCGGTGGAGAGCGCGCCGGCCACCAGCGCCGACTGATAGAGAGTCTCCGCATCGAACAGAGCGGCCAGCGCATAGGCGGTGGAGAACTGCGTGCCGTTGAGCAGCGCAAGACCCTCCTTGGCACCCAGCGTCACCGGCTCCAGCCCGTGCGACACGAAGGCAACGGCGGCCGGAACGCGGCCGTGCGGCGTAAAACATTCGCCGACGCCGATCAGGACCGCCGTCATATGCGACAGCGGCGCGAGATCGCCCGAGGCGCCGACGGAGCCCTGGCATGGAACGACAGGAACGACGTCCGCCGCGAGCATCGCCTGCAACAGGTCGATCACCTCCTGGCGCACGCCCGACGCGCCCTGCGCGAGCGATGCCATTTTCAGCGCCATCATCAGCCGCGCGACCGGCACAGGCATCGGCTCGCCGACGCCTGCGGCATGCGACAGCACGATGTTGCGCTGGAGCGTTTCGAGGTCGCCAGCCGGAATGCGCACGCTGGCCAGCTTTCCGAAGCCGGTGTTGATGCCGTAGACCGGCTCGCCCCTTGCGACGATACGCGCCACCGCCTCGGCGCTCACCGCGATCTTGCCGCGGCAGGCGGGATCGAGCACGGGCGTCGCGCCGCGATAGATGGCGCGCCAGTCGGCGAGCGAGGCGCCGCCGGGCTTCAGAACAAGATCGTTCATTGTCCTCTCCAGATGCGCGCATGGAGCGGATTGAAGCCCATGCGATAGACGAGTTCGGCCGGTCGCTCGATGCCCCAGATGGCGAGGTCGGCTCGTTTGCCGGCTTCCAGCGTGCCGGTTTCTTCCAGAAGCCCGAGCGCCCGCGCTGCCTCGCGCGTCGTGCCGGCGAGGCATTCGTCCACGGTAAGGCCGAACAGCGTGGCGGCCATGTTCATGGTCAGGAGCAGCGCGGTGAGCGGCGACGTGCCGGGGTTGCAGTCGGTCGCGACGGCCATCTTCACGCCATGCCTGCGAAAGAGGTCGACCGGCGGCTTCTTCGTCTCGCGGATGAAATAGAAGGCGCCGGGCAGGACCGTGGCAACGGTCCCCGTTTGCGCCATCGCGGCGGCGCCCGCCTCGTCCGTATATTCCAGATGATCGGCCGACAGCGCGCCGTAACGGGCGGCGAGAGCCGCGCCGTGCAGGTTGGACAGTTGGTCGGCGTGGAGTTTCACCGGCAGGCCGAGTTTATGCGCCGTGTCGAAGACGCGCGCGATCTGCTCCGGCGAAAAGGCGATGCCCTCGCAGAAGCCATCAACCGCGTCGGCCAACCCTTCGGCGGCGATGGCTGGAAGGATTTCACCGCAGACCTTGGAAATGTAGGCCTCCTTGTCGCCGGCAGCTTCAGGCGGCAGGGCGTGGGCGGCAAGGCAGGTTGCCGTCACATTAACCGGCCTCTCAAAACCAAGTCGCCGCGCCGCGCGCAGGGATTTCGCCTCGTTTTCCAAGTCAAGGCCGTAGCCCGACTTGACCTCGACGGTGGTGACGCCTTCGGCGATCAGCGCATCCAGCCTCGGCAGCGACTGTCGCACCAGTTCGTCCTCGCCAGCGGCGCGCAGCGCCTTCACCGACGAGACGATGCCGCCACCGGCCTTGGCTACTTCCTCATAGGTCGCGCCTGCCAGCCGCATCTCGAATTCGTTGGCGCGGTCGCCAGACCAGACGAGATGCGTGTGGCAATCGATCAGGCCGGGCGTGATCCAGCGCCCCTCGCAGTCGATGATCTCGGCATCGGCGGGTGCCGCAGGCAGGTCGTCTTCCGCGCCGGCGAAGACGATGCGCTCCCCTTCCGCAACGACGGCGCCACGCTCGACGACGCCCAGTCCAGGCAACGTTTCAGCAAGCGTCGCGAGGCGCGCATTGCGCCAGATTCGCCTGCCTCCTGCCCGCGCTTTCTCCTCCGCCATCATCTTTTCCGTTTTCTTTGGATTTCATTATGTATATACATATTAAAGACCGACGCAAGAGCGATTGTCGTCGGCGCAACGAAATTGGAGGACGTCGTGGGCGCGATCTTTGCAGCGGAAGCCTTGCTCGCCGACGGATGGGCCGCAGATGTGCGCCTGACGATCGATTCCGGCGTCGTCGAGAGCATAGAGAAGGACGCGACCCCTCTCCCCGGCGACGAGCGGCACGCGATCCTTCTTCCCGGCATGCCCAACCTGCACAGCCACGCCTTCCAGCGCGGCATGGCGGGACTGGCCGAGACCCGCGGCCCGGGCGCCGATTCCTTCTGGTCCTGGCGCGAGGTGATGTACCGCTTCGCGCTGACGATGAGCCCCGAGCAGGTCGAGGCGGTGGCGGCGCAACTCTATGTCGAGATGCTGGAAGCCGGCTTCACCCGCATCGGCGAGTTCCACTATTTGCATCACGACCGCGACGGCTTCCCCTACGCCAACATCGCCGAGATGGCCGAGCGCATCGCCGCCGCCGCCGCACAGACCGGGATCGGGCTGACGCTTCTGCCCGTCTTCTACGCCCATTCGGGCTTCGGCGGCAGCGCGCCGAGTGAGGGGCAGCGGCGGTTTATCAACGATCCCGCCCAGTTCGCCGCGCTTCTTGAAAAATCGCGCCAAGCGGTTGGCGGGTTGGACGGCGGCATGATCGGCATCGCGCCGCACAGCCTGCGCGCCGTCACGCCGGCCGAGCTCGCCGAAGTGACGCGCCTTGCCCCGGACGGACCGATCCACATCCATATCGCCGAGCAGGTGAAGGAAGTGGAGGATTGCGTCGCCTGGTCAGGCAAACGCCCTGTCGAGTGGCTGCTGGAGAATGCCGATGTCGACGAACGCTGGTGTCTGATTCACGCCACCCACATGACCGAAGCCGAAACGGTCGCCCTTGCCCGCAGCGGCGCGGTCGCGGGCCTTTGCCCGGTCACCGAGGCCAACCTCGGCGACGGCACCTTCGCCGCGCCCTTGTTCATCGAGAACGGCTGCCGGCTCGGCGTGGGGTCGGACTCTAACGTGCTGATCGGCGTTGCCGACGAATTGCGCCAGCTCGAATATTCGCAGCGCCTCGCCCACCGTGCCCGCAACGTGCTGGCCCGCCCCGGCCAGTCGAACGGCCGCGCCCTGTTCGACGTTGCATTGGACGGCGGCGCTCGGGCGCTCGGTGCCGGTCCGCCCGGCATTGCCGAAGGCGCCTCGGCCGACTTTGTTTCGCTCGACCCGAGCCATCCCACACTTGCCGGCAAGGCGCGCGATGCCGTCCTCGACGCCTGGATCTTCGCCGCCGGGGCGCATGTGGACTGCGTCTGGACACGCGGAAACAAACGGGTGAGCGGCGGGCGGCATCTCCGGCGCGACGAAACGGCGCGCCGCTTCGCCGCCGTCATGAAGGACCTGTCCGCCGGCTGAGCCAGGCGGAGGAAGGCAGAGCGGGATGGCAGCAAACGAAACAAGCGAAGCCGAAGGCGAGACGCTGCATCAGCGCATCCTGTCGGATATCAGCGACCGCATCCTGTCCGGCGCGTGGGTACCTGGCCACCGCATCCCGTTCGAACATGAGTTGGCGACGCAGTACGGCTGCTCGCGCATGACCGTGAACAAGGCGCTGTCGCAACTCGCCAAGGCCGGGCTGATCGAGCGCCGCCGCCGGTCAGGCAGCTTCGTTCGGCAGCCGCAATCACAGGCGGCCGTGCTGGAAATCCACGACATCCGCGTGGAGGTCGAAGCGCTCGGCCTGCCCTACCGCTACGAACTGGAGCGCCGCGACAAGCGTCGCGCCACCGCGCAGGACCGCGCATTGCTCGGCGTTCAGGCTCCGTCAGCGGTACTTATGCTGGAATGTCGGCATTTCGCCGGGACGCGGCCATTCTGCCATGAGGCGCGCCTCATCAGCCTCGCGGCGGTGCCGGATGCGATCGACGAGCCTTTCAAGACGATCGCGCCCGGTCCCTGGCTGGTCGCGCGCGTGCCGTGGAGCGCGGCCGAACACCGCATCCGTGCGACCGCCGCCGACGCCGGCATCGCCGCCGCGCTCGACATTGCGGTCGGCTCACCCTGCCTGGTGATCGAGCGGCGGACATGGAGCGCCGAGCATCCGGTCACCCATGTCCGCTTCACCTACGCAGCCGAAAGCCACGCGCTGGTGGCGCGCTTCACGCCGTCACAGGCATAGCCACTCGAGAAGCCGAACCTCAGATCGCCGCGGTGACGATGATCTCGACCAGGTATTTCGGCGCGGCGAGCTTGGCCTCGCCGGTGGCGCGCGCCGGCGTATGGCCCTGCGGCACCCAGGCGTCCCATTCCTTGTTCATTTCGGCGAAGGTGGACATGTCCGACAGCCAGATGATCGCCTGCACGATCTTGGTCTTGTCGGTTCCGGCCTTGGCCAGCAGCGAATCGATGGAAGCCAGAATGTCCTTCGTCTGCGCGGCGACGCTGTCGCCCTCGCCCGTCTGGCCCGCCAGATAGACGGTGTTGCCGTGAATGACGATCTGGCTCATGCGGGGACCGACGTCGATGCGGCGAATGCTCATGGCGTTTCCTTCCTGCTCATTGGAGCCGTTGCTTCGGCGCCTGTTTAGAGTTCCGGCCACGGTCGGGCAAGTCGCGAAGCAAAGCGAATATCGGTCCAGCGCGCATTGACATATGTAATAACATCACATACCCAGTCCGCATTATCCCAGTCGATGACCGCCGCCGATGACCGAGCCTTGCCTCACATTCCAGGATCTGACGCTGGGCTACAACAGCCATCCGGCCGTACACCATCTCAGCGGCACGGTCCGCAGGGGATCGCTGACGGCCGTGGTCGGCGCGAACGGCTCCGGCAAATCGACCTTGATGAAGGGCATCGTCGGCATCCTCAAGCCGATGTCCGGCACAGTGGTGAAAGCGAGCGGCGCGCGCATCGCCTATCTGCCGCAGCAGTCGGAACTCGACCGCACCTTCCCGGCCCGCGTCCTTGACCTTGTGTCCATGGGCCTGTGGCCCCGGCGCGGCTTGCTCGGCCGTCATACCGCGCAGGATCGCGAATCCGTCGCAGCCGCCTTGCAAGCGGTCGGGCTACAGGATTTCGAGCAGCGCGCGCTCGACACGTTGTCCGGCGGACAGCTTCAGCGCGCCCTGTTCGCCCGCGTGCTGGTGCAGGACGCCGATCTCATCTTGCTCGACGAACCGTTCAACGCGATCGACGCCAAGACGGTCGGCGACCTGATCGATCTCATCCGGCGCTGGCACGGCGAGGAGCGCACGGTGATGGTCGTCGCGCACGATCTGGACCTCGTGCGGCGGCACTTTCCCGAAACCCTGCTGATGGCACGCCAACCGATGGCGTGGGGGGAAACGCTGGCGACCCTCAAGCCGGAAAACCTGCTGCGTGCCCGCCGTTTTCACGAGGCCTGGGAAGAAAACGCGCCTTGGTGCGAGCCCGAAGGCCATGCGCATCCGCACGAACATGAGCACGACGGGCTTGGGCATGATCATGCGCACACGTATGGCCGCGCTCAAGGCGAGACGGCTTCCGCTTCCGGACCGAAGGCTGCGTGATGCACGGCGTCTATTCCCTGCTCGTCGCGCCCTTCGTGGACTACGCCTTCATGCAGCGCGCCCTTGCCGGCTCGCTGCTGCTGTCGCTCGGCACCTGCCCGATCGGCGTCTTCCTCATGCTCAGGCGCATGAGCCTTTCGGGAGACGCCATGTCGCACGCCATCTTGCCGGGCGCGGCCGCGGGCTTCCTGTTCTACGGGCTGGAGATCCTGCCGATGACCATTGGCGGGCTGGTCGCGGGGCTGGTCGTCGCACTCGGTGCCGGCGCCATCTCGCGCTTCACAGTCCAGCGCGAGGACGCCTCGATGGCCGCCTTCTACCTGATCTCGCTGGCGCTCGGCGTGCTGATGGTGTCGATCCGCGGATCGAGCGTCGATCTCATGCACGTCCTTTTCGGCACAGTGCTGGCGCTGGATAACGAGGCGCTGGTGCTGATCGGCGGCATCGCCGCCGTCACCCTTGCGGCGCTATTCGTGTTCTGGCGCGCCCTCGTCGCCGAATGCCTCGATCCGCTTTTCCTGCGCTCCGTGAGCCGCTGGGGCGGCCCCGTGCACTTCGTCTTCCTCGGGCTCGTCGTGCTCAATCTCGTCGGCGGCTTCCAGGCGCTCGGCACCCTGCTTTCGGTCGGACTGATGATGCTGCCGGCCGCCGCAGCGCGCTTCTGGACGAATCGCGCCGGCTTCATGTGCGTCCTTTCGGTGGCGATCGGCTTCGCGTCCTGCACAGCCGGCCTGCTGCTTTCCTACCACGCCGCCCTGCCGTCGGGCCCCGCCATCATCCTGTCGGCCGGCGTCGTCTACTTTCTTTCCATCCTGCTCGGACCGCGCGGCGTCCTGCGCACGCGCACCATCGCCCATCGGCACAGGACGGCCTGACCCTCAACCAACGGAGACTGCGACATGCTGAAGACTTTCAAACGCGCCCTCGCGATGACTGTTATAACATTAACATCGATCGGAGCATCGTCCGCCTTCGCCGCGCCGCTGAAGGTCGTCGCGTCCTTCACCGTCATTGCCGACCTTGCGAAGAACGTCGGCGGCGACCGGGTCGACATCACCACCATTGTCGGACCCGATGGCGACGCCCATGTCTACGAACCGACCCCGGCAGACGCGGTCGCCATGAGCAAGGCCGACGTGGTGCTGGTCAACGGCCTTCACTTCGAAGGCTTTCTCAAGCGGCTCGTCAACACCAGCGCCACAAAGGCGGCCATCGTGGAACTGACCAAGGGCGTCACGCCCATCAAGTTCAAGCCGGAGTTCGCCGAAGCCGACGAGGACCATGACGGCGGGGCCGAAGCGGATGCCGGCGATCACGATCACGGCAGCATCGATCCCCACGCCTTCCAGTCGATCCCCAACGCCGAAATCTACGTGAAGAACATCGCCGAGGCTTTCTGCGCGGCCGACAGCGAAGGCTGCGTCGAATACCAGAGCAAGGCGGCCGCCTACACGAAGAAACTGCAGGCGCTCGACGCCGAGGTGCGCACGGCGATCGACGCCATTCCCGCCGACAAGCGGGTCGTCATCACCTCGCATGACGCCTTCGGCTATTTCGAGCACGAATACGGGCTGACCTTCCTTGCGCCTCAAGGCCTTTCGACCGAGTCCGAACCGTCCGCCGCCGATGTCGCCCGGTTGATCGAGCAGGTAAAGGCCGACAAGGCGGCCGCGATCTTCGTGGAGAACATCACCAATCCGCGCCTGATCGACCAGATCGCATCGGAAACCGGGATCAAGGTCGGCGGCACGCTCTATTCGGACGCGCTCTCCGGTCCGGACGGTCCGGCGCCCACCTATATCGACATGATGAAGAACAACATCGCCCAGATCCGCGGCGCCATAACGGGCAGCTAAGCCCCGACCGGCACGCGACGCTCGCGGGCATTGCCCCGGTGGCCCGACAATGGCAAGACTGTTGCCGGGCCACACGGCAGAACCTTGCGAGGACAAAGATGGAATACCGCCAGATCAGCGAAGACTATTCGGTATCGGGCCAGATCGAGCCGCAGGACGTGGAGGCCATAAAGGCAGCCGGCTTCCGCAGCATCATCTGCAACAGGCCCGACGACGAACAGCCCGGCCAGCCTGCACACGATGCGATCAAGGCCGCGGCCGAAGCCGCCGGACTGGGCTTTCGCTATGTCCCGGTGATCAGCGGCCAGATGACGATGGACAACGTCGATGAACAGGCCGGGGCGCTGGACAGCCTCGACGGGCCGGTCTTCGCCTATTGCCGCTCCGGCGCGCGCAGCACCAATCTTTATGGTCTTGTGCAGGAGCGAAAGCAGGGTTAGTCACGGCGCTCCCGAGCGGTTCGGGTTGTTTTTGAGATCGACCGGACCGCTGCTCATCGTCTCGCCGAATTTCGGGGGCCGGAACCGCTTCGCGTTTTTCAGCCCGCCTGCTCCAAGGATCGAACCCGTGACCGACGTCACCGTCTCCCAGGCCATAGAGGCCATCTATACGTCTCTTCAGAACGACAATGAAGACCTCGACGCCCACATTGCCGCGCTCAAGGGCGCCATGGCCCGGGAAGGCGTGAAGGAAGCCACGTTCGAAACCGGCAAGCTCGCCCAGCCGAACCGCCAGGGCCGCAAGCTGATGCAATCCTATTTCAGGAAGAAGGGCGTCGCCGTCGGCTTCGCCTGAGCGCCCCGCTGACGCAACAGGCCGCTACCAGTCCATCACCACCTTGCCGGAACTGCCGCTTCTCATCGCCTCGAAGCCGGACTGGTAGTCGTCTATGCCGATGCGATGGGTGATCAGGCCGGTCACGTCGAGCGGACCCTGCACCAGCGCGATCATCTTGTACCAGGTCTCGAACATCTCGCGGCCATAGATGCCCTTGAGCGTCAGCATCTTGAAGATGACCTTGTTCCAGTCGATCTCGAACCCGGTCGGCGAGATACCGAGGATGGCGATCCTGCCGCCATTGTTCATGGTGTCGATCATGTCGCGGAAGGCGACCGCAGAGCCGGACATTTCCAGGCCGACGTCGAACCCTTCCTTCATTCCCTCTTGCCCCATCACCTCTTTCAACGTCTCTTTCGAGGCGTTGACGACGTGATGGATGCCGACCTTGCGGGCGAGGTCGAGCCGGTAGGGATTGATATCGGTGATGACCACCTTGCGCGCGCCGACCGCCTGGGCGACCAGCGCGCCCATGATGCCGATCGGCCCGGCGCCGGTGACCAGCACATCCTCGCCGACAAGGTCGAAGGACAGCGCGGTATGGACGGCGTTGCCGAGCGGGTCGAAGATCGCCGCTATTTCGTCCGGCACATCGTCGGGGATCGGCACGACATTGTGCTGGGGGATGGCGACATATTCGGCGAAGGAGCCTGGCCGGTTGACGCCGACGCCTTGCGTGTTGCGGCACAGATGCCCCCTGCCCGCGCGGCAGTTGCGGCAATGGCCGCAGACGATATGCCCTTCGCCGGAAACGCGCTGGCCGACCTTGTATTCACTCACCGCCGAGCCGACCTCGGCCACCGTGCCGACGAATTCGTGGCCGGTCACCATCGGCACCGGCACGGTCTTTTCCGCCCATTTGTCCCAGTTGTAGATATGGACGTCCGTGCCGCAGATCGCCGACTTGCGGACCTTGATCAGCACGTCGTTCGGGCCGATCTCGGGCACCGGCACCCGTTCCATCCAGATACCGGGCTCGGCCTTGGCCTTCACCAGCGCCCGCATCATGTTCGACATGGAATGCTCCCAGGAATTGCTTCTTGCGCGTGGCCTCCCGGCCGCGAAGTCAACGAAATCGAAGCGGTCAGGTCGGTTGGGCCTGCCGGCCGGTGATTTCTTCCATATGAATCCGGTAGAAAAGATGCGGCGTTGGCGCATCTGCCACCGGCTTCAGCCCGCCCGGCTCCCACCACTGCGCATGCTGGCTGAGCAGCGACCACGCCCGCTCGCGCTGCACCTTGGTGCCGATCCGGTCCGGCAATTCCTCGAAGCTTCCATAGATGACGACGCTGCGCCATTCGCGCTGGCTTTTCAGATCGTCGATCTGAACGCACACCTTTGCGTTCTGCCGCATCCACTCGACCTTCTTCCCGGCAAGCGAAAAGCTGTAGAGATAACTTCCGTCCAGGGCGAGGCTGACCGGCACGATGTAGGGTTGGCCCTCGAGCGCACAGGCAAGGCGCCCGATCCGCGCCGTGTGCAGCAGCGCCAGGCAGGCCGTGCGATCCATTTCCTTGATGATCATGGTCCTTACTCCAGTCTGAGGCGGTCGCGGGAGAACATCATATCACGCCAAGTTCCCTGCCGACTTCGCCGAACGCCGCAACCGCGCGATCGATATCGGCGCTCGAATGCGCCGCCGACATCTGGGTGCGGATGCGCGCCTGCCCCTTCGGCACGACCGGAAAGGAAAAGCCGATGACGTAGATGCCTCGCTCCAGCATCTTCGCCGCCATTGCCTGCGCAAGCGCCGCATCGCCCAACATGACAGGAATGATCGGATGATCGGCGCCTGCGAGCGTGAAGCCGAGCCTCGTCATCCCGGAACGGAAGCGCGCAGCATTGTCGGTGAGTTGTCGCCGCAGTGCCTCGCCGTTATCGACGATTTCGAAAACCTTCAGTGATGCAGCGGCGATCGCCGGCATCAGCGTGTTCGAGAACAGATAGGGTCGCGAGCGCTGGCGCAGCCAGTCCACCACCTGCCGCCTGCCCGCCGTGTAGCCGCCGGACGCGCCGCCCAGCGCTTTGCCGAGCGTGCCGGTGATGATGTCCACCCTGCCCTCGACGCCGCAATACTCGGCTGAGCCACGGCCGTTCCTGCCGACGAAGCCAACCGCGTGGCTGTCGTCCACCATGACCATCGCGCCGTATTTCTCCGCCAAGTCGCAGACGCCCTGCAGATTGGCGATGATGCCGTCCATCGAGAACACGCCGTCGGTGGCGATCAGCTTGAAGCGGCTGCCTTCAGCCTTCTTCAGCTCTTCCTCCAGCGCCGCCATGTCATTGTTGGCATAGCGGAAGCGCTTCGCCTTGGAGAGCCGCACGCCGTCGATGATCGAGGCGTGGTTGAGCGCATCGGAGATGATCGCGTCCTCTTCACCGAGCAGGGTCTCGAAAAGCCCGCCATTAGCGTCGAAGCAGGAGCCGTAGAGGATCGTGTCTTCCATGCCGAGAAAGCTCGAAATCCGTGCCTCGAGCTGCTTGTGCTCCTCCTGCGTGCCGCAGATGAAGCGGACGGAGGCCATGCCGTAGCCGTAACGATCGAGCGCGGCCTTGGCCGCCTGCCGCAAGTCCTCGTTGTCGGCGAGCCCGAGATAGTTGTTGGCGCAGAAGTTCAGGACGCGGTCGCCGCCGCTCACCTCGATTTCGGCGGACTGCATCGAGGTGATCACCCGCTCGGACTTGTAGAGGCCGGCGGCCTTCAACTGTTCGAGTTCGCTGTCGAGGTGGTTCAGAAACGGCGCTGTCATGACGGTCCTTCTTCCTGCAACGGCAGCGCCTGATTAGCACAACGATGCCGGGCAACCTATCGTTTCCGCGACCATCAATTCGCCTTCGCTAAAATGCGGAGCCGCATTGAAACAGGGCGATAACCATTGCCACCGTTTCCGTCGCAACAAATGTACACCCATGTTCAGGCTTTTCCGCTTGTTAACCTTTCCACGCCGATGGTCCGCCGGTGGTTCGGGGACTATTCTGAAAATGCCGAAGTCGCAGGCACAGGCTGTATCGAGCAGGCTCGTACTGTTGATCAAGTGCGCCTACTGGGTGGCGCTGCTCATCATCGCGGCCATGGCGCTGGCGTCCTTCCTGCTCTTGCAGCAGATGATCGCAGCCCAGCAGCGCGACGATGCGCTGCTCGACCTCGTATCGACGCAAAAGACGCTGTCGCAACGGATCGTTTTTCTGTCGGGCGCCGCGGAAAGCGCCGCCCCGCACAACAAACCGCCGTTGGTCGCCCAGCTCAGGACCGCTACCGACGAATTCGAAAAGAACTATCAGCTCTTTCTCGACAGGACCGGTGCGGATTCAATTGCGCTTTCGACGCAGGATTCGAACTCCTTTCACCACATCCTGTTCTCGAAGCCGTTCCACCTGGATTATTTTACGGTGGGCCTCGCGGCCAACGCCCATCGCCTTGCGGCGGCGCTTGACGCCGGGCGGACCGACGGAAGCGGCGGCTACAAGAATGCCGGCGGCGAATACATCGCGCTCGACCCGTTGCTGGCCAACGCGACGCTGTCGGGATATGCCGCCCTCAGCGATCGCATCGGCACGCTCGCCGACCAGCGCTCGCAGGGACTGGTCGATCTTCACCGCCGCCTGTTCCTGGCCACCATCAGCGTCATCGTGCTGGTCGCGCTGCTGATCTTCCAGCCGATGGCCAACGTCATCCAGCGCAAGACCCACGAGTTGATCGACGCGCGCAACTCGATGGCCTTCATCGCAGTCCATGACGGACTGACCGGCCTCCACAACCGTTCCTTCCTGATAGACCATTTCGAGACGCTTCTGGCTGCCGCGCGCCGGCGGCGCGAGCGGCTTGCCGTCATCCAGCTCGACCTCGACCGGTTCAAGCAGATCAACGACACGCTGGGCCACGCCGCCGGCGACTATGTGCTGGTGGCGACCGCGCAGCGCATGCGCGAATCGTGCCGCGCTTCGGACCTGTGCGTGCGGTTGGGCGGCGACGAGTTCGTCATGATCCTCAGCGGCGCCGGCACGACCGAGGACATCGAGATGGTCACGAAGCGGATCCTCGCACATCTCAACCGCGCGATCGTCTTCCAGGGCGCGACGATCCTGCCCGGCGCCAGCGCCGGCGTCGCCGTCTACCCGGTCGACGCCGACAATGCGGCGGATCTGCTCGTCCATGCCGATCTGGCGCTCTACTCGGCCAAGAAGCTCGGAGGCGGCGCGCTGTCGTTCTTCTCGGAGGAATTGCGCCGGGAACTCGACCATCGCAAGCAGATCGAGCAGGACATGCGCACCGCGATCGCCGCCCAGGCGTTCGACGTTCATTTCCAGCCGCAGGTGTCGCTCAAGAGCGGCGCCATCAGCGGCGTCGAGGCTCTGGTGCGCTGGAAACATCCCACGCGCGGCATGGTCTCGCCCGCCGAGTTCATTCCCATCGCTGAGAAATGCGGCCTGATGAGCGATATCGGCCGTATCGTCATCGCCAAGGCCATCGCACAGGCCGCCGACTGGTACCGGTCCGACATCGAGTTCGGCCGGCTGGCCGTCAACGTCTCCGGCACGGAACTGCGCGAGGCCGATTTCGACGCCTTCCTGTTCGATACATTGGAAAAGGCAGGGTTGCCACCGCAGAAACTGTCGCTGGAAATCGTCGAATCCGTCATCCTGGACGACGAGAAGACCGGCATCGCGGCGAAGCTGCGCCACATCCGCTCGACCGGCGTGCACCTGGAACTGGACGACTTCGGCACGGGCTACGCCTCGCTCAGCCACGTCAATCCGAACGAGATCGACCGCCTCAAGATCGATCGCCGCTTCGTCCAGAACATCCACCAGAACGGCGACAATTCGAAGATCGTGCGCGCCATCACCGAATTGGCTCGCGGCCTCGGCATCTCGATCGTCGCGGAAGGCGCGGAGACCGAAGCCGAGCTGGATTCGCTGCTGGCGATCGGCTGCGAACAGGTCCAGGGCTATTCCATCGCCTTCCCGATGCCGGCCGAAAAGGCAAGCGAGTGGCTTCTCGCACGCAGTCCGAAGAAGGCCAGGTTCAGGGTCGTTCAAGGTGGAAGCGTGGCCTGACGGCCCGCGGCGCCCCCATCCTCAGAACCGCTCCAGCCTTCGCTTGACCTTGTCCAGGAAGGCTTTGCGGCTTTCAGGCGTGGACGAATCCATTAGGTAGTGCGCCATGTAGGTCGTGCGGCAGCGCCAGCCGCACAGGCCGCGTATGCCGCGGGTGATCGTCTTGCGGCCGGGCTGGCCGACGAGGACGCTCCACCACCACGGCGCGCCGCACGTCGTCACCACCGCAATCTTGCGGATATGCCCCATCAGCGGCTCCATCGTCGGGCGCGCATTGTCGAAGGTGAAAGCCACGTCCTTCGCCCAGACGCGGTCGAGCCAGCCCTTGAGCATGGCCGGCAGGCCGTACCACCAGGTCGGATAGACGAACACCATCGCCTCGGCCCAGCGCAGGCGCTCTATATGCGGCTGCAAGGCGGGATCGTCCGGCGCATGCTCGTTATAGCCGCGCCGTTCTCCCGCCCGCATCACCGGGTCGAAATCCTCGGCGTAAAGGTCGAGAACATGCGCCTCACACCCTTTGGCGTGGATGGCGGCGACGGCGGCGTCCCGCAGGGCGGCGCAAAAGCTATCCTCGACGGGGTGGCAATAGACGACCAGCACCCTCATGGCAGGTTCCCGGTCATTTCGCCGTGCGCTCCAGCCCCCTGAACAGGAAGGTGCGTCCACTGCGATAGTCGTAGTCAGGGTTTTCCCAGGCGATCATCTTGCCTGGATTGAGCAACCCCAACGGATCCGCCTCGCGCTTGAAGGCAAGCTGCACGGCGTCCGTCTGCTTCATGCCGCCCTCCTCCAGCGTGTAGCGATGCGGATTGAAGATCGGGCAGCCGTTTTCCTCGAAGGCGCGGATGATCTCGTCCAGCCGCGCCTCGGTGGTGAACTTCACCAGGTTGAGGCCGAAACAGGTGATGTTGCCGTCCAGTCGCACGAATTCCAGATGCGAAAAGACCTCGCCGGGGAACATCGCATCCATCTTCTCCACCAGCGCAAGCTGGTTGGGAAACGGATAGAGGGATTGCAGGTAGGTGATCGATGGATCGACCCGGAGCGCGCGCAGCGTCGTGTGGTTCCAGGCCAGTTCATAGGCCGGCGGCAACCCCTTTTTCTCCTCGGGCGGCAGGTCGGCCGCATTGTAGGTGACCGTGCCGCCGGCCCGGCGCGTAAAGGCGAGGAAGGCGTCGAGCGATTGCGGCGCCACCATGCACGCGCAGATGCTCATGCCGTCCTGGAGGAACCGCGCGTGGCGCTTGAAATAGAGCTGCGGCACCGGTGCGGCGATCGGCGTGATAAGCTTCGTCAGGATGCCATCCTGGCAGGCCAGCGCGTTGCCATAGCGGGCGGCATCCATGAAACTGTCGAAGCCGACGATGACGTCCACCCAGTCGTAGGCGGCCGTCAGCGGCACCTCGATTTCGGTGATGACGCCGTTGGTGCCGTAGGCGTGGGTGACCTTGTGCAAGTCCTCGCCGGTCAGGTCCAGAAGCCGGGGCTCGGCCTCCATCGTCGCCACGCGCAGGCGGACGATATTGCCGAAGTCGCGCAGTCCGCCGAAATTGATCGAGCCGACGCCGCCGGACCCGCCGGCGATGAAGCCGCCGATCGAGGCGGTGTTGTAGGTGGACGGAAACATCCGCAGTTCCTGGCTCGAATGCGCCCGCGTCGCCCGGTCGATGTCGGCCAGGATGGCGCCCGGCTGGACGACGACGCGCCCCGGCGCGATCTCCTTCACCTCGTTCATCTCCGAAAGATTGAGCACGACGCCGCCTGAAAGCGGCATCGCCTGCCCGTAATTGCCGGTGCCCGAGCCGCGCGGCGTCACCGGCGCGCCATGCCTGTGGCAGGCCGCGAGGATACGCAGAACCTCCGCCTCCGATTGCGGCGTGACGACGAGATCGGCGCTCACGTGGTCGAGCTGGCGCTTGAGGACGGGGCTGTACCAGTAGAAATCACGGCTCTTCTGCTGCACCAGCTTCGGATTGTCCTCGATCTTCAGCCCGTCGAGATCGCGCTTCAATGCTGCAAGGTCCATCGTCATTCCATCAGGTCGTCGAGTTCGGCATAGTCGGGCAAGACGGCATCGATAGCGCGACCACCGCGCACGACGATGCGATCCGATTCGGGCCGCGACAGCAATTCTGTCCAGCTTCGGCCCTTGAAGATCACGAAATCGGCAGGCCCTCCCGCCCGCAGGCTTCCGGCGTCGTGTAACCGCATGATGCTGGCCGGTGTCGAGCTCACCGCTTTGGGCCAGTCGCCCACAGGATGGTCGAAATGAAGGACCCGCGTCGCCGCGCGATACACTTCAAGCATGTCGAGATCGCCATAAGCGTAGAATGGGTCGCGCGTGTTGTCGGAGGCCACCGCGACCGGAATGCCTCGCGCCTTCATCTCGTGCAGGAGCGTGACGCCACGCCAGCGCGGGGTCGTCCCGTCGGTGCGGCGGTCCTGAAGATAGAGGTTGCACAGCGGCAGCGAAACGACGGCGAGCCCGGCTTCGGCAACCTTGTCCAGCGTGTTCGCGATCTCGCGATCCGGCTGGCGCGCCAGCGAGCAGCAATGACCGACGAGAACCTGGCCCTCGAAACGGTGCCGCAGCGCCGCCTCGGCGATCCTCTTTAGCGAAATGGCTTCGACGGAATCGGTCTCGTCGGCGTGGAAATCGAGATCCAGCCCGTGCTCGATGGCAGCGCGGAACATGCGGTCGAGCAGCGCGTCCAGATCGGGCACCATGTAGGTGACCGCGCCGAGAATGCCGCCGACAGCCGAGACCCGCCGCACCATTCCGCTGAACCAATCCTGATCGCGAACGCGTTCGATGCCGAACAGGCAGGCCGCCTGCAGGTCGATTCGTCCGCGCCAGCGCTCGCGCATGGCTTCGAGGACGGACCATGAAATCTCATCCTGCGGCGGTATGCTGTCCAGATGGGTGCGGATTGCGCCGGTGCCGTGCGCATAGGCGCATCGCAGCGCAAAATCCATGCGCCGGTCGACATCGACGGCGCTCCAGCGGGCCACCCGATCGGCATCCGCCGCTTCCAGCGCGCCCATGAACGTCCCGTCGGGGTTCGGTTTGCGCGGCCAGATATGACCCTTGTCGAGATGGGTGTGGCAATCCACGAAGCAGGGCAGGACGATGCGGCCGGCAAGGTCGATGGCACCTTCGGCCATCGTCCGCTGGGCGGTTTCGATGCGGCTTATTCGGCCATCCGCCACGACGATGTCGGCGAGGACGAAACCCTCGGCATCGACCGGCGCCGTCAGTCCCGGCGTCAGCGAGCAATGTAGCCGCGCGTTGACGAGGGCGTAGGAAGAAGCGGAAAAGATCGACGACTTCACGACCTGGCCGCCGCATACATGCCGATCGTCGTCTCGGCCAAGCATGAGCGAAGCGATTGCGCGAGCCGGGATCCATTCCGTAACCCATGCAATATCACGGAATGGATCCCGAATAGCGATACGTCCACTTCGCTGCGGATAACTTGCGGAATGACGCAATTCACGGCCACTCTCACCCTTCCTGCCTGATCGCGCTTTCGTGCCAGCGCCGCAGAATCAGGTGCGACACAAGCGACAGGACAAGGAAGATGATGATGCCCGTCGCCGAGATCAGGATCAGCGCCGCGAACAGGCGCGGCGCGTTGAGGCGGTATCCGGCCTCGATGATGCGCGAGGCGAGCCCCGACGACTGGCCGGAAGCACCCGCGACGAACTCGGCCACCACCGCGCCGATCAGGGACAGGCCCCCGGCGATCTTCAACCCGCCGAGGAAATAAGGCATCGCCGCAGGCAGCCGCAGATGCCAAAGCTCCTGCCACCGCGACGCGCCGTTCAGTTTGAACAGGTCGCGCAGGTTGCGATCGACCGAATTCAGACCGAGCGTCGTGTTGGACAGGATCGGGAAGAAGGCCACGATCCATGCGCACAGCAGCAGCTTCGCCGTCTGGTTGCCGACATAGATGTTGATGAGCGGAAACACCGCCACGATGGGCGTGACCTGAAGGATGACGGCGAACGGAAAGAACGTCATCTCCACCCATTTCGACTGCGCGAACAGGACCGACAGTCCGACGCCGCCGACAACGGCCAGGACGAGGCCCAGGAAGGTGATCTTGAGCGTGAAAAGCAGCGAGGAAAACAGGAGCCCGGCATCGTCGTGCAGGGTCTGGAGCACTTCGAGCGGCCGCGGCAGGATGTATCTGGGAATCCCGTTCCACACGCAGATGCGATCCCACAGCCAGACCGCGAGCGCCATGACGATGAGCGGAAACAGCCACCGGCCGATGCGCTCGACGCGCCGCTGCCTGACGCGGCGCGCTTCCTCCGGATCGAGCTTCACGGCGGAAATCTCAGTGGCCGTCATCGCGTCCGCCTCCGTTTGCCTGCATGGCGGCCGACAGCACGTCCGAAGCCCGCCGGCACAGCGCCGCATAATCGGGCGAGGTGCGGAACGCCTCGTCGCGCGGATAGGCGGCCTCGACGGCAAGTTCCTCGAACACCCTGCCCGGCCGCGCCGCCATCACGACGATGCGGCTGGACAGGAAAACGCTTTCGAACACCGAATGGGTAACGAAGATCGCCGTGAAGCGCTCGTCCTGCCACAGGCTCAGAAGATCGTCGTTGAGCCGGAAACGGGTGATCTCGTCCAGCGCCGCGAACGGTTCGTCCATCAAAAGCAGTCGCGGCTTCGTCACCAGGGCGCGGGCGATGGAAACGCGCATCTTCATGCCACCGGAAAGCTCCCGCGGCACCGCCTCGGCGAACCCGTCGAGATGGACGCGCGACAGCATTTCCATGATCGCCGGCGCAGCTTTGGCCTTCGAGACGCCGCGCAGCCGAAGCGGCAGCCAGACATTGTCGAAGACGCTCGCCCAGGGCAGCAGCGTCGGTTCCTGGAAGACGAAGCCGATGCCGGAGCGGTCGAACGAGCCGCCGCGCCACTCAAGCGTGCCCGAGGTCGGAAGCGACAGGCCGGCGATGATCCGCAGCGCCGTCGACTTGCCGCAGCCTGACGGGCCGAGAAGTGAAACGAAATCGCCCTCGCCGATCGCCAGATCGACATTGTCCAGCGCCGTCACGCCGTTGGAGAACACCTTGCCCACGCCGGCGAGCGACAGCAACGCCCCGCTCGCCCGCACCGGCGGCAAATCGACCTTGTTCTGCTGCACGATCGGATCCGGACTATTTCTTCAAATCCAGGCCAACGCCCTTGTTCACGAACTGCAGCGTATAAGCCTTTGAAATATCGATTCCTTCCGGCTCGACCTTGGCCTTGACCATCTTGTCGTAGAAGTCCTTCATGCGCGCATCCGTCATCGCGCCGATGCCCATCTTCTCGGTGTCACCCGAATCGACGATGCCGTATTTCTTGAGCTGCTCGATGGTGAAGGCGATCTGCTCGTCGGTGATGTCGGGATTGTCCTTCTTGATGAGGTCGTTGGCGGCCTTGTTGTCGCCGTAGAGATATTTGTACCAGCCCTTGGCCGACGCATCGACGAAGCACTGGACCACCTCGGGCCGCTTGTCGATCGTGTCCTGCATCGCCTCCACGGTGGTGGAATAGGTGCTGTAGCCGTAGTCGGCGAGCAGGAAGACGTTCGGCTTGAAGCCGCCTTCCTTCTCGACCGCGAAGGGCTCGGACGTGGCGTAGCCCTGCTGGATCGACTTCTTGTTGGCGATGAAGGGCGCCGGGTTGAAGGTATAGGGCACGCGCTTGCCGACATCGAAGCCGTATTCGCTGGCCATCCACAGAAGGAAGCTCTGCGCCCCTTCGTCGCCGATGATGTACTGGTCGGCGTTTTTCAGCTCCTCCCATGTGTCCAGTCCCTCGCCGGGATGGGACATCATTACCTGCGGCTCCTTCTGGAAATGCGCCGCCACGACGCGCAGCGGAATGCCCTGCGCCACCGCGTCGAAGGCCTGCTGCATGTTGCCGCCCATGTAGAAGTCGATCTTGCCGGCCAGAAGCAGCGGCCTGCCGGCGACCTGGGGACCGCCCTGCTGGATCGTCAGGTCGACGCCGCAGGCGGCGTAATCGCCATCGGCAAGAGCCTGATAATACCCGCCGTGCTCTGCCTGTGCGAGCCAGTTGGTGCCGAAGATCGCCTTCTCATTGGCTGCGGCCGCGTTCACCGCAAAGGCCAGGCCTGCCACGGCGCCTGCCAACTTCAATCCATCGTGCATCGACGTCACCCCTGTTCGCCCTGTTTGTTGGCGGGCTGTATCCGAAATCGAGAAAACAGACCTTACGCCCTGGTTTTCTTGTATCTTCCGTCGAAACGGAGAGTGCATGGCAGGGCGTTAGCTGTCCGGCGCGCATCGTGACGATTTTTTCCTCTACTGTCCACAATCGACACGCTGCATCCACGGCGATCTTGTGGACGGAGCACGCACCCCCTACCCTTGGCGTGAAAGGTATTCTTCATGTTCCGATTCCTGACGCCCGAGACGATCAAGCCGCCCTTCGCGCGCTACAGCCACGGCGTCGAGGTGCCGCCGGGCAAGCGACTCGTTTTCTGCTCAGGTCAGGTTGCGATCGGGGCGGACGACCGGATACCGGAGGACGTCGAGGCGCAGACGGAACTGTGCTTCGCAAACATCGCGGCGATCCTGGGGGAAACCGGACTCGGCCTTCGCGACATCGTGCGCATCAACGCCTACGTCACGGACCGCGCCCACCTGAAGGGCTACATGGCTGCGCGCGACCGGCTGGTTGCCGACCCGCCGCCCGCCTCGACGCTGATGATCGTGTCGGGTTTCGCACGGCCCGAATTCAAGGTCGAAGTCGAAGTCGTCGCTGCGGGAGATTGAGGATATCATGACAAACACGACACCGCGCCGCGTCTGGTGGGGCGACTTCCGCACGACCGAATATGCATCCATCGACCCCGAATCCACGATCGCCGTGCTTCCGGTGGCGGCGATCGAGCAGCATGGCCCGCACCTGCCGGTCTCGACCGACACGACCATCATGAACGGCATGCTGGAAACGGTGATCGCACGCCTTCCCGAAGACCTCGACATCCGCATCCTGCCGGTGCAGTCGGTCGGCAAATCGAACGAGCATGTTCATGCGCCGGGCACGCTGACACTGACGCCGCTCGCCGCCATCCAGTCGTGGGCCGATCTCGGCGCGTCGGTGGCGCGGGCCGGCGTGAAGAAGATCGTGTTCGTCAATTCGCATGGTGGCAACGAGGAGATCATGGGCATCGTCGCGCGCGAGTTGCGCGTCGCGTTCAAGATGCTGGCGGTGAAGACAAGCTGGTCGCGCTTCGGCCGGCCCGCCGGCCTCTACAGCGACATCGAGGACCGCTACGGCATCCACGGCGGCGACTTCGAGACCTCGGTCATGCTGCATTTCCGCCCGGACCTCGTGGACATGAGCAAGGCGCAGGATTTCGTCTCCAGCGTCCAGCGCGCCGAGCGGGAATTCGAACTGCTGAAACCGACCGGCACGCACGCCTTCGCCTGGATCGCCTCCGATCTCAACCCGAACGGCGTCGTCGGCGAAGCGCATCTCGCCACGGCGGAAAAAGGCCGGCTCACCGCCGAGCATCAGGCCGACGGCTTCATTCGGCTGCTTCAGGACGTGCGCAAGGCGAAGCTGGCGGACTGGCTGGCGTAACGTCCGTCATCTCGGCTGGCGCATGGTGCATGGCAACCGGACTCGTCATCCCAGCCAAGCGAGCTTGCGGTGAGGAGTGGTTCGCGGAGCGAACGAAAAGCCAATTGCTTGGCTTTTCGAATGACGAACGCCTGAAGGGCCAGGAGCCAGTCCGGAACGTCTCCGAAATGCTACGGAATGGATCCCGGACATTTCACGCTCGCTCTGCTCACGATGAAATTCCGGGATGACGCCCAGCGGATCGTTACGCCTCGATGCTCAGTTCGAACGGCACACCCTCGAAAGCGTCCGCGCCGCGCCCGATGGTCTTGATCGCCTCGATCATGCGGCCGTTGCGGTCGAGCATCCTGTCGGCGACGGCGATGAGGCGCGGGTTGGGCGTCGCCGAGGGGGACCGCGCCCGAAGCGTCTGGGCCAGTTCGTGTTCGTCACGTCGCGGCGCCAGGGCAGCGGCGATGATATAGGCCGAAGCGGTGGAGCGGCTGATGCCGGCATAGCAATGCACCAGCAACGGCCTGGCGCGATCCCAGCGCCGGGCAAAGGCGAGCAGGTTCGCCACATGCTCCTCGCCGGGCATGGTCATGCCGTCCTGCGCCGCGGCTATGTCGTGCATGACCAGATACAAATGGTTCTGCGGCAGGATCGATGCCGGCCGCACCATCGCCGTCCCCGTCGCCAGCAGCGAAAGCAGATGGCTCGCATCGACCCGCGTGGCCACCTCGCCGACCTTCGACAGCGGACAGACGTGAATTGCCGACAGGGTCATGGCCGAGCCTCCTCGACCGGATCGTGAACCGCTCCCGCCCAACCGGCAAGCGCGGATTCCAGCCTTTGCCATTCCTCCTGGCAGCCGGGCAGGCCGGCGCGCAGCACGTTGGGCCGACCCGCGAAATGGCGAAGAATGATGCCGTTCTCGCCCAGCGCCCGGAAAAGACCCGGCGCGCCCGCGAACTCGATGAACCTGAAAAGCGGCGTGCCGCCGGTGACGGGAATGCCGAACCGCGCAAACAGCGCATCCAGCCTGTCCGCTTCCGCGGTTAGCAGCAGGCGCATCGCGTCCCGCCAACCGATGTCGGACAAGGCACGAATGCCGTATTCGAGAGCCGGTCCGGGCACGGCCCAGGGACCAAGCCGGCTTTCCAGCCGGGTCGCGATCTCCGTATTCGCCAGCGCGAAGCCCAATCTCACCCCGGCGAGCCCGAAGAACTTGCCGAAGGAACGCAGCACGACGATCCCGCCGCTCCCGACATCGCCGGCAAGGCTCTCGCTTCGCGGACCGACATCCATGAAGGCCTCGTCGACAACGAGCAGCCCTCCCCTGCGCCGCAACCTGCCGGCAAGGTCGATCAGGCTGGCGCGCGGGATGACCCTGCCGTCGGGATTGTTCGGATTGACGACGATGGCGAGGTCCGATTGCTCCAGGTCCTCGAACGCCGCGACCTCGCGCACCTCATGACCGGCGATGCGGGCGGCGCGGGTATGCTCGGCATAGGTCGGCCCCAACACGAATGCGCGGCCGGGCGGCACGAGCGCCGAGACCAGCGGCAGCAGGATCTGCGTGCCCGGAGCCGCCGCCACGGCGGCCGCGTCCGGCGCACCGTATGTGGCCGCCGCGACATGTTTCAGGCGATGCAGCCGATCCGCCTCCGGCAGCCGCGTCAACGCTGTGGCGGGCAGGTCGAAAAGCGGATAGGAGTGCGGGTTGATCCCGGTCGAAAGATCGACGAACGGGTCCGGCGCATGGGGAAACAGCGCCCTTGCCCGGCCCAGGCTTCCGCCGTGATCCACCGTTGCCTGTCCGTCCGGAATTCCCATGTCCGTCCTGATCGCTTTCCTGTCGCTGGCCGCCGAATCCGTGATCGGCTATCCGGACCGGCTTTTCCGCGCCGTCGGTCATCCGGTGACGTGGCTCGGCCGGCTGATAGCCTTTCTGGATCGCACGCTCAACCGCGCCACCGATTCCGACACGCGGCGTCGCATGGCAGGCGTCTTCGCGCTGTTCGTCATCGTGGTCGTGCCGCTGGCGCTGGGCGCGGCCATCGAATCCCTGCTCGGCTGGTTTCCTGGCGGGTTCGTGCTGACTGCGTTGCTGGCAACCTCGCTGCTCGCGCAAAAGAGCCTGACCGCCCACGTCCGCGCGGTCGCCGAGGCGCTCGACACCGGCGGCCTCGAGGCCGGACGCAAGGCCGTCTCGATGATCGTCGGCCGCGATCCCGATCGCCTCGACGAGCCGGCGGTCTGCCGCGCCGCCATCGAGAGCCTTGCGGAAAATTTCTCCGACGGCGTCGTCGCTCCGGCCTTCTGGCTCGGCGTCGGCGGTCTGGCCGGGGGCGCGGCCTACAAGGGCGTCAACACCGCCGATTCCATGATCGGTCACAAGACGCCGCGCCATCTAGCCTTCGGCTGGGCGGCGGCGCGCTTCGACGATCTCGTCAACCTGCCAGCCTCGCGTCTTTCCGGGCTGCTGATCGTCGCGGCGGCGTTTCTGTTGCGAGACACAGATGCCCGGGCAGCCTGGCGGGCCTTGCGAAACGACGCCGGCAGGCACCGCTCGCCCAATGCCGGCTGGCCCGAAGCCGCTATGGCCGGCGCGCTGGGGCTGGCGCTCGCAGGCCCTCGCATCTATGACGGCGTCACCGTGGACGACGCCGTCATGGGCAGCGGCGGCCGCCGCGAAGCAACCAGCGCAGACATTCGCCGGGCGCTGGCGCTCTACCGGGCCGCAGACCTGCTTCTGATGGCGCTGTTCAGCGTACTCGCAGTGATCGTCCTGTCGGTCTGAAGGCTGCGCCGGCAGGCGATTTGCCCTGTTCCCGGCCGGATCGAATCCCTATGGTACGCTCAAATCCGGGGTGAGCAAGCGCCACCCCACCGGACATCCGAAGGCAGGCATGGCGGCTGAGATTACCAACGGCGGCGAACTCGTACAGGTGGTGGCGCTGCTGGCGGCGGGTGTCGTTGCCGTGCCCATATTCAAGCGGATCGGACTCGGCTCGATCCTCGGCTACCTGGCGGCCGGCCTGGCGATCGGGCCGTTCGGCCTGCGCATCTTCGCCGACCCCGAGGCGATCCTGCATGTCGCGGAACTCGGCGTCGTCATGTTCCTGTTCATCATCGGGCTGGAGATGCAGCCGTCGCGGCTATGGGGCCTGCGGCGCGAGATCTTCGGCCTCGGTACGCTGCAGGTCGGCCTGTGCGCGCTGCTTTTGACCGTCGTCGGCTGGATCGGAGGGTTTCCCATTGCGCAATCCTTCGTCGCCGGCGCCGGCTTCGTGCTGACCTCGACCGCCATCGTCATGCAGTTGCTGGAGGAACGCGGCGACATCGCCACGCCGCAAGGCCAGCGCATCGTCTCGATCCTGTTGTTCGAGGACCTGATGATCGTGCCGCTTTTGGCGCTGGTTGCCTTCCTGGCGCCCGGCGGCGGCGACGTCACCCTGGCCGAGCGCCTGCGCGAGATCGGCATCGGCGTCGGCGCCATCGTCGCCCTGGTGATCGCCGGGCGCTACCTGCTCAACCCGTTGTTCCGCATCCTCGCCGACGCGCGCGCGCGCGAGGTCATGACCGCCGCCGCGCTGCTGGTGGTGCTCGGTTCGGCGCTGGTCATGCAGCTTTCCGGCCTGTCGATGGCGATGGGCGCGTTTCTTGCCGGCGTGCTGCTTTCCGAATCGACCTTCCGGCACCAACTCGAAGCGGACGTAGAGCCCTTCAGAGGCGTGCTGCTCGGCCTGTTCTTCCTCGCCGTCGGCATGTCGCTCGACCTCAAGGTCGTCGCCGAGAGCTGGCAAATGATCGCCGTCTACGTCGTCGCCTACATGGCCATGAAGGGCATCGGCATCTACCTCGTGGCGCGGCTGCTCAAGGCCACGCACCGTGACGCGCTCGATCGTGCCGCGCTGATGGCGCAGGGCGGCGAGTTCGCCTTCGTGCTCTACTCGTCGGCGGCCGCTGTCGGACTGATCGACGCCAGCGCCAACGCGATCCTGACCGCCATCATCATCATCTCGATGGTGCTGACGCCGCTGGTCATCATCGTATTGCGCCGGCTCGCGCCGCGCGGTGAGCAATCCCTCGACGACGTCGACGTGGCCGACGGCCTGAGCGGGTCGGTGCTCATCATCGGCTTCGGCCGGTTCGGCCAGATCGTCAGCCAGCCGCTGCTGTTGCGCGGCATCGACGTTTCCACCATCGACAACGACGTGGAAATGATCCAGGCGGCGTCGAACTTCGGCTTCAAGGTCTATTACGGCGACGGCACGCGGCTCGATATTCTCCACGCCGCCGGCGCCGGCTCGGCGCGCGCCGTGCTGGTCTGCGTCGACAAGGGCGACGTGGCGGTGCGCATCACCGAATTGGTGAAGTCGGAATTTCCGCATGCATTGGTGCTGTCACGCGCTTACGATCGCGGCACGTCGCTGCAACTGGTGCGCGCCGGCGCGGATTACCAACTCCGCGAGACGTTCGAGTCGGCACTCGTCTTCGGCGGTTCGGCGCTCGAGGCGCTGGGCGTCGACCCTGAAGACGTGGCCGAAACCGTCGAGGATGTGCGGCGCCGCGACAATGCGCGCTTCGACTTGCAACTCGCCGGCAACATCCAGGACGGCCGGCTCTACTTCAAGGGCAACATGAGCACCCCGGTGCCAGCCCCGGTCGCGCAGCCGCGCTCGCCTGGCCGGGCGCTCAACGAGGAGACGGCGGGCGTTTTGACCCCGCCTCAGGAGTGAGGTCTGACCATGACGCAACTGGACGAGCGGGCGCTTTCAGTAACGGGATTCTGGCGCAAAGCCGGCGAAGACGCCTGGTTCGAGAAGAGCGACGCCTTCGACGACGATTTTCGCGAGCGTTTTCTCGATCTACACTACGCCGCCGCCCGGCGCGAACTGGACGACTGGTCGCAGCATGCGGAGGGTTCGCTGGCGTTGATGATCCTGCTCGACCAGTTCCCGCGCAACTGCTTCCGCGGCACCGGCCACATGTTCGCGACCGATCCGCTCGCCCGCCATTTCGCGGGCAAGGCCATCGCGGCCGGCCACGACATGGCCCTTGACGAGAAGCTGCGCGCCTTCATCTACCTGCCGTTCGAGCACGCGGAGGACATGAAGGACCAGGAACGCTCGGTTGCGCTGTTCGAGGCCAACTGCCCGTCGAACCTCAAATGGGCGATCGATCACCGCGACATCATCACGCGCTTCGGCCGCTTCCCGCACCGCAATCCGGCGCTCGGCCGCGCGACGACGCCCGAGGAACAGGCATTCCTCGACGGCGGCGGATTCGCGGGGTGAGGTTTAGAGCAATCCTGTTTTCGCCGGAAATGCTTTATCCCTTCCACCAGTCCTGCCCGCTTGGCAGCCGCTCGATGCCTGCCGTGTCGATGGCCTGAAGGCGTGCGGTGACCGTCTGCCCGCCGATGAGGAAATCCGGCGCGATCTCTGCCAGCGGCGCGAGCACGAAAGCGCGTTCGGTCATGCGCGGATGCGGCACGTCCAGCCCGGCCTCGTGCACCGTTCGATCGTCGAAGGTCAGGATGTCGATGTCGATGAGCCGCGGCCCCCACCGCTCCTCGCGCACCCGTTTCAACCTGCGCTCGGCCTCAAGGCACAGATCGAGCAGGCCCCGCGGCGAAAGCGTGGTGACGAGCGCGGCCGCGGCGTTGAGGAAATCCGGCTGGTCGGTCTTGCCCCAGGGCGGCGTCCGGTAGAGCGACGAGACGGCCGAGATGGAAATGGCGGCGTCCGCATCCAGTATGCGCAGCGCGGCGCCCATGGACTTTCTCGGATCGCCGATGTTGCCGCCCAGGCTGAGATAGACCCTTGAACCGGTCATGACCGCGGCCAGACGACGCTGACCTCGACATGGTCGAGGACGCCGCGCACAGGCGCGTTCGGCTTGCGGATGGTGATCTCAGCCTGCCTGATCTGCTGGAATCGCGCCGCGAGAGCCTTGGCCACCTCGAGCGCCAGCGCCTCGATGAGCAGGCGGCGCTTGCCGGTGACGATCTTTTCGATGACGTCGAAGGCGACTCCGTAATCCACTGTGCCGGCGATGGAATCCTCTTCCAGCGGCTGGCTCGGCTCCACCGTCAGTTCGGCATCGACATAGAAGCGCTGGCCGAGCGTCTCCTCTTCGTCCAATACCCCGTGACGCGCAAAGAACGCGCAATTCTTCATTCGAATGACATACATCAGGGCAGGTTCCGGTCAGGCGTGGGCGTTTCTCGGGCCAGCATAGCATCGGTGACGGCCAGGGCGTCCACGTTGATTGCGACATCATGGACGCGAAAAAGCTGTGCACCCTTGAGCCTCAGGATGACGCTGGTGGCCGCCGTGCCGACATCGCGCCCTGCGGCCTCCCGGCCGGTGACAGCGCCGATGAAGCGCTTGCGCGACGTGCCGGCCATCAGCGGAAAACCCAGCGCGTGCAGTTCCTCGAACCGCGCCATCAGGTCGAGATTTTCCTCCGGGGTTTCCTTGGCGAAGCCGAAGCCCGGATCGAGCACGATATGGTCGTCTGCAATCCCTGCCGCCCGAGCGATCTCCAGCGATTTTTTCAGGAATGCGAACTGATCCTCGATAACGTCAGGCACCTTTCGCCTGTCCCTGCCCGTGTGCATGATGACCAGCCCCGCTCCGGTATCCGCCGCGACCCGCGCGATATCCGGCTCCCGCTGCAATCCCCACACATCATTGACGATATGGGCGCCCGCCTCGACAGCCAGCTGCGCGGTCGAGGCACGGAAAGTATCGACCGAGACGATCGCTTCGGTCCCCGCAAGTCCGGCGATCACGGGCAGGACGCGCGCCTGCTCCTCCTCGGCCGACACCGGCCGGGCGCCCGGCCGCGTCGATTCGCCCCCGACGTCGACGATCGCCGCGCCCTCCGCGATCATGCGCGCCGCCTGCGCGAGCGCGCGCTCGGGGCCGTCGAACAGGCCGCCGTCGGAAAAGGAATCCGGTGTGACGTTCAGAATACCCATCACCACGGCCTTTCCGCCGAGGTCGAGATGGCGCCCATGCGCCAGATGCCATCTTTTCGTCATCGTTGCAGCCGTCTGCTGTTGCCGGCTACCCGAACCGGAATTCCGTTGCGCCGCGACTGGCCGTAACGCAAGGTGGAGGTGGAGGCAACATGATCAAGCGTTTCTTCGTCAGCGCCATTCTCGCCGCAGGCATCATCACGCCGGGGGCTGCCGCGAACGTCGTGAAGAGCTATTCCTATTTCCGCATCGGCGGACGCACGCTGGACCAGATAGAGGATCAGTTGGTCAAGCGTGGTCCGAAGGTCAAGACGACGGGACTGCGCCACCCCGGCGCGACGCGAATGGCCTTCTCTACCCGCATCGGTTACTCGGAAAGTTCGGGCTCCTGCCGGATCGTATCGGCGGTCGTGACGGTCAAGGCGCATGTCATCCTGCCCGTCTGGCGCGACCGCAGGCACGCCGACGAGGATGTGCGCATCTTCTGGGACACGCTGTCGGCCGACATCAGGCGGCACGAGAGCAGGCATGTCGAGATTGCCAAGAACCATGCACGCGCGCTGGAGAAAGCGCTGAAGGCCACCTACCCTCAGAAGACTTGCGATATCGCCAAGGCGAAGGCCAAGGAATTGACAGCCCGGGCGCTCGCCGACCACGACCGCGACCAGGCGCGGTTCGACCGGGTGGAAGGAATCAATTTCGAGAGCCGCATCCTGCGGCTGCTGCAATATCGGGTCGAGCGGATCGAAGAAGGCCGGATTCCCGGCTGACCCGCTGGACCACGACGGCGATCATTGCAGCACAGCCCCTGCCTCGCCTCGACAGCGGCGGTGCCGTCTGTTAGTGCGACGCCGCTGTTCCAGGAAACGCTTGCCGGTTGGTAGTCCGGCGATCCCGAAGATGGGATTCGGACCTTCGCACATGGCGAAGCCCCAGCGGAAATAGCCGTCCCAGCCGTCGATTTTCGACGAGCGAGGCCGACATACGTCCGGACCCTTCGCGGAAATGGTAGTAATGCCCAATGGATCAGGCTGTCGATCATAAGACCGCGCCACCCGATGTCGTCCCGGCGATTTCGGAACGCGAGAAGAACGTCATCATCGGTGGCGTCCTTCTGGCGATGCTGCTCGCCGCGCTCGATCAGACGATCGTCGCACCAGCCATGCCCACGATCGGCCGCGCGCTCGGCGACGAGCAGTATCTGCCCTGGATCGTCACCGGCTACCTGTTGACGGCGACGGCGATGGCGCCGCTCTACGGCAAGATTTCCGACATCCGCGGCCGACGGCCGACCATCCATGTCGCCATCCTGGTCTTCCTGCTGGGCTCAGTGGTCAGCGCGCTCGCCCCCAACATGCCGGTGCTCGTCGCCGGGCGGGCCATGCAAGGCATCGGCGGCGGCGGCCTGTTCGCGCTGTCGCAGACGATTATCGGCGATCTCGTGCCGCCGATGGAGCGTGCGCGCTATGCGGCGTGGATCTCGGGCATGTGGGCCGTCGCCAGCATTGCCGGACCGCTGCTCGGCGGCGCCTTCGCCGAGCATCTGCATTGGTCGCTGATCTTCTGGATCAACCTGCCGCTCGGGCTCGTGGCGATGGCGATCATCAACAATCCGCTCAAGAAACTGGCAAGCGCGGGCAAAAAGCACCGGATCGACGGCCTCGGCGCACTCTTGCTGGTCATGGCGACGGCGTTGCTGCTTCTCGCGCTCAACTGGGGCGGCAGCGCCTATCCCTGGTTCTCGTCCGAAATTCTCGGCATCGTCGCCGCCTCAGCGGTCTTCTGGGCGCTGTTCACGCTTCGACTCATGCGGGCGCAGGAGCCCCTGATTTCGCTGGAGGTCCTTGGCAACCGCATCGTTCTCACCGGAACGCTGGCGGTCTTCCTGCTGCAAGCTTCCAATGTCGGCCTTTCCGTCTATCTGCCGGTCTACCTGCAATCCTATCTCGGCTTGACGGCGGCGGAATCCGGCATGGCGCTGCTCGGCCTGCTGCTCGGCACCGTCCTGGGCGCGGCGACCAGCGGCAAGCTGATTCCGCGCTTCACGCACTACAAGCGCATCGCCCTGCTCGGCATCGCCTTCGCCAGCCTGTGCCTCGGCGCGCTCGCCTGCATCGCCGGCAGCGCGACGCTCGTGCCGATCGAAGTGCTGACCGCCTGCATCGGCTTCGGCTCCGGCACGACCTTCCCCGTCGGCACGGTCTCGGTGCAGAATGCGGTCGAGCGCGCCCACCTCGGCGTTGCGACCGGCGTCCTGACCTTTCTGCGCTCCCTGGGCGCGGCGCTCGGCGTCGCGGTCCTCGGCGCGGTCGCGCTCGGCTACGGCCTGCCGCTGGCCGGCGAAGGCGCGACCACGGGCGTCCAGGCCGCTTCGGCCTCTTCTTTCGCGGCGATCTTCCTCGTTGCCGCCGTCATGCTCGTAACGTCGTTCGTCATGCTCGCGCTGATGCCGGAAAAGCCGCTGCGCAGCGGCGCGCCGGCCGATGTCCCGGTGGTGGAGTAGCGGCATCCAAGGATTTCAGCCGCCGTAGTAGTTCATGACGGCGTGACGCGCCTCGGCGAAGAACAGCCATCGCTCCACCACGATTCCGAGCAGCGAAGCCAGGGCGGCGACGCCGGCGACCAGCGCCGCCGGCCAGCCGGGCTGGGCCGATCCGATCAACAGGAAGAACAGCAGCACGACCGGGACAACCGCTCCCACCAGCAGCGCCAGCCGCCACAGCTTGCCGGCGTGCTTGCGGGCCACCTTGAAGCCCATTTCCCTCGTCAGGTAGTTCTCCGTCATATGCGGCCTCTCGAACAGGCGCACGCGGCCGATCGCACTCAGGCCCGTGGCGCTTTCCGGCGTGGAGAGAGGACGCATGTCCAGCATCCTGCGCCGCCAGAACCGTCTCGCCGTCCAGGCCGCGGCGAGCAGGATGACGGCGGCCGGAGCAAAAAAACTCGACATGCCGGCGCCGCAAAAGGCGAGGAAACTGGCGGCGACGCAGCCGCCGGCGAGTGCAAAAAGCAGGTAGCAAAGCGGCGTCAGCGGCGTGTGCCAGGCCTGCACCGATTTCAGCGAAGCATAGATCATCGCGGTGCAGAACACGGTGACGAGACAGAGCGCCGAGCCGATCAGCCCGGCCACCACAGAATAGCGGCTTTCGACGACGCACAGCCAAGCCGAAGCTGCCAGCGGCAAAAAGGTGACGACCGCCATGACGCCCTCACGCGATAGCCAACTCGAGCGCCATTGCGAAAAAGCCCGCCAGGCGCGCTGCGGATTGCCGAGGTGTAGCGTGGACGAGGACAGTCCGGCCGCGACCAAAGCCAGCGCCAGAACCCAGCCGGCCTTGGTGGCCAGGGCCGCCGGATCGAACAGGCCGAGGCCGAGCGCGCAGGCCAGCCCGTAGCCGAGCCCCGAAAGCGTGGTGAAGACGATGATGGAGGGAGCCGGATGCATGGATCAGATTCGGTCCAGCACGCCGTCGAGCCATGCGAAGAAGCCCGTCGCGCCTTCGGTGCCTTCTTCCCGCTGCAGGGCGGACGCGCTGGCCGCCAGCGGCTTTCTTGGGCGCGGCGGCAGGTATTTGTTGACCGGCCGCGTTCCCTGCTCCGGCATCAGGTCGACCCCGCCGCGTTCGGCGACCATGATCGACACCGCCGATCCCGGATCGGCCAGATCGCCGAAATGGCGCGCATTGGCCGGACAGGTACGCACGCAGGCCGGCTGCCGGTCCGCCTCTTCCAGCGTCTCGTTGTAGATCCGGTCGATGCACAGAGTGCACTTCTTCATCACCCCGGCTGCGAGGTCCATCTCTCGCGCGCCGTACGGACAGGACCAGGCGCACAGGCCGCAGCCGATGCACTTGTCCTCCTCGACGAGAACGATGCCGTCCTCGGCGCGCTTGTAGGATGCGCCGGTCGGGCAGACGGTGACGCAGGGCGCGTCCTCGCAGTGCAGGCAGGATTTCGGGAAATGGACGATGCGCGCCTCGCCAGCCTCCCCGACCAGTTCGCCACCGTCCGGCACCACCTCGAACGTATGCACCCTGTTCAGCCAGGCGCCGGACACGTCCGCGCCGTAGGGATGCTGGTCCGACAGGGCGCTGCCGTAACCGCCGGTGTTCCATTCCTTGCAGTTGACCACGCAGGCATGGCAGCCGACGCAGACGTCCAGGTCGATGACGAGGCCGAGCTTCTTGGGCGTAGAAAGTGACGGGAGCGAGGTCATGGTACGCGCCTCCCATGATGGTGCAGACCCCCACCCCTAACCCCTCCCCGCAAGGGGGAGGGGGACTTGGAACGCGGCAGCTTCCCCTCCCCCTTGCGGGGAGGGGTTAGGGGTGGGGGTACGGCGCCTATGCTCCTCATCGCGCCCACTCCTGCCCGTAGCGCAGCACGTCGGGATGCGGTTCCGGCTCCGGCTGCGCGATGGCCGCGAAGTGCGGCTCGCTGATCGCCTCGCCAGGCTCCGCCTTCTCGATCTTCACCCTGAGATCGTACCAGGCCGCCTGTCCCGTCACCGGATCGGAATTCGACCAGCGCATGCCGTCCTCCTTCGACGGAAGAAGATCGGCGATCAGGTGATTCATCAAGAAACCTTTTTTCGCTTCCGGCGAATCCTTGTCCAGCGCCCACGCGCCGGCCCGTTTGCCGACGGCGTTCCAGGTCCAGATCGTCGAGGCATTGACCGCTTCCGTGCGCGCGACCTCGACCTTGATGCGGCCGTGATGCGACGTCACCCAGGCCCAGTCGCCGTCCTTCAGGCCAAGCTCGTCGCAGATCGGGCCCGGCACGTAGAGCGGGTTCCTGGTGTGAATCTGCCTGAGCCAGGCGTTCATCGATCCCCAGGAATGATACATGGCGGCCGGCCGCTGAGTGATTGCGTGGTATGGATATTCCTTCCGGTCCACCAGCGCTTCGCCGAATGGCCGGTACCATTCCGGCAGCGGATCGAAGCTTCCCAGTATTCGCTGCCTGTGCGTCTCCGGCGCCACCGGTTCGCGCAGGCCCTCGGCCGACAGTCGGAATTTCTGCAGCACCTCCTGGTAGAGCTGGAACGTCACCGGCTGCGGCGTGTCGAAGAAGCCCATGCGCACGGCGAAATCCTGGTAGGCCTGGTTGGCGTGTTTGAAGAACTGCGCCTCCATCGGGATGTGAGCCGAGAAGAAGGAGCCGTTCTCAATGTAGCGCTTCAACTGATCCGGATTGGAGGCCCCTCGCCCCGCCCGATCGCCCTTCAAGCCACGGAATCCGGCCAGCGGCCCGATGCCCGGCCGCCGCTCGTGGCGCACGATATAATCGGCGTAGTCCTTGTAGAGCGGCTTGCCGAGGCTATCGGCGAAGCCGGGAAGCCTGAGCCGCGCGCCGAGGTCGAGCAGGACAGTCTGGAACCCGCGCACGTCGCGGTCCGGTTCCAGCACCGGCCAGCGGATCGCGTCCTGAACGGCGTCCGGTTCGGAGATCGGCCGGTCGAGCAGCGAGATGCAGTCGTGCCGCTCCAGATAGGTCGTGTCGGGCAGGACGAGATCGGCGTAGGCGACCATCTCGGAGGCGTACGCGTCGCAATAGATGATCTTCGGAATGCGGTATTCGCCCGTGGTCGGGTCCTTGTCCTCCAGCATTCTGATGGTGCCGGCCGTGTTCATCGACGAATTCCAGGCCATGTTGGCCATGTAGAGGAACAGCACGTCCACCGGATACGGGTCGCCGGCATGGGCGTTGGCGATCACCATGTGCATCATGCCGTGCGCGGCGATCGGCGCGTCCCACGAGAACGCCTTGTCCAGGCGCGCCGGATTTCCGTCCGTGTCGATCAACAGGTCTTCCGGCCCGCCCGGAAAACCGAGATGCGGCCCCGCCAGCGGCTTGTCGGAGCCGAAATGCTCGGCGCGACCATGCGGCGTCGGATGCGCCGACAGCGGCTTGGGATAAGGCGGCTCGTAGCGGAAGCCGCCAGGGCAATCGATTGCGCCGATCAGCACCTGCAGGATGTGCAGCGCCCGCGTCGTCTGGAAACCATTGGAATGGGCGGACAGGCCGCGCATGGCGTGGAACGACACCGGCCGCCCCACATAACCCTGATGCCGTTCACCGTGCATGTCGGTCCACGGCTGTTCGACGACGATCTCCTCCTCGAAGGCGACGCGTGCGATCTCGGCTGCGAGGCCTCGAATGGTTTCGACCGCGATGCCTGTCTCGTCGGCGACCGCCTCCGGCGCATATTTCGGGTCGAGGTATTTTTCCGCCAGCAACTGAAACGACGGCACGGCGAAGCGGCCGTCCGCCAGTTCGAACCGGCCCGAAAGCGCGGCGTGCGCGCCTTTCGTGCCGGCCGGCACGGCCCGTTCCGTGACGGTTTCCCAGACCATCGGCTTTCCCTCGCCGTCGCGGGCGAACAGGCCGTGGTCCGCCGTCCCCGGCGCGTCCACCACCAACCAGGGCGCGTTGGAGTAACGAACCAGATAGTCGACGTCGATCTTCCGTGCCCTCAGGAGTTCATGGATCACGGCCAGGATCAGCAGCCCGTCCGTGCCGGGCCGTATGCCGATCCAGTTGTCGGCCACCGCAGAATAGCCGGTGCGCACCGGATTGACCGAGACGAAGCGCGCGCCGCGCTTCTTCAGTTTGGAAATACCCATCTTGATCGGGTTTGAATCGTGATCCTCCGCCACGCCGAACATCACGAACAGTTTCGTACGGTCCCAGTCGGGCGCGCCGAACTCCCAGAAGGCGCCGCCGATCGTCATGATGCCGGCAGCCGCCATGTTGACGGAGCAGAAGCCGCCATGCGCGGCATAGTTCGGCGTGCCGTATTGCTGCGCCCAGAAGCCGGTCAGCGACTGCGACTGGTCGCGACCGGTGAAGAAGGCCAGTTTCTTCGGGTCGCGATGGCGCACCTCGCCCAGCCATTTGGTGGCGATGGTCAGCGCTTCGTCCCAGGAGATTTCCTCGAATTGCCCGGAGCCGCGTGGGCCGACACGCCTCAGCGGCGCGCGCAGCCTCGCCGGCGCGTAATGTTGCATGATGCCGGCCGAGCCCTTGGCGCACAGCACGCCCTTGTTGACCGGATGGTCGCGGTTGCCCTCGATGTAGCGGATCCTGCCGTCCTTGATGTGGACGTTGATGCCGCAGCGGCAGGCACACATGTAGCAGGTGGTCTTGCGGACCTCGTCGGCCACGGGCTCTGACAGAGCGACGCTTGGGCTGGGACTCATTTCCTGGCTCCTCGACGGAGTCCTAGCCGTGCGGCACCGGAAAGGAAATGCGCCAAAACGGCGTCACGCGGCGATTTTCTTCTCCGCGCATACCGGGATGCGGAATGAACGCACTCCCTTTCCCGCTCTTTCCGGGCAAGATCCCGAAAACGCGGCTCCTTCCGAAATCAGTCGGCGACGACGATCCTTGTGTTGCCGAAACCCACTTCCTTCACCATCGAATAGAAGGTCGCCGCGTTGGCGGTACGTAGCCTGACGCAGCCGTGCGACGCCGGCGAGCCGAGCCGCCGAACGGCATTCGTGCCGTGAATCGCGTAACCGCCGTGATAGAAGACCGAATAAGGCATCGGCGACATGTGGTATTTGCGCGAATACCACATCCGTGCCGTTCGTTGCGGACGATAGGTGCCGCGCGGCGTGACGTAGCCGCTGCGCGCCGTCGAGACAGGCCAGCGATAGAGCACCTGCCCGTAGCGGCTCACGGTCATCGTCTGCGAGGAAATGTCCACGCGTGCAACCAACCCGGCAGCAGAGCTTTCAGCGACGCCGCCGAGCAACATGGCCGCCAAAGCGGCGACCGCCATGATAGTCTTCTTCATGATACCAAACCCCAATTGTTGCCTTGCATGCCCCATGCATGACTACTTTCGGCTTATTTCGCCTCTTTTTAAAGAGGAAACGAATGATAGGCGCGAGTCCTTGAACAAATGCCCAATGAGACGGAACAATTTTAACCGGTCTCTTCCAGGGGTAGCAGCGCGGCTCCTGGAGATTTCCTGACTTGTCTGGTGAGCCAATCGCGCGTGCTTGCATTCGGGCACCGAACGCGGCTCAATCGCGCCCATGTATGACCAGCTCCTCAAAACCATCGACACCCGGCGCGACGAGCTTGTCGCGCTGACCTGCGACCTGATCCGGTTCCCGACCGTCAACCCTCCGGGGGAAGCCTATACGCCTTGCGCGGAATTCCTCGGCGAACGGCTTCGCGCCAGGGGATTCGGCGTCGAATACATTCGCGCAACCGGCGTCCCCGGAGACAGCGACCGCTACCCGCGCACCAACGTCGTCGCGCGCTTCGACGGCCGCTCGCCGGGGCCGTGCGTTCATTTCAATTCGCATATCGACGTGGTGGAGGCAGGCGATGACTGGACCCTGGACCCCTTTGCGGGAATCGTGAGGGACGGCCGCATCTACGGGCGCGGCGCATGCGACATGAAGGGCGGGTTGGCCGCCTCCGTCATCGCGGTCGAGGCCTTCATGGCAACCTACCCGGATTTCCCCGGCGCCATCGAGATTTCGGGCACCGTCGACGAGGAATCCGGAGGGTTCGGCGGCGTCGCCCATCTGGCCTCCCTCGGCTATTTCTCAAGGCCCAAAGTCGATCACGTCATCATTCCCGAACCTCTCAACAAGGACCGCATCTGCCTCGGCCATCGCGGCGTCTGGTGGGCGGAGATCGAGACGAAGGGCGAGATCGCCCACGGGTCCATGCCGTTCCTCGGCGACAACGCCGTACGCCACATGGGCGCGGTGCTCGCGGCCTTCGAGGCCGACCTCTTTCCCGCGCTGGACCGCAAACGGACCACCATGCCCGTTGTGCCGCCCGGCGCGCGGCGCTCGACCATGAACATCAATTCCATCCACGGCGGCCAGACCGACGACTTCCGACCCGGCCTGCCCTCCCCTACGGTTCCCGATCGGTGCCGGCTCACCATCGATCGCCGGTTCCTGCTGGAAGAGAGGATCGACGACGTGAAATCGGAGGTCACCTCGATCCTCGACCGGCTGAAGCGTGAGCGCGAAAAGTTCGATTACGACATCCGCGACCTGATGGAGGTACAGCCGACCATGACCGAGCGCGACGCGCCGGTGGTCAAGGCCGTGGCGCAAGGCATCATGGAAGTCTTCGACCGCGAGCCGGACTATGTCATTTCGCCCGGCACCTACGACCAGAAACACGTCGCCCGCATCGGCGGCCTCTATGACTGCATCGCCTATGGACCCGGCATTCTCGACCTCGCGCATCGCCCCGACGAATGGGTAGGCATCGACGACATGATCGAATCGGCGAAGGTGATGGCGATCGGGCTTGATGTCCTCCTGCGTGGCGGGCGTGGAAACTGACGCAATAGGGTTGCCCGTCGATGTTCCGCGCCGCACGACGGGAAACATTCCGGCAAACCGTCTGTGAAAGGGGGGAGTGCGATTTACTCCCGTGCAAAATCAGGCTTCTATCCGCGCCGGTTCGGGAATTTGGGAGCAGACCGATGAGATTGTGGACGTCCATCCTCGCAGCCGCCGCTTTCGCCCTCGCCTCAGGCGGATCGGCGCTTGCCGCCCGAACCGATCTGGTGCTCGGCGTCGTGCTGGAGCCCCCGCACCTCGACCCGACCGCGAGCGCGGCAGCAGCCATCGACGAGATCCTCTACGCCAATGTCTTCGAGGGGCTGACGCGCATCGGCGCGAATGGCGAGGTCCTGCCCGACCTCGCCGAAAGCTGGACGGTCTCCGACGACGGCAAGACCTACACCTTCAAGCTGCACACCGGCGTGAAATTCCACGACGGCACCGACTTCGACGCCAATGACGTCAAGTTCTCGCTCGACCGCGCGCGCGGACCGAACTCGGTCAATGCGCAGAAGGTATTGTTCGAGGCGATCGACGCCGTCGAGGTCGTGGACCCTACCACCGTCAAGGTGACGCTGAAGCATCCGCAGGGCTCCTTCCTCTACAATATGGGCTGGGGCGACGCGGTGATCGTGGCGCCGGAATCGGCCGATACCAACAAGGAAAAGCCGATCGGCACCGGCCCGTTCAAATTCGACCACTGGGCCAAGGGCTCGGAGGTCACGCTGGTCAAATCGGACACCTATTGGGGCGAGCCGGCATCGCTCGACAAGGCGGAGTTCCGCTTCATCCCCGATGCAGCCGCGGCTGTGCCAGCGATGCTATCGGGCGACGTGCAGGCCTTCCCCTTCTTTCCGCCGGACGCCATCAGCCAGGTCGAGGGCAATCCGCAGTTGAAGGTTGTCGTCGGCTCGACCGAGGGCGAGACCATCCTCGCCATGAACAACAAGAAGCCGCCTTTCGACAAGCTGGAGGTCCGGCAGGCGATCGCCTCCGCGATCGACCGCAAGGCGATCATCGACGGCGCCTCGGGCGGGCTCGGCCAGCCCATCGGCTCGCATATGTCGCCCTCGAACAAGGCCTATGTCGATCTCACCGGCGTCTATCCGTACGATCCGGCCAAGGCAAAGGAACTGTTGAAGGAAGCGGGCCTCGAGAACGGCTTCAAGACGACGCTGAAGCTGCCGCCGCCGGCCTATGCCCGCGACGGAGGCCAGATCATCGCCTCCGAGCTGCGCGAGATCGGAATCGACGCCGAGATCATCCCGGTGGAATGGGCGCAATGGCTGGATCAGGTCTTCACCCGCAAGGATTACGACCTCACCATCGTCTCGCACACCGAGCCGAACGACATCGATATCTATTCGCGGCCCGACTACTACTTCAACTACCAGAATCCCGAGTTCAACAAGGTCATCGACGAGTTGAACCTGACATCGGACGAAGCGAAGCGAAACGAACTGCTCGGCGCCGCGCAGAAGATCCTCGCGCACGACGTCCCCGCCGCCTTCCTGTTCGAACTGCCGAAGGTCGGCGTGTGGGACTCCAAACTCACCGGCCTGTGGCAGAACGCGCCGATCCAGGCGAACGACCTGACGAAGGTAAAGTGGAGCGACTAGTCGTGCGGACTGCCGCTCGTTTCATTCCAGGCTCCGTTGCGCGGCCCCCGAATGACGGCCGGCTTCTTCTCTCCGTTCACGGCCGGGCAATCGCCTATAGCGTTGCCCCCCCACCCCTGTCCCCTCCCCACAAGGGGGACGGAGATGCCGATACCGCCGTTTCGCCGAAGATCGCTTACGCTGACTCACCGTGGTGCTGCCGCGAGGTCCCCCTCCCCCTTGTGGGGAGGGGTTAGGGATGGGGTGAGGCAAACGATGGGAGTTCAACGCCATAGGCGGTTACCCAGCAATGAACGGAGAGAAGGAAAGGCGCCTCGCGCATGACGACCTACCTTCTCAAGCGCCTGCTGATCGCCGCCGCCACCCTCGTCCTCGCGTCGATGGTGGTGTTCGCCGTGCTGCAGGTCGTGCCCGGCGATCCGGCGCGGCTGATGCTGGGCATGAACGCGGACGCCGACCAGGTCGAACTGCTGCGCAACCAGCTCGGCCTCAACGACCCGCTGGTTACCCGTTACCTGCATTGGGCCGCGGGCCTGCTCAGGTTCGATTTCGGGCGCTCCTACACCTATTCCGTGCCGGTGATCGACCTCGTGCGCGAGCGCGTCGTCGTCTCTCTGCCGCTTGCACTGATCGCTCTGGCGCTCTCCACCCTCATAGCGATCCCTGTCGGCGTCTATTCGGCCAGCCGGCACGGACGCGCCGGCGACGCGATCGCCATGGGCACCACGCAGGTCGGCGTCGCCATCCCGAATTTCTGGTTCGCCCTGCTCCTGATCTACCTGTTCGCCGTGTGGCTGCGTTGGGTGCCGGCCGGCGGCTTTCCCGGCTGGAAGGCGGGTGCATGGCCGGCGTTGAAGGCGCTTGCCCTGCCGGCGGTCGCGCTGGCGCTGCCGCAGGCCGCCATTCTCGCCCGCGTCACCCGGCAGGCGCTGGTGGAGGTGCTGACCGAGGATTATGTGCGCACCGCGCGCGCCAAGGGCCTGCCGTGGCGCGCCGTGCTGTGGCGCCATGCGCTGCGCAACGCGCTGATCCCGGTCGTGACCATCATGGGCCTGCAATTCGCCTTCCTTCTTGCCGGCACCATCATCATCGAGAACGTTTTCTATCTTCCCGGCCTCGGCCGCCTCGTCTTCCAGGCGATCACGCAGCGCGACCTGATCGTGGTGGAAAGCGTGATCATGCTGCTGGTCGCCGCCGTCATCGCCGTCAACCTGTTGGTCGACCTCTCCTACGCGGTGGTCGACCCGCGGCTGAAGGCGCGGGAGTGAGCGCGCGGTGACGCTGCACGTCGACATGCCGGAAGGCCGAATGGCAAGCCTGGCCGCCAAGGCTCTGCGGAACCGGTCCTTCGTCGTCGGGCTGGCGGTCGCCGTGATCGTGATCCTGGCGGCGCTGGTGTCGTTCGTCTGGACGCCCTACGATGTGGCCGCCCTCGTCATCGCGGACAAGCTGCGGCCGCCTTCGGCCGCACACTGGTTCGGCACCGACCATTTCGGACGCGACATCCTGTCCATGATCATGGTCGGCGCGCGCAACTCCATCGCGGTCGCCCTGGTCGCCGTCGGCATCGGCATGGGCGTCGGCGTGCCGCTCGGCTGTCTCGCGGCGGCCCGCGGCGGCCTGCTCGACGAAGCGGTGATGCGGCTGAACGACCTCGTCTTCGCCTTCCCGGCCCTCCTGTCGGCGGTGATGATCACGGCCGTGTTCGGGCCGGGCGCCGTCAACGCCATCATCGCCATCGGCATCTTCAACATTCCCGTGTTCGCGCGCGTGGCGCGGGCCGGCGCGCTGGCGATCTGGCCACGCGAATTCATCCTCGCCGCACGCGCCGCCGGCAAGGGCGGCGCGCTCATCACCGTCGAGCACATACTGCCCAACATCGCCACGCTCTTGATGGTCCAGGGAACCATCCAGTTCGCCCTCGGCATCCTGGCAGAGGCAGGTCTGTCCTATGTCGGCCTCGGCGCCCAGCCGCCGATGCCGAGTTGGGGACGCATGCTGTTCGACGCGCAGACGCGCATGGCAACCGCACCGTGGATGGCGATCTTCCCCGGCATCGCCATCGCCGTCACCGTGCTCGCGCTGAACCTGCTCGGCGACGGCATTTCCGACATCATCGACCCGAAGTCGCGGCGGCGTCGATGAAGCCTTCCGCAAGCCTCCTCGAAATCGAAGGCCTGAGGCTGGACATCGGCGGCCAGCCCGTCCTCAAGGGCGTGGATCTGTCGGTCGCCTCCGGCGAGACGGTCGCGCTGGTCGGCGAATCCGGGTCTGGCAAGTCGATGACGGCGCTGACGGTGATGCAACTCCTGCCGCAGGCTGCGCGAACATCGGGCCGCGTGACCTTCGACGGCATCGATATCCTGTCCGCGACCGAAGACCAGATGTGCGCGCTGCGCGGCGACGATGTCGGCATGGTCTTCCAGGAACCGATGACGGCGCTCAACCCGGTCAAGACCATCGGCGAGCAGGTGGCCGAGGGCATACGCTGGCATACCGGGGCCAACCGCGCCGACGCCGAAGCCCTTGCCCGCCGGATGCTCGACCGGGTCGGCTTGCCGGCGGCGAAATTCCCGCTCGCGCGCTATCCGCACGAGCTTTCCGGCGGCCAGCGCCAGCGCGTCGTCATCGCCATCGCCTGCGCACTCAAGCCGAAGCTGCTGATCGCCGACGAGCCTACCACGGCGCTCGACGTCGTCTTGCAGCAGCAGATCCTCGAATTGCTCAGGAGCCTCGTGGCGGAGAGCCGCATGGGTCTGCTGCTGATCTCGCACGACCTTGCCGTGGTCGCCGACATGTCGGACCGCATCACCGTGCTGAAAGGCGGCGAGGTGATGGAGGCGGGAGAGACGGTGCGCGTCCTGTCCGGGCAGGTGCATCCCTACACGCGGCAACTGGCGCTGGCGTCGATGCATGTGCCGAAGCGCAGCGTGCCGGCAGTCGCCAGATCGGCAGTCGCCAATCGGATTTTCCCCGAAGCCTCCCGACTGCCGATTGCCGATCTGCCGACTGCCGAGTCCTCCCTGCTCGACGTCCAGTCCGTCTCCCGCCTCTATCCCGGCCGGCGTCTTTCCCTGGTCCGGCGCGACACGCCGGTGCATGCGGTCGACGACGTGTCCTTCACCATTGCCTCCGGCCAGTCGGTGGCGCTGGTCGGCCGATCCGGCTGCGGCAAGTCCACGCTCGCCCGCATGGTGCTGGCGCTGGACAGGCCGACGAGCGGCGAAATCCGCTTTCGCGGCGAGACGATCACCGGCAGGAGCGAAACCGAGCTCAAATCGGCGCGGCGCGACATGCAGGTCGTCTTCCAGGACCCCTACGGCTCGTTCGACCCGCGCCAGAAGGTGGAACGGCTGGTGGCGGAGCCGCTGCACCTGTTGGCGAAAAAACCGGCGCGCGCCGAGCGGCGCGAGATGGTTGCCCACGCGCTGGAGGAAGTGGGCCTCAGTCCCCGCGACATGGAAAAATATCCGCACGAGTTTTCAGGCGGACAGCGCCAGCGGCTGTCGATCGCCCGCGCCGTCATCACGCGGCCGAAGCTGGTGGTGGCGGACGAACCCGTCTCTGCCCTCGACGTGTCGATCCGCGCGCAGATCCTCGATCTCTTCGCGGAACTGAACGGAAAGCTCGGGGTCGCCTACCTCTTCATCACCCACGACCTGACAGTGGCGCGCGCCATCACGGACGATGTGCTGGTCATGGACGAAGGCCGCATCGTCGAGCATGGCCGCACCGGCGACGTGCTCGGCCATCCGCAGTCGCAAGCCGCAAGGGCTCTCGTCGCCGCCGCGCCCGACCTTCACCGCGCCCTCGCCCGCAGGATGCAGGAGCAAGGATAGAGGCGCTGCCGCAAGCGGTCCGGTCAGCCGGCAGCGGGCGCCGCCCGGCCAAGCAGTGTCGAATAGTCGAGCTTCATCAGGTCTTCGACCCCGTCGACGATCATGCCGAGCGCCACATAGACGATGATGGCGAGGCCGATCCAGCCGATCCACCGGTATTTCGCCAGCAGTTTCGCCACCAGCGTCGAGGCGGCCGCCATGAGAACCACCGAGAGGACGAGGCCGAAGATCAGCGCGTCGATATTTTCCTGGGCTGCGCCGGCGACTGCAAGGACGTTGTCCAGCGACATCGACAGGTCCGCCACGATGATCTGGACGATGGCCTGGCTGAGCTTCTTCGGCGGACGGACCGGTGCCATCGCGCCCTCGCCCGCCATATCCGGCTCCTCGGCAGGTTCGCCGGCCGCGCGCAGCTCCTTGAACATGTTCCAGCAGACCCAGAACAGCAGCAGTCCGCCGAGCAGCGTGATGCCGGTTATGGCCAGGATTTCGACGGCGATGACCGCGAAGACGATGCGTATGACGGTCGCGGCCGCGATGCCGATGAAGATCGCCTTCTGTCTCAGTTCGGCAGCGAGGCCGGCAGCCGCCATACCGATGACGATGACATTGTCGCCCGACAGGACGAGATTGATGGCGATGACTTCCAGATAGGCGAGAACCGTCGACTGGTCGATTCCAAACGGCATTCGGCGGCTCCTGGACGGCTCCCCTGCGCGCGCGGCGAAACAGACGGCAGACGTCCGGGCGGCGTAGACACCTAACTGTTATGGCGGGCCTCGCAAGTCAAGGACGAGGCCTTCGTCATACGTTGAACATCGGCTTCCCGGCAGCGTTTCGGCGCCCCTGAAACGGTTTCCTTTGGGCGGAGATATGCGCTAGAGGCACAAGCAGGAATTGGAGGCAAATATGGCGTTGGACGGTTCACCGAACTCTCCGCTGATCGAAGTCTGCGTCGAGGGGATAGACGGCCTTCTGGCAGCCCAGTCGGCGGGCGCGGATCGTGTCGAACTCTGCGCCAGCCTGCTGGAAGGCGGCCTCACGCCGAGCTTCGGCACCGTCCGTGCGGCGCTGGAGCGCGCGACGATACCCTTCCACGTCATCGTGCGCCCGCGCGGCGGCGATTTCCTCTACAGCGATGCGGAATACCACTCGATGCTGGCCGATGTCGCGGCGCTGCGCGAGATGGGCGTGGCGGGTGTCGTCGTGGGATGCCTGACGGCCGAGGGCGTCATCGACGAGGCGCGCATGACGGCCCTCGTCCAGGCTGCCGACCCGCTTGCGGTCACATGCCACCGCGCCTTCGACATGACCCGCGATCCTGCCGAAGCGCTGGAGGCGCTGATCCGCTGCGGCGTCGGCCGCGTGCTGACCAGCGGCCAGCGCGACACGGCAGCCGAAGGAGCCGACCTGCTCGCGGCACTGGTGCGGCAGGCAGGCGACAGGATCGTCATCCTCGGCTGCGGCGCGCTGGGGCCAGACACTATCGGCGAAATCCGGAAAAAGACCGGATTGAAGGAAATGCACTTCGCCGCCTTGAAGGATCTGCCGAGTGAAATGCGCTACCGCAACCCGCATGTCGGCATGGGCGGCACCGATCTCGACCGGGAATACCGCATCACGGTGACGGACCCGACGCTGATCGCCGACACCATCACGGCGGCGAGGGCATGAGCAATCGGGACATCAAGACGATAGAGACCGTACCGGCCGAGTTGCAGGCTGCAGTGCTGGCGCTCAACAACGAACATGCTGAGGAGCTTTCCTGGTTGGAGCCGGAGCAATTGTCGGCGCTGCTTGGCGAGGCCTTTTATGCGCGGCGCATCGGCGCGCTGGAAGCCTTCATCATGACCTTCGACCAGAGCGCCCGCTACGACAGCCCCAACTTCCTGTGGTTCCGTGGTCGCTACCCGCGCTTCGTCTACGTCGACCGCGTGGTGGTGGCAGCCGAAGCGCGCGGTCGCGGCCACGCACGGCGGCTCTATGAAGACCTGTTTGCCCATGCGGCGCGCGCCGGGCACAGCATCGTCACCTGCGAGGTGAACGCCGAGCCGCCCAATCCGGCCTCGGATGCTTTCCACGCGGCGCTCGGCTTCGCCGAGGTGGGCTCGGCCGCGATCCATGACGGCAGGAAGACGGTGCGCTATTACGCAAGGCCATTGGCCTGAGATCACGCCAGATACGAAAAGCGGCGGGCCTGTCAGGCCCGCCGCCCTTGCGACGCAAAAACCGTAGCTGCTACTGGAACAGTTTCATCGCGTTGACCAGCGTCTGCAGCACGCCGAGAACCAGCGGGATGCCGACAAATCCCCACGCCAGCACGAGTTGCAGGGTGGTGGTGCCGTTCTGATTGTTTTCCATTGTCATTCTCCTCAGGCCCTGGCCGCGTCACCGGCGACGTCGAGCGCGGCATCGGTCTTCTCGTCCTTCATGTGGAAGCGACTGTCGACCGGCTTGACGAAGAAGTTGCAGATGAAGCCGATCACCAGAAGGCCGGCCATGATGTACATGGTGTTGTTGTAAGCATCCGCCTTCGGTACGCCGTGCGTGACGTTGTACTCACGCAGATAGTTGACGATGACCGGCCCGAATATCCCGGCCGCCGACCATGCCGTGAGCAGGAGCCCGTGGATGGCGCCGACATAGCGCGTGCCGAACATGTCGCGCAGATAGGCCGGCACGGTCGAGAAGCCGCCACCATACATCGAGATGATGATGAGGAAGCACAGCACGAAGCCGGCGACGCTGCCAGTCGCGCCCGTCAATGGAACCAGACAGTAGAGGATGAAGCCCAGCACCATGAACACGAAATAGGTGTTCTTGCGGCCGATGTAGTCGGATGTCGTCGCCCAGGCGAAGCGACCGCCCATGTTGAACAGGCTCATCAGGCCGACCAGGCCAGCCGCCGCGACCGGCGTGATCAATCCGGGGAACATCTCCTGGCTCATCGCCGAGGCCTGACCGAGCACGCCGATGCCGGCTGTCACGTTCAGGCACAGCACCCACCAGATCAACCAGAACTGCGGTGTCTTCAGCGCATCGTAGACGAAGACGTCTTTCTTGCTGATGAGTTTGTTCTCCTTGGGGGCGACATAGCCTTCCGGCTTCCAGTCGGCCGGCGGCACGCGCACGATGATCGAGCCGACGACCATGAAGATGAAATAGACGATGCCGAGGACGACGAAGGTTTCCATCACGCCGATATGGGCGTCGGTGGTGAACCTCTTCATCAGCCAGACCGACAGCGGCGCGGCGATGAAGGCGCCGCCGCCGAAGCCCATGATCGCCATTCCGGTGGCCATGCCCGGCCGATCCGGGAACCATTTGATCAGCGTCGAGACCGGCGAGATATAGCCTATGCCGAGCGCGATGCCGCCGAGCACACCGTAACCGAGATAGATCAGCCACAGATTATGAATGGAAACGCCGAAGGCCGAAATCAGAAATCCCGCAGCCCAGCAGCAGGCGGCGGTGAACATCGCCTTGCGCGGACCGCCCTCCTCGACCCAGCGGCCGAACACCGCCGACGAGACGCCGAGAAAGAAGATGGCCAGCGAGAAGATCCAGCCGAGTTCCGTCAGTTTCCAGTCGTCGGGTGCCGATTCGGATATGCCGATGAGCTTGGTCATCGGCAGGTTGAAAACGCTGAACGCATAGGCCTGGCCGATGCACAAATGCACGCACAAGGCCGCCGGCGGCACCATCCAGCGGCTGAAGCCTGGTTTTGCAATGGTACGCGAGCGGCTGAACCAGCCGCCGCCTCCTGATCCTGTATCCATGATTCCCTCCCCGATTTATCTATTATGGGCAGGAGACAGGTTATTATCGTGGTGCGATATGACAATTCACAATCGCCGCCCTACGACAATAGTCGAATACGTCTGTGGAATACGCAAACGAACAGCCAGTCGCGGGACGCGGCGCGGAATGGCTCCACGCCGCTGAATCAAGTCTTTTGAAGTCAGGCCTCAGGCGTTGGCCGCGGCGACGGCGCGCTTGGCCATGACCTTCACCAGGTTGGCGCGGTAGTCGGCCGACGCGTGCATGTCCGTCATCAGATTGCCCGCCGGCACCTTGACGCCATCGAGAGAAGCAGCGTCGAATGCCTTCGCGAGCGCGGCTTCCATTTCCTTCGAGCGGAAGACGCCGTCATCGCCAGCTCCGGTCACGGCTACCCTGATGCCGTCCTTGTCTTTCGCTACGAAGACGCCGACGATGGCGTAGCGGGACGCCGGATTGCGGAATTTCTCGTAGCCGGCCTTGGCCGGCGCGGTGAAGCTGACAGCCGTAACGATCTCGCCGTCCTTCAGAGCCGTCTCGAAAAGCCCCTTGAAGAACTTGTCGGCGGCAATCTCGCGCTTGTTGGTGACGATGGTGGCATTCAGCGCCAGCATCGCCGCTGGGTAGTCGGCAGCTGGATCGTTGTTGGCGATCGAACCGCCGATCGTGCCTTTGTGGCGAACGGCCGGATCGCCGATCAGCGAGGCGAGATGCGCCAGTGCCGGGCAGGCTTTCTGGAGCTTCGCGTCGCCCGCGACATCGTAATGCGTCGTCGCGGCGCCGATCGTGACCGTCTTGCCCGACACCTTGACGCCCTTGAGCGCATCGATGCGCGAGATGTCGACCAGGTCGGACGGAGCGGCGAGCCGCGTCTTCATTGCCGGGATCAGCGTCATGCCCCCCGACAGGAGCTTCGCATCCTCGTTTTTCAACAGCTTAGCCGCATCAGAAACCGAGGCGGCGCGGTGATAGTTGACTGCGTACATGAGCGTCCTCCTCAGTGCTTCGTCGCCTGGATCGCAGCCCACACGCGGGACGGCGAAGCGGGCATCGTCAGGTCGTTGGTGCCGATGGCGTCGGTGATGGCGTTGATGACCGCCGGCGGCGAGCCGATGGCGCCGGCCTCGCCGCAGCCCTTGATGCCGAGCGGGTTGCCGGGACACGGCGTATTGGAGGTCGATACCTGAAAGGACGGCAGGTCGCCGGCACGCGGCATGGTGTAGTCCATATAGCTCGCCGTCAGAAGCTGGCCCTCGCCATCGTAGTGCGCGCCCTCCAGCATGGCCTGACCGACGCCTTGCGCGATGCCGCCATGCACCTGTCCTTCGACGATCATCGGGTTGATGATGTTGCCGAAGTCGTCGGCGGCGACGAACTGGACGATCTCGGTCACGCCAGTCTCGGGATCGACCTCGACCTCGCAGATGTAACAGCCGGCTGGGAACGTGAAGTTGGACGGATCGTAGAACGCCGTTTCCTTCAGGCCCGGCTCCATGCCCGACGGCAGATTGTGCGCCGTATAGGCCGCCAGCGCCAGCTGGAACCAGGGCACGGTCTTGTCGGTGCCGGCGACCTTCAACTCGCCGTTCTCGATGACGATGTCGCCCTCGTCGGCCTCCATCAGGTGGGCTGCGATCTTCTTCGCCTTGGCCTCGACCTTATCCAGCGCCTTGACGATGGCCGACATGCCGACCGCGCCGGAGCGCGACCCGTAGGTGCCCATGCCCATCTGCACCTTGTCGGTGTCGCCGTGGACGATCGAGACCGAATCGAGCGGCACGCCGAAACGCTGGTTGACCAGTTGCGCGAAGGTCGTCTCATGGCCCTGCCCGTGGCTGTGCGAGCCCGTCAGTACCTCGATCGTGCCGACCGCGTTGACGCGCACCTCGGCCGATTCCCAAAGGCCGACGCCGGCGCCGAGCGAACCGACGGCTGCGGACGGCGCGATGCCGCAGGCCTCGATATAGTTGGAGAAACCGATGCCGCGCAGCTTGCCGCGTTTGGCCGCCGCGGCCTTGCGTTTCGGAAAGCCGGCATAATCGACCTGCTTCATCGCCGCGTCTAGGGAGGCGCCGAAATCGCCGGCGTCGTAGTTCATGATGACCGGCGTCTGGTGCGGGAACTGGGTGATGAAGTTCTTGCGGCGCAGTTCGGCAGGATCGACGCCGAGTTCCCGTGCCGCCGTCTCCATCGTCCGCTCCAGGAGATAGCAGGCTTCCGGACGCCCCGCGCCGCGATAGGCATCGACGGGCGCCGTGTTCGTATAGACCGCCCTGACGTTGGCGTGGATCGCGGGGATGTTGTACTGGCCCGACAGCAGCGTGGCGTAGAGGTACGTCGGCACCGACGAGGAGAACAGCGACATGTAGGCACCGAAATTGGCGATGGTGTCGACCTTCAGCCCGATGACGCGGTTGTCCTTGTCGAACGCCATCTGAACTTCCGAGACATGATCGCGTCCGTGCGCATCGGTGAGGAAGCTCTCGGTCCGGTCGGCCACCCATTTCACCGGCACGCCGGTCTTCTTCGACGCCCAGCAGCAGATGACCTCTTCCGGGTAGATGAAGATCTTGGAGCCGAATCCCCCGCCGACATCCGGTGCTATGACGCGCAGCTTGTTTTCGGGCGCGACGTTGTAGAACGCGCTCATCACCAGACGGGCGACATGCGGGTTCTGCGAGGTCGTCCAGCACGTGGTATGGTCCTCGGCCTTGTCATAGTGACCGAGCGCGGCGCGCGGCTCCATCGCATTCGGCACCAGCCGGTTGTTGACGATGTGCATCCGGGTGATGTGAGCGGCCTTGGCAAGTGCCGCGTCCGTCGCCTTGGCGTCGCCGATCTCCCAGTCGTAGATCAGATTGCCCTCGGCCTCGGGGTGAAGCTGCGGCGCGCCCTTCTTCAGCGCATCGACGGCGCTCGTCACCGACTTCAGCTCCTTGTAGGTCACCTCGACCGCTTCTGCCGCGTCGCGCGCCTGGCCCTTGGTGTCGGCCACCACGATGGCGACCGCGTCGCCGACATAACGCACCTTGTCGACAGCGAGCGGCGACCACGCCCCCATCTTCATCGGCGTGCCGTCCTTGGAATGGATCATCCAGCCGCAGATCAGGTTGCCGATGCCGTCGGCCTTGAGTTCCTTGCCGGTCAGAACGCCGATCACCCCCGGCATCGCCTTGGCTTTCGACACGTCGAGCTTCTTGATCTGCGCGTGCGAATGCGGGCTGCGCACGAACACGGCATGCTTCATGCCGGGCACCACCATGTCGTCGACATAGCGGCCGGCGCCTGTAATGAACCGCTTGTCTTCCTTGCGCGCCACGCGAGCGCCGATGCCTTCGATACCCATGTCAGTTCCTCCCTTCAGGGAGAGGCAGTCGGCAGTCGGCAATCGGCAGTCGTTGTGGACTACGCGCAATGCCCCTGCCGAAGCGCCTCCTTCAATTCGATTGCCGACTGCCGATTGCCGACTGCCGTTTCATCACGCCGCCTTCTTCGCCCTGCCCTTGCCTGCCTTCGCCATCGTCGCGGACGCGGCGAGGACGGCCTTGACGATGTTGTGATAGCCGGTGCAGCGGCAGATATTGCCTTCCAGCTCCTCGCGCACCGTCTTCTCGTCGAGGCCTTCCGGGTGACGGCGGATCATATCGGTCGCCGTCATGATCATGCCGGGCGTGCAGAAGCCACATTGCAGGCCATGATGTTCCTTGAAGGCGGCCTGCACCGGATGAAGGTCCGCACCGTCGGCGAGGCCCTCGATCGTGACGACGGTGGAGCCCGCTGCCTGGGCGGCGAGCATGGTGCAGGATTTCACCGCCTTGCCGTCGACATGCACCACGCAGGCGCCGCATTGAGACGTGTCGCAGCCGACATGTGTGCCGGTCAGCCCGAGGGTCTCGCGCAGGAAATGGACGAGCAAGGTGCGGTCTTCGGCGGAGCCGCTCACCTGCCTCCCGTTAACCGTCATCGATATGTCCGACATAAAGCCTCCCTGGGTGTTCCAACCTTGGTTCTCGGCGACCGGCCTAGCCTGCGCTCGGCGTTATTCTAGCCACGAATAACGCTTCGGCAAAGCCTCTGTATTGCCTCGCCGCGAGAATGCTATCGGCCCTTTTGGCCGTATATTGTACTTTCGGTCACGCGCGCCCCTCACGCCGCCGCCGATGCGCTTGCCAAAACAGCGATCCGCCACGACAATGGAGAAACCGCCTGCTCGAAAGCGGTCGGCGGGAGGACTTGGGAGGAAGCCCTGCTCTGCTCGCGGACAAGCTATGCCTGCGGCCTGTCGGCATTGACCACCGACAACGCCGACGCCGAAGCCTTCGCGCGGGCGGTGAACGACGAAGCGCAAGCGGTGGGAGCCGATTTCGCTTTGGTCTTCTTTTCGCAAAGCCTGATCGACGCCGCCACGCTGGCCGAGGCGCTGGCAAGACATGCGCCGACCCTTCGCCACGCCGGCTGCTCCACCGCGGGGGAAATCACGCCGCAAGGGCTCGAGGAAGGCCATATGCTGGCGATCCTCTTTCCCTCACCCGCATTCGTGACCGCAGACATCATGGTTCGCGGGCTTTCGACATCGCCGATCGACGGCATCACCGGCGACGTGGAAGCGCTCAGGCGGGATCTGCAGGCCCGCCTCGGCGAGAACGAGGATCGAAATATCTTCGCGCTCTGCTTCATTGACGGGCTTTCCTATGCGGAAGAAGCCGTTACCTCCGCCATCCATTGGGGACTGGACGACATACCGCTCATCGGCGGCTCGGCGGGCGACGATCTGAAATTCGAGACGACGCGGGTCATTTCCGACGGGCACGCGGCGTCGGACAGCGCCGTCATCGTGCTGATCGCGACGGACGTTCCATTCCAGGTCTTCAAGACCGACAATTTCGTTCCGACCGACGAAAAGCTGGTGGTGACGGCCTCCGATCCCGACAACCGCATCGTGCGGGAATTCAACGCGGCCGGCGCGGCGACGGAATATGCCGCCTCCGTCGGCATCGTGCCGGAAGCGCTGACGCCGCTTTCCTTCGCCTCGCACCCGGTCGTCGTGCGCGTCGGCGGAGAATATTACTGCCGTTCGATCCAGAAGATGCACCCCGACGGCTCGCTCTCCTTCTTCTGCGCCATCGACGACGGCATCGTGCTTTCCATCGCACAACCGAAGGGAATGGTGGAATCGACGGAAGCGGCCCTTGCCGATGTCGCGACCCGGCTCGGCGCGTTGGATCTGGTGCTTGGCTTCGATTGCGTCTTGCGCCGGCTGGACGCGCAGAACCGCCAGATCACCCGCGAAATGTCGGAACTCTACCGGTCCCACAATGTCATCGGCTTCGGCACCTACGGCGAGCAGTACCGTTCCATGCATCTCAACCAGACCTTTACCGGCATAGCCTTCGGGCTTCCCGGGGCGGCCCGCTAGGCTCCGTCATGCCCATCAGCCGGATCGACGATATCGAGCGCCTGAAGAAGATAAATGCCGCGCTGATCTCGCGCGTCGAGCGCTCGATGGATCAGCAGGGCAACGCCTTTTCGCTGTTCCAGACGGCGATCGCGCTGGAAAGCCGGGTAAGGGCACGCACGGAGGAACTCCACGCGACCCTGCGGCGGCTGGAACAATCCAACATCGACCTTTCCGCCGCCAAGGAAAGCGCGGAGCAGGCGAATCTCTCAAAAACCCGTTTTCTCGCGGCGGCGAGCCATGACGTGTTGCAGCCGCTCAACGCGGCTCACCTTTCTGTCTCGGCCCTCGCCGAATTGCAGACGAGCGAGGAAGGCAGAACGCTGGTCAGGCAGGTCGAGCGCTCGCTGGAGACGATGGAGGACCTGCTGCGCACCCTGCTGGACATCTCACGGCTCGATGCCGGCGTGGTTCAGCCCAGCATCGCCGACGTCCAGCTCGAAGCGCTGTTTTCCTCGCTGAAATCCGATTTCCAGCAATTGGCGGAACGCAAGGGCCTGACGCTGAAATTCCTGGAAACGGGGGCCGTGGTCCGCTCCGACGCGACGATGCTGCGGCGCATCCTGCAGAACATGCTGTCCAATGCGCTGCGCTACACGCGCTCCGGCGGCATTCTCGTGGGCGTGCGCAATCGCGGCGCCACCGTGCGCATCGACGTCGCCGACACCGGATGTGGTATTCCCGAAACGCAGCGAGACGCGATCTTCGAGGAGTTCCACCGCGGCACCGTTTCCCCCGATGCCGAACTGGTCGGCGGCGGGCTAGGGCTTGGGCTGGCGATCGTGCGCCGCATGGCCGGCGCGCTCGGCCATCCCGTATCATTCTCTTCACGTGTCGGCCGCGGAACGATCTTCCATGTCGACGTGCCGAGCATCGGCAGCGCTCCCGCGCATGTCGTGCCGGCCGGCGAGGCGGAGCGGCCGCGCGGCTACGGGCTGTTCGGCACGCGGGTGCTGCTGGTCGAGAACGATCCGGACGTGCTCGGCGCCATGACCTCGCTGCTGGAACGCTGGCAATGCGCGGTCCGGGCGGCGACCTCGACCGAGGAAGCGCTCGACGCGCTCGGCGACACCGCCTGGACGCCCGATATCGTCATCGCCGACCAGCACCTCGACAGCGGCGACCTGGGAACCAATACGATCACCGAGATCAGGGACTATCTGGGGCGGCCGGTCCCCGCGCTCCTGGTTACCGCCGACAATTCGGAGTTGATCGACCGCGCAGCGCAAGCCGCCGGCATCGAGCTGATGCGCAAGCCGCTCAAGCCGGCGCAGCTTCGCGCCTTGCTGGCGCATCTGCTGGCATAAGCTCTGAGTGATTTGGCCGTCAGATCGTCCGGTCCGTCCAGCGGACGATGTCGGAGGCTGCCTGGCCGAACGCCCGGTTCAGCGCATCGACGTAGGCCTTGTTGCCGCTGCCGGACACGGGAGCCGACGCGGTGAACTCCTTCGCCGCGCGCACTTCGCCGTTGCGGTCGTTGAGCAGGCGTACGAACAGATCGACCTCGGCCACGCCGCCATTGTCGGCGCGCACGCCGAAGGCCCGTATCTCGGTGATGACCTGATAGTCGATCGCCAGCCCCTCGCCCGGCTTGCCAACGCCAGCGAAGCTGCCGGAGCGCTGGAAGGTTTCCGCCAGCCTGGCCTGGACGATCAGCGGCAGCCTGTCGGCCCACTGCGCGCCCTTGAGGTATTCGATGGAACGCGAGCCGGTCTTGATGACGATGTTCTGACTGTCGAGCGCCTTGAGCGCAGCCGGCTGGGCGATCAGGATCTGACGGCGGCTATGGCCGTGCGAGGCGACGGGGGCCGCCGAAAGATCGAACGTGTCGAGCGGCGCCGGCCCGCCGCCCGGCAAGGCCGCGCAGCCGGTGAAAGACAGGGCGAGCACGCCCAGGACGAAACGGAAAACTCTCGGCTTCACGCGCTATCCCCGATGTCGCGAGCGTTTGGCTGGCGGCCCCCAACCGCCGCCCATCCGCTGTTCATGGCCACGGTCACGATCCTTGTCAACGCCGCGTCCTGCCGTTGTACTGCCGCACCTCGCCGTCGCCGCCCGACAGGATGCGCTGCGGATTGCGCTGCAGGTCGGTAACCGCCTCCTCGATGCGGTTGATGGAACGGCGGCTGTCCTGCACCAGCGAATTGACATTGCGCAGGCCCTCGCCCGAGAACCGCGCGAGATTGTCGGTGATGACGCCGAGGCGGGCGTTGAGCGTATCCGCCACCTGCTTGAACGATTTCAGCGTGGCGCGCGCATCCGCCATCACGCCGTTTGCCTCGCCCGAGCCGAGCAGCTTGTCCACCTTGGCCAGAATGCCGTCAACGCGCGTCGAAGCGTTGTTGAGGCGTTCGGCAAGCTGATGCGCGTCCTTGATGGTCTGGTCGATGTCGTCGGCGCGGTTGGCGAACTTGTCGGTGACCTTGGCGATGTCGGCCGCGGCCTTGTTGGCGTTGTCGCTGGCGCTCTGGATGTTGGCCAGTGCCTGGCGCACGTCGTCGGGATTGATGCCGTCCAGCACCTTGTCGACACGCGAAAGCGTGCCTTGCGTCTTCTGTGCGAAGGTGTTGATCGATCCGACGGCCGTGTTGACGTTGCCGATGACCTCGTCGAACCGATCGCTGGTCTGCTTCAGGTTCTTCGTGGTCTCGTCGACGTTGGCGACGATCTCGCGCACGCGGTCGCGGTCGACGGAGTTGAGCAGGTCCTGCGCCGCCGTCAGCGTGCCGTCGAGCTTGGTGGAGACGCCCTGCAAGGTGGTCGAAAGCGAAGAGACGCTTGCCAGGAACTTGTCGATTCCATCGGAATTGGCGGCCAGCGCATCGGAGAATTTCTGGACGTTCTTGACCGTGTCCGTGAGCGGGCCACGCACGTCGTTGGTGAAGCCCTCGAGCTGCGACAGCACCTTGTCGGCCCGGGTGAAGATGTCCTGCGCCGTCTCCAGAAGATTCGTCACCGCTGACGGGTTGGCGACGATCACGGCCACCTTGCCTTCGGCGTCCGCCTGGTCGAACAGCCTCGGCTCCTGGGGATTGGCGCCCTTCAGTTCGACATTGGCCTGCCCGGTCAGGCCGGCGATGCCGATATCGGCCTGGGTCGATTTGGTGATCGGCGTCAGACGGTCGACTTCGGTATCGGCGATCGCGGCGTTAGGGTTGTCCACGTCGATATAGACGCGGCGCACGTCGCCCACCTTGACGCCGTTGAACAGCACGAAGCTGCCGCGCCCGAGACCGGAAGCGGAGCCCGGAATGCGGATCCGCAGCAGCGCGGTCTCACCCCTGTCGCCGATCGCCGCCGTCCAGTAGACGAAGCCGAACGCGGCAAGGATGGCGGCCACCGTGAAGATACCGACAATGACGTAGTTGGCCCGGGTTTCCATCGCCTTCCAATTTCTATGTCCGTGCGGCGAGATCAAGCTGACGGGCGCGTTTTCCTCGGAAATACGACTTCACCCACGGCTCCTCGCTCTTGAGCATGTCCTCGATCGTGCCTTCCACCAGCACCTTCCTGTTGCCGAGAACGGCCACGCGGTCGCAGGCCGTGAACAGGGAATCGAGATCGTGCGTGACCATGTAGACGGTCAGGTCCATCGTGTCGCGCAGCTTCACCACCAGTTCGTCGAACTCGGCGGCGCTGATCGGGTCGAGTCCGGATGTCGGCTCGTCGAGGAAGACGATATCGGGATCGAGCGCCAGCGCCCTGGCAAGCGCGGCGCGCTTGATCATGCCGCCCGACAGTTCGGACGGGAACTTGCGCCCGGCATCGGCGGGAAGCCCGACCAACTCGATCTTGAGCATGGCAAGCTCGTCCATCAGCGGTTTCGGCAGGTCGAGATATTCCCGCATCGGCACCTGGACGTTTTCCAGGACCGTCAGCGCCGAGAACAGCGCGCCGTGTTGGAAGAGCACGCCGAGCCGCATGTCGATGCGCAGCCGCTCGGCTTCGCTCGCTCTGTCCACGTCGATGTCGAACAGCTTGATGGTGCCGGCCTGCTTCTTGTTGAGGCCGAGGATCGTGCGCAGCAACACCGACTTGCCCGCACCGGAAGCGCCGACGAAGCCCAGGATTTCGCCGCGCCGTATGTCGAGCGAGAGGTCCTGCAGGATCACCTTGTCGCCGAAAGCGACGGTGACATCGCGGGCGGACAGGACGATCTCGTCGTCCTCGCCATAGAGTTCGGACTTTTTGTTCTGTTCCCCGGCCATGTCAGAAATCGATCGCCGCATAGAAGATGGCGAACAGGCCGTCGAGAACGATGACCACGAAGATCGACTTCACCACCGAGGCGGTGACATGCTGCCCGAGCGATTCAGCGCTGCCGCCGACCTTCATGCCTTCGACCGAAGCGATGATGCCGATGATCATGGCCATGAACGGCGCCTTGATCATGCCCGAGAAGAAGCTGCTGAGGTCGATCGCAGCGCGCAGCCGGTCGAGGAACGCCGCCGGCGGAATATCCGAATAGAGCCAGGCCGCCAGCATACCGCCGCCGAGGGCGGCGAAATTGGCAATGATGGTCAGGCACGGCAGGCCGATGACCAGCGCGACCAGACGCGGGAACACCAGCACGCCGATCGGATTCAGGCCGATCACCTTCAGCGCATCGACCTCCTCGCGCATCTTCATGGAGCCTATTTCGGCGGTGATGGCGCTGCCGGAACGGCCGGCGATCATGATGGCGGTGAGCAGCACGCCCATCTCGCGCAGCACCAGGACGCCGACGAGGTCGACCACGAAGATGTCGGCGCCGAAATAGCGAAGCTGGTAGGCGCCCTGCTGGGCGACGATCGCCCCGACGATGAACGACATCAGCACGACCACCGGGATCGCGCCGACGCCCATGCGGTCGATCTGGTTGAAGATCGCGGCGGGATTGACCGCGTGGCCGCGGCCGAGCTTCGTCTGCGCGCCGCGGATCGTCGCGCCCAGGATGTTCATGCCGGCAAGGAAATCGTCTCTCATCTCGTAGACGCGGCGGCCGATGGCCTCCAATATGCGCAGGACGATATTGGGCGGCCTCGGCGGCGGCGTGTCATCACCGCGCGTTGCCGCGTCGCCCACGGCATTCAGCAGGATTGAGGCGATCTCGCTTTCGCCCTGGATACGGATCTTTGCACCCTTTTCCTTTTGGGCGCTGATCAGCCGGTCGATCAGCCAGGCTCCTGCCGTGTCCATCTTCTCTATCTTGGAAAGATCGAGCGCCAAGGTCGCGAAGCCGCCCCGTTCCCCGATCTTGCGCATCTGCGCATCGACATCGGCAACCGTGCGGGTCATCCATACGCCGGAAAAGGCGCAGCCCAGCACACCGTTTTCCTCGCCCACGGCGATGCGCGGCGGGGATTCGGCTTGTGCCTCCCCGTTCTCACTTGCATCGCGCTTGCGGGTGATCAACATGGCGCCCTGTTTAGCCCGACCGTGCCGGACTGTCATTTACCGACAAGCGGTATGGTCTTGCGGCGGAGAAGAAAAATATGACGCGTGTCATTTCTGTCGAGCGGGAAATTTTTCCTATCGCGGGCACTTTCACCATTTCGCGCGGCTCGAAGACGGAAGCGGAAGTCATCGTCTGCACCATTCGCGATGCGGAGAACGCGGGCCGCGGCGAATGCGTTCCCTATCGACGCTATGGCGAGACAATGGAAAGCGTTCTGGAGCAGATCGGAGCGGTCGTCCCGGCGCTTGAAAGCGGCATGAACCGGGCGGACCTGCTGGCCGCCCTGCCCGCAGGCGCCGCGCGCAACGCCGTCGACTGCGCGCTCTGGGACCTCGAGGCCAAGTCCAGTGGCGTGCGGGTCGCCGAGCGCCTCGGCATCGTTCCGGGGCGGATGGAAACCGCCTATACCTTGTCCCTGGGAACGCCGGAGGCGATGGCCGCGCAGGCGCATGCCAACGCGGCACGCCCGCTGCTCAAGGTCAAGATCGGCGGCGACGGCGACATCGAGCGCATCCGCGCCGTGCGCGAAGCCGCACCAAAGAGCCGCATCATCCTCGACGCCAACGAAGGCTGGACCGAAGCCAACGTGGAGCGGAACCTGGCCGCGGCGGCAGAGATCGGCGTGGCGCTGGTCGAACAGCCCCTGCCTGCCGGCGAGGACGCCGTGCTTGGCCGCATCTCCCGTCCCATTCCGGTCTGCGCTGACGAAAGCGTCCACGAGACCAGGGACATAAGCGCCCTCGTCGGCCTCTACGACGCCGTCAACATCAAGCTCGACAAGGCCGGCGGCCTGACGGAAGCGCTGGCCCTGCGCGAAGCCGCGGAGCGGCAGGGCTTCGCCGTCATGGTCGGCTGCATGGTGGGAACGTCGCTGGGCATGGCGCCGGCCGTGCTGCTGGCCCAGGGCGCGGCCTTCGTCGATCTCGACGGGCCGCTGCTTCTGGCGCGCGATCGCGACCCGGGCCTCGTCTATGAAGGGTCGCTCGTGTCGCCTCCCGCCGCCGCGCTGTGGGGCTGAGGCCCCGCCAGCACGGCAAGCGCCAGTCCGGCCAGCGCGACCGGCACCATGCCGAACGCGCCGGCGGCCCCGAAACTGGCGTACAAAGGCCCTGACGCCAGCGTCGCGGCGGCGGTGAAGATGTAATTGGAAAAATAAGCCATGCCCTGCGCCGCGCCGGTACGGCTGTCGGACACCGTCTCGCCGATCATCTTCTGCAGGCCGATCAGCACCAGCGCGGTCGAAATCGCATGCAGCGCCTGCACGACGAAGAACCCGGCGACGCCAAGGCCAAGCGGCCAAATCAGCGGAAACAGCGTCCAGCGCAACACGGCGCCCAGAGCGGCGGCAACCATCAGCGTCACCGCCGAATGGTGACCGAAGACGCGCCTGAAGGAAAAGAAGACGCAGACTTCGGCGACCACGGCGAACGCCCACAGCACGCCGATGGCCGGATCGCTTATCCCGATCGATCGCCAGTAGATCGAGGCGAACCCGTTGATGAAGGAATGGCTGGCGATGATCAGTCCGGTCGCGAGCATGAAACAGACGAAATAGCGGCCGAGCAGCCGCGGCGCCTTGGCCTGGATTTCAGTGGCCGACAGGGGCGAGCCCAGCCGCGGCCTGCCGAGGCGCGGCGCGAACAAGCCGGCGACGAGCGCCAGGCAGAACGAGGCGAAAACGGTCACCGGCACGGCGTCGGCGCTGAAGGCCGCCAGCAGGAAACCGCCGGCGAGGTTGGCCAAAAGGTAGGAGATCGATCCCCACACCCGCATCGACGGGTAGTTCGCCTTGAAGCGCCTGACGCCCGAAAGGGCAAGCGAATCGGCGATCGGCGAATGCGGCGTCCAGACGGTGGAGAGCAGCAGCGAAACCGCCAGCACCAGACCATAGGCAGGCGTCAGGAAATAGCCCGCCGAGACGACCGCCGAAGCGGCGACGAGGGCGATGTAGATATCGGCCCTGTCCCGCGCCCTGTCCGCCAGCGCCGTCAGAAGCGGCGTCGTCACCACCCTGAGGAACATGGGCGCCGACAGGATGACGGCGATCTGCTCGGGGTCGAATCCGTGCTTCTGGAGCCACAGCGGAAAATATGGAATGTAGATTCCGCCGGGGATCAACAGGGTGAAGAACATCGCCGACAGCCTCAGTTCGAAATAGCGAGGCTTGACCTTCTGTTCGGGCGAAAGCGGTGGCAGCGACATGAGTGGTCCGGCGGCGAGTCGGCCGGCAGGCCGAATGCTCCGGCACGGCCTAACATGTCCGTGCGGGCGGCAAAACGGGTCGGACGGGAATTTCGATCCGGTTCAATTCGCAGCGCCGTTCGTCCGCCAGCCAAACGGACCGGGCGCATGCAACAGAGCAAGGCGGTTGCGATTGGTCCAGCAGCGGGGCTAGCTTGGCCGCTCACGATGGAGACTTGAAATGGATCTTGGAATTCGCGGCAAAAAGGCGATCGTCTGCGCCTCCAGCAAGGGACTGGGCAAGGGCTGCGCGGCAGCGCTGGCGGAAGCCGGCTGCGACCTGGCGATTAATGGCCGCGATGCCGATCTTCTGGCCAGGACAGCGGAAGAGCTTCGCTCCAAATGGGGCGTCACGGTTGTCGAGGTTGCCGGCGACGTGTCCCGGCCCGAGGTTCAGGAAGCGCTCACCGGCGCTTTCCCGCAGGTCGACATCCTCGTCAACAACAACGGCGGACCCCCCTTCCGCGATTTCCGCGAACTGGACCGCGAAAAGATCCTGCAGGGCGTGACCAACAACATGGTCACCCCGATCGAACTGATCAAGGCGGTGATCGACGGCATGGCCGAACGGCGCTTCGGCCGCATCGTCAACATCACCTCGCTGTCGGTCTATACGCCGATCCCCGGCCTCGACCTGTCGTCGGGCGCGCGCGCCGGGCTGACGTCGTTCCTCGCGGGCGTCGCCCGCACCGTGATCGACAGCAACGTCACCATCAACAACATGCTGCCCGGCAAGCTCGACACCGACAGGCTGCGTGGCCCGCACGAACCCGGCAGCGTCGAAAGTCCGGAAGCTGCGGCGGCGCGAAAGACGCGCATATCCGCCGACATCCCCGCCAAAAGGCTTGGCACGCCCGAGGAGTTCGGCCAGATCTGCGCCTTCCTCTGCTCCGTCCATGCCGGATACCTGACCGGACAGAACATTCCGGTGGACGGCGGCCTCTATGTCAGCGCGTTCTAAGGCTGCTCATTCACAGCAGCCGTTCATCCGATGCCTGAATTGATTTTCACAATAAACTGAATTCAGTTTCATATTTCGATTTAGAGTTCTGCATTCGGAATTTCGCGTCCGCATGATAGAACGGACACGGCACGGCAAGGGAGCGATGGGCATGGACGACACCGGCAAACCGGCACGATCGGATCTGGAAGAAGCGGCACTCTACTTCCACAAGCATCCGACACCGGGCAAGCTGGAGATTCAATCGACCAAGCCCCTCGGCAACCAGCGCGATCTTGCGCTGGCCTATTCTCCCGGCGTCGCCGCACCCTGCCTGGCGATTCGCGACGATCCGGCAACGGCGGCGGACTATACCAGCCGCGCCAATCTGGTCGCGGTCGTGTCCAACGGGTCGGCCGTGCTCGGCCTCGGCAATATCGGCCCGCTGGCCTCCAAGCCGGTGATGGAAGGCAAGGCGGTCCTGTTCAAGAAATTCGCCGGGATCGACGTTTTCGACATCGAGATCGACGCACCCGGGATCGAGCGCATGGTCGAGACCGTGGCCGCGCTGGAGCCGACCTTCGGCGGCATCAACCTGGAGGACATCAAGGCGCCGGAGTGCTTCGAGGTCGAGGAGCAATTGAAGGCGCGCATGCGCATTCCCGTCTTCCACGACGACCAGCACGGCACCGCCATCATCGTCGCCGCGGCGGTGCTGAACGGTCTGGAACTGGCCGGCAAGAAAATCGAGGACATCAAGATCGTCACCTCGGGCGCGGGCGCGGCCGCCCTTGCCTGTCTCAACCTGCTGGTTTCGCTGGGCGCGCGCGTCGACAACATCTGGGTCACCGACCGGCACGGCGTCGCCTACAAGGGCCGCGTCGAGGAGATGGACCGGTGGAAGGACCCTTACGTCAAGGACACCAACGCGCGCACGCTTGCCGACGTCATCGGCGGCGCGGACGTCTTCCTCGGCCTCTCTGCGGCCGGCGTGCTCAAGCCCGAGCTTCTGGCCGAGATGGCGGACAAGCCGCTGATACTGGCGCTGGCCAACCCGACTCCCGAAATCATGCCGGAGGTGGCGCGGGCCGCGCGGCCGGACGCGATGATCTGCACCGGCAGATCGGATTTCCCCAATCAGGTCAACAACGTATTGTGTTTTCCTTATATCTTCCGTGGAGCGTTGGACTGCGGTGCGAGCGCCATCAACGAGGAGATGAAGATGGCGGCGGTGCGGGCCATCGCGGCCCTCGCCCGTGAGGAACCGTCCGACGTGGCCGCCAAGGCATATTCCGGCGAAACACCGGTCTTCGGGCCGGATTTCCTCATCCCTTCGCCCTTCGACCCACGTCTCATATTGCGCATCGCGCCCGCCGTCGCCAAGGCGGCCTGCGAAACAGGCGTGGCGACGCGCCCGATCGCCGATTTTGTTGCCTATGTCGACAAGTTGAACCGCTTCGTCTGGCGTTCCGGCCTCGTCATGAAGCCGGTGTTCTCGACCGCCAGAGCATCCTCGGCCAAGCGCGTCATCTATGCCGACGGCGAGGACGAGCGGGTGCTGCGCGCCGCGCAGGTCGTTCTGGAAGAAGGCATCGCGGAGCCGATCCTGATCGGCCGTCCGCACGTCATCGAGGTCAGGCTGAAGCGCTATGGACTGAGAATCCGGCCGGAGGTCGATTTCGGCCTCATCAATCCGGAGGACGACCCGCGCTACCGCAGCTATGTCGATCTCCTGATGGAACTCGGCGGCCGGCGCGGCGTCACGCCCGAGGCCGCCCGCACCATGGTGCGCACGGACAACACGGTCATCGCCGCACTGGCGCTGAAGCGCAACGAGGCCGACGCGATGATCTGCGGTCTGGAAGGCCGCTTCGCCAGGCACCTGCGCAATGTCAGGCTGATCATCGGCGCGCGTCCCGGCGTCGAGGATCGTGACCTTTCCGCGCTGTCGATGCTGATCTCGCAGCGCGGCGTGCTGTTCCTCACTGACACCTACGTCACGATCGACCCGACGCCCGAGGAAATCGCCGAGATGACGGTTCTGGCGGCGCAGGAGATCCGCCGCTTCGGCATTGAGCCCAAGGCCGCGCTTCTGTCACTGTCCGATTTCGGCTCCAGGGAATGCCCGAGCGCGCACAAGATGCGCAAAGCGGCGGAAATCATCCATCACGTCGCGCCGGACCTGGAATGCGACGGCGAGATGCACGCCGATTCCGCCCTGTCGGCACAATTGCGCCAACGCGTCTATCCGCATTCGAGGCTGAAGGACGAGGCGAACCTGCTGGTCTTCCCGGACCTCGATTCGGCGAACATCACGCTGACGGCGCTGCGCACCATGCTCGACGCGCTGCATGTCGGCCCGATCCTTTTGGGCACGGATCGGCCCGCCCATATCCTCACGCCGTCCGTCACCTCGCGAGGCGTCGTCAACATGACCGCGCTTGCGGTGGTCGAGGCTTCGCAGCAGGCACAGGCCATCGCGGAAATCGGCACGGCCGCGCCACGCTAAAGAGAAGGTTAACCCGCCGAACGGTAGGGTTTCACCGCAATCGGCCGGCGGGACGTTCGATGAAGGGCAAGGCATCGAGACGACTGTTCGCGGTCGCGCTTTTCGGCGCGGCGACGTTTGTTTGCGCCCTGCCCGCGGACGCAGCCTCACGCATATGCCGGCAATTGCAGGCGGAACTCCAGCACGCTGGAAGCGGCGGCAAGGCCAAGCCCCGGCTTCTCGTCAAGTATGACGACGCCATCGACCGGCAGCGCGGCGAGATCGACAAGGCCCGCAGGCAGGCGCGCCGCGCCGGATGCGGCTTCCTGCTGTTCGGCGGCAATGTTTCGCGTTGCGCGGGCCTCAATGCCGCCATCGATCGCATGGGCGGCAATCTGGACAAGCTTGTCGCCAAGCGCGCCAGTCTCGCCACGGGCGGATCGCGGCGTGACCGGCGGCGCATCCTGGCGAAACTCGACGCCAACGGCTGCAACGGCGCACCGCCGGCAAAGTCCCGACCTGCGGTCGGCGATCAAACTCGCGTGGATATCTCCGACGACAGCGACAATTCCGAACGGATCAGCCGCGTGCTCAACCAGCAGCCCGGCATGCCGATCCGGATTCCGCCGCTGCCGCAAGGCACGGGCGAATACCGGACGATGTGCGTACGCACCTGTGACGGCTATTTCTTTCCGATGTCCAATGCAGCGACCGTCGGCGACTTCGAGCGCGACCAGAAGAATTGCGAGTCCAGTTGCCCCGGAACCGAGATGCAGGTGTTCTACAGCCGCGGCATGGGTGGAGACGCCGCCGACATGACGTCCGTCGCGAGCGGCCAGCCCTATCGCGACCTGCCGACAGCCTATCTCTACAAGCGCCCGGATGTGTCGCTGCCGCAATGCGGCTGCAAGGCGGCCGGCGGCTATTCCGTGATCGGCGACACAGCCGCGCCGAACCGGGCGCCGCAGGAAGGCAAGGCCGTCTCGTCCTCGATCGTCGCGTTCCCGGCCCCGACGGCGCCGAAGCCGAAGGCCACGCCGGTCGAAGCCACCGGCAACGAACCTGAAATCAAGGCAATTCCGCTGAGCGAGGAGAAGCGGAACGTCAGGGTCGTCGGGCCAAAGTTCCTTCCCGACCCAAAAGGGGCAATAGATCTGCGAGATCCGGGCCGGACGGAAGCCCGGTGAGCGCAAGCCGCAACGGCATGAACAGCGCCTTGCCCTTGCGGCCGCTCTCTTCACGGACCTTGCCGGTCCATTTGCGCCAGATTGATCCGTCCCAAGGCTCTTCCGGCAGAAGATCGAGCGCCTTGTCCACGAATTCGCGGTCCTCCGCTGAGAGGTCGGGCTTTTCCTGAGGTCCCTCGTTGACCACCGCCCACCACTGGGTGGCGTCGGACAGCCTGTCCAGATTGCCACGCACGGCATTCCAGAACGCCTCGGCTCGATCGCCCGCAATGCCAAGCGCCGCCAGCCTGTCGCGCGCCTGCTCGAACGGCATGTGATGAAGCAGCGACCGGTTGAGCACGAGAAGCTCGTCCGGATCGAACTTCGCCGCCGACTTCGACGTGGCGGCGGGGTCGAAGCGCTCGACGAGGTCGGCCATCGTCGGTACCGCCTGCACGCTCTCTGAGGTGCCGATCAGCACGGCGAGCGACGCCACGGCCATCGGCTCGATGCCGGCTTCGCGCAGCCCCTCGATCGACAGCGCGCCGGTCCGCTTGGAAAGCCCCTCGCCCGAAATGGTCGTGAGAAGGTTATGATGCCCGAACGCCGGCGGCTCTGAGCCCAGCGCCTTGAAAAGCGCGATCTGCACGCCGGTGTTGGTGACGTGGTCGTCGCCGCGGATGACATGGGTCACCGCCATGTCGATATCGTCCACGACCGAGGGCAGCGTATAGAGATAGGTACCATCCTCACGCACCAGGACGGGATCGGAAACCGATGCCAGGTCCACCGTTTCGTCACCGCGAACGACATCGTTCCAGTGGATTTCGGTGCGCTGCGGCTCCATCGGGTCGCCGGCGAAATTCGGCAGGAGGAAGCGCCAATGCGGCCTGCGCCCGTCGCTTTCGAACTCCGCGACCTGGGCCGACGTCAATTCCAGCGCCTCGCGGCCATAGACCGGCGGCAGGCCGCGCGTGCGCCTGATCTTGCGGCGCAGGTCCAGTTCCTCGGGCGTCTCGTAGCAGGGATAGAGGACGCCGGCGGCCTTCAGCCGCTCGACGGCGGCGTCATAGGCCTCGATGCGGCGCGACTGGTATTCGGTGGCGTCCTGGAAGATGCCCAGCCAGTGCAGGTCGTAGAGGATGGAATCCGCGTATTCCTGCCGGGAGCGCAGCGTGTCGGTATCGTCGAAGCGCTGGATGAAGCGGCCGCGGTGCTTTTGCGCAAACAGCCAGTTGAACAGTGCCGTGCGGGCGTTCCCGATATGGATGCGGCCGGTTGGCGACGGTGCGAAACGGACAGTAACGGTCATGGGCGGGGCGTAGCGGAAGCTCTCAATCTTGACAAGACGCGCCCCCGCGCGGCGTCGCGTTACGAGAGGAAGACGGCAAAGAAAAGGCCGCTGCGCACAGCTTTCCCGAATTTCGAGCGCCGTGAGGCGATTTCCCGGGTAGCGATCAGCCCTGGCGCTCCGGCACGCGCACGATCAGGCCGTCCAGTTCGTCACGAACCTTGATCTGGCAGGATAGGCGCGAATTGGGCTGCACGTCGTAGGCGAAGTCCAGCATGTCCTCTTCCATCGCTTCGGGCTCCCCCACCGCGTCGGTCCAGGCCGGATCGACATAGACATGACAGGTCGCACACGCACAGGCGCCGCCGCACTCTGCTTCGATGCCAGGCACCGAATTGCGGATCGCGTTCTCCATCACCGTGGAGCCGTTCTCGGCTTCCACGTCGAACTGCGTGCCGTCGAAGGCGATGTATGTCAGCTTTGTCATGATTGTCACCTGAGGAGCAATGCCGAGATAATCACTCCGGCAGGCATGTCAACTGCGGCGCGATACCGGCGCCCCGTGACGCTTTCGGCAAACCCCGGCGCCGCGTGCGATGGCTCAGCGGTTGATGGCGGCAATAAAATCCCGCACTTCCTCGATCAGCGCGCCGAGGCGTTTGACCGCGCGGCTGTCGTCCGGTTTGTCCTCGATCTGCGCGGAACAGTCGGCGACCGCGAACGCGCCGACGCCGCGAGCCGAACCTTTGAGACCGTGTGCCAACATGGTGCGTTCCCGGACGTCCGCATCGGCGATCCTGTCCCGAACCGAAAGCGCCTGCTGTACGAACAGGGCGAGCACCTCGCGCTCCAGGTCCCTGTCGTCCATCGTCTGGCGCGCCAGATGGACGAGATCGACCGGCCGGCTGCGCGCCGCCCCGCAGGCTTCGCCGCCAGGCATGGAAAAGGCTACGTCGGGCTGACTTTGCATTGCACCGCAACTCCAATTGCCGCTGCCGAAGACAGGCGCGGCGAGACTACCACCATCAAGTGGACGGGCGGTTAATCCGACTTCATGGAAAATATGCGGCGGCCGCGCCAACTCACGGTCCCGTTAACCCTATATTTAAAGTTTTACGTATGCGGCCGAATGCAGGTTTTCTTTACCCCCCTGTGTCATTACGATACGAGGGTCCATATTCAGGCCTCATGCGCGGGCGTCGAAAAGCCACAAACAACAAGCCCGTGGCACCAGTACAGGGTAGCGAAGGCATGGCGAAGAAAAGCACAACAACAAAATCTCTCGACAGCGACGTAGCCAGAGAGCTCGAGCAGGCGCTGGATATAGACCTCAATTCCGAAACGGGCGGCGACCTGGATATCGCTGCGTCCATGGAGGATCTGGAAGCGCAGATCTCGCAGGCGGCCGAGGAACTGGCCCGCGCCGGTCGGTCCGGCAATGCGCGCGCCGCGGCGAACGAGCCGGCGGCATCGCCCGCCGCATCGGCGCCGTCCTCCCGGCAACAGGAGTTGCGCCCGGTCGAGCCGAAGTCGAATGGCGCCGACGAACGCGCGCCCCAGCCGACGCCGTTCTCGCCGGCGAACGACGATCGCCAGAAGGACTACCGCTCGCTTCTGCACAGCCTGAACCGACGCGCGTCGAACACGGTCTATTGGATCGTTGCCCTTGTCTCGATCGCGTGGATCGCGGGCGCCGCCGCACTTGCCAACATGATCTTCGGTCCCTCCATCTGGCGCGTCCGCACGGTGGACCAGTTGCTCGCCCGTCCGGAGCTTATCGGCGTGCTGGTCGCGGCCATCGTTCCCGTCGTGCTGTTCTGGGCCTTCGCGGCGATGGTGCGCCGCGCGCAGGACATGCGCATCGCCGCGCAGTCCATGACCGAGGTGGCGTTCCGGCTCACCGAGCCCGAGAACATGGCGCAGGATCGCGTCATGATGATCGGCCAGGCGGTCCGCCGCGAAGTGGCGGCCATGGGCGAAGGCATCGAACGCACCCTTGCGCGCGCCGTCGAGCTCGAAACGCTGGTTCATAGCGAAGTCAACCAGATCGAGCGCTCCTACAGCGACAACGAAGCCCGCATTCGTTCCCTCGTCGACGGCCTGGGCAACGAGCGCGAGGCCGTGATCGGCCATGCCGAGCGCGTCCGCGCATCGATCGCCGGCGCCCATGAATCATTGAAGGACGAGATCAGTTCGGCGGGCGACCTGATCCGCGAGAACATCCTGTCGGCCTCGACCAACCTGTCGATGACGATCAACCAGTCCGGCGACACGCTCATCGACCGCATCAACGAAAGTTCGATGTCGATCTTCGATTCGGTGGAGAACCGGCTGGATTCCATCACCGATCGCCTGTCGACCTCCGGCGAGGCCTTCGCCAGCCTGCTCGACACCCGCATCGCCAAGCTGACCGACACCACCGACGGCCTGACCCGCTCGCTCAGCGAGCTTCTGGAGGACCGGACGGCCGGCATGGTCTCCCTGCTGGGCGGCGCGGCGCGCACGTTGAACGCCGATTTCGAGGCGAGCCTGAACGGCATCGAGCGGACGCTGGCCGAGCGCGGCCAGGCGCTCATCAGCGAGTTCCAGACCCGCGCCGAAGCGCTCGACACCGGCGCGCAGAAGCTCAACGCCGCACTGGAGGCCCGCGCGCGCCAGATCAACGAGACGCTCGTCGATCGCGCCCGCGACATTTCCAACGCCTTCACGGAAGGCAAGGATACACTGGAATCGATGATCGAGGACGGCCGCTCGCGCATCGGCGCCTCTATGGCCGAGATCGTCGACTCGACCTCGGCAATGCTCGAATCGCGCGCCGCCGACTTCGCCGACCGGGCGACTTCGGCCAGCGACAGCATTTCGCGTGCCTTCGACGTCGACATCCAGCGTCTCGCCGACGCCCGCTCGGGCATCGAGCAGGCCGTCGAGCAGCATGCCGCGAAGCTGGCGGAAAGCCGCGACCGCATGACAGCCGCCATGCACGAGGATCTTGCATCCTTCGCCGACGAGCGCGCCGCCATCGATGCCGCGGTCACCAGCCAGGTGCACAAGCTGGGTGAAGGCCGCGCCCTCATCGCGCGTGCCCTCGAAGAGGATTTGCGCAAGGTCAACGAGTCCCGCGCCGCCATCGATGCGTCTCTCGGAGACCATCTCGAACGGCTCGAACAGGGCCGGGAACGGCTCTCGGCAGCTCTTCACCAGGACTCCGACAGGCTCGTCCAAGCCAAGGCAATCATTGACGAAATGGTTTCGGGGCACGTCGGCAAACTGGCCGAGGGGCGCAACATCCTGTCGCGCGCAATGGAAGCGGACCTCGCCAAGCTGACGGAGAACCGCGCCGACATCGACCGGCTGGTCTCGGCCCAGGTCGAGAAGATTTCGGAAGGCCGCGACGTGCTGGCCCGGGCGCTGGAAGCCGACATGGATCGGCTCAAGGGACTTATGGAAGCACACTCGGCGCAACTGGCCGACGACCGCGGCGAACTCGGCCGCGCGCTCGAAACCGACCTATCCAACGTACGCAAGCTGGTCGAGGACCATTCCGGCAAACTGGCGGAGGAGCGTACCCTGCTCTCCCAGACGCTGGCGGATGACCTCGCCAAGCTCGCTGAAAGCCGCTCCAGCATCGATGGACTGGTTGCCGGGCAAGTCGAGAAGCTGGCCGAGGGCCGCGACATTCTCAAGCGCGCGCTCGAAGGCGATCTGAACACCATCAAAGGCGTCATTTCCGACCAATCGCAGAAGCTGGCAGAGGATCGCGCGCAGTTCGCCAAGGCGCTCGAGAGCGATTTGGACAGCATCAACGGCGCCATCAGGGATCATATGGATCGCCTGGCGACAGACCGCTCGCTGCTGTCGAAGGCGCTGGAGGACGATCTGGCCAAGCTCGCCGAAAGCCGTTCCAGCATCGACGGACTGGTCGCAGGCCAGGTCGAGAAGCTCGCCGAGGGCCGCGACATCCTCAAGCGCGCGCTCGAAGACGATCTCGCCAAGCTGGCCGAAAGCCGCGCCGGCATCGACGGGCTGGTCGCAGGCCAGGTCGAGAAGCTGGCCGAGGGCCGCGACATCCTTAAGCGCGCGCTGGAGAACGACCTCAACACCATCCAGAGCGCCATCGACGGGCAGTCGCAGAAACTGGTCGACAGCCGCGCCAGCTTCTCGCAGGCGCTGGATGACGACCTCAGGCGTGTCAGCGGCCTTCTCGAAGGTCACCAGGATCGGCTCGTCGCCGATCGGTCGACCCTGTCGAAGGCCCTCGAGGACGATCTCGCCAAGCTGGCCGAAAGCCGTTCCAGCATCGACGGGCTGGTCGCGGGCCAGGTCGAGAAGCTCGCAGAGGGTCGCGACATCCTCAAGCGCGCGCTGGAAGCCGATCTCGCCAAGATCGCCGAAGAACGCTCGGGCATCGACGGCGTGGTCGCCGGCCATGTCGGCAAGCTGGCAGAAGGCCGGGCCTTGCTCACGCAGGCGCTGGAAAGCGACCTCGCCAAGCTGGAAGCCGCACGCGGCGACATCGATCACGCCGTCTCAGGCCATATCGATCAGATCGCTGCCAAAAGCGCCCGCATTTCCGATGCGATCGCAGCCGACGTCGAAAAGATGGAGGATGCCTTCAACCGCCAGACCGGCATCATCGAGGAACGCGCCGGCACGATGGAGCGCGCCCTCTCGGCAGGCGTCGACAACATTCGCGGCGTTCTCGAAAAGAGCGCGGTGTTCGTTGCCGGCCAATTGCGCGAAAAAGTCCTCGAGGTCACGAGTGCGCTGCATGAACAGGCCGGCGCTGCCTTCAGCGACGCCGACCGCAAGATCGTCGAGCGCGCCGAGCAGACCTCGGCCGCCCTCCTCGCCCGCGCCGAAGACATCGCCCACGCCTTCGAAGCGGCGGACGAACGCATGGCGGCGCGTGCGCAGGAAACCTCGCAGGTCCTGCTGGCCCACGGCGAGGATACGGCTGCGCGCATGACGGAACAGGTGAACACGATCGCCGCGACCTTCGACGCCGCCGACCAGAAACTGGCCGCGCGCGCCATCGAGACCGCGCAGTCGCTGGCTACCCGTGCCGGAGACATCCTGCGCAACTTCGAGGATGCCGACCAGCGGCTCGGCCAGCGTATCGGTGAATCCGCCGAAGCCCTTGCGGCCCGCGCCACGGATCTCGGCCGTATCTTCGATGGAGCCGACGAGAAACTCGCCGCGCGCATCAGCGAGGGCGCCGAAGCCCTGTCGGCCCGTGTGGCGGAAATCGGCCATGTCTTCGACGAAGCCGACGGCCGCATGGCGTCGCGCATCGCCGAGAGCGCTTCGGTGATCGGGCAGCACACCGACAACATCGTCGGCGCCTTCGGCGAGACCGAGCAACGGGTCGCCGAGCGCGCCCGCCAGACCGGTCTCGAACTCGCCGCCCACGCGCGCCAGATCGAGGAGGCGCTGACCGGCGCCGACGAGCGTCTGGCGGCCAGCGCGGCCGAAACGACGAAGCGCGTGGGACAGCACGTCGCGGACGTCGAGAGCCGCCTCTCCCGCTCCGGCGAAACGCTGGGCCAGACGCTCGGCGAGAAGGTCGCGCAGGCGGAAGAGCAGCTTGTCGCCCGTGCCAACACCATCGCCGAAACCTTCGCCGCGGTCGGCCAGCATATCGGCCAGAGCACCAACGAAGCGGCCAAGACCATCGGCGCCAACACCCGCGAGCTCAACTCCATGCTGGCTTCGCGGTCTGCCGAAATCGGCAAGATCCTCGACGAGACCGCCCGTCCGCTGGTCGACCGGCTCGCCGGCAGCGGCAACGATCTGCAGCGCAGCCTGGAGGAAGCGACCGAACGCGCGACCGAGAAGCTGCGGCAGGAGAACACGGCGCTGGCCGAGGCGATTGCGGCGCGCACTGCCGAGACGCTTTCGGCGGTCGACGGCGCACGGTCCTCGCTTGCCGGCAGCGTCGGCGACTTGATCGGCCGCATGACGGCGTCGAGCGAGCAGCTCAACGAGCTGATCGAGCGCGCCGCGGCCAATCTCGGCACTGTCGAGGGCCAGCTGTCCAGCTCGACACAGAGCTTCGCGGCGACCACGGAGAAGGCTGCGCAGACCTTCGCCAGCTCGGCACGCCTGGTGGATTCCAACACCACCCGGCTTACCGAGCTGTCGTCCGCCACGCTGCGTGAGGTCGCCTCGATCGCCACGCGCTTCGACGAGCACAGCCGGCTTCTCGCCAGCGCCTCGGACCTGCTCGGCTCTGCGCAGAGCAACCTCGAGCATACGCTGGAGCGGCAGTCCTCGCTGGAGGATCTTGCGGTTGGCCTTGTCAAGAAGTCCGAGGACCTCGAGAAGGTCATGCGGTCCTTCGAAGGGCTGGTCGGCCAGACCATGGAAAAGGCCGAAGGCAAGACGCTGGCATCCGCCGAAAAGATCCGCTCGGCCATCACCGAGGCGGTCGAAGCCGCGACCACCCGCTTCGCCGACGCCACCGAGCAGATGCGCAAGACGGCGGGTTCCATCAAGAGCGAGCTCGACCTCACCCGCGCCGAACTGCGCAAGGGCGTCATCGAGATGCCGGAAGAAGCGAAGGAATCGACCACGGCGATCCGCCGCGCGGTTTCCGAGCAGATCAACGCGCTGAAGGAACTGTCGGACATCGTTGCCAAATCAGGCCGCATGACCGACGTCTCCGAGGCGCGCGCGCAGCGTCCGGCGCCGCAGGCCCCTGCCCGCGCTCCGGATCAGCCGCGACGACCTGCGCCTGCGCCGCAACCTTCGTCGCCCGCCGGCGAAACCGGCTTGCGCGGGACCTTGGAACTCGATCGCTCGTCGGCTGGCCGCGATACGTCGCGCTCGCCGCAGGGCGGCTGGGTCCGCGATCTGTTGACCGGCGCTTCGCAGGAAGGTGCCGCCACCCCGGCGACGCCGCGCACCGAGGCGCCGCGTCCCGCGCCGGTTCAGCGTTCGCCGCTGCATGTCGTGGAGTCGCTCAACTCGCTGTCCGTGGACATCGCCCGCGCCATCGATCACGACGCCTCGATCGAACTGTGGAATCGCTACCGCAAAGGCGAGCGCGATGTCTTCACGCGCCGCCTCTACACGCTGAAGGGTCAGCAGACCTTCGACGAAATCCGCCGCAAGTACCAGGCGGAGGGCGAGTTCCGGGCTGCCGTGGACCGTTACTGCGACGACTTCGAGAAGCTGTTGAAGGACGTTTCGCGCAACGACCGCGACAACATCATGACGCAGACCTACCTGTCGTCCGATACCGGCAAGGTCTACACCATGCTCGCCCATGCGAGCGGCCGGCTGCGCTGACGACGGCAAGAACAGAAACAAAGAAAGGCGGGACCATTGTCCCGCCTTTTTCGTATCCTGAGCCCCGAAAAGCGGAGTGCCCGCCTCGCCTCGTCAGCCCTTCTTGCGGCGTTCGTACAGCATCACCAGCGTCTCGGCGAGCAGCGCGGGCTTCTCCTCGCCCTCGATCTCCAGCGTGTTTTCCACCGTCATGAGATACTGTCCGGGCGCCTTCTCCTCCATCGACAGAAGCCGGCAGCGCAACCTGACCCGTGCACCGGACTTCACCGGCGAAATGAAGCGCGTCCTGTTCAGGCCGTAGTTGAAGGCGGCGAGCGTATTTTCCGGCAGGATGTTCATGTCCTGCACAAGGCCGCCGAGCAGCGACAGGCTGAGATAGCCATGCGCGATGGTGCTGCGGAAAGGGCTTCTGCGTCGGGCGCGGTCCGGATCGACATGGATCCACTGGTGATCGCCGGTGCAATCGGCAAACTGGTCTATGCGCGCCTGGTCGACCAGCGCCCAGTCGGACACGCCGAGTTCCTTCCCGACCATGCCAAGCAATTGCTGGAAAGTGGGCGGGTCCGGCGTTCGCTCCTGTGCCGCCGCATCGTCGTCCATGCCCCTGTCCGATCACGAACGGGCGATCATGTCAATCGAATGCCCGGAAACAGATGCTCCGGAACGGCCGCAGCCGGCCACTCAACCGGCGAAGAAGACATGTTCGACTCCGTAAAGCGCCAACCCCGCCAGCCCGCCGACCACCATGCCGTTGAAACGAATATATTGCAGGTCCCGGCCGATATTGAGCTCGATGAGGCGCGTAAGCTGGCCGAGATCCCAGCGCTTCACCTGATCGGCGATGAATGTCGAGACGCCGCTCTTCTGGCTCTCCACGAAGGAGGAAAGCGCCACCACGAACCCCTCGTTCATGTCGGCGCGAATATCGGGATCGTTGCGCAGATGCCTTCCGATCTCGACGAACATGCCGGTCAGATGACGGCGGATCGCCGAATCCTCGGAACGCGCGTCCTGCTCGATGACGGCGCGCAGGCTCGTCCACATATCCTGCACCATGTCACGCAATTGCGGACGGGCGAGAAAATCCCGCTTCAGCTTCTCGGCGCGGCGCTGATACTCCTTCGATGATTTCAGGCGCGCGATGAAAGCCTTGACGAAACGGTCGAATTCCTGCCGCATCGGATGGTCGGGATCCGCCCGCACCTCGTCCAGCAAGGTGCCCGCCGAGGCGACGATGCGCTTGAGCAGATAGGCATCGGCCCTGAACAGGTTGAAGACCGACGGCAGTTCCTCTCGGATCCTGTCGCGCATGGCCGCCAGCGCGCTTTCGTCGCTCAGGAACCGGCCTGCCATTCCCAGGAACTCGTCGAACAGCTTCTGGTGGCGCCGGTCGTCGCTGAAGGCAGACAGCAGTTCGGCCGCCAGCGGCGCCAGCGGAACCTTTTCGACCTGTTCGACGAGCAGTTGTGTTCCGAAGGTCTTCAGCCCCGACCGCTCGATCGCCGCCAGTGCCTGCGGCACCAGCCGGTCGACGAAGCGGGAGAGCCCGGCCGCCCGGCGCTCGTCCGAGAGCCAGTCGGCGACGAGCGCGGCGAAGTCGACCTCTTCGAGCTTCTCGCGGACAGGTCCAGCCGCCAGGAAATTGACTTCGATGAACCGGCCGAGATTGTCCGCGATGCGCTCTTGATTCGCGGGAATGATGGCCGTGTGGGGAATCGGCAGGCCGAGCGGGCGGCGAAACAGTGCGACCACGGCGTACCAGTCCGCCAGCCCGCCGATGATGGCCGCCTCGGCGAAGGCCGCGACGAAACCGAGCCAGGGACGGCCGGCCCCGAAAAGCTTGGCCGCGACGAGAACGGCCGCACAAAGCACGAGCGCTGCAATCGCCAGCGCCTTGGTGCGCCTGAGCGCCACGCGCTTGGCGGCCTCCTCTCCCGAAAACCTCGAAGCGGTCGAAACCACCGCCGTTTGCTGCTGTGACATTGCCGCTCGTTCCATTCCAATCAAAGTGATCGCGACGACCGCTGGCTCCTCATGTGGATGTATGGATCGAAACTTCCACACTTTCGAGGTGGCCGTGCTGCCGCCGGCCGCCTCTCCTCCGCGAAAAGTGAGGCACGGCGCGGCACGTCCGTCCGCTTTTCTTCACTGTCATACTGGCGTGGCCGCGATCGGTTCTATACTTGTTGCACCCCGACGAAATCGAGGAACCGCGATGGCGAACAGCAACATCGATCACGCTTTCACCGCCCGCTCCAAGACCGGAGGCTCTTTCGAGCCGACCTATGCCGGCGCGCTCTCCTTCATGCGCCGCCGCTATACGAAGGACGTCAAGGGCGCGGACGTGGTGGTGTGGGGCGTTCCCTTCGATGCCGCCGTGACCAACCGGCCGGGCGCAAGGTTCGGGCCGCAGGCGATCCGCCGCGCTTCCGCGATCCTCGACAACGACCCGCAATACCCGTTCACGCGCGACCTGTTCGAATCCCTCGCGGTGGTCGACTACGGCGATTGCCTGCTGGACAGCGGCAACCATCAGAAGACGCCGGCGACGATCGAGCGCGAAGCCGCCAGGATCCTCAAGTCCGGGGCCTTCCTGCTGACGTTGGGCGGCGACCATTTCATCACCTATCCACTGCTGAAGGCGCACGCGGCTATCCACGGCCCACTGGCGCTGGTGCAGTTCGACGCGCATCAGGATACGTGGCCCGACGACGGCAAGCGCATCGACCACGGCTCATTCGTGGCGCGCGCCGTCAAGGAAGGGCTGATCGACCCCGACCGTTCCATCCAGATCGGTATCCGCACCCATGCGCCCGAGACCTGCGGCATCAAGATCATCCACGGTTACGAGGTCGACGAGATGCGCGCCTCCGACCTCGCCTATGCGATCGTCGAACGCACCGGCGGCCACAAGACCTATTTCACCTTCGACATCGATTGCCTCGACCCCGCTTTCGCCCCGGGCACCGGCACGCCGGTAGCTGGCGGCCCCTCCTCGGCACGCATCCTGTCGACGCTCAGCCGTCTCGGCCAGATCGATCTTGTCGGCGCCGACGTGGTGGAGGTTGCGCCGGCCTATGATCATGCCGACATAACGGCCATCGCCGGTTCGGCCGTCGCCATGCACTATCTCGGCCTCCTGGCCGAGCGCCGCGCGCGGCAGGACGGCAACGGCGACGCGCATCACGGCCAGGACATCTAACGCAGGAATTCGAGGGCATGAAACCGAAAGTCTTCATCGACGGCGAACACGGAACGACGGGCCTGCAGATAAGGTCCCTGCTGTCCGGCCGCGACGACATCGAGATCATCTCGGCGCCGGTCGAGCGCCGCAAGGACCCGCGGGCACGGGCCGAGTTCCTCAACGCAGCCGACGTCGCCATCCTGTGCCTTCCCGACGACGCCGCACGCGAAAGCGTCTCGCTCATCACCAACGACACCACCCGCGTGATCGACGCCTCGACGGCGCATCGCGTCGCCGGCGGCTGGGAATACGGCTTTCCCGAAATGGACAAGGGGCAATCCGACAGGATTGCCAAGGCCATGCGCGTGGCCAATCCCGGCTGCTGGCCGCAGGGCCCGATCGCCACGCTGCGCCCGCTGGTCAGCGCCGGCCTCGTGCCGGACGGCTACGCCGTCACCGTCAACGGCATTTCAGGTTATTCGGGCGGCGGACGGCCGATGATCGAGGACTACGTCGCCAAGGGCGAGGACGCGCCCGAATTCCTGCCTTACGGCCTCACCCTCAAGCACAAGCACGTGCCGGAACTGAAAGCCTACGCGAAGCTGAAGCACGATCCGATCATGCAGCCGGCGGTGGGCAATTTCGCGCAAGGGATGATCACCGTCGTGCCGCTCCAGCTTGCCGCCCTGCCGCATGTGCCGAAGGGCGCGGACCTGCATGCGGCGATCGCCGATCACTTCGCCTCGATCAAGGGCGGCATGGTCGAGGTCGCGCCCTACCAGGAAGTCGAGCGCGTGCCGGAGATCGACCCCGAGGTCTATAACGGCACGAACCGCATGCGCCTCTATGTCTTCGCCAATGACAGCCGCGCGCAGGCGCTGCTGATCGCGGTCTACGACAATCTCGGCAAGGGCGCTTCCGGCGCGGCGGTCCAGAATCTCGACCTGATGCTCGGTCTCAATTCCTGATGCGGACGCCTTCCTTTCCGGACCGCTGGAAGATCGGCGGCGCGGAAATGATCGCGGAGACCTTTTCCAGCCGCATCTGGAAGGTCGTCCGCGCCGATGGTTCGCCGGCCGTCGTCAAGGCACTGAAGCTTTTCGACGACGTCGAGGACGAGTTGCGCGGCGCGCACTTCCTCGCCTGGCGTCGCGGCGAAGGCGCGGTGAGGCTTCTGGGTCGCGACGGCAGGAAGATGCTGGTCGAATACGCCGGGACGCGCCACCTGGCCGACGTACTCGACCGGGATGGCGACGACGCGGCAACCGAGATCGCCGCGGAAGTGATAGTCAGGCTGCATTCGCCTTCGCCGCATCTAGTTCCGGGCGGCTTGCAGCCGCTGCGTGCCCGCTTTGCCGCGCTCTTCGCCCGTGCCGGCGCGGATAGAGAGGACGCGAGGCAGGCCTTCTATATCGAGGCGGCAAGCCTTGCCGACCGCATCCTCGACGACCAGACTGGCATACGTCCCCTGCATGGCGATCTGCACCACGAGAACATGCTGCAATCGCCACGCGGCTGGTTGGCCATCGATCCGAAGGGCGTTCTGGGCGATCCCTGCTTCGACGCCGCGAACATGTTCTACAATCCGCTCGACCGGGACGATCTGTGCCTGTCGCCTGACCGGATCTCGGCAATGGCGGCGACCTTGTCGCGCAGCATAAACGTCGATCCGCGCCGCCTGCTCGACCACGCGATCGCCTATGGCTGCCTCTCGGCGGCATTGCACGCCGAGGACGGCAACCGCAAGGACGAGGAACGCGAGCTCGACGTGGCGAGCGCCGTCCGCAGGGTCCGCCTCAGTCTCTGAGTTCGACCTCGTGCGGCAGCGGATAGGCGCCCTTGGTGCCGCGCCAGTGCGCGGTGGCGAAGATAAGCACCATGATCGCCATGAACTGATGGGTCAGCGCCACGTCTATCGGCGCCTGCATCAGCAGCGTCGCGATGCCGAGCGTTGCCTGAGCGAGCACCAGCAGCACCAGAACCCAGGCACGCCGCGCATGGGTGGTGCCGGGCGTGGACATGGATGTCGCGATGGCGTGCCACAGCGTTACCGCAAGCACCGTGTAGGCGAACATGCGATGGATGAACTGCACCGTCTTCGGGTTTTCGAAGAGATTGCGCCAAGCCGGATCGATGGTGAAAAGATTGCCGGGGATGATCGCGCCGTCCATCAGCGGCCAGGTATTGTAGGTCAGACCGGCGTGCAGGCCGGCGACGAGCGCGCCGAGGTATATCTGGACAAGGACCATGACGACGAGGATGCCGGCAAAGCGCTGGATGCCGCGCGCCGCCGGTCGCTCCGTATAGATCGCAAGCCCGCGCGCGACAGCCGTGATGGCCACGATGATGATCGATGCCATGGTGAGATGCGTCGCCAGCCGGTATTGGCTGACCGACACCCGCCCGGCGAGGCCGGAGGCCACCATCCACCAGCCGATCGCGCCCTGCAGCGCGCCAAGCAGCAGGATGCCGGCAAGCTTCGGCTTCACGCCCTTTTCGAGCCGGCCCGTCAGCCAGAAGAACAGCAGCGGGATCGCGACCAGGAAACCGACGCCCCGCGCCAGCAGACGGTGGGACCATTCCCACCAGAAGATGCCCTTGAACTCGCCCAGCGTCATGTCGCTGTTGAGTTCGCTGAACTGCGGGATCTGCTGGTACTTCTCGAACTCCTCCTGCCACTCGACGGGATTGAGCGGCGGGATGACACCGTGTATCGGCTGCCATTCCGTGATCGACAATCCGGAACCGGTCATGCGCGTTGCGCCGCCGACCATGACCAGCGCCACAAGCACCAGCAGGACGAGATAAAGCCAGCCGCGCACGAGCCCGCGGTTCTTCATGTCCCTGTCTCGGGCGGCGAGCGGCGCGGCCGCGGTGTCGGCTGTGACTGTCATGGCTTTTTCCGGTTGCGGATTGGTGGACCAAGGGCGAGCGTCTTGCAAGCACGTCCGGCGCGGCACGCGGTCGCGTTTTCGGCAACGGCTTGCGCCGCGGCCTCGATAGTCCTAATCGGGGCGCCAGAGGAAGCGAAACATGCCCATTCGCCTGAAGAAACTGATCGGAACCGTTCTCCTGGTGCTGCTGGTCATCGTCTATGCGATCGTGGCGACGTTGATTGCGGTCGCGCAGTTCTCGCAATCCGGCCCGCTGGTCCATCTGGTTTTCTTCCTGGTCAGCGGACTGCTGTGGGTGCTGCCGGCGATGGGCATCATCAGGTGGCTGATCATAGAGCCGCGGCCGAAAGCCTGACCGTCCGACCCCGGTTGTCAGCAAACCGATCACCCGATTGATTGCCTTTCGAGGTCGTTGTCATTCATTCATTCATCTTTTGTCCCTAGGCTCCACGCGCCCGACTCTATGCGGACGGACCTCGTGGGTGGCGAGATCAGATCAAGGACGAACGATGGCTGACGCGACCGCGTCGATGGACGGCAACGGCCGTGCAGCCGCCATGCCGGCGCAGCGCGTGTCGACCGGCCATGCCGCCACGGCGGTCGTCGTCTCCGAGGCATCCGCCGACGCCCTTGCCAAATACGCAGCCTTCTGCGGGCAGGCGCTCCATGCGCCCGCGCAGGGTGCGCACTGGGCCAGGCATTGGACGAGGAGCGTCAATGCCGATGCGCTTATCGCCACGCTGAGCGTCGATCAGAAACCTGTCCTTGCGCTTGCGCTGGAAGTCGTGCGCGCCGGGCCTTTCCGTATCGCCCGCTTCATGGGCGGGCGCCACGCCAACGGCAATTTCAGCGCAGCGGATCGGGCATGGCTCGGCAAGGCCGATTGCGCCGCCATCCGCTCGCTGTTCGACGCCATCGCAGCGGCACGTCCCGATATCGACGTGCTGGCACTGCAGCGGCTGGCGTCCGAGCTGGATGGCGCACCCAATCCTTTCATGGCGCTCTCCGGCTTCACCAGCCCGAACGTATCGCTCGCGGCAGACCTGGACGGCGGTTTCGACGCCGTGCTCGATCGCGCCAGCGGCAGGCGCAAGCGCAAGAAGCACCGCTCTCAGATCCGCAAATTCGAGGCCGCGGGCGGCTTCCGCCGCGTAGAGGCAACGACGCTGGAGCAGGTCGGCGCTTTTCTCGACGCCTTCTTTTCCATGAAGGAGCAGCGTCTGCGCCGAATGGGTATCACGGATGCTTTTCGTGACCCTGACGTGCGCAGGTTTTTCCATTCGCTCTTCACCGATGCCTTGCACCGACAGCCGCCGTCCTTCGTCCTGCACGGGCTGGAGGTGGACGGCAGGCTCAGGGCTGTTACAGGCACCAGCGTATGCGGCGATCGCCTGATCTGCGAATTCGCCGCGATCTCCGAGGACGAACTGACCCCGGCCAGTCCCGGCGAGTTCCTGTTCTTCGGCAATATCGAGGAAGCCTGCGCGCGAGGATTCCGTCTCTACGATTTTTCCGTGGGAGACGAACGCTACAAGCGGGAATGGTGCAACCTGGAGACGCGCCACCGTGACGTGTTGGTGCCGCTGACGACGAAGGGGCGGGTCCTGGCTCTCACCCTTCATGGCTGCGCTCGCGTCACGGCACTCGTCAAGAACAGCCCGGTGGTCTGGCGACTGACCAAGGCCCTGCGCCGCAAGGCGGCCGGCAAGTCCTGCGCTCAGGAGTGACGCGCCGCGCGCTGCTCCTCATGCCGCCGATCACCCTTCATCGGTGTTCCCGGCCTGTCGTGCCCGACCGGCGTCACCAACGTCACGTCGGCGTAGCCCGCCTCGATGAGGCCCGCCGTCGTTTGCGTCACGACGTCGTCCGGTTCGATCATGCTGACGAAGATCTCGCTGCCCTGACTGGCGACGCGGCCGATCCCCCGGGAGTCGGTGGGGCCGCATTCGACGATGACGAGATCATAGGCCGTGGTCAGCGAACGCATGATGATAGGTAACCGGTCGGCCCCGCGCATGGCTCGCACGGGATCGGCCGTTCCCACAGGGATGACGTGGCAGTCCGAATAGCGATCCGGATGAATGACGTCGGAAAATTGCGACTCGGAACTGAGAAGATTGGTGATTCCCGGGAAAAGCCCGCTCTCCAGCATCGGCCTCGAGGCCGCACCGGATGCAGTCAGGTCCAGCAGCAGTACGCGCAGTCCGGCATCGGAAACCGATCGCGCCACCAGAACCGAGCTGGCGGCGGCCTCGTCGCCTTCTGGCGAGACGAAGATGGCGCGTGAGGCTCCCGACTCGATCAGCTTCGCGGCTGCGCTGGCGATATCGATTTCCCCGATCCGCGAGGCGATAGCTTCCTCAGTATCTTCCGCCTCCTCGACGTCCGCGGGCCGCAACACCGGATCGGCCATTGCAACGGCAACCGGCTCGGAGATGACCTTCGCTTCGGGTTGCGGCTCGGGCTCGCGTTCGGGCTGCGGTTCGGGTTCGGGCGCAGGTTCGGGTTCCGGCTGGACCTGCGCTACCGGCATCTCCACTTCCCGCACCGTTTCGAGCGCCCTGCCCGGCGCCGGTCGCATGGCCCTGCCGGAAAAGAGTTCCCTCAACAGGGTAATGACGCTCATAGCGAGCAGCGAGGCGATGAAGGCGGCCGAGACGATCGGCACGATCTTGGGGAAATACGGCTCTGCCGGCGTGACGGCGCGCGAGAAGATGCGCGCATCCACCGGCAGGTAGTTGCGGTCCTCGCGCGAGGACGCTTCGCGATAGCGGGTCATATAGGATTCGAGCAGTTGCCGTTGTGCTGTGGCCTCCCGCTCGAGCGCGTTCAGTTCGACCTGCTTCTCGCCGGCGTCTGCCGACTGGGCCTTCAACTGATTCAGGTCGGCGGAAATCTGGTTCTCGCGCGCCTGCGCCGTCTGCGCCTGCGATGTCAGGCTTGCCAGCACTTTCTCGGCCTCGGCCCTGATCTGGCTGTCGAGATCGGCGAGTTGGGAACGCAGGGAGCGCAGGCGCGGATGGTTGTCCAGAAGCGTGGTCGACAGGTCGGCAATCTCGTTGCGCAACTGAACGCGCCGCTCGCGCAGCCTCTGGATGAGGTTGGACGACAGCACTTCAGGAAGCGCATCCAGCGAACCACCGCTCTTCAAGGCTGCGCGAACGCTCGCGGCCGTCGCCTCCGCCGCCGCCCTGCTGGCGCGCACACGCGAAAGCTCGCTCGACATCTCGGAAAGCTGCTGCGTGGCCAGGATCGAATTGTTCTGCCCGATCAGCAGGCCGGACTGCGCCCTGTAGGCCGCGACCTTGGCTTCGGCGTCCTTCACGCGTTTCGACAGGTCGGCGATCTCGGGCGCAAGCCAGTCGGTGGCGGCGGAGTTCGATTCCAGCTTGGCGTGACCCTGGGCTGCGATATAGGCATCGGCAATCGCGTTCGGGATTTCGGCGGCGAGGCGTGGATCGTTCGAGGAGAATTCGATGACGATGACGCGCGAGCCCTCGACGCGATAGACCGACAGCTTCTCGCGCATCACCTTGAGGACGCGCTCCTCGACCGGAATCTCGTTCGGGTCGCTCATCAATCCTGCGATGACGAGCAGATGTGACGGCAAGGTCATCCTCAGCGCCGGGTCGAACTCCCGCAGCTTCGCCAGCCCGAGCTTGTCGGCCACCTGCTTCAATATATCCGTCGAGGAAATGACCTGCACCTGGCTGGTCACGCCCTCTTCGTCGAGAATAGGCCGGTCCGCGTCGGCACCCGTATCGGGACGGGTGAAAACGGATTCGCGCGTCTCGATCAGCAGGCGCGTCTCGGCCTTGTATTTCGGCTTGACCATCCACGTGAACGCCAGCGCCAAGCCGGTCACGACCAGGGCAATGACAAGGATTCTCAGCCAGTTCCTCGCGATGCTGGCGAAGAGCTGCCTCAGGTCGACATCGAGATCGGCGGCCGTGGTCGGTGCTGCGGACATGCAACTGCTTCCGTTTCGGGTTGCCCGCACCGTAAACAATTATGGTAACTCACCCGTTAAGAGCGCTGTCGTGCTCCAGGCGCGTCTTCCCGCAGGAATTCGCGCACTTCGAAGCCTCGCCCGACATGCATCCTTTACCGGCCATTAACCCTAACAGGACGATAACGGCGTCGATCCTCCATCCGTGTAACGCGGCGAGTCGAAGGGTAACGACCGGTGACGAGAAGACGCTCCATTCTGCTTTCCAGCATCTTTCTTGCCGTGTCGGTGGCAAACGGATGCTCCAGCTATCGTCCCGCACCCGCAGCATTCCATGAGGTGCTCAACCAGCCGTACAGACTCGGCGCCGGCGACCGCATCCGCGTCACGGTCTTCGAGCAGGACGGCCTGACCAACACCTACAGCGTCGACCAGTCCGGCTACATCTCCTTCCCGCTGGTCGGAGCCATTCCGGCCCGCGGGCACACCGCGCAGCAACTCGAAAGCGAAATCGCCGCGAAGCTTCGGCAAGGCTATCTGCGGGACCCGGACGTATCGGTCGAGATCGACCGGTACCGACCCATCTTCGTCATGGGCGAAGTCGGCGCGGCCGGCCAGTATTCCTATGTGCCGGGCCTGACCGTGCAGAAGGCGATAGCGATCGCCGGCGGCTACTCGCCGCGCGCCAACCAGGAAAGCGTGGATATCACCCGCGACATCAACGGCAAGGTCATGACGGGGCGCGTGGTGACGTCCGACCCGCTGATGCCGGGCGACACCGTCTACGTTCGCGAACGCCTGTTCTGACCGCCACGTGGCCGGCAAGCTCCGAATCGTCCACTGTTTCCGGTCGCCCGTCGGCGGGATTTTCCGCCATGTGCGCGATCTGACCGACGCACAGGTGGCGGCCGGCCATTCGGTCGGCATCGTGTGCGACTCCACGACAGGCGGAGAATACGAGGAGCGACTGTTCGACCAGATGCAGGGCAAGCTCGCGCTCGGCGTGCAGCGTACGCCCATGCAGCGCCACATCGGCCCCGGCGACCTCGCCTCGGCCTGGCGCAGCTACAGGATCATCAAGGAATTGCAGCCGGACGTCATCCATGGCCACGGCGCCAAGGGAGGCGCCTATGCGCGCCTGTTCGGCTCACTGTTGCGGGTTTCAAGGTCTCGCGTGGCCCGCCTTTATTCGCCGCATGGCGGCAGCCTGCACTATGACGAGAACACGCTGACCGGAAAGCTGTTCTTCGCGCTGGAGCGCAACATGGCGCGCTTCACCGACTGCCTGCTGTTCGTGTCCGACTATGAGCGCAGGACGTATCGCAGGAAGGTGGGAGAGCCGCCGATCCCCAACGTCCTTGTCTATAACGGGCTGCGGGCAGCGGAATTCGAGCCGGTGCCTGAAGCAGCCGACGCAGCCGATCTCCTCTACATCGGCATGATGCGCGACCTGAAGGGACCGGATCTGTTCATCGACGCCTTCGCCAGGGCCGAGACGGCGCTCGGCCAGCGACTGAGCGCGGTCATGGTCGGAGCCGGCGAGGACCTGCCGCGCTACGAGGCCGAAGTGGAACGCCTCGGCCTTGCCGACAGAATCCGCTTCCTGCCGCCGATGCCAGCGCGCGCGGCCTTCGCCCTCGCCCGGCTGGTGGTGGTGCCCTCGCGCGCCGAGGCGATGCCCTATATCGTGCTGGAAACGCTCGCCGCCGGCAAACCGATGATCGCCACGGCCGTTGGTGGGATCCCCGAAATCTTCGGTTCCGGATCGCCTGCGCTCGTGAACGCCGACGCCGACGCGATCGCCGGCAAGATGCGGGAAGCCCTTTCCGACCTGGCAGCCTACAAAAACTTGATGCCCGACATGACCACCCTCAAGGCACGCTTCGGGGCGGACGTGATGGCGGCGGAAATCGAGCAGGCGTATTTCGCTGCCTGCCGAAAATAGCACCCTGCGCGGGTCAGGCCGTTCCAAAGCGACAAGCCTTTTCAAGTCTTTCTTAGCTCTCTTCTGATAGGCGTCGGCGGTATTCGCGGACAGGTCATGAACGAGATCGACCCAGCTCATCGCTTTTCCGCGGCTGTGCGCAAGCTGCAGCCGACGGAAGAGGACGCCAAGCCGAGCGGCATCAACGATGTCGCGCGTCAGGTCGCCGCGCAATACCGTCGCGACACCATGTCCCCGGTCATGGTCAGCGGCACGGTACGACTGCTGGAATTCGCGCTGCTGTTCCTGTCGGGCATCGCCGTCTATTGCTGGTTCCTCGGCTTCTTCGACATTCTGGCATGGGAGTACCCCGCCGCGATGGCAGGCGCTTCGCTGCTGGCGGTGATCCTGCTCGACATCTTCGACCAGTATCAGATCGCCGCCCTGATGCGCCCGATGCGGAATGTCGGCCGCATCCTTCTCATCTGGTCGGGCACCTTCGCGCTGATGGCGCTGACGGCCTTCTTCCTGAAGATGTCGGCGACCTATTCCCGCGTTCTGTTCGCGACGTGGTTCGTTGCCGGTTTCGTGTTGATCGTCGGCTTCCGGCTCATCCTGTCCACGCTTTTGCGTCGCTGGGCGCGCGACGGACGCATGGAACGGCGCGCGGTGATCGTGGGCGGCGGCAAGGCGGCCGAAGCGCTGATCCGCTCGGTCGAGAAACAACCCTACAACGACATCCGCATCTGCGGCATCTTCGACGACCGCGACGACAGCCGCTCCCCGCCGATCGTGGCGGGCTATCCCAAGCTTGGCACCGTGTCGGAACTGATCACGTTCGCACGCATCGCGCGCATCGACATGCTGATCGTGTCGCTGCCCATCACGGCGGAGCAGCGTGTGCTGCAACTCCTGAAGAAGCTGTGGGTGCTGCCGGTGGACATCCGTCTGTCGGCCCACTCCAACGCTTTGCAGTTTCGCCCCCGTTCCTATTCCTACATCGGCTCGGTGCCGATGCTCGACATCTTCGACAAGCCCATCAACGACTGGGATTCGGTCGCCAAGCGCGCCTTCGACATCGTCTTCTCGCTGGTCGGCATCATCTTGTTCTCGCCGGTGATGATCGCGACCGCCATCGCCATCAAGCTCGATTCGAAGGGACCGGTGCTGTTCAAGCAGAAGCGGCACGGCTTCAATAACGAGGAGATCGAGGTCTACAAGTTCCGCTCCATGTATACGGACCAGTCCGACCCTACGGCCAAACGGACCGTCACCAAGAACGATCCCCGTGTGACCCGCGTCGGCCGCATCATCCGCAAGACCTCGATCGACGAGCTTCCGCAGTTCTTCAACGCGCTGTTCGGCTCGCTCTCGCTCGTCGGCCCCCGTCCGCACGCGGTGGCGGCACAGTCGCACAACCTTCTCTACAACGAAGTGGTGGACGGCTATTTCGCGCGCCACAAGGTCAAGCCCGGCGTGACCGGCTGGGCGCAAATCAACGGCTGGCGCGGCGAGATGGACACCAACGAGAAGATCCGCATGCGCACCGAATACGACCTCTACTACATAGAGAACTGGTCGATGCTGTTCGATCTCAAGATCCTGCTGCTGACGCCCGTTCGCCTGCTCGATACGGAAAACGCCTATTGAGCGCCGTCACGCATGACCTGCCGCCGGCCGCCGTCAACGCCAAGCTGATCGGCCTGATCACCTCAGGCGCCGTCTTCCTCGGCATCTTCCTGTCGGGCTTCGTCATCGACGAGCCCGCGCCTTACGACCTCTACATGACCGGGCTTATCGCGGTCTGGGCGCTGTTCGGCCTCAGAATCTCGCGGGCAGTCTCGCCGCTTCTGGTGCTGCTGGTGCTGTTCAACATCGGCGGGCTGATCGCGATGACGCAGATGGAAGACCTGATGGACACGCCGCTCTATCTGTCCGTGTCCCTTTTCCTTGCCTTCACCGCCGTCTTCTTCGCCGCCGTGGTGGAAGCGAAGCCGGATATCTATCGCCTGATCTTCATGGCCTATGTGGCCTCGGCGGTGCTGACGTCGGTCGCCGGCATCGCCGGCTATTTCCATCTGTTTCCCGGCGCGGCGATCTTCACCAAATACGAGCGCGCCGCCGGCGTGTTCCAGGATCCGAACGTGTTCGGCCCGTTCCTGGCGCTGCCCGGCATCTACCTGCTCTACCTGCTGCTTACCGGCCCGGTGTCGCGTATGCCGCTGATCGCCATGCCGCTGCTCATCATCGTCGGCGGCATCTTCCTGTCCTTCTCGCGCGGCGCCTGGGGCCTGTTTGCCGTGGCCGCGATCCTGCTGACGGGCGCGCTTTTCCTGCAGAGCCGCAGCGGCATGTTCCGCCTGCGCATCGTCGTCATGACGATCGCCGCGCTCGTGCTGCTGATAGCGGCCATGCTGGTGATCCTGCAGATACCGGGCGTCGCCGATATGTTCACCAACCGCGCCAAGCTGGCGCAGGACTACGATTCGGCACGCCTCGGCCGCTTTGCCCGCTACGGCATAGGCTTCGCGCTGGCGCTGGAGAAGCCGCTCGGCATCGGGCCGCTGGTGTTCGGCCAGATCTACGGCGAAGACACGCATGACATCTGGCTGAAGGCGCTGATGGATTATGGCTGGCTCGGCTTCGTCAGCTACCTGACGCTGACCGTCTGGACGGTCGCGGCCGGCTTTCGCCTGCTGCTGCGCGACCGGCCGTGGCAACCCTATGTGCTGTGCGCCTATGTCGTCTATCTCGGCCATATCGGCCTAGGGACCGTGATCGACACCGACCATTGGCGCCATATGTACCTGCTGTTCGGCCTGATATGGAGCGGCATCGCGCTCGAATACCGCTACCAGCGCGGCCGCCTGCGATTGCCGGTTGCAGGCGCGACGGCGCGATAGCCTATTTCGCGCCGCCCGCCGATGCTCCGGCCGGACGCAGCATGCCCTCGAGCGCAGCCCTGAGAAGCACTTCGAGCTTCTCGTAAGAAATGCCGAGTGCCGGCAGGTCGTTGAGCGCCATGCCGTGGATGATCGCCATCAGTGCCGGCACGACGGTGTCGAGGTCGACGACGGGATCGATCTCGCCGCGCGCCTTGGCCTTGCCGAGATAGTTCCCGAACATCGCCTGCACTTGATCCATATTGGCGCGACACATCGATTCGACGGCGCAGTTGCGCATGGCCTCGGCGCAGATCTGCGCGAACAGCGGCGCGGCGTTCGTCTCGTGCACGAAACGGATATGCGTCATGGCGCCGGCCACCATGCCCTCGATCACGTCGGGATTGCTGAGCACCGCCTGGAAGACGCGCGCGTCCTCGCGCCTGTCGGCGGCGCAGATGGCCTCGATGATGGCTTCCTTGGAGGGAAAGTAGCGGTACAGGGCGCCGGGGCTCATGTCCGCCTGCGCGCAGATCTCCTGCATGGACGCGCCCTGGAAGCCGGAACGGACGAAACAGGCCTTCGCGGCCTCCAGAACGCGCTGGGTCTGCTGGTCCCTGCGCTCAGCGCGCGTCATCGCGGGACAGGCATCGGCCTCGGGATCGATGAGAGCGGAGATATTGCCAAACCGGCTTTGCATTGCTATCCAACTAATGAGAACGTTCATTCTCGAATTATGCGAGTGATCATTCGCGGTCAAGCCGGTGCGACGAAATGATTCGCCGGCCGAACTAAGGGATCGGCGTGTTGCCGGGGGCATGCACGCCGACGAGATGGCTATCCATGAACATGACTTCAATCTCCTCCGCAAACGCTGCCGACAAGTCCGCCAACGACTGCGAGGCGCCCTACGTCACCTTTCTCGAGGCGATGCGGCCGCTGACGGGCAAGTGGAAGATCGAGATCCTCTGGGTGCTGGCGCAACGCACACGCCGGTTCGGCGAGTTGCGCCGCTCTCTGCCCGGCATCACCCAGCACATGCTGTCGCTGCGGCTGCGCGAGCTGGAGGCGGACGGGCTGGTGACACGCACCGTCTATGCCGAGAACGTGCCGCGGGTCGAATACGAGATCAGCGAAGCCGTTCACGGGCTGAAGCCGGTGTTCCAGGCGGTGATCGGCTGGTCGGAGCAGTACGGACCGCTGGCGCGGCGGCGTGGTTCCCCGGACCAGGAAGCCGACGGCGAGACCGGAATCGCGGCCTGAAGGGTCGCTAGCGGCAACGGACCGGAAGTCAGCCGACAGTTCCGGCATCTTCACCATCGAGGCGGAACAAGCAGGCGGACCTGCGTCAGCGGCGCGGTCTCACCCGAACTTGCCTGTCTTCGGGAAACCCTTCGGCACCATCCGGCCGGCTGCGGCGCGCGCACCGATCCATTCGGCAAGCTCTGCCTGGCTGCGGTTAAAGGTCCTGTCGGCCGAATCCTGCCACGACAGGCCCTCGGCCATCGTGAACGTCTTCAGGTCCAGCACGCCACCGTCCTTGTATTTCTGGAGGCGAACGCCCTTGCCACGCGTCATCTCGGGGATTTCGGCGAGCGGGAAGACCAGCATCTTGCGGTTCTCGCCGACGATCGCCGCGTGATCGCCGCTCACCGGAATGCAGGTCTTGGCCTCGTCCGGCGCCTTCACGTTCATAACCTGCTTGCCCTTGCGGGTATTGGCCACGACCTCGCTTTCCGGCACCACGAAGCCGTTGCCCTGATGAGAGACGACGAGCAGCCTGCGGTCTGCGGCGTGCACGAAGGCGGTAACGATGTCCTGGTCGTTCTCCATGTCGACGATGATGCGGATCGGCTCGCCGTGGCCGCGCCCGCCGGGCAGCCTGTCGGCGCCGATTGTGTAGAACTTGCCGCCGGTGGTGAAGACGAGGATCTTGTCCGTGGTCTGCGCGGGAAAGGCCAGCTTGAGCGCGTCGCCCTCCTTGAAGGTCAGCGTCGAATAGTCGGACAGATGGCCTTTCATCGCCCTCAGCCAGCCTTTTTCCGACACGATCACCGTCACCGGCTCGCGCTCGATCATGGCATGGTGAATGTCGGTCAGGTCGTGTTCGGGCGCCTCGGCGAACCGGGTGCGGCGCTTGCCGACCTCGGTGTCCGGTCCGAATCTTTTGCGAAGCTCGGCGATCTCCCACTTGATGGTGGACCACTGCTTGGTCTCGGAACCAAGCAGCGCCTCGATCTGCTTCTTTTCCTCGGTGAGGGCGTCGAATTCCTTGCGGATTTCGAATTCCTCGAGCTTGCGCAGGTTGCGCAGGCGCATGTTCAGGATGGATTCGGCCTGCAGGTCGGTGAGGTCCCAGCGGGCCATCATCACCTGCTTGGGCTCGTCCTCTTCGCGGATGATACGGATCACCTCGTCAATGTTGAGGTAGGCGATCAGGTAGCCGCCGAGGATTTCCAGCCGGCGTTCGATCTCGGCCAGCCGGTGCTTCGAGCGGCGGACCAGCACGTCGCGGCGATGGTCGAGCCATTCCTTCAATACGTCCCGCAACGACAGCACGTTCGGCACCTTGCCGCGCGAGAGCACGTTCATGTTGAGCGGGAAACGGCTTTCGAGCTCGGTGAGCTTGAAGAGCGATTCCATCAGGATGCCGGGATCGACGGTGCGGCTCTTCGGCACCAGCACGACGCGGATGTCTTCGGCGCTCTCGTCGCGGATATCCTCTAGCAGCGGCAACCTGCGCGCCAGGAGTAGTTCGGCGGTCTTCTCGATCAGCCGCGATTTCTGCACGCCATAAGGGATTTCGGTGACGACGAGCACCCAGGTTCCCCTGCCCTGGTCCTCCTGATGCCACTTCGCGCGTACGCGAAAACCGCCGCGGCCGGTCTCGTAGGCGTCGAGGATGGACGCACGGCTATCGACGATGATGCCGCCGGTCGGGAAATCCGGACCCTGGACCAGCCCGTCCTCGTCGCTGCGGGACATCAGGTCGGCGGTCGCAGCCTGCGGACGATCGATCAGCAGCAGCGCGGCGGTCAGCAGTTCGGCGGCGTTGTGCGGCGGGATGGAGGTTGCCATGCCGACCGCGATGCCGGACGAGCCGTTGGCGAGCAGGTTCGGGAACGCGCCCGGCAGCACCGACGGCTCCTCGTCCTCCTCGTTGTAGGTCGGGCGGAAATCCACCGCGTCTTCGGTGATGCCGGCGAGCAGTTCCACCGCCACGTCGGTCATGCGCGCCTCGGTGTAGCGCATGGCGGCGGCGTTATCGCCGTCGATGTTGCCGAAATTGCCCTGCCCGTCGACCAGCGGGTAGCGCATCGAAAAGTCCTGCGCGAGGCGCACCAGTGCGTCGTAGATCGACTGGTCGCCGTGCGGGTGGAACTTGCCCATCACCTCGCCGACGATGCGCGCGCATTTGGCGAATCCCTGGTCGGGATTGAGGCGCAGCAGGCGCATGGCGTGCATGATGCGGCGATGCACGGGCTTCAGCCCGTCGCGCACGTCCGGCAGGGCGCGGTGCATGATGGTCGACAGCGCGTAGGCGAGATAGCGCTCTTCGAGCGCCTTCTTCAGATCGACCGGCTCGATGTTGTCGTCGCCGCCATTGTCAGGCGGCAAAAGGCTTTTTCCCATGGCTTGGCACTACCGAATCCGCTGATTCGCGGCAAGCGCCGAGCGTTCTTTTCACATGGAAGCGATGGCCGTGGCCGATCTCCTGCGCGCCGGCATGAAGCCGTTACAGGACAGCGCTAGAGGGGATTTCCGGAAGACTGAAAACGCGCCGGCGTTTCGAACGACACATGACCCGCTTTCCCGATCAGGCGAACATATTTGCCTTTTGGCGAAAATTTCGATCAATGTGCCCGCGGCACGCCTTTTTGCGGTCCGGTTTGTCGCGGACACGTGAACGGCACGGGGTATCACAGCAGTTTTTAAGCCTTATCAGGAGCATGCGATGACCACTCACCGCTCAACCTTCCACAAGCTTGCCGTTTCCGCGTTTCTCTTGACCGCATCGCTCGGCTCCGCCTGGGCGCAGGATACGAGCGCCGTCGCCAACCGGATGAAGGCCCTGCTCGCCAACCAGGGCATGGAGCTTGCCTGGACCGGCATCTCCGGCGACGCATCGAGCATGGTGCTCGAAGGCGTGTCGGTGAAGGCGGCCGGGGAGAAGGACGGGCTGCCGGTCGGCAACGTGACCCTGGAGGGCGTCGAGGAAGCCGATGGCGGCTACACGATCGATACCGTTTCGACCCAGCCCTTCTCGCACGCAGAGGACGGCGTAACCCTCGAAGCCAGCCCCTTCGTCATGCATGATCTGACGCTGCCGGCCGAAAACAGCAGCGATCCGATGGCGTCGCTGATGCTCTACAAGTCCGCCGAACTGGACAGCCTGACGGTCAAGGCAGGCGGCAAGGACGCCTTCACAATGAACGATTTCGCCGTCGAGATCACGCCGCCCGCCGATGGCAAGGCGATGGAATTCAGCGGCGGCGTGGACAAGTTCACCGGCGATCTCAGCCTCGTGGACGATCCCAAGTCGAAAGCCGTCATCGAAGCCCTGGGGTATCAGACCGTCTCCGGAAACATGGAGATAGCAGGGTCCTGGCAGCCCGCCGACGGCAAGATGGAGCTTTCGAAATACGACGTGACGGTCGACAATGCCGGTACCTTCGGCATGACCTTCGATATCAGCGGCTACACGCTCGATTTCGTGAAATCCGTGCAGGACCTGCAGAAGAAGATGACGGCTCAGCCGGAAGGCGCCGACAAATCGGCCCAAGGCATGGCCATGCTCGGCCTGATGCAGCAGTTGAGCTTCAATGGCGCCTCGATCCGCTTCGACGACGATTCCCTGACGAACAAGATCCTGGACTATGTCGCCAAGCAGCAGGGCATGTCGGCCAAGGACATTGCCAACCAGGCCAAGGCGATCGTGCCGTTCGGCATGGCGCAGCTCAACAACCCCGATCTGACCGCCCAGGCCAGCGCGGCGGTCAACACCTATCTCGACAATCCGAAGAGCATCGAAATTCGGGCTGAGCCGTCCTCGCCGGTTCCTTTCGCCACGATCATGGCCGGCGCCATGTCGAACCCGGCGAACCTGACCAAGACGCTCGGCGTATCGGTCAAGGCCAACGAAGACTGAGGATCGACCAGGATCGAGGCGCAGAAAAAAGCAGCCGCGCTTACCAGGAGCGCGGCTGCCTTTGCAGCGGAACTACGAGCGGATAACTTCAGGCCGTCATGGGCTGGTGGCGAACCATGTGGGTATCTATCAACTGGCGCGGAGGGAAGAGCTCGATGACGCCGACCGCCTCGCCGTCCTCAAATGTCAGCCGCGCCTCGTGCTTGCGCGCCAGTGCCTTCATCGCCCTGTTGTCGGGATGTGTGGTGACCAGAAGCCGCGCATAGCCGAACCCCTTCGCCTGCTCGACAAGACGGTCGAACAGCCTGCCGCCGATGCCGCGATGCTGCAGCGGCCGCTCGACGCTGAAGGCGATCTCGGCGCTCGGTTCCGTCTGGTCGGCGCGCTCATGAAGCTCGGCCGCGCCAAGCACCCGCTCGCCCTCGACATAGCCGATGACAGTGGCCCCTTGCGCGAACGAGCGCTCGACATAACCGGCGATGAAGATATCGTCGACATAGCCGTTGAAGCGGTCGCGCCTGCTCTCGGAGTCAAGCCGAAGCAGGTGGTCACGAAAGCGGGGCATGTCCGACGGCCTGAGCTGGCGGATCATGCCGAAACTGGAAATTTCAGGGCTCATGTCGCACTCCTCGCGGGGTCCTCCCCGAGTCTGCGCTCGACACGACGTATATTGTGCGATGCAGCATCGATTGCAACATGCGATTTCGGCATGAAAGCAATGCGAAATCGAAACGAATGCACGGTCCGCGCCGGAAAAGTTGAAGCGGGAATTCATATTTCAGGCAATCCAGTCTGGAATTGTTCCAGACTATGGGCCATATTCATGAGATTCAGAGAGAGGTGAGGCACTCATGCGGCTCACGCGTCAAACCAACTACGCCATGCGCATCCTCATGTATTGCGCGGCGAACCAGGACCGGCTGAGCCGCATCCCCGAGATCGCGGCCGCCTACTCGGTATCCGAACTGTTTCTGTTCAAGATTCTCCAGCCGCTGGTCGAAAACGGCCTGGTCGAGACCGTGCGTGGCCGCAATGGCGGCGTGAAACTCGGCAAGCCGGCGCAAGAGATCAGCCTGTTCGACGTGGTGCGCGTCACCGAGGAAAGCTTCGCCATGGCGGAGTGCTTCGAGAGCGATACCGAATGCCCGCTGGTCGATAGCTGCGCGCTCAATTCAGCCCTGCGCGAAGCGCTCAACGCCTTCTTCGAGGTACTCGGCCGCCACACCATCGCCGATCTGGTGGCCGAGCGCCCGGACATGCGCGGCCTGCTCGGCATCGATCAGTTGACCGCCCGCCAGCCCGCCGCCTGAAACGGCGGGCACAAGCTATTTCTCCGAATTCTTCTCAGGAAAGCGCCGACTGCGGCAGCACGAACGGCATCGGACCCAGCGGGACGGCGCCGACTTTCAGACGGCAGCCGAACACCTTTTCCAGCATCGAATCGTTGATGACGTCCTGCGGCAAGCCTGCGGCAGCCAGCCCACCGGCATGCAGCATATAGATCCGCTCAGCGTAGAGCGCCGCAAGGTTGAGGTCGTGCAGAATGGCCACCACCCCGCCGCCGCGCCTGGCGAAGTCGCGCGCAATGTCCATGATGCCGAGTTGATGCCTGATATCGAGGCTGGAGACGGGCTCGTCGAGGAGCAGGTAGCGTGGTCGCCCCTCCAGCACCGGCGCCCACACCTGGCACAATACTCGCGCGAGCTGAACGCGCTGCTGCTCGCCGCCTGACAGTTCCTGGTAGAAGCGCGCGCCGAATCCGTCGAGATCGACCTTCGACAGCGCCCGCTCCGGCAGGCGTCCCTCCTCGCCGGCCAACGCGCCCGAACGGCCTCCCAGGAGACCGAGCCTGACCACTTCGCGCACGGTGAAGGGAAAGCTCAATGTCGTCGCCTGCGGCAGCACTGCCCGCGCGGTCGCCGCTTCCACCGGCTTCATATCGGCGAGGGAGCGGCCGTTGAAGGCGATGCGGCCGGAAAAGCCGAGATCGCCCGACAGCGCCTTCAGCAAGGTGCTCTTGCCCGAACCGTTCGGCCCGACGATGGCCACGACCTCGCCCGGCCGCGCTTCGAAGTCGACTCCTGAGATGATCCGCTTTGCGCCGATGGAAACGGCAACGTCGCGCGCCTCGATCATGATCACCTCACAGATCGAGCACGCCGCGCCGGCGCAGCAGGATCCACAGGAAGAACGGACCGCCGACCGCCGCGGTCACGATTCCGATGGGCAGTTCGGCCGGAGCGACGATCGTGCGGCTGATCGCATCGGCGACGAGCAGCGCCGACGCGCCCAGCAATGCCGAGGCCGGCAACAGGTAGCGGTTGTCGGGGCCGATGAGCAGCCTGAGCAGATGCGGCACCACGATGCCGATGAAGCCGATGCCGCCGCTGACGGCCACGGACGCACCGACGGCGGCCGAGACAGCGACGATCGAGACGTATTTCAGGCGCTGGACCGGCACGCCGAGATGGCCGGCGGTCGGCTCGCCGAGCGCCAGCGCGTTCAGGCCCCGCGCAAGGAACGGCGTCGCGGCCAGCGCAACGACCATGATCGGCGCGGCCGCGCCGATCTTCTGCCAGGTCGCGCCGGCCAGCGAGCCCAGGCCCCAGAACGTCAGGTCGCGCAGTTGCCGATCGTCGGCTAGGTAGATCAGCACGCCGGAAAAAGCGCCCGTCATGGCCGCGAGCGCGATGCCGGCCAGCAGCATGGTGGCGATAGAGGTCTGGCCGCGCCGCGTGGCGACGCGATACAGGATAAAGGTCGTGACCAGCCCGCCGAAGAAGGCCGCCAGCGGCAGCGCGTAGATGCCCAGCGGCGCAAGCACAGGCCCGAGCACCGTTGCGCCGAGAACGATCACGACGATCGCGCCGAGCCCCGCGCCGGCGGAGACGCCGATCAGGCCCGGATCCGCGAGCGGGTTGCGGAACAACCCCTGCATGACGGCTCCCGAGACCGCCAGCGAGGCGCCGACCAGCGTGCCGAGCAGGATTCGCGGCAGGCGGATATCCTGGATGATGATGCGGTCGCGCGCACTCACCGCATCAGCGAAACCGCCCGTCAGCCAGTGGTAGATAAGGTCGAGCGCGGAGGCGTTCGAGGCGCCCGTCCCGAGTCCGGCCAGCATGGTCGCGGCAAGCAGCAGGCCAAGCAGCACGATGGCAAACCGCGCCCGCGCGGAGCGGTCGCCGGCGGCGGCATCGGAATCGGTCGGCGACATGGCGACGGGCTGTACGGCCATTTTCAAGGCTCGATTCAGTCGGCGGCCTTGTCGCCATAGAGCGCCTTCGACAGGTCGCTTATGGCGTCGGCGGTGCGCGGCCCGTAGCCAAGCAGATAACCGCCGTCCATGCGGATCACCCTGCGGGCCTGTCCGGCCGGCGTCTGGCTGATGGCGGCATTTCCGAACAGATCGTCGTCCGACACGCCGGGACCGGCATGGTCCATCATCAGGATGACATCGGGCGCGGCGGTGACGATCGCCTCGTCCGAAAGCTGCTTGTATCCGGAAAACCCTTCGATCGCGTTGGCCGCGCCGGCCAGCGTGACGATACCGTCGGCCCCGGTATGCGCGCCCGCCGCCATGATCTTGCCGCCCTGCATCGACAGTATGAACAGAACCCGTTTCTTCCTGTCGATGCCTGCCGTGCGCGCCTCGGCTGCCTTCAGCTTGGCTTGCGTCTCGGCGGCGAGCGCAGCGGCCTTGTCTTCGACGCCCAGCGCCTTGCCGACCACGCGTATCCTTTCGAGAATGCCCTCGTTGTCGTAGGTCTCCGGCACCTCGACATAGGGAACGCTCGCCTTTTTCAGCACGTCCACCGCTTCCTTCGGGCCGCTGCCCTGCAAGGCGATGATGCCGGTGGGATCGACCGACAGGACGCCCTCCGGCGAAAGCGCGCGCATATAGCCCACGTCCGGCAGCGCCTTGGCGGCTTCCGGATAGGTGCCGGTCGAATCGCGCGCGACCAAATGCTTTTGTTCACCCAACGCAAAGACAATCTCGGTCACGGCGCCGCCGATGGCGACGACCCGCGACGTGTCGGGAAGAACCGTCGCATCCTCCGCGACGGCGGGCCGCGCGACCGCGGCCAGCGCCAACCCGAACGCGGCCAGTCGCGCCGTTTTCAGCCATGCAGACATGTCTTACCTCTTCAGGCGGCCGTCGAGGCCGGAAGCCGCGGCATGTTTTCGGCCAGGAAGCGCCAGTCGGCGCGCTCCACCTCGCCTTCGTGGCGCTGACCGAAGAACTGGATGATGAGGTTTCCGTCCGCCCCGTAAGCTTCGAGCGACGTGACGTGACCGTCCCTGGTGGGCTTGCGCACCGCCCAGACCTCGCGGATGTGGTCCATCCTCAGATGCAGGTGGAAGGTCTCGTCGAGCACGTTGAGCCACGGCCCCATCGGCTTGATCGACTGCACCGGCCCCGAATGGATCTGCACGCAGCCGCGGCTGCCGACGAAGCACATGATCGGGAGGCCGTCACGGGCGACGTGGTTGAACATCGCGGCGACGGCGTCGGTGTCGAGCTGCCAGGCATAGTCCTGGCCGACCATCCGCATCGCCTGCTGGCGGTCCAACTTCAGCGTGCGCAACATGCCGAAGAACTGGTGGACGTCGGTCAGCTTGCTCCAGCGGTCGCGCAGATCGTCGGCGCTGACTGAAGGAGCCGCTTCCGGCGCCCCTGCCGCATCGTCTTCGGCGAGAGCGACGGACGGTTGCTGGTCGACGGCTTCCAGCGAGGCCACGAGCTTCTGGTAGGCGTAGAGATTGGACGTGGGGCGCAGATGCACCTTGTGCACGGCCTCGCCTCTCGCATCGAAGAATTGCAGGCTGCGGCGGATTTCGTCGCCATCGCGCTTTTCGACGGCGAAGCCGTGCGCCCATGCCTTCGGGAAGATGCGCAGGTCGATCTGCTCGCCTAGCACGAGCGCATTGTTGTCGCCGGTGACGACCTTGTCGTAGATGCCGATCTTCTCATGAACCGCGCTTTCGTTGCGGGTCAGCGCCATCACCTCGCCGACCGCCTCGAGCCCGGTCAGGAGATCGTTGACCCGCGGCTCCACGCGCCGGACGCCTTCGCCGCAATGCGCGGCCACCAGGTCCGCCTCGGTGATGCCGAGACTGGCGGCCAGGTCGCGCTCGCGCATCTTCGGATTGTCGATGCGCGCACGCCTGATTTCGTGCGGCGTGGGTTTCACCCGCTGGTCCATATGCCCTCTCCCGGACGCGATTACTTGTTGAGGATGAGCTTGCCCTGGCGGGTGATCTTGAGCCGGTAGAGCGCACCATGATGCTCGATGCCGATCTCATGCTCGCCCTGGAACAGGGAATTGGAGGAAAGCGTGCGCACCGAAAGCGGGATGCGCTCCACCCTGACGGGCGAAGAATCCACGCTGCGGGTACGGTAGCGGAAGCTGTCAGGGTTGTACGTGTTCATGAGGTTCACTCCTGCTCTTTCGCCGCTCAAATCGAGAGGCTGGTGAAGTCCCGATTCATTCTTGACTCGAAATATCATGTTTATTAGTCAGTGCAATACCGGACTAAATGAGTCAACATTTAAGATGCCGGATCGAGACAAAAATGCGAGCGAGCCCCGCGCCAGCCAGCATGCAACCTGATGCTGGAGTTGGACCATGGGCTTGGTGGGGCGAAATGTGGCTGTTCTCGTGAGTGGAGCGGCCCTGGCGGCACTTCTGGCGAGCGGAGCGGCCTACGCGCAGGAAACGCAAACGCAAGACACAAAAAAGCAGGATGAAACGCTTCTTCAGCGCATCCTCATAGGTATTGCCAAAGGAACGGCACCCGAAGACGTGCCTGCCGCCGTCAGCACGGTAAGTGGTCAGGAACTCGACACATTTGGGCGCGGCAAGATCGATGACGTCCTTCGCTCGACTCCTGGAACGTTCACCAGTACCAATCCTCAGCAGCCGGGCGTCGCCGTCAATATCCGTGGCTTCGAGGGATCGGGCCGCGTCAACTCGATGATCGACGGCGTACGGCAGAACTTCCGTTTCACTGGTCACGAGGCCGCCGGATTCACCTATGTCGACCCGAATTTTCTTGCGGGCATCGACATCGCGCGGGGCGCGGTTTCGACCACAGGCGGCGGTGGCCTGGCCGGATCAGTTAATTTCCGGACCATTGGGGTCGACGATGTCATCCGCGAAGGACAGAAATTCGGCCTTTTGGGCAGGATGACCGCCGGAACCAACGGATACGGCTTCGGCGGCATGGTCGCGGGCGGCATGAAGGAAGGCGCCGTAGGGGTCGTCGGCGGACTCGGCTGGCGCAATTCCAGCGACTACAAGAACGGCGATGGCGACGTTGTCACCGGCACAGGACAGGAGTTGCAATCAGGCTTGGCGAAGATCGACTTCGGCCTCGGCGAAGACCAGCAGCTTTCGCTCGGCGGCCTCATCTACCACAACGACTTCTTTGCGAACTCCTATTACCAGACCCTCGAGAACCGTACGTTCACAGCCAATTATCATTATGATCCGTCGAACAACGACCTCGTCGACCTCAAGATCAACGGCTACTACAACAACCTCGATATGGAATACGATACCAACGCTTCAGGCGGCGGATCGTCGGCGGGACGCACAATCAACGACACTGGCCTTGGCTTCGACGTGTCCAACACCTCGGTTTTCAACTGGGGCGATGTCGCCGTGCAGTCGGTCAACGGCGTCGAGTATTTTCATGATGACGTCACCTCCAGGAACAGCGGCGTCAATCCGGCGAAAGGGAAAAGCTTTACGGGCGGTGTATTCACCGAAAACACGTTCACCTACGGTCAATTCGATCTGATCGGCGCGTTGCGTTATGATTTTTATGGTCTCAATGGCCATGCTGATGCCGGCGACGACTCCATAGGCGAATACACCGTCGATCAGTCCAAGGGGTATCTCGATCCCAAGATCACGCTGGCCTACAACCCGGTTCAGTGGCTGCAGCCCTATGTCACCTACTCGCGCTCTATGCGCGCACCGACCATTCAAGAAACGATGGTCGGCGGCGATCATCCGGGAAGTACCTCGGTCTCGTTCGAGCCCAATCCTACACTGGCCCCCGAAAAGCAGCAGGGATGGGAAGTCGGCCTCAACGTCAAGCAGAAGGACGTCTTCACCGGTGGCGACTCCCTGAAGGCGAAGATCGATTATTACGACATGGCAGTCGAGGACTACATAGCCGCTCGCTACAACCTCGCAGTCGGATCATTCGGGCGCTTTCAGTTCATGAATTTGCCCGGAACCACCCATCAGAGAGGCGTGGAGCTCTCAGCCGACTACGACATGGGCTATGTTTTCGGCGGGGTGGCATATACGCATACCAATACCGACCTGCCGAGTGAGCAGCCCGGCTTGGGTGCGCTGAGCTATTTGCCGGACGATATCCTGACGGTCACGCTTGGAGCTAGGTTCCTCGAGGAAAAGCTGACGGTCGGCACGCGCATCAACTACGTGTCGAATGGCTGGACCAATGTCGGCAACGAGCCCGATTCGACATCGACGCCCATCAATGTCGAGACAGACGGCTACACGCTGGTGGACCTGTTTGCGAACTACAAGGTCAACGACAACATCGACATCGCCTTCCGCGTGACCAATCTCTTCGACAAGCAGTACACCCCCGCCCTTACCACATACGGGTCCGGGCAGGGCCGGACTTTCTATGCTTCGACCCAATTCCAGTTCTGAGAACGCAGCGGCAACGGAGAACGACGGCGAGCATATGAGGACGTCAATGAAGCAATCTCCATCCTTTATCGGACGAACTCGTCTCCTCGTCGTTGCGACAACCCTATCGCTCAGCCTGTACAGTGCCGCAGCACAGTCTCAAGAGGCTTCCGGGAGCGCACCGTCGCTCACCCTCGAACTGAACGGCACCCAGCCGTCCGAAAAAGGCTGCCGCCTGACCTTCGTGGTGGCCAACGATCTCGGCGCTGACCTCACAAGGGCGGCGTTCGAGATCGCCTTGTTCAACGACCAGGGCGTGGTCGAACGCCTGATGGTTCTGGATTTTCGGGACCTTCCCGAAGGCAAGACCAAGGTCAGCCGCTTCGACCTCGCCGGGGCCGACTGCGCGAAGACGAGCCGCGTCCTCGTCAACAGCGTCACGGAATGCAGCGGCAAGGGCGTGCAGCCCGACGCCTGCATGAAGGGGCTCAAAACGTCGAGCAAGGCCGCAATCACGTTCGGCCTTTGAGCAGATAGCCGATCGAACCCGTTCCAGCCGCGATGCCGGCAGGCGTCCTGCGCCCACCGCCGAAAACCACGATCCACAGCAAGCAACTCAAAGAGAGAAAGGGCAAGCAATGTATATAGCGATGAACCGTTTCAAGGTGCAGGACGGCTCGGAGGAGGCCTTCGAGGCCGTATGGAAGAACCGCAACTCCTCGCTTGCTGAGATGGCCGGCTTCCGCGAATTCCATCTCCTGCGCGGACCGAGGAACGAAACCGAAGGCTACACGCTGTTTGCCTCCCACACTGTCTGGGCCAGCGAGGCCGATTTCACCGCGTGGACCAGGTCGGAGAACTTCCGCAACGCCCACAAAGGCGCCGGCACCGGCAAGGTCCATTATCTCGGCCATCCGCAATTCGAAGGATTCAGCGTCGTCGAAGGGGCCTGATATCGATGCCGGCGGCGCGCCGGCACGGACTGATTCGCCGCAATTTCGCCTCGTATGGCGGCTGACCGACAATCCCGATCGCTATTTAAACCTCCGTATCATGCATGAGAAAATGCTTGACTGCCTGAAGAGGAGCAAGCCGCACAGGGTGATCGGAATTGACTCAATAGACTGAAATAGCAACGTTTTTCGACATGAAAGGGCCGCGGCGAGTGCTTCGCCGCGGCCCTTTTCTGTTGCCGTATGGCCACGGCCGCCTCGCTAGTCCGCCGCCTGATGAGAAAGGAATGGACAATGATCAATTGCTGTTACCAACTGTAACAAAACTAAAAAAGGTTTGGCGGGATAGTGATCGAGGCCGATCAGCCGAAACTTTCAATGCTGGGCAGATGGTATCGCGGCAAGATCGGGGATCGTTCTCTGACGCCGGTTTCCTCGATGCGGACCTTCTGGGGGCTGATGCGGGCCTATTGGGTGTCCGACCACTGGCGGGAGGCCTGGGCACTGACGCTGGTGATCGCCTTCCTTACCGCGCTGTCCAGCAAGGCGGGTGTCTGGTTCGCGGAAGCGTCCGGCGAACTGGTCAATTCGATTGCCTTCTTCCATGACGCGGCCAACACCAATCCCCTCGCCTCGCTGCTCACCCATGCCGGCATCCTGGTGGCGCTGGTGGTCGTCAAGGACGCCGGCATAACCGGCAGCCGCATGTTCGTCTCCGCCACGCTGCACCGCAAATGGCGCGCCTGGCTGGATAGCCGTTTCAACGCCGCCCTTCTGGATTCCAACCATACGCATTTCCACGCCCAGCATTCGGCCGAGGGCACGGCGCCCGATAATATCGACCAGCGCGTGCAGGAATCTATCAAGGACATGACTGGTGGCGCCATCGGCCTCGCCATGGGTGTGATGGCGGTAACCTCCTCGCTGTTCTTCGTCGGCCAGAAGCTGCTTTCGTCCTCCACCGAGGTCGCCGGCCTCGAATTCCTGGGTTCTTACGGCAGCGCTGTGCTCGCCTTCGTGGCGGTCGCGGTCTACGTGCCGTTCAACACCTGGATCGCGGTCAGGCTCGGCGGCCTGCTGGAACGGCTTTCGGTCATGATGCAGCGCGCCGAGGGCAGCTATCGCGGCGAACTGACCACGCTGTTGCGGCGCTCCTTCCACGTCGCAGCCTCGCGTGGCGAGACGGTGCAGAGATCCATGCACGAGCGCCTTTATGTCGACATCGACAGCACCTGGGCGCGCTACAATATCGTCCACACCAGCTATGCCGCGTTTGAGTTGGTCTACAACTTCATCGGCGCGCGCGTTGTCGCCTATGGTCCGGGCCTGATCCCCTACATTCACAGCAAGATCGACCTCAAGGGCTACATCACCGGCGCGGAACTGGTGAACTCGCTCATCAGCCAGTGCTCCTGGTTCATCCATGTGATGCCTGCCATCGCCACGCTGCGCGCCAACAGCCGCCGCGTGATGGACGTCGCGGCCGCCATCGAGAACGTCCAGCGGCCGGCGGAATTCTACCGCCAGAGCGGACGCTCCGATTTCCGCTACGTTCGCCAGAACCCGGTGTTCGGCCTGACCGTCAGCAATCTCGACCTGGCGCATCACGGCCACGACAGCGCCCCCTTCCTGTCGATCGACAGGCTGCAGTTCCGGCGCGGCGAGTGGACCTATCTGCGCGGCGAGTCCGGCTGCGGCAAAAGCTCCTTCATCAAGGCGCTCAACGGCTTGTGGCCTTATGGACAAGGCACCGTCGTGTTCCCCGAAGGCGTCAAGACCTTCTATGCCGCACAGGACGTGCGCCTGCCGCCCGTCTCGCTCAAAGAACTGGTCTGCCTGCCGGACCGGGGAGAAGAGCATTCGGACACCGTAGCGGCCGCGGCCCTCTACAAGGCCGGGCTCGGCGATTTCATCGGCCATCTCGGCGAGAACAGCCGCGAGGGCAAGGGCTGGGATCAGGAGCTTTCCGGCGGCCAGAAGCAGAAGCTCATCGTTGCGCGCATCCTGATCCAGCAGCCGGGCCTGCTGTTCCTCGACGAGGCGACGGCCGCGCTCGATCCCGAGGGCAAGACCGCCTTCCACCAGGCGATCAAGGACAATTGCGCGAACGTCACGGTCGTCAGCGTCATGCACGAGGCCGTGCCGCCGCGCTCGGCGAGCGGAGAGAATTTCTACGACAGCGTGCTGACTTTCGCCGACGGCGTCGCCACCAAGCAGCCGATCGCCCCGCTGCCGGCGGAACTCACGAAAATCCTCGCCGGTTCCCCGCCCATGGAAGAAGGCTGGCTGCGCCTCCCTCGCCGGCGTCTGAAGCAGAAATAGACTTCCGCTCTCGACTGTCTGCGACATGCTGCATCGGCGCGGAGTCTCTTCGGGCTTCGGATTCGATCACACTCCCGCGACGCCTGCGCCTTCCCTGGCCAAAGCGATTGACTTCACATCGCGCCATCCTATGTTGCGCCGGCTCGCCAACCATCCAACCGCGAGCGGAAAGGTCATCAGCGCCATGCCTGGCGACAGTCACAGTCGAACGCAAAAGCCGTCTGCCTGACGTGACCTGAAGGGCTCACGCAGGCCGACGGCCAAGGAGTGAGCCATGAACGAAACCACACCCGTCGCGGCCGGCGATGCCCTTGTCCGCGTCCTCGCAACCGATCACGTCGCAGACAGCGTCGAGGCCCTGAACAGGGAGCCCCGGCTGGTCGCCGTGGACCTGCTGGCCGAACTGCCGTTCCAGCGGACCGTCGATATCTTCGACCAGCCCGAACTGGAAGACGGCCCCGAGCTCATCGCGGCCATGCCCCGCGACAAGGCCGGGCGCATCCTTGCGGCCATGTCGGTCGACCGGGCTGCCGATCTCCTGCGCGACCTGACCGAGCCGGCGCGCTCCGAATTGCTGGGCCTGCTGACGCATGGCCTGCGAGCCATCCTGCTCGGCATCCTCGGCTATCCCGAAGACAGCGCCGTCGCGATCATGACCACGGAATTCGTGAGCGTCCCGGGCGATTGGACGGTCGGGCGCACGCTGGAGCATATCCGCAAGGTCGAGCGCTCCCGCGAGACGGTTTATGCGATCTACATCGTCGATCCGGACACGCGCGCGCTGCTGCGTTCGACCAGCCTTCGCCGCCTGATCGCAGGTGCGCCGGACGATCCCGTCATGACGGTCGCGCCGACCCACGCGCCGGTGACGGCCTCGCCGCTCGACAATCGCGAGCAGGTCGCCCGTCTCATCAGGAAATACGACCTGCTCGCCGTGCCTGTGGTTAAGGATGGAGCCGTGCTCGGCATCGTCACGGTGGACGACATCCTCGACACGATGATCGAGGAAACGACGGAAGACGTCCATCGCTTCGGCGGCCTTGAGGCGCTGGACGAGCCCTATATGAAGATCGGCTTCCTCGACATGGTGCGCAAGCGCGGCGGCTGGCTGTGCGTGCTTTTCCTGTCGGAGATGCTGACGGCGAACGCCATGCAGAGCTACGAGGCCGAATTGCAGAAGGCGATCGTGCTCACGCTGTTCATCCCGCTCATCATGAGCTCGGGCGGTAATTCCGGCTCGCAGGCGACGTCTCTGGTGATCCGCGCTCTGGCGCTCGACGAGATCGCGCTCCGCGACTGGTGGCGCGTCGCGCTGCGCGAACTGCCGATGGGCATCGTGCTCGGCGCAATCCTCGGGCTCGTCGGCATGGCGCGCATCGCGCTGTGGCAGCATATCGGCCTGTTCGACTACGGCCCGCACTGGCTGCTGCTTGCCACCACGGTCGGCCTCGCGCTCGTGGGCATCGTGACTTTCGGCTCGCTGGCGGGTTCGATGCTGCCCTTCGCGCTCAAGCGCGCCGGCTTCGACCCTGCAAGCGCTTCCGCACCGTTCGTGGCGACGCTGGTCGACGTCAGCGGTCTCGTCATCTACTTCTCGGTGGCGCTGCTGGTGCTGCGCGGCACGCTGCTTTGACCGCCGTTCAGGACGGCGCTCGCGTCAATCGATGCGAGCACCGTCCTTTACCTGGTAGGAGGGCTTGTACATGGTCACGAGCTCTTCCGAGGCGGTGGGATGCACGGCCATGGTGCGGTCGAAATCGTCCTTGGTCAGTCCGGCCTTGATCGGAATGCCGAGAAGCTGCGCCATCTCGCCTGCATCCGGCCCCAGAACATGTGCGCCGATCACCTTTCGGCTGGCGCCGTCCACGACCAGTTTCATCAGCATCTTCTCGTCGCGTCCCGAAAGCGTGTGGCGCATCGGCCTGAACAGGGCCCGGTAAACCTCCAACTCGGCGAAGCGTTTGGACGCTTCGTCTTCGGAAAGGCCGACCGTGCCGATCTCGGGTTGCGAGAACACGGCCGTGGGAATGGTGTCATGGTCCGGTTTGGTCGGGTTGTCCTTGAACGCGGTCTCGACGAAGCACATGGCCTCGTGGATGGCGACCGGCGTGAGTTGCACCCTGTTGGTGACGTCGCCGACCGCCCAGATGTTGTCGACATTGGTGCGCGAATAGTCGTCGACAACGACGGCCCCGATCTTGTCCAGATCCACGCCCGCCGCATCGAGCCCCAAGCCCTCGGTATTGGGCGTGCGTCCGATCGCCAGCATGACCTGGTCCGCCGTCAGGATTTCTCCACCGCTGACCAGCGCATCGAGCCCCCCTTCGGGGCGACGGCGCACCCATTCCAGAACCGAATGGCACAGGATGCGGATACCCTTCTTCTCCATCGTCTCATGCAGCGTCCGGCGCAGGTCCATGTCAAAGCGGCCAAGGATCTCGGAACCGCGATAGACCAGCGTCGTCTCGACGCCGAGCCCATGGAAGATGTTGGCGAACTCGACCGCAATGTAGCCTCCGCCTTCGATGACGATGGTCTTGGGCAGTTCGGCAAGGTGGAATGCCTCGTTCGACGTGATGCAATGCTCGTGACCAGGCAGCGCCGGGTGCGCCGCAGGCCGGCCTCCCGTCGCAACCAGGATCTGGTCGGCCGTGACGGTGCGGTCTTCGCTTTCGAGACGGATCGTGTGGCGATCGACCAAAGTGGCCCGGCTCTGGAAGGTTTCGCCGCCGGCGCCGTGGACATTCTTCTTGTAGATGGCTTCCAGCCGCGCGATCTCACGGTCCTTGTTGGCGATCAGCGTTTTCCAGTCGAATCTCGCGTCGGGAACGGTCCAGCCGTAACCGGCCGCGTCTTCGAAATGTTCGGGAAACTGCGAAGCGTAGACGAACAGTTTCTTGGGCACGCAACCGCGAATGACGCAGGTGCCGCCGAAGCGGTATTCCTCGGCTATGGCGACTTTCTTACCCAATGCGGCGGCCACGCGCGCCGCCCTCACACCGCCCGACCCGCCGCCGATGACGAAAAGATCGTAGTCATAGCCTGCCATATCGGGACTCCTGTCTTGCGGTAGCGCTTCCACAACTAGGCGGCGGAGGAGCAAAAGAAAAGCCCGGCTGTCCGGCCGGGCTTCCGTATCGCGCCTGGATTGTATCGCAACTTTTCAGATGCGTTCTGCGCGCCTCGCGCACCTGCTTTTCCGCATGTCCTTGTCCTGAAACCGGTGCCTGCTTTTCAGGAGATCTGCTTCAAGGCGCGAAAACGCTCACGCCCAAGTCAGTTCTTAGGCGCGCTGTCGGCCGGTGCCGCACCATCCGCCGGCGCTGCCGGAGCCGCGTCGTTCGCCGGCGCCTTTGCCCCGTTTGCGGCAGCCAGGGCCTCGCCGACCTGCTGTCCGAGATCGCGGGCAATGCCGTTCTGCCAGATCTCGGCCGCCTTCAGCACATCCCGCATCGCGATCGGGCCGGTGCTCAGCAACTTCTTGCCGGCTTCCGAGGAATAGAAGGCGGCGATATCGGTAAGCTCCTTTTCGGAGAACGACTTGGCGTAGGCCATCGCGGCTTCCTTCTCCAGGTCGGCACGCCGCGATGCGAGCGCAAGCGCCTTTTCCGACACGGTCTTGGAAATCAACTGTTCCTGGTCCGGGTTCTTCTGGATGAGCTGCTCCTGAAGGGCCGCCGCCGCGCGCGGCAGGATGCTGTCGAAGGAGTCCGTGGCATGCAGCGCCTCGACTGCCGTATGCGCAGCCTTGAGATGGGATTCGGAAACATCCTGCGAAAAGGCCGGGGAAGACAGCGCAACGAGCGCGGTTGCGGCAGCGACTGCGGAGAAACGGCGAAGCCTGGCGGACAACATCATGATCGATAGAACTCCCTGCTTATCGGGCGGGTTTGATTGTTTCGACACCATCGCCACCGGCGATGATGGCCATTGAAGCCAGGCCGATGAAAAGACCGTGCTCGACCACGCCCGGAATGGCGTGAAGAACATTGGATAGCGCTCTTGGATCGGGAATGCGGCCAAAAGATGCGTCGAGGATGAAATGCCCTCCATCGGTCACGAAAGGCACGCCAGCGGTCATTCGCAGGTCGAGCGGCCCCGAAAGCCCGATCTTGGCCGAGGCAGCGCGAATCGCGATCTCCGTCGCCCGTAGGCCGAAGCGGTTGACCTCGATGGGCAGCGGGAACCGGCCGAGCGCATCGACCAGCTTGGAGCGGTCGGCAATGACGATCATGCGGGCGGAGGCGGACGCGACGATCTTTTCCCGCAGCAGCGCGCCACCGCCGCCTTTTATCAGCGACAGTGCCGGGTCGATCTCGTCCGCGCCGTCGATCGTGAGGTCGAGTTCCGGGGTCTCGTCCAGCGTCGAAAGAGGCACGCCAAGCTCGGTGCAAAGAGCAGCGGTGCGCTCGGAGGTCGGCACGCCGGTCACCTTGAGGCCCGTCGCTACCTTCTGGGCGAGAAGGCGGACGAATTCCTCAGCCGTGCTGCCGGTGCCGATGCCCAGACGGTCGCCGTTGGCGACATGATCGAGGGCAACCCGCGCCGCCTCGATCTTCAGCTGCCTGGCATCCATGAAAAGAACCCGCCTGTCATCATATCCGGCCCGGTCCCTACCATTTTTGACAGCGCGGTCAAAGGGCTTGAACCGCAACGGCTTGCCGGAAAGCGGCGCACCGGCTATCGCCTGCGGACAAGCAAGGAAAGGACCGTCCATGAAGCGCCCCATTATCGTGTTCGATCTGGACGGTACGCTGATCGATACGGCGCCCGATCTGCTGGACAGCCTGAACCACTCCCTGGCCGCCGGCGCGCTGGCCGCGGTTGACGCGGTCGGCTTCCGGCGCTTCGTCGGCCAGGGCGCCCGGGTCATGATCGAGCGTGCCTACGCGGCCGCGCGGCGGGAACTGCCTGCCGAGGAGCATGACCGGCTGTTCGCGCTTTTCCTCGATCATTATGACGCCGGCATTCCCGGCAAATCCCGCCCCTACCCCGGCGTGCTCGAGGCAATTGCCCGGTTCGAGGACGCCGGCTTTGCCCTGGCGGTCTGCACGAACAAATATCAGGCGAGCTCGCTGGCACTGATCGAGGCGCTCGGGCTGACCAAGCACTTCACGGCCATAGCCGGCCAGGACGTCTTCCCCTTCCGCAAGCCCGACCCACGCCACCTTCTCAAGACGATCGAACTGGCCGGCGGCGATCCAGGGCGCGCTCTCATGGTGGGCGATTCGCAGACCGACATCGATACCGCCAAGGCGGCCGGCATTCCCGTCGTGGCCGTCGATTTCGGCTACACGGACCGGCATGTGCGCGAGTTCGAACCATCGGCGATCATCTCGCATTTCGATGAGCTGACGCTGGAACTTGCAAGACGGCTGATGGATGCGGCCGGATAGAATCGGAAGGCGGATGGTGGGCGATGTAGGGATTGAACCTACGACCCCACCCGTGTGAAGGGTGTGCTCTCCCGCTGAGCTAATCGCCCGCCTGCGGCCGAAAGGCCGTGCGCGCCGCGATATAAGGGAGCGGCGGCGCGCAAGTCAACCGGCTTGTCGCCGGTCTTTCGCCTCCCAGTCAAAACCAGTGCGGGATCGGTCCGGCGCCTGCCGGCAGAACCGCCTCAGCTTGCCGGCGTACGGACTTCCTCGGTTGCCGCGATGGCCTCTTTCAGGCGATCGTCGCGGCTGTAGATGTCGTTGAAGTAGTGAACCGTGCCGGACGTGTCCGGCCATGCCGTGAAATAGGCGACATAGACGGGGATATTGCCCGCCACCTTCTCGGTGGAATGACCGCCCTTGAGCTTTTGGGCGATATCGTCCACCGAAACGCCGAGCACGGCGGCCGCCATGCCGCGCGGGTCCTGCAAGCGCACGCAGCCATGGCTGAGCGCGCGGACATCGCGCTTGAAGAACGACTTCTGCGGCGTGTCGTGCATGTAGATGGCGAACTTGTTGGGGAACAGGATTTTCAGTTCGCCCAGCGCGTTGGCCTCGCCCGGCTGCTGGCGCACGTTGTAGGGTACCTTGCCGCCATAAGCGCCCCAGTTGATCGAGGAGGAAGGAATGCGCCGGCCCTTTGCGTCCGTCACCTCATAGCCGGCGCGATCGAGATAGCCCGGATCTGAGCGCAGCTTCGGCAGCATCTCGTTGACGATGATCGACTGCGGCACCCCCCAATAGGGATGGAAATCGACGGTCTCGATATGATCGTAGAAGAAGGCGGTCTGGTTCGTGGTCCTGCCGATGACCGCTCGGGTCTTCAACTTTTCCTGGCCGTCCTGGATGAAGCTGGCGGTGAAGGCGGGCTGGTTGATGAAGACGTGCGGATTGCCGAGATCGGACGGCAGCCAGCGCAGTTCCTCAAGCGCATATTCCACCTTGGCGATACGATCGGCCTTGGACGTGCCGGCGAGCGCGGCGACCGTGCGCGGACCGATCACGCCGTCGCCCTTTTCGCCGGCCTTCTTCTGCGCCGCTTCGATGACAGGAACCAGTTCGGGCACGTATGTTTCGCTGTTCACCAGCCTTGCGAGAATCTCGCCGTAGTCGGCGCCCATCTCGTCGTCGAGGCCACGGGCGATGATGGTCAGAAGCTTGGGCAGTTCCGGGCTTGTTTCACCCGGCTTGAGCAACAGCTTGGGATCGACGACGATTTCGTTCTCGGCGCTGGCCCTGAGCGCCTCGAGCTCGAGGCGCAGCGCCTTGTATTCCGGATTCTGCGGGTGGCGCGCTTCCAGATAGGCGCGTACGTCCTGTGCCTGTGCAAGCGCGCCCAGCGCCGCCTTCATATCGAGGGGTTTTGCCGGAAAATCGTAGTAGCCGGTCGAAATGCGGTTGGGATCGATCCGCCCGTCGTGGGCATCGTGGATGTAGCGCAGCACCCGTGCGGAAAGCGCCATCTCGAAACGGATAAGCTCCCTCGTCCTCGCATCCGGATCGACTGCAGCAGATGCCTGCGCCGGCAGATCGACCTGATAGTCCGCCGGATCGAGGCCATAGCTGGCCGCCTCGCCCAGAACGCGGATCGCCTGCCTGGCGCGATCATTGAGTTCGTCGGCGCTGATCCAGATGAATGAAGGGTTTTCGGAATAATAGGCGACCAGCGCCTTGCCGATATTGGATTCGGCGAGCAGCCGATAATCGTCCAGTCCCGCGATCGCCTGGCCGAATCCCGCCTGCGGCGCCGATATGTCATAGGAGGCGTTCTGCGCCGTCGCGCCTGTCGTGGACGGCACCGTCAGCGCCGAGAAATCCACGGGCACCAGCCGGTCGGCCTTGTAGGTATTGTAGGTCGGCGACGCGATCCTCTGAACGGGGACGACCTTCCTCTGCTTGGGCGGCGGCGGGAACTCGCCTTTCAACGGCGCCTGCCGCCGGGCATGGCCGCCGAACAGCATGTCGAAAAGGCCGTCCGCGCTTGCCTGCGGAACGGCAAGCCCGAGTGTCATCACCGCCGTCATTGCCAGCAGAGCATGTTTCGCCATGAGAGATTTCATCGATCACCCGCTCCGGCATGGCCGGAGTCCCGTTCCGCCACTGGCATACGATCCCGCCGCCCCGATGGCAGATGGACGACGCGACTATATCGATTCATACCGATTTGGTTAAGCTTCGATGAAGTTTGCAACCGGTCTGTGCCGCCGAGACTCACGACATCGTGACGCCCGAGCAACACGGCTCTCGCGACAGAACGGCAGATGCCTCCACGGCCAAGCCGCCGTCATAGGTGAGAAAAAGCAATAAAAAAAGGCGCCTCGCGGCGCCCTTTTTTCCAACTATCCGACAACCCTCAGGCTGCTTCGGCCTCGTCACCTTCAGCCTCGAGACGGGCACGGTCGGCGGCGCCCTTCGCGGAGGTGTCGCGATCGACGAACTCGATCACTGCGAGCGGCGCGTTGTCGCCGTGACGGAAACCCGCCTTCATGATGCGCAGGTAGCCGCCGTTGCGCTCGGCATAGCGCGGAGCGATCGTCTCGAAGAGACGCTTGACGACATTCTCGTTGCCGATCTGGGCGATCACCTGGCGGCGCGCATGCAGGTCGCCACGCTTGCCGAGCGTCACCAGCTTCTCGACGATCGGACGCAGGTCCTTCGCCTTCGGCAGCGTGGTGAGGATCTGCTCGTGCTCGATCAGAGACACGGCGAGGTTGGCGAACATCGACTTGCGATGGCTTGCACTGCGAGAGAAGCGGCGGCCTCTAAAACCGTGGCGCATGGCTCTTTTCCTTTTTCAGTTGTTCACGAGGCCACGGCCCCGGATGGTTTTCCGCATGACCGTCGGTCTGGACGGCTTGCGCCGCCAGACCTTGGAATTCATGCTCAATACTGGTCTTCGTAACGCTTCGCGAGGTCTTCGATGTTCTCCGGCGGCCAGTCCGGCACTTCCATGCCGAGATGCAGGCCCATGGCGGCGAGCACTTCCTTGATCTCGTTCAGCGACTTGCGGCCGAAGTTCGGGGTGCGCAGCATCTCCGCCTCGGTCTTCTGGATCAGGTCGCCGATATAGACGATGTTGTCGTTCTTCAGGCAGTTGGCCGAACGGACCGACAGTTCCAGTTCGTCGACCTTCTTGAGCAGCGCCGGGTTGAAGGCCAGTTCGGTGGCCTGCTCTTCGGCCTGGGCCTTCTGCGGCTCCTCGAAATTGACGAAGAGTCCGAGCTGGTCCTGCAGGATGCGAGCGGCGAAGGCCACCGCGTCCTCGCCCGTCACCGAGCCGTCCGTCTCGATGGTCATGGTCAGCTTGTCGTAGTCGAGAACCTGGCCCTCACGGGTGTTTTCGACCTTGTAGGACACCTTCTTGACCGGCGAGTAGAGCGAATCGACCGGGATCAGGCCGATCGGCGCGTCCTCGGCACGATTGCGCTCGGCCGGGACATAACCCTTGCCGGTGTCGACGGTGAACTCCATGCGGATCTCAGCACCTTCGTCCAGCGTGCAGATGACATGGTCGGGATTGAGGATCTCGACATCACCCACGGTCTGGATGTCGCCGGCGGTGACGGCGCCCGGACCCTGCTTGCGCACAACCATGCGCTTGGGGCCGTCGCCTTCCATCTTGATGGCGATTTCCTTGATGTTGAGGACGATGTCGGTGACGTCCTCACGCACGCCGGCGATCGAGGAGAACTCGTGCAGAACGCCGTCGATCTGCACCGCGGTGACGGCGGCGCCGCGCAGCGAAGACAGCAGGACGCGGCGCAGCGCGTTGCCGAGCGTGAGACCGAAGCCACGCTCCAGCGGCTCCGCGACCAGCGTGGTCAGCGTCTTGCCCTTCGACGAGAACTCGATCTTGTTCGGCTTGATCAGTTCCTGCCAGTTTTTCTGGATCATGCAAATCTTCCTTCCGTTTCCCCGCCACCATCCAATCGTGGCGGGCGACCTGGAAAACCACCGAAGCGCCTGCGATGTGCGGGCGCTTCGATGGGGTTCAGTAGTGCTTTAGACGCGGCGCTTCTTGCGCGGGCGGCAGCCATTGTGCGGGATCGGCGTCACGTCACGGATCGAGGTGATCATGAAGCCCGCCGCCTGCAGGGCGCGAAGCGCCGACTCGCGGCCGGAACCGGGGCCGCATACCTCGACCTCGAGGGTACGCATGCCGTGCTCCTGCGCCTTCTTGGCGGCGTCCTCGGCGGCCATCTGGGCGGCGAACGGGGTCGACTTGCGCGACCCCTTGAAGCCCTGGGCGCCGGCCGACGACCAGGCAATGGCGTTGCCCTGCGCGTCGGTGATGGTGATCATCGTGTTGTTGAAAGTCGAATTGACGTGGGCGGTGCCCGACGAGATATTCTTGCGTTCGCGGCGGCGAACACGTGTGGCTTCCTTGGCCATGTCTTTCCTTTCAGTCGATCTCTACGCCGCCGTAATTCCAGCGGCTACACCTTGGGGAGGCAGTCGGGAGTAGGCAGTCGGCAATCGGAAAACCCGACTGCCCATTGCCGATTGGCGACTGCCGCCAATTACTTCTTCTTGCCGGCGATCGCCTTGGCCGGCCCCTTGCGGGTGCGGGCGTTGGTGTGGGTGCGCTGGCCGCGAACCGGCAGCGAGCGGCGGTGACGCAGGCCGCGATAGCAGCCCAGATCCATCAGCCGCTTGATGTTCATCGAAACTTCGCGACGCAGGTCGCCTTCGACCTGATAGTCGCGGTCGATGGTTTCGCGGATCGCCAGAACCTCGGCGTCGGTGAGCTGGTTGACGCGACGGTCGACGGGGATGCCGACCTTGTCGACGATCTCCTGGGCAAACTTCTTGCCGATGCCGTGAATGTACTGGAGCGCGATGACAACGCGCTTATTGGTCGGAATATTGACGCCGGCTATACGAGCCATTTTCTCTCTTCTCCATATGGGCCGTCCAACCTTGCAAAACAAGGGAAGACCGGCGCTCTTCACTATCCCGCGTCCGGTGGAGGCCGGCCCTTGCGGGTGTTCCTTATTCAAAGCGACCTGCTCGTCCTCGCGGACAAGCAAGCACCATGCCTGATAGGGAGACGGGCCGCCATACGCCAAGGCGGCCGGTTCGTCAAGTGCGGGCGGCGACTTTTCGTTCGGAACCTGAAAGCAGGTCCTCGATCTGCCGGGTCACACCGTCGATGTCGTCCATGCCGTCGACGCCCTTGAGCATACCCTTGGCGTAATAGTAACCGATCAGCGGCGCGGTCTTTTTGTAATATTCGCGCAACCGCTCCTCGAACACGGTCGGGTTGTCGTCCTTGCGTACAGGCTGGCCGGCGGCCGCCGCTTCCTCGGCACGCTTGACGATACGCCCGACCAGCGCCCTGTCGTCCACCACCAGCTCGATCACCGCATCCAGCCCGAGGTCGCGTTCAGCAAGCATGGACTCGACCGCATCCGCCTGCGCCAGCGTGCGCGGATATCCGTCGAGGATGAAACCGCCCGCGCAGTCCGCCTGGTCGATGCGCTCGGCGACAATGGCGTTGACGATGGCGTCCGACACAAGTTCGCCGGCATCCATCACCGCCTTGGCCTTGAGGCCGACAGGCGTTTCCGCCTTGACCGCGGCGCGCAGCATGTCTCCCGTGGAGAGCTGCGGGATGCCATATTTCTCGACGAGGCGCTGCGCCTGCGTTCCTTTGCCCGCCCCCGGCGGACCAAGCAATATCAGTCTCATCTACCCCTCTTCCCCCCGCGCAGCTTCGACTTCTTGATCAGGCCTTCATATTGATGCGCGATCAAGTGGCCCTGGATCTGGGCGACGGTATCGAGGGTTACACTGACAACGATCAGAAGCGAAGTACCACCAAGGTAGAACGGTACGCCAGTGGCCGAGATCAGGAACTCCGGCAGCAGGCAGACGGCGACGAGATAGATGGCGCCGACCAGGGTGATACGCGTCAGGACATAGTCGATGTATTCGGCGGTCCGCTCGCCGGGTCGATAACCGGGAATGAAGCCGGAATGCTTCTTGAGCTGGTCGGCCGTCTCCTTCGGATTGAAGACGATGGCGGTGTAGAAGAACGTGAAGAACACGATCATCGCGCCATAGAAGATCATATAGAGCGGCTGGCCGTGCCCGAGCGACGCCAGGATGGCGCTTGCCCAGCCCGGCATGTTCGTCGTGTTGGAGAAGCCGGCCACGGTCGCCGGCAGGAGCAGAAGCGACGACGCGAAGATCGGCGGAATGACGCCGGAGGTGTTGAGCTTCAGCGGCAGGTGCGAGGTATCGCCCTGGAACATGCGGTTGCCGACCTGACGCTTGGGATACTGGATCAGCAGGCGGCGCTGCGCGCGCTCGAAGAACACGATCAACGCGATCACCACGATGGCGAGCACGATGATGGCGAGGATGATTCCCGTCGACAGCGCGCCGGTGCGACCCAGCTCAAGCGTGCCGGAAATGGCGCGCGGCAGGCCGGCGACGATGCCGGCGAAGATGATCAGCGAAATGCCGTTACCGATGCCGCGGGCGGTGATCTGCTCGCCCAGCCACATCAGGAACATGGTGCCGCCGACCAGCGACACGACCGTCGACAGTTGGAAGAAAATGCCGGGGTTGGTGACGATGCCGTTGCCGTTCTCCAGCCCGATCGAGATACCGTAGGCCTGCACCAGCGCCAGCAGCACCGTGCCGTAGCGGGTATACTGGTTGATGATCTTGCGGCCCTGTTCGCCCTCCTTCTTCAGCGATTCCAGCGAGGGGATCACCGACGTCATCAACTGCATGATGATGGAAGCGGAGATGTAGGGCATGATGCCCAGCGCGAAGATCGCCATGCGCTGGACAGCACCGCCGGCGAACATATTGAACATGCCCAGCACACCCCGCGACTGCGAGTTGAAGGCATGGGCAAACGCCTGCGGGTCGATGCCTGGCAGCGGGATATAGGTGCCCAGCCGGTAGACGAGCAAGGCGCCGACCGTGAACCAGATGCGCTTCTTGAGGTCTTCCGCCTTGGCGAAGGCCGCGAAATTGAGATTGGAGGCTAGTTGTTCAGCAGCCGAAGCCATGCCTGATTTCTCCGCAGGGTCGCGCTCGGGGAGCCTTCGGGACAGGCAACGCGCGAGACCGAAATAAGCTTGGAGTCCCAAATATGCAAGCGGCCGCAATGACGCGGCCGCTCAGTCACAGGAAGGTGTGAGCGCTAGCGCCCTGCCCTGTCTCTATTCAGCGGCGGCCTTCTCGGGCAGCTTCACCGAGCCGCCGGCCTTCTCGATCTTCTCGATCGCGGCCTTGGAGGCGCCGGCGACGTCGAAGGCGATCTTCGCCTTGAGGTCGCCGTCGGAGAGCACACGCACGCCGTCCTTGGCGCGGCGGATCACACCGGCCTTGAGAAGCGTCTCGGCGTTCACCGTTTCCTTGGCGTCGAGCTTCTTGGCGTCGATCGCAGCCTGAACGCGAGCCAGCGACACCGTCACGAACTCCTTCGCGAAGATGTTCTTGAAGCCGCGCTTCGGCAGGCGACGGTAGAGCGGCATCTGACCGCCCTCGAAGCCGTTGATGGCCACGCCCGACCGGGATTTCTGGCCCTTGACGCCGCGACCGCCGGTCTTGCCGGAACCCGAGCCGATACCGCGGCCGAGACGCTTGCGGGCCTTGGTGGCGCCGTCCTTGTCACTCAGTTCGTTGAGTTTCATCGATCTTCTCCTGCGCTCGCTCAGGCCTCGTCCACGACGCGGACGAGATGCTGGACGGTGGCGATCATGCCACGCACCGAAGGAGTATCCTCCAGCGTGCGCTTGCGGTGCATCTTGTTGAGCCCGAGGCCGATCAGCGTCGCGCGCTGTTCCTTCGGCCGGCGGATCGGCGAACCGATCTGCTCGACGGTGATGGTCTTGGCAGCTTTCTTGGCCATTGTCGTGGTCCCTTCTGCCCGCTTATTCCTCGGCCGTCACGGCCGAGCCGCGACGCGCCTGGAGGGTCGAATACTTGATGCCGCGCGCGGCAGCCACATCCTTCGGATGCATCTGGCGCTTCAGCGCGTCGAAGGTGGCGCGAACCATGTTGTAGGGGTTCGACGAGCCCATCGACTTGGCGACGACGTCGTGCATGCCGAGCGTCTCGAAGACGGCGCGCATCGGACCGCCGGCGATGATGCCGGTACCGGCCTTGGCGGTGCGCAGAAGCACGCGCCCGGCACCGTGACGGCCCTCGACGTCATGGTGCAGCGTACGGCCGGAGCGCAGCGGCACGAAGATCATGTCGCGCTTGGCGGACTCGGTCGCCTTGCGGATCGCCTCAGGCACTTCGCGCGCCTTGCCGTGGCCGAAGCCGACGCGGCCCTTCTGGTCGCCGACGACGACCAGCGCGGCGAAGCCGAAGCGACGGCCGCCCTTCACCACCTTGGCGACGCGGTTGATGTGTACGAGCTTGTCGACGATGCCGTCATCGCGCTCTTCGCGATCGCGGCCACGGCCGCCATCCCTACGTTCCTGTGCCATATCCTGTCCTTATTCTTTTCCGGAAGCACGGGTTGCTGAAATGCCGACGCCCCTTGTCGGGGTCGCCGGCGGCGAAATCGGGTCTCCTGTGAACGATCCAGGCAAAAAAGTCAGCAACTTTTTTGCCGCGGTTCGCCCATTGGCGACTTTAGAAGTTCAGGCCGCCCTCGCGCGCGGCATCGGCCAGCGCCTTGACGCGGCCATGATAGATATATGGGCCACGGTCGAACACGACGTCCTTGACACCGGCTTTGACGGCGCGCTCGGCAACCAGCTTGCCGACGGCAGCGGCGGCGGCAATGTCGGCGCCGGTCTTCTTGCCGGCCTTGAAATCCTTCTCCAGCGTCGAGGCCGCCGCGATCGTGTGACCCTTGGCGTCGTCGATCACCTGCACGTAGATATTCTTCGAGGTGCGGTGAACCGAAAGCCGCGGACGGCCGTTGGCGACGGCCTTGATCTGACGGCGAATGCGCGACGAACGGCGCTGAACGGCTTGCTTGTCTGCCATGGTCTTCTTCCTGCCTTCATAAACCGGGGATTGCCCTGTGCGGTAGCCTGGCTCCCGCGGCGATGCCCCGTGGCGTTGAGTTGTAGGGCAATATGTTGCCCAAACTTATTGCCTTAATGCCCTACTGCCTTATTGCCCTAAATTACTTCTTCTTGCCTTCCTTGCGCACGATACGCTCGCCGGCATAGCGCACGCCCTTGCCCTTGTAGGGCTCGGGGCCGCGGAATTCGCGGATCTCGGCGGCCACCTGGCCGACCTGCTGCTTGTCGATGCCGGAGACGCTGATCTCGGTCGGCTTCGCCACGGCAATGGTGATGCCGGCCGGGGCCTTGTAGACCACGTCGTGCGAGAAGCCGAGCGCGAGCTGCAGGTCCTTGCCCTGCATGGCAGCGCGATAGCCGACGCCGGTGATCTCGAGCTTCTTCTCGAAGCCGTCCTTCACGCCCGTCAGGATATTGACGATCTGGGTGCGCGACATGCCCCACTTGGAGCGGGCCGCCTTGGACTGATCGCGCGGCGCGACGGCGATTTCGCCATCGTCCAGCTTGACCAGAACCTCGTCGTTGACGACGAACTTCAGTTCGCCCTTCGGTCCCTTGGCGGTCACCGTCTGGCCATCGACCGTGGCGGTCACGCCCTGGGGCACCGGTACGGGTTTCTTTCCAATACGAGACATTGTCGTCTCCTCACTCTTTCAGTTCGGAAATCTGCCGGACCTTAGAAAATCTGGCAGAGGACTTCGCCACCCACGTTCTGCTCGCGCGCTTCGTGATCGGCCATCACGCCCTTCGGCGTCGAAAGGATGGCGATACCGAGGCCGTTGGCCACGTTGGGAATGGACTTCGCCGAAACATAGACGCGGCGGCCAGGCTTCGACACGCGGGAAATCTCGCGCACCACCGGGTTACCGTCGAAATACTTCAGCTCGATCGAAAGCTCGGACTTGCCGTTGTCGAAATCGGTCTGGCTGTAATCGCGGATATAGCCTTCCGACTTCAGAACTTCGAGCACGCGGGCACGCAGACGCGAGGCCGGGGTCGAAACGGTCGACTTCTTGCGGCCATAGGCGTTGCGGATGCGGGTCAGCATATCGCCGAGAGGATCGCTCAGTGACATCTCATGTCCTCCTTACCAGCTCGACTTGACCAGGCCGGGGATCTGGCCGGTGTTGCCCAGTTCACGCAGCGCGATACGCGACAGCCCGAGCTTGCGGTAGAACGCGCGCGGACGACCGGTGACCTCGCAACGGTTGCGGATGCGGTTCTTGGCCGAATTGCGCGGCAGAGCCGAAAGCTTGAGCTGAGCGCGGAAACGCTCGTCCATCGGCTTGGACTGGTCCATGACGATGGCTTTGAGCGCGGCGCGCTTGGCGGCGTACTGGTCGACGAGCTTGCGCCGCCGGTTGTTCTTCTCGACTGAGCTGGTCTTTGCCATATCAGGTTTTTCCTTTGTTCGCTGCCGTTACTGCCGGAAGGGGAAGTTGAAGGCCTTGAGCAGCGCTCTCGCCTCGTCATCCGTCTTGGCAGTCGTACAAACGACGATGTCCATGCCCCAGATCTGATCGACCTTGTCGTAGTTGATCTCCGGGAACACGATGTGTTCCTTGATGCCCATGGCATAGTTGCCACGGCCATCGAAGCTCTTCGGGTTCAGGCCGCGGAAGTCGCGAACGCGCGGCAGCGCGATGTTGACCAGGCGGTCGAGGAACTCGTACATGCGCTCCTGGCGCAGCGTCACCTTGGTGCCGATCGGCATGCCTTCGCGCACCTTGAAGGTGGCGATCGACTTGCGCGCGCGGGTGACGACGGCCTTCTGGCCGGCGATCAGCGCCAGATCCTCGGCGGCGACCGAAGGCTTCTTGGAATCGCCCGTGGCCTCGCCGACGCCCATGTTCAGCACGATCTTCTCGATGCGCGGAATCTGCATCTCGTTGTCGTACTTGAACTCTTCCTGCAGCGCCTTCTTGATGGTCTCGTTGTAGACCTTCTTCAGGCGCGGCGTGTTGTTGGCTTGTGCCTGTGCTGCCTTAGCCATTGATCGTTTCTCCCGAGCGCTTGGCAAAGCGCACCTTCTTGCCGTCCTTCTCGAACTTGAAGCCGACACGGGTCGGCTTGCCGTCCTTGGGGTCGGCCAGTGCGATGTTCGAAAGATGGATCGGCGCTTCCTTGCGGATCAGCCCGCCTTCCTGCGTCTGGGACTGGCGCTGATGGCGGACGATCATGTTGATGCCGCGCACGAGCGCGGTGTCTTCCTTCGGCTGCACGGACAGGACTTCGCCGGAGCGGCCCTTGTCCTTGCCGGAAAGCACGACGACCTTGTCGCCTTTACGGATCTTCTGCATTTTTCCGGTTCCTTACAGCACTTCGGGCGCAAGCGAGATGATCTTCATGTGGTTCTTGGCGCGAAGCTCGCGCGGAACCGGGCCGAAGATACGCGTGCCCACCGGCTCTTTCTTGTTGTCGACGAGAACGGCCGCGTTCTTGTCGAAACGGATCACGCTGCCGTCGGGGCGGCGGATATCCTTGGCGGTACGCACGACAACCGCCTTCATCACGTCGCCCTTCTTCACGCGGCCGCGCGGAATGGCTTCCTTGATCGACACCACGATGATGTCGCCGACGGAGGCGTATTTCCGCTTCGAGCCGCCCAGCACCTTGATGCACATGACACGGCGCGCGCCGGAATTATCGGCAACGTCCAGGTTAGTTTGCATCTGAATCATGACTGGCCGCCTTCTTCTTCTCTATCGGGAGAGGCCTCGCCCCTCCCCGGTCTGTCCAAAATCCGGTTCACGCCTTGGCTTCGATCTGCTCGGCCTGGGCGTCCGTCAGCACGACCCAGCGCTTGTCCCTGGAAATCGGAGCCGATTCCTGGATGAACACCGTGTCGCCGACCTTGTGGGCATTGTCTTCGTCGTGAGCCTTGTACTTCTTCGACATGCGCACGGTCTTCTTCATCACCGGATGGGTGAAGCGACGCTCGACCTTGACGACAACCGTCTTCTCGTTCTTGTCGCTGACGACGGTGCCCTGCAGAATGCGCTTTGGCATGATCTTCGTCCTTATGCCTTCTTGCCGGCCGATTTTTCGGCGGCGATGGTCTTGATGCGCGCGATGTCGCGGCGAACCTGCTTGACGCGCGCCGTCTTCTCGAGCTGGCCCGTGGCCTTCTGGAAGCGCAGGTTGAACTGTTCCTTCTTCAGCGCGGCGAGGTCGTCGGCGAGCTGATCCTGCGTCTTCGTACGGAGTTCTTCGGATTTCATGGTCAGCTTCCTTATTCCGCGATGCGCTGCACGAAGCGGGTCCGCACCGAGAGCTTGGCGGCGCCCAGGCGCAGCGCCTCGCGGGCAATCTCCTCGGAGACGCCGTCGATCTCGAACATGATGCGGCCGGGCTTGACGCGGCAGGCCCAGTAGTCGATCGCGCCCTTGCCCTTGCCCATGCGGACTTCGGTCGGCTTTGCGGTCACCGGAACGTCCGGGAACACGCGGATCCAAACGCGACCGGCGCGCTTCATCTCGCGGGTGATCGCGCGGCGGGCCGCCTCGATCTCACGCGCCGTGACGCGGTTCGGCTCCAGCGCCTTCAGCCCGTAGCCACCGAAATCCAGGTTGGTGCCGCCCTTGGCGACGCCGTGGATACGGCCCTTGAACTGCTTGCGGAACTTTGTGCGCTTTGGCTGCAGCATCTTACTTGCTCCAAATTCTCATATGTCTCAGGCGTTCTCGCGACGGCGGGCGCCAGAGCGCTCGCCGCCATGCGAGTGATCGCCCTCGGTGGCGCGACGTTCCGAAGCCATCGGATCGTGCTCGAGGATTTCACCCTTGAAGACCCAGACCTTGACGCCGCAGATGCCATAGGCGGTCTGCGCCTCGGCCGTTCCGTAGTCGACGTCGGCGCGCAGCGTGTGCAGCGGCACCCGGCCCTCTCGGTACCACTCCATGCGCGCGATTTCGGCACCGCCGAGACGGCCGGAGCAGTTGATGCGGATGCCCTCGGCGCCGAGACGCATGGCCGACTGCACGGCGCGCTTCATGGCACGACGGAAGGCGATGCGGCGCTCGAGCTGCTGGGCGATCGACTGTGCGACCAGCGTCGCATCGATCTCCGGCTTCCGCACCTCGACGATGTTCAGGTGCGTCTCCGACTTCGTCATCTCGGTCAGCTTCCTGCGAAGCTTCTCGATGTCGGCGCCCTTCTTTCCGATGATGAGGCCCGGACGCGCCGCGTGGATGGTGACGCGGCACTTCTTGTGAGGACGCTCGATCACGATCTTGGAGATGGCGGCCTGCTTCAGCTCCTTCTCAAGATACTCGCGGATCTTCAGGTCCTCGTGCAGCAGCTTGCCGTACTCGCCGGTGTTCGCGTACCAGCGCGAATCCCAGGTGCGGTTGATGCCGAGACGGAACCCGATCGGATTGATCTTCTGGCCCATTATGCGGCCTCCCCTTTTTCCTCGACCTCACGAACGACGATCGTGAGGTGCGAAAACGGCTTCTCGATGCGGCTGGCGCGACCACGGCCACGAGCGTGGAAACGCTTCATGACGATGGACTTGCCGACATAGGCCTCGGCCACGATCAGCGAGTCGACATCGAGGTCGTGGTTGTTCTCGGCATTGGCGATCGCCGATTCCAGCGTCTTCTTGACGGTCTCGGAGATGCGCTTGCGCGAGAACTCCAGATCGTTGAGCGCAGCCGCCACCTTCTTGCCGCGGATCAGCGCGGCAACCAGGTTCAGCTTCTGCGGGCTGACGCGGATCGTACGGAGGACCGCACGCGCCTCGTTGTCAGCAAGCCTGCGCGGAGCTTTGGCCTTGCCCATCGTTACTTCCTCTTCGCCTTCTTGTCCGCGCCGTGGCCGTAATAGGTACGGGTCGGAGCGAACTCACCGAACTTGTGGCCGACCATGTCCTCGTTCACGGAGACCGGGACGTGCTTCTGGCCGTTATAGACACCGAAGGTGAGGCCGACGAACTGCGGCAGGATGGTGGAGCGGCGGCTCCACATCTTGATCACCTCGTTGCGACCACCTTCCCGGACCTTGTCTGCCTTCTTGAGCAGATAGCCGTCGATGAAGGGGCCTTTCCAAACTGAACGGGTCACTTTCAGCTACCTCTTCTTAGCTCTTGCGCGCGTGGCGCGAGCGCACGATGAATTTGTCGGTCGACTTGTTGGAGCGCGTGCGCTTGCCCTTCGTCGGCTTGCCCCACGGGGTCACCGGATGGCGACCGCCGGAGGTACGGCCCTCGCCGCCGCCGTGCGGGTGATCGACCGGGTTCATCACGACGCCGCGATTGTGCGGACGCTTGCCGCGCCAGACGGTGCGGCCGGCCTTGCCGTCGTTGATGTTGCCGTGGTCGGGGTTCGACACGGCGCCGACGGTCGCGAAGCACGAACCATGCACGATGCGCTGCTCACCGGAGTTGAGGCGCAGGATCGCCATGCCCTGATCGCGACCGACAAGCTGCGCGTAAGCGCCCGCGGAACGCGCGACCTGGCCGCCCTTGCCGGGCTTCAGTTCGATATTGTGCACGATCGTTCCGACCGGCATCGCCGACAGCGGCATCGCATTGCCGGGCTTCACGTCGACCGAGGCGCCGGCCACCACCTTGTCGCCCGCCTGCAAACGCTGCGGCGCGATGATGTAGTTCAGCTCACCGTCCTCGTACTTGATCAGGGCGATGAAGGCCGTCCGGTTCGGATCGTATTCGAGACGCTCGACCGTGCCGACCACGTCGAACTTGCGACGCTTGAAGTCGATGATGCGGTACGAACGCTTGTGACCGCCGCCGATGAAGCGCGCGGTGATGCGACCGTAGTTGTTGCGACCACCGGACTTGGTCAGGCCCTCGGTCAGGCCCTTGACGGGCTTGCCCTTGTAGAGGCCCGAGCGGTCGACGATGACCAGCTGGCGGGTGCTCGGCGTTACGGGATTGAATTTCTTCAGTGCCATTGTTCTATCCTCGCGACCCTTAGAGACCCGTCGCGACGTCGATCGAATGGCCGTCGGCCAAAGTCACGACTGCCTTCTTGACGTCGCCCTGACGGCCGACCGTGCCGCGGAACCGCTTCACCTTGCCCTTGCGGACCAGCGTGTTGACGGCCGTGACCTTTACGTTGAACAGCGACTCGACAGCAGCCTTGATCTCCGGCTTCGACGCCTTCTTGGCGACGTTGAAGACCACCTGGTTCTGCTCGGACGCCATGGTCGACTTTTCGGTGATCGCCGGCGAGACGATCACGTCGTAATGACGAAGGTCGGTCATTTGAAGCGCTCCTCGAGGGCCTCGATCGCCGCCTTGGAAAGGACCAGCGTGCCGCGGCGCAGGATGTCGTAGACGTTGATGCCCTGGATCGGCAGGACATCGATGTTCGGGATGTTGGCCGCCGCCTTCTTGAAGCCCTGGTCGAGCTCGGCGCCGCCAATCACCAGCGCGTTGGTCAGGCCGAGCGCGGCGAGATTGGCGACCAGCGCCTTGGTCTTCGCCTCGGCCAGCTTCAACTCGTCGATCACGATGATCGACGACGCCTTAGCCTTGGCCGACAGCGCGTGCTTGAGGCCGAGTGCGCGGACCTTCTTCGGCAGATCGTGCTCATGGCTGCGGACGACCGGGCCATGCGCCTTGCCACCACCGCGGAACTGCGGGGCGCGAGCCGAATGGTGACGGGCGCGACCGGTGCCCTTCTGCTTGTACATCTTGGCGCCGGTGCGCGCGATGTCGGCGCGGCCCTTGGCCTGATGCGTGCCCTGCTGCTTCTTGGCAAGCTGCCAGCGCACGACGCGCTGCAGGATGTCCTCGCGCGGATCAAGGCCGAAGATCTCGTCGGAGAGCTTCACCTTGCCGGCGTCCTTGCCCGCGAGGGTGGTGATCTTGAGGTCCATTATTCAGCTCCCCCGTTGACCTGGGCTTCTGCGGCCGGGGCCTCGTTCTTGTCGGCAGCCTTGACACGGATCGCGGCAGGCTTCGGCGCATCGGCCGGAAGCGCGCTCTTGACTGCGTCGCGCACCAGGATCCAGGCACCCTTGGTGCCGGGAACGGCGCCGCGGATCAGAATCAGGCCGCGGTCGGCATCGGTGGAGACGACCTCGACGTTCTGCGTGGTGACGCGCTCGGCGCCCATGTGGCCGGCCATCTTCTTGCCCTTGAACACCTTGCCGGGGTCCTGGCGCTGGCCGGTCGAACCGGCGATGCGGTGCGACAGCGAGTTACCGTGGGTGGCGCGACCGCCGCCGAAATTGTGGCGCTTCATGACGCCCTGGAAGCCCTTGCCGGTGGAAGTGCCGGTGACGTCGACCTTCTGGCCGGGCACGAAGTGCTCGACGGTGATCTCGGCGCCGACCTCGAGCAGGTTCTCTTCCGACACGCGGAACTCGGCCAGCTTCGCCTTCGGCTCGACCGAGGCGGTGGCGAAATGGCCGCGCATGGCCTTCGACGTGTTCTTCACCTTGGCCAGGCCAACGCCGAGCTGAACGGCCGTGTAGCCATTCTTCTCCTGCGTGCGCTGAGCCACGACCTGGCAGTTCTCCATGCGGAGAACGGTGACGGGGACATGCTCGCCGGCATCGTTGTAGATGCGGGTCATGCCCACCTTCTGTGCAATCACTCCTGAACGCATCGGTTCATCTTCCTTCAGAGGAGCCACCGGGACGGACCCTCGGGCTCATGTCTTTTCCAGGTTTCCCTGTTCCAGGGCTTTCCGGGGCCACGCCCCTTCTGTTGTTTTGCCCTAGAGCTTGATCTCGACGTCCACGCCGGCGGCCAGGTCGAGCTTCATCAGCGCATCGACCGTCTGCGGGGTCGGGTCCACAATGTCGAGGAGACGCTTGTGGGTGCGCATCTCGAACTGCTCGCGGCTCTTCTTGTCGATGTGCGGCGAGCGGTTGACCGTGAACTTCTCGATCCGGGTCGGCAGCGGAATCGGGCCACGGACGTTCGCGCCGGTGCGCTTGGCCGTGGAGACGATCTCCCGCGTGGAAGCGTCGAGCACGCGGTGATCGAACGCTTTAAGTCGGATGCGGATATTCTGACCGTTCATCTCGTCATGTCCTTGTTCTGGCGCGGCGCGGGCGAAATCCCGCCCGCGACAGATCGATCTCTTCTTGCTCTTGCTTACTCGATGATGGAAGCGACGACGCCGGCGCCGACGGTGCGGCCGCCTTCACGGATGGCGAAGCGCAGCTTCTCTTCCATGGCAACCGGCACGATCAGTTCCACGTCGACCGTCACGTTGTCGCCGGGCATCACCATCTCCGTGCCCGCCGGCAGCGTCACGATGCCCGTCACGTCCGTCGTGCGGAAGTAGAACTGCGGACGGTAGTTGGTGAAGAACGGCGTGTGGCGACCGCCCTCGTCCTTGGTCAGGATGTAGGCCTCGGCCTTGAACTTCTTGTGCGGCTTCACCGAGCCCGGCTTGGCCAGGACCTGGCCGCGCTCGACACCTTCACGATCAACGCCGCGCAGCAGCGCGCCGATGTTGTCGCCCGCCTGGCCCTGGTCCAGCAGCTTGCGGAACATCTCGACGCCCGTGCACGTCGTCTTCGTCGTCGGGCGGATGCCGACGATCTCGAGTTCCTCACCCACCTTGACCACGCCGCGCTCGACGCGACCCGTCACCACCGTGCCGCGGCCCGAGATCGAGAACACGTCCTCGATCGGCATCAGGAACGGCATGTCGATCGGACGCTCCGGCGTCGGGATGTAGGCGTCGACCTCTTCCATCAGCTTGCGGATCGCGTTCTCGCCGATCTCCTTGTTCGAATCCTCGAGAGCGGCAAGCGCCGAGCCCTTGACGATCGGAATGTCGTCGCCGGGGAACTCGTACTTCGACAGAAGCTCGCGAACCTCGAGCTCGACCAGTTCCAGAAGCTCCGGATCGTCGACCTGGTCGACCTTGTTCAAAAACACCACGATCGCCGGGACGCCGACCTGGCGAGCCAACAGGATGTGCTCGCGCGTCTGCGGCATCGGGCCGTCGGCCGCCGACACCACCAGGATCGCGCCGTCCATCTGCGCAGCACCGGTGATCATGTTCTTCACATAGTCGGCGTGGCCGGGGCAGTCGACGTGCGCATAGTGACGCGAAGGCGTCTCGTATTCCACATGCGCCGTCGAGATGGTGATGCCGCGCGCCTTCTCCTCAGGAGCCGCGTCGATCTGGTCGTACGCCTTGAACTCCCCGAAGTACTTCGTGATCGCAGCCGTCAGCGACGTCTTGCCGTGGTCAACGTGACCAATCGTGCCAATGTTCACATGAGGCTTATTACGCTCGAATTTACCTTTTGCCATGTGAGGTCTCCATTTCCTGCTGCCCGTTCGGGCGTTGATTCAGTTTACCGGCGTACCATCCACCCTGTCGGGAGAATTACGCGTATTTCTTCTGGACTTCCTGGGCGACCGCGGTCGGCACCGGCTCGTAGTGGTCGAACTGCATCGTGTACTGGGCGCGGCCCTGCGACATCGAACGCAGATTGTCGACGTACTTGAACATGTTGGCGAGCGGCACCATCGCGTTGACGACGACGGCGACGCCGCGCGTCTCCTGGCCCTGGATCTGGCCACGGCGGCTGTTCAGGTCGCCGATGACGTTGCCGACATATTCTTCCGGCGTCACGACCTCGACCTTCATGATCGGCTCGAGAAGCTGGACACCGAGCTTCGGCGCCGCTTCCTTGAAGCACGCGCGGGACGCGATTTCGAACGCCAGGACCGAAGAGTCGACATCGTGGAACGCGCCGTCGATCAGCGTCGCCTTGACGCCGATCATCGGGAAGCCGGCGAACGGACCGGACCCCATGACGCTGTCGATGCCCTTCTCGACGCCCGGAATGTATTCCTTCGGCACCGCGCCGCCGACGATCTTGGATTCGAACACGAACTCTTCGCTCTCGGTGTTCGGCTCGAAGATGATCTTGACGCGGGCGAACTGGCCCGTGCCGCCGGTCTGCTTCTTGTGGGTGTAGTCCTGCTCGTGCGTGCGGGTGATCGTCTCGCGATAGGCCACCTGCGGCGCGCCGATATTGGCCTCGACCTTGAATTCGCGCTTCATGCGGTCGACGATGATGTCGAGGTGAAGCTCACCCATGCCGGCGATGATCGTCTGGCCGGACTCCTCGTCGGTCTTGACGCGGAAGGACGGATCCTCGGCGGCGAGGCGATGCAGCGCGAGGCCCATCTTCTCCTGGTCGCCCTTGGTCTTCGGCTCGATCGCGATCTGGATGACCGGGTCGGGGAACTCCATGCGCTCCAGGATCACCGGATGCACCGGATCGCAAAGCGTGTCGCCGGTGGTCGTGTCCTTGAGACCGGCCAGCGCGACGATATCGCCGGCAAAGGCTTCCTCGATGTCTTCGCGGGAGTTGGAATGCATCTGCAGCATACGGCCGATGCGCTCCTTCTTGCCCTTCACGGTGTTGTCCAGGGACGAACCCTTGGTGAGCTTGCCCGAGTAGATGCGCGCGAAGGTGAGCGAGCCGACGAAGGGGTCGTTCATGATCTTGAACGCCAGCATCGACAGCGGCTCGTTGTCGTCGGCATGACGCTCGATTTCCTTGTCGGTCTTGGCGTCCACGCCCTTGATGGCAGGAACGTCGACCGGCGACGGCAGGAAGTCGACGACGGCGTCGAGCAGCGGCTGCACGCCCTTGTTCTTGAAGGCCGAGCCACAGAACATCGGGAAGAATTTCACCGCGATCGTGCCCTTGCGGATCAGGGCGCGGATCGTATCGTTGTCGGGCAGATTGCCTTCGAGGTAATTGTTCATCGCGTCGTCGTCCATCTCGACGGCGGCCTCGATGAGCTTCTCGCGATATTCCTCGGCCCTTGCCTTGAGATCGGCAGGGATCTCGACGACGTCCCAGGCGGCGCCCAGCGACTCGTCACGCCATACCAGCGCATTCATCTCGATCAGGTCGACGACGCCGGCGAACTCGCTTTCGGCGCCGATCGGCAGCTGCATGACGACGGCCTGCGCGCCGAGGCGCGAGCCGATCATCTCGACCGAGCGGTAGAAGTCGGCGCCGATCTTGTCCATCTTGTTGCAGAAGATCATGCGCGGCACGTGGTACTTGTCCGCCTGGCGCCAGACCGTCTCGGTCTGCGGCTCGACACCGGCGTTGGCGTCGAGCAGCGCGATGGCGCCGTCGAGCACGCGCAGCGAGCGCTCCACCTCGATGGTGAAGTCGACGTGGCCGGGGGTGTCGATGATGTTGAAGCGGCGCATCTTGCCGTCACGACCCTTCCAGAAGGTCGTGGTGGCGGCGGACGTGATGGTGATGCCGCGCTCCTGCTCCTGCTCCATCCAGTCCATGGTGGCGGCACCGTCGTGGACTTCGCCGATCTTGTGCGACTTGCCCGTATAATAGAGCACGCGCTCGGTCGTCGTCGTCTTGCCGGCGTCGATATGCGCCATGATGCCGAAGTTGCGGTAGTCTTCGATTTTATATTCGCGGGCCATGGTGGATGCCTCTCTCGTCTCGCCTGCGCTTTACCAGCGGTAATGCGCAAAAGCGCGGTTGGCCTCTGCCATCTTGTGGGTGTCTTCACGCTTCTTGACGGCGGTGCCGCGGTTGTTGGCCGCGTCCATCAGCTCGCCCGAGAGGCGGTCGACCATGGTGGTCTCGTTGCGGTTGCGCGCGGCCGAGATCAGCCAGCGGATCGCGAGGGCCTGGCGGCGCTCCGGACGCACATCGACCGGCACCTGATAGGTGGCGCCACCGACGCGGCGCGAACGGACTTCAACGTGCGGCGCGACATTGTCGAGCGCCTGATGGAAGACCGCGACCGGCTCCTGCTTGGTCTTGGACTGCACCTGGTCGAGCGCGCCATAGACGATGGTCTCGGCGACCGACTTCTTGCCGTCGTACATGACGGCGTTCATGAACTTGGTGATAACCAGATCGCCGAACTTCGGATCCGGGTTGATCTCACGCTTTTCTGCACTGTGGCGACGGGACATGTCGTTGTCTCTCTTGTCTCTCTGGCCCGACGCTTCAAAACAAAAAGCGCCGAAGCCGGGGAACCCTTACTTCGGACGCTTGGCACCGTATTTGGAGCGGCGCTGCTTGCGGTTCTTGACGCCCTGGGTGTCGAGAACGCCGCGGATGATGTGGTAGCGCACACCCGGAAGGTCCTTGACGCGACCGCCACGGATCATCACCACCGAGTGCTCCTGGAGGTTATGCCCCTCGCCCGGAATGTAGCCGATCACCTCGAAGCCATTGGTCAGACGAATCTTCGCGACCTTGCGCAGCGCCGAGTTCGGCTTCTTCGGCGTCGTGGTGTAGACGCGCGTGCAGACGCCCCGCTTCTGCGGGTTCTGCTGCATGGCCGGAACCTTGTTGCGCGTCGCCGGCGCCTTACGCGGCTTGCGGATCAGCTGGTTAACGGTAGGCATTAAACCTTCCTTCTCAATCTCAATCTCGTGTCGGGAGCCGTTTCCAGCCCGTTTTGAACGCCATTGCCATGCGCGAAGTCGGGCAAAAAACCGCCTTCTTGCGGTTCCGCCCGAACAAAAGCAGAGGAAGCGTCAGGCGCTTCATGCATGCCGGCAATGTCAATCGCTCGTAAAACGAACCCTGTTTGAGGCAAACTCCGGAACGCGTCGTTCCGGACCGAAAGCCTCACATCGGCTCAGACGAGGCGGCTTCTACCCGCAACCCCGTAATGCGTCAAGCCCGCCGCGCCAAATATTGCTACGAAACCGGCGGCCGGCTGCCATGCGCGCGACGCATGTAATATTCTTTCGCCGCCTCGCAAGGACGCAGAAGAAAGTAACCCGCTTTTTCCTGTCGCCGTCCGGTCAATCGTGCGAAAAGGCCCGATGACCACGCCTCGATGGGGAATCGGAGGAATCAGCCGGTGAACGATAACTCGCAGGACGACGCGGAACACCCGGTGACCATCATCACGGGCCGGGTCTGGAAGCGCAAGGGCGGCACGCCCGAGGGGGTGCACGTCATGCTGGTCGCGCCCGACGACGATTCGGCGGTCCGCAAGGCGCTGGACGCCCTGGCGACCGAGGGCTACGCCGAAGCCGAACTCGATCAGATCGGCGAGATGGAGGGCGAGCCGGAAGACGAGCCGCACCTGTCGGCCTATCAGGGCGCGCTGGAGGGCGAAGTCTCGATCGTCACGTTCGACGAGCCTTTCTGAGCACGCCCTCTTCTGGGCGCACACGAGACCGCGACGCCGCCGCGGCGGAATTTACGCCAGCGCCCGACCATCGAATCGATAGCGCCAGATTTTCCTTGAAGGGAACTTCGCTCTGACGGTCAGGACGCAAGCGACCTGAACCGATCATCGGCGGCGATCGAATTCAACAGGCGGCACATGAGCAGCGCCTTCTCGCGAGGAAGACCGGTCAGATGGTTCTGCAAATATTGCGCCGGCTGCCCGTTCGCCGAATCCCAGACCATCCAGGTATTGCTGGGCTCCATCAGGCATTCGAACCGTTCCTGCCGCTTCGACAATTTCCCGTCTCCTCGTCTGGGCGAGGTCCTTAAGGCGGCACTCCTTAACGAGTTCCTAGCCGGTATAAAAAGGACGGAATTGGGCTGATATCGGAATTGAGCGCGAAAGCGCTTGGCAAGCGGTTACGCCGCCCGCGCCTGTGGAAATGCGAAAGCCCGCAAATTGACAGGTTTGTTGCGACATCCTACTTTTGTGCAGGGTGATCGACAAATGTTCTCGATGGACAGTCGCGAGCCCATCGGGAGGGAAATCATGGACACATTTCTGAGCGGCCTGAAGGCTGCCGTCGACACTTTGGGCGCAACGGTGCTGCTGCCCATCGTTATCTTCATCATAGCTGTCATTCTCGGCGCCAAGGCCGGCAAGGCGTTCCGCGCCGCCGTCACCATCGGCGTCGCATTCATCGGCATCAACCTTGTGCTGGGCCTGATGCTGGGCTCCATCGGCGACGTGGCGCAGGCCATCGTCACCAATACGGGCATCCATCGCGATATCGTCGATGTCGGCTGGCCGTCGGCCGCGGCGATCGCCTTCGGTTCGTCGGTGGGCCTCTGGGTCATCCCGATCGCCATCGCCGTCAACGTCGTGCTGCTGCTCACCAAAATGACCCGCACGCTCAATGTCGACGTCTGGAACTTCTGGCATTTCGCTTTCGTCGGCTCGCTCGCGACCGCAGCCACCGGCAGCCTGGGTTACGGACTGGTGGTCGCGGCGCTGATGGCCGCGCTCGGCCTGCTCTTCGCCGACTGGTCGGCGCGCGCGGTCCAGAAGTTCTACGGCGTGCCCGGTGTTTCCGTCCCGCATCTTGCGTCGGCGCAGATCCTGCCGGTCGCCATCATCATCAACTGGATCATCGAGCGCATCCCCGGCATCAACAGGATCGACATCTCCACGGAGACCATCGAAAAGCGCTTCGGCGTATTCGGGGAGCCGGTCGTTCTCGGCCTCATCATCGGCCTGGTGCTGGGCGCAATCGGCTACTACAACGCCGGCGATTTCGGAACCGTCGTCTCCAAGGTGTTGCAGACGGGCATGACGCTGGCTGCCGCCATGATGCTCTTGCCGCGCATGGTCAAGATCCTGATGGAAGGCCTGCTGCCGGTATCCGAAGCCGCGCATGAATTCGTCCGGAAGCGGGCCGGCGACCGCGAACTGCTCGTGGGCCTCGATTCGGCCATCCTGATCGGTCACCCGGCGGCGATCTCGTCCTCGCTGATCCTGGTGCCGATCGCCATCGTCCTGTCGATCATCCTGCCGGGCAACCGCGTCATCCTCTTCGCGGACCTTGCCGTCATCCCGTTCATCGTGGCGCTGACGGCGCCGCTGCTGCGCGGCAACGTGTTCCGCATGGTCATCGTCGGCACGGTGACGCTGGCCGCCGGCTTCTACGTCGCCAACGCCCTGGCTCCCCTCTTCACCAGCGCGGCGGTCTCGTCGGGCTTCAAGATGCCGGAGAACGCGGTCCAGATCACCTCGGTCGTGGACGGGTTCCTCTGGATTTCCTATGTGGTGATCGAGTTCGTCCAGACCCTCGGCGTGATCGGCCTCGTCCTGATGGCGCTCATCATCGCCGCCTGCTTCTGGCTCTACCACCGCAACACCGCGGCCTGGGAACGCGCGGCCGGCGCGGAGGACGAACCCGAAGCAACACCTGCGGAGTAGCATCAGGGACATGAGCGACACCCTTGCCAGCACCATCAACCCGGAGGCGATCGCCCTCGGCGTAACTGCCTCGACCGGCGAGGAGGTAATCCGCCTCCTCGCCGGCAGGCTGGAGAAGCTGGGTTATGTGCGGCCGACCTACGCGGATGCGGTGGTGGCGAGGGAAGCGAAAATGCCGACCGGCCTGCCGGTCGGCCGTGACGCGAATGTCGCGGTTCCGCATACGGACCCGCAGCATGTCATCAGGCCGGGCGTCGCCGTCGCCACGCTTGCCCGGCCGGTCGCCTTCGCCAGCATGGAAGACCCGGATGAAGACGTGCCCGTCGGGCTCGTCTTCATGCTCGCCATCAACGACAAGGATCGCCAGATCGACATGCTGCAGCAGATCATGGAGATCGTCCAATCGCCCGAGAAGATCGACGCGCTCATGCGGACCGCAGAGAGCCGCGACGTATTCGAAATCCTGGGCCAATAAGAGAATCGGGGGGAAAAATGAGCATCAAGAAGACTGTTCTGTTCGCCTGCGGGACCGGTATCGCCACCTCTACCGTCGTCTCCAACGCCGTGGTCGAAGCCATGAAGGACCGCGGCATCGCTATCGACGCGCGCCAGTGCAAGACGACCGAAGTGCGCTCTTCGCTGGGCGGGGTCGACATGATCGTGTCCACCACGCAGCTTCCTGCCGATCTTGGCGTTCCGGCCATCACCACCCTCGCCTTCCTGACGGGACTGGGCAAAGCCGAAGCGCTCGACAAGATCGAGGCGGTGCTGCGGAAATAAGACGCCGCGCTCGCAGGCTTCAAGGATTTCCGTTCGATTCCTCCGCGAGCTTCTTCACAGTGCGGACGGCTTGGCGTAAGGGTGTCGCCCTGCCCGGCACGATGGCCGAGGCGTCACAATCGAGGAATCCATGCCTGAAAGTTCGGCCCCCATCGCGCTCGGCATCGTCGGCGTCGGCAAGATCGTGCGCGACCAGCACCTGCCGGCGCTCGCGAAGGACGGCAACTATCGGCTGATCGCCGCCGCCAGCCGCCACGGTAAGGTGGACGGCATCGCAAATTTCCCCTCGATCGAGGCGATGCTGGAGGCCACGCCGGAACTCGACGCCGTTTCGCTGTGCATGCCGCCGCAGTTCCGCCATGACGCCGCGCGGACCGCGATCGACGCCGGCAAGCATGTCTTCCTGGAGAAGCCGCCCGGCGCGACCGTCAGCGAGGTCGAACACCTGAAGGCGCTGGCGGCGGCAAAAGGCGTGTCTCTGTTCGCAAGCTGGCACTCGCGCTACGCGCCGGCGGTCGAGGCCGCGCGCGCCTTCCTCGCCTCCACGCGGCTGCGCTCGGCCGCCATCAACTGGAAGGAAGACGTGCGCCGCTGGCACCCGAACCAGGAATGGATATGGCAGGCAGGCGGCTTCGGCGTCTTCGATCCCGGCATCAACGCGCTCTCGATCGCCACGCATATCCTGCCGGCGATGTTCATTGCCGAGGCCGTGCTGGATTTCCCCGAGAACCGGGACGCGCCGGTCGCCGCTCATATCGTCTTCCGCACGGCGGACGGAATGAGCGTGCCGATGGAACTCGATTGGCTCCAGACCGGCCCGCAAAGCTGGGACATCCTTGCCGAGACGGATGACGGCTCGATGGTTCTGTCCAGCGGAGGCGCGAAACTGGCCCTCGACGGCAGGATCGTCCACGAGGAGCCGGAAGCCGAATATCCGATGCTCTATCGCCACTTTGCCGAGATCGTGCGCGCGGGCACCTCGGATGTCGACCTTGCGCCGTTGCAGCATGTTGCGGACGCGTTCATGCTGGGCCGGCGCAACGTGGTGGAAGCATTCTACGACTGAGAGGCGTGCCGCTGTTCGTGATCGAGCAGCCAGCGCTTTCGCCACAGGCCGCCGCCATAATCGATGAGCGCGCCGTCCGCGCCGACCAGCCGGTGGCAAGGAACGACGATGGCCAGAGGATTAGCACCATTGGCATGGCCGACCGCCCTCGCCGCCTGGGGTCTGCCCAGCGATGCGGCGAAAGCACCGTAGGCGAGCGGCTTGCCGGGCGGAACCGTTCGCAACGCCGTCCATAATCCGGTTTGAAAGGGCGTGCCGGACAATTCCGCGTCGATCGCCTCCAGAGCCCTCAATTCGCCGTCGAAATAGCGATTGAAAGCGCGCTCGACGCCAGACGGCAGCACCCCGTCGCTCAACGCCTGCCGATTCCCTCCAGTCCGTTTGCGCAGCCACTGCTGAATGCGGCCATCGCAGTCGGCGAACTCCGCCATGCACAAACGGCCATCCCGCGCGACGAGCATCAGGCCGCCGAGCGGCGTCTCGATCGTCTGGCGGACAAAAGGGCTGGGTTGGCCGGGATTCGTCATTGGATGCCATCTTAACGAGACGGCTTCCAGCCGCCACCCGAAACCACGCATGACGGACTCACGAAGATTTCTCGCACCGCTGAAAATAAAGCCGCGGCAGGCGGCAACCCGGACAGAGCTGGCGCGTTGTCAGGCGGGCATTCAAATCCGGAGAAATTTCATGACCGCCAGGCCGTTTTCTCGACCCGTGCCGATCTTCGTCGGTTTGGGCTTCCCATATGACGTCGAAAATGCCTGGCAGGCCTGCCAATTCCTGATCGAATGGAGTGGCTCGCGTGGCCCTGCCCATGCCGCGGCGCTCGCACGCTGCCGCAGCACCAGCGCCGGCGAAGGGGAAACGGCGCAGTTGGCATTCGAGGCTTTCGCGCGCAAGGCCGGCATTCTCGCGCCGGAGGCGATCGAGACGGCTATCGCCGATGCGGCCAAGGATTGGCTGCCGGTCTGACATAGTCGCCTCCCGCACGCCTCCCAAGGCAAAAAAAGAAGGGGCCCCACGAGGCCCCTTCTTCTTCTCTATTCACAGACCGCTCACTCGGCGGCGTTGGTCATGTCCGCCAGCATCGGATCCGCCGTCTCGGCACCGCTCGTCTTGCGGCGCTCGTCGAGGATGAGCTCGTCGCGATGCGTCGCGATGCGACGGATCTGGCTCATCTGGCCACCGGTGCCGGCCGGGATCAGACGGCCGACGATGACGTTCTCCTTGAGGCCCTGCAGCGTGTCGGTCTTGCCGGCGACCGCCGCCTCGGTGAGAACGCGCGTGGTCTCCTGGAACGACGCGGCCGAGATGAACGACGGCGTCTGCAGCGAGGCCTTGGTGATGCCGAGCAGAACCGGCTGGCCGGCCGCGGGCTTCTTGCCTTCCTCGATCAGGCGGTCGTTGACTTCGTCCAGTTCGATCACGTCGACATGATCGCCCGGGATGTAGGTCGAGTCGCCCTGCTCGGTGATCTCCACCTTCTGCAGCATCTGGCGCACGATCACCTCGATGTGCTTGTCGTTGATCGACACGCCCTGCAACCGGTAGACCTCCTGGATCTCGTTGACGAGATAGGAGGCAAGCGCCTCCACGCCCTTGATCGCCAGGATGTCGTGCGGGGCCGGATTGCCGTCGAGGATGTAGTCGCCCTTCTCGATGACGTCGCCGTCCTGGAGATGGAACGGCTTGCCCTTCGGGATCAGGTACTCCACCGGCTCCAGCGTCGAGTCATGCGGCTCGATGATGATGCGGCGCTTGTTCTTGTAATCGCGGCCGAAGCGGATCGTGCCATCGATCTCGGCGATGATGGCATGGTCCTTCGGACGGCGAGCCTCGAACAATTCCGCGACGCGCGGCAGACCACCGGTGATGTCCTTGGTCTTGGCGCTTTCCATCGGGATACGCGCCAGCACGTCGCCCGGCTTCACATGAGCGCCCGGCTCGACCGAGAGGATGGCCTCGACGGAGAGCAGGAAGCGCGCATCGCCGCCCTTCGACAGCTTTGCGACCTTGCCCTTGGCGTCCTGCACCACGATGGCCGGCTTGAGATCCGAGCCGCGCGGCGTCGAGCGCCAGTCGATGACCTCACGCTTGGTGATACCGGTGGACTCGTCGGCCGTCTCCTGCACGGAGATGCCGTCGACCAGATCCTCGAACTCGGCCCGGCCCTCGACCTCGGTGAGGATCGGACGGGTGTAAGGATCCCACTCGGCGATGCGCTGGCCGCGCTTCACCTTGTCGCCCTCATCCACGAAGATACGCGAACCGTAGGTGACGCGGTGCGTGGCGCGCTCTTTGCCGGCCTCGTCGAGGATCAGCACCGCCATGTTGCGGCCCATCACCACGAGATGACCTTCGGAATTGCGGACCACGTTGCGGTTGCGGATCTGCACCGTGCCCTCATACGAGGCTTCCAGGAACGACGAGTCGACGACCTGCGCCGTGCCGCCCATGTGGAAGGTACGCATGGTGAGCTGAGTGCCCGGCTCGCCGATCGACTGCGCCGCGATGACGCCGACGGCCTCGCCCTGGTTGACGGGCGTGCCGCGTGCCAGGTCGCGACCGTAGCACACCGCGCACACGCCCACCCGCACTTCGCAGGTCAGCGCCGAGCGGATGCGCACGGTCTGGATGCCGGCCTTCTCGATCTGCTCCACGTCGCGCTCGTCCATCAGCTTGCCGGCCTCGACGATGACCTCGCCGGAAACCGGATGGTTGATGTCCTCGAGCGCCGTGCGGCCGAGGATACGCTGGCCGAGCGAGGCGACGATCTGACCGGCATCCACGATCGGCTGCATGGTCAGGCCCTTGTCCGTCCCGCAATCCAGCGAGTTGACGATGCAGTCTTGCGCCACGTCGACGAGACGGCGGGTCAGGTAGCCCGAGTTCGCCGTCTTCAAGGCGGTGTCGGCCAGACCCTTGCGGGCGCCGTGGGTCGAGTTGAAGTACTCGAGAACGGTGAGGCCTTCCTTGAAGTTGGAGATGATCGGCGTCTCGATGATCTCGCCGGACGGCTTGGCCATCAGGCCGCGCATACCGGCAAGCTGGCGCATCTGCGTGGGCGAGCCACGCGCGCCGGAGTGCGACATCATGTAGATCGAATTCATCGGCTTCTGGCGGCCGTTGTCGTCGAACTCGACCGCCTTGATGCGGCCCATCATCTCGTCGGCGACCTTCTCCGAGCACTTGGCCCAGGCGTCCACGACCTTGTTGTACTTCTCGCCCTGGGTGATCAGGCCATCATTGTACTGCTGCTCGTACTCCTTGGCCAAAGCCTCGGTGTCGGCCACCAGCTTCGCCTTGGTGTCCGGGATCAGCATGTCGTCCTTGCCGAACGAGATGCCGGCGCGGCAGGCATGGCCGAAGCCGAGCGCCATGATGCGGTCGCAGAAGATCACGGTCTCCTTCTGGCCGCAGTGGCGGTAGACGGTATCGATCATCTTGGAGATGTTCTTCTTGGTCATCTCCTGGTTGGCGGTGTCGAACGGCACGTTGACGTTCTTCGGCAGAAGCTCGCCGATGATCATGCGGCCGGGCGTGGTGTCGTAGATCTTCGACACTTCGTTGCCATCCGCGTCGACCGTCTTGAAGCGGCCCTTGATCTTGGCGTGCAGAGTAACGGCCTTGGTCTCCAGCGCATGCTGCAGCTCGCCCATGTCGGCGAACACCATGCCCTCTCCCGGCTCGTTCTGGTTGACGATCGAGAGATAGTAGAGACCCAGAACCATATCCTGCGACGGCACGATGATCGGCGCGCCGGAAGCCGGATGCAGGATGTTGTTGGTCGACATCATCAGCACGCGAGCTTCGAGCTGCGCTTCCAGCGACAGCGGCACGTGCACCGCCATCTGGTCGCCGTCGAAATCGGCGTTGAAGGCCGTGCAGACCAGCGGGTGAAGCTGGATCGCCTTGCCCTCGATCAGGGTCGGCTCGAACGCCTGGATGCCGAGACGGTGCAGCGTCGGCGCGCGGTTCAGGAGAACCGGATGCTCGCGGATGACCTCGTCGAGGATATCCCAGACTTCCGGACGCTCCTTCTCGACCAGCTTCTTCGCCTGCTTGACGGTCGAGGAATATCCCTTGGCGTCGAGGCGGGCGTAGATGAAGGGCTTGAACAGCTCCAGCGCCATCTTCTTCGGCAGGCCGCACTGGTGCAGCTTCAGTTCCGGGCCGGTGACGATGACCGAGCGGCCGGAATAGTCGACGCGCTTGCCGAGCAGGTTCTGGCGGAACCGGCCCTGCTTGCCCTTGAGCATGTCGGACAGCGACTTCAGTGGGCGCTTGTTGGCGCCGGTGATGACACGTCCCCTGCGACCGTTGTCGAACAGGGCGTCGACCGCTTCCTGCAACATGCGCTTTTCGTTGCGCACGATGATGCCGGGCGCGCGAAGCTCGATCAGGCGCTTCAGGCGGTTGTTGCGGTTGATGACGCGGCGGTAGAGATCGTTCAGGTCGGACGTCGCGAAACGGCCGCCGTCCAGCGGGACCAGCGGACGCAGGTCCGGCGGGATCACCGGGACGACCTTCATGATCATCCACTCGGGACGGTTGCCCGACTCCATGAAGTTCTCGACCACCTTGAGGCGCTTGAGCAGCTTCTTCTGCTTCAGTTCCGAGGTCGTGGACGCCAGTTCCGAACGCAGGTCACCCGCGATCTTCTCCAGATCCATTCCGGCCAGCAGGTCATGAATGGCCTCGGCGCCGATCATGGCGGTGAAGGAATCCTCGCCATACTCGTCGACGGCCAGCATGTACTCCTCTTCGGAGAGAAGCTGGTTCTCCTTCAGCGCGGTGAGGCCGGGCTCGGTGACGATGTAGTTCTCGAAGTAGAGGACGCGCTCGATGTCCTTCAGCGTCATGTCGAGCAGCGTGCCGATGCGGCTCGGCAGCGACTTCAGGAACCAGATATGCGCGACCGGGGCGGCCAGTTCGATATGGCCCATGCGCTCGCGGCGCACACGCGACAGCGTGACCTCGACGCCGCACTTCTCGCAGATGACGCCCTTGTACTTCATGCGCTTGTACTTGCCGCACAGGCACTCGTAGTCCTTGATCGGGCCGAAGATGCGCGCGCAGAACAGGCCGTCACGCTCGGGCTTGAACGTGCGGTAGTTGATGGTCTCCGGCTTCTTGATCTCGCCGAACGACCAGGACAGGATCTTTTCAGGCGACGCGAGCGAGATGCGGATCGAATCGAACACCTGCGCAGGCGCCTGCGAATTGAAGAGATTCATGACCTCTTGGTTCATGCCATTCTCCTTGTCGGGGTTCTCGATAACCCCTCTTCATGTCATGTGCGGGCACGGCCCGCGAGGAATTCAGGCGGCCGCGGGAATATCCGCGGCCGCTTTTGGCCGTTACTCGGCGGCGTCCGGCAGCGGTTGCGGCGCAGCATCGACCTTGGTGTTCTCCAGTTCGACATTGAGGCCGAGCGAGCGCATTTCCTTGACGAGAACGTTGAAGCTCTCGGGGATACCGGCCTCGAACGTATCGTCGCCTCTGACGATCGCCTCGTAAACCTTGGTGCGGCCGGCCACGTCGTCCGACTTCACCGTCAGCATCTCCTGCAGCGTGTAGGCGGCGCCGTAGGCTTCCAGCGCCCAGACCTCCATCTCGCCGAAGCGCTGGCCGCCGAACTGCGCCTTGCCGCCCAGCGGCTGCTGGGTGACCAGCGAGTACGGGCCGATCGAACGCGCGTGGATCTTGTCGTCCACGAGGTGGTGAAGCTTGAGCATATAGATGTAGCCCATCGTCACCTTGCGGTCGAACGGCTCGCCGGTACGCCCGTCGTAGAGCTGCGACTGGCCGGAGGAATGCAGGCCCGCCTGTTCCAGCATCTCGTTGATGTTGGCCTCGTGCGCGCCGTCGAACACCGGGGTCGCGATGGAGACGCCGCGCTTCATCTGCTCGCCGAGGCGAACGATGGACTCGTCGTCATAGTCGCGGACCGGCTCGTTGCGGTCGTTGGCCGGAATGACGGACTCGATCGTCTGCCGCAGCGGCTTGATGTCGCCGCCGGCCTTGTAGGCATCGACAAGATCGCCGATCTTCCTGCCCATGCCGGCGCAGGCCCAGCCGAGATGCGTCTCGAGGATCTGTCCGACATTCATGCGCGACGGCACGCCCAACGGATTGAGCACGATGTCGGCATGGGTGCCGTCCTCGAGGAACGGCATGTCCTCGACCGGAACGATGCGCGACACGACGCCCTTGTTGCCGTGACGGCCGGCCATCTTGTCGCCCGGCTGCATCTTGCGCTTCACCGCGACGAAGACCTTGACCATCTTCATCACGCCCGGAGGCATTTCGTCGCCGCGCTGCACCTTCTCGACCTTGTCCATGAAGCGCTGCTCGAGCGCCTTCTTGGAGTCGTCGTACTGGCCGCGAAGCGCCTCGAGCTCGCCCTGGAGCTTCTCGTTCTCGACGGCGAACTGCCACCACTGCGAGCGCGGATAGTCGTCCAGCACTTCCTTGGAGAGCGCGGTGCCCTTCTTGAAGCCCTTCGGTCCGGCGATCGCATCCTTGCCGGCAAGCATGTCGGACAGGCGCGCGTAGACGTTGCGATCCAGGATCGCCTGCTCGTCGTCACGGTCCTTGGCCAGGCGCTCGATCTCCTCGCGCTCGATGGCCATGGCGCGCTCGTCCTTTTCCACGCCGTGGCGGTTGAACACGCGCACTTCCACGACCGTGCCGAACGTGCCCGGAGGCATGCGCATGGACGTGTCGCGGACATCCGAGGCCTTCTCGCCGAAGATGGCGCGGAGCAGCTTTTCCTCCGGCGTCATCGGGCTTTCGCCCTTCGGCGTGATCTTGCCGACCAGGATGTCGCCCGGCTGCACCTCGGCGCCGATATAGACGATGCCGGCCTCGTCGAGGTTCTTCAGCGCCTCTTCCGAGACGTTCGGAATGTCTCGCGTGATCTCTTCCGGGCCGAGCTTGGTATCGCGCGCCGAGACCTCGAACTCCTCGATGTGGATCGAGGTGAAGACGTCGTCGGCGACGATGCGCTCGGACAGAAGGATCGAGTCCTCGTAGTTGTAGCCGTTCCACGGCATGAACGCGACGAGCACGTTGCGGCCGAGGGCCAGATCGCCGAGATCGGTCGACGGACCGTCGGCGATGATGTCGCCCTTCTCGATCCGGTCACCCACCTTCACCAGCGGACGCTGGTTGATGCAGGTGTTCTGGTTCGAGCGCTGGAACTTCATCAGCCGGTAGATGTCGACGCCCGACTTGCCGGGATCGAGATCTTCCGTCGCACGGATGACGATACGGGTCGCGTCGACCTGGTCGACGATGCCGCCCCGGCGGGCGCCGATGGCCGCACCCGAGTCACGGGCGACGATCGGCTCCATGCCGGTGCCGACGAACGGCGCCTCGGCGCGCACCAGCGGCACGGCCTGCTTCTGCATGTTCGAGCCCATCAGCGCGCGGTTGGCGTCGTCGTTCTCCAGGAACGGGATCAGTGCCGCGGCGACCGAAACGAGCTGCTTCGGCGACACGTCCATCAGGTCCACGGTCTCGCGCGGCATCATCATCACCTCGCCGGCATGACGGCAGATGACGAATTCCTCGGCGAGACGCCCATCCTTGTCGAGTTCGGCGTTGGCCTGCGCGACATTGTGCTTGGCCTCTTCCATGGCCGACAGATAGACGACTTCGCTGGTAACCTTGCCGTCCACGACCTTGCGGTACGGGCTTTCGATGAAGCCGTACTTGTTGACGTGGGCGAAGGTGGCCAGGTTGTTGATCAGGCCGATGTTCGGGCCTTCCGGCGTCTCGATCGGGCAGATGCGGCCATAGTGCGTCGGGTGCACGTCGCGCACCTCGAAGCCGGCGCGCTCGCGGGTAAGACCGCCCGGCCCGAGCGCCGAAAGACGACGCTTGTGCGACACTTCCGACAGCGGGTTCGTCTGGTCCATGAACTGCGAGAGCTGCGAGGAGCCGAAGAACTCGCGCACGGCAGCGGCCGCCGGCTTGGCGTTGATCAGGTCCTGCGGCATGACCGTATCGATCTCGATCGACGACATGCGTTCCTTGATGGCGCGCTCCATGCGCAGCAGGCCGACGCGGTACTGGTTCTCCATCAGCTCGCCGACCGAACGCACGCGGCGGTTGCCGAGATTGTCGATGTCGTCGATCTCGCCCTTGCCGTCGCGCAGTTCGACCAGCGTCTTGACCACGGCCAGGATATCGTCCTTGCGCAACACGCGCACGGTGTCGGCGGCGTCGAGCTCAAGACGCATGTTCATCTTGACGCGGCCGACGGCCGACAGGTCGTAGCGCTCGGCGTCGAAGAACAGCGAGTTGAACATCGCCTCGGCCGTGTCCATCGTCGGCGGCTCACCCGGACGCATGACGCGGTAGATGTCGAACAGCGCGTCCTGACGGCTCTCGTTCTTGTCCACGGCCAGCGTATTGCGGATGTAAGCGCCGACATTGACGTGGTCGATGTCGAGAATCTCGATCTCGTCCTCGCCAGTGCCGAGCAGCACCTTCAGGGTCTTGTCGTCGATCTCGTCGCCGGCTTCGAGGAAAATCTCGCCGGTCTGGTAGTTGACGATGTCCTCGGCCAGATAGTTGCCGAGCAGGTCCTCGTCGGTGGCCTTGATGGCCTTGAGACCCTTTTCGGCAAGCTGCTTGGCCTGGCGCGCGGTGATCTTCTTGCCCGCCTCGACCACGACCTCGCCGGTGTCGGCGTCGACGAGATCGTTGACAGCCTTGAGGCCCTTGAAACGATCGACGTTGAAGGGGATGCGCCAGTGGTCGCCGGAGCGCTTGTAGGTGATCTTGTCGTAGAAGGTCGACAGGATTTCCTCGCCGTCCATGCCGAGCGCCATCAGCAGCGACGTCACCGGAATCTTGCGGCGGCGGTCGATGCGGGCGTGCACGACGTCCTTGGAATCGAACTCGATGTCGAGCCACGAACCGCGATAGGGAATGACGCGCGCGGCGAACAGAAGCTTGCCGCTGGAATGCGACTTGCCCTTGTCATGATCGAAGAAGACGCCCGGCGAGCGGTGCATCTGCGAGACGATGACGCGCTCCGTGCCGTTGACGATGAAGGTGCCGTTCATCGTCATGAGCGGCATGTCGCCCATGTAGACGTCCTGCTCCTTGATGTCCTTGATGGACTTGGCGCCGGTATCCTCGTCGATATCGAACACGATGAGGCGCAGCGTCACCTTCAGCGGCGCCGCGTAGGTCAGGTCGCGCTGCCGGCACTCGTCGACGTCGAACTTGGGCTGTTCGAACTCGTACTTGACGAATTCGAGCATCGAGGAACCGGAAAAATCGGAAATCGGGAAGACCGACTTGAAAACGGCCTGCAGTCCCTCTTCCGGACGGCCGCCCTTCGGCTCGTCGACCATGAGGAACTGGTCATAGGATGCCTTCTGAACCTCGATCAGGTTCGGCATCTCCGCAACCTCCGGGATCTTCCCGAAGAATTTGCGTACGCGTCTGCGGCCATTGAAAGTCTGGGTCTGGGCCATCGTCGCTCCTTGCTCAGCCATGCCTGGCTTCATCTCTTGAGGGCCGCCCTGCCCGGCGGTCCTTGCGTCGGCCCCGCTTCACGGCAAGCGGTTCCAATTTTGCTTCGGCATCGAACTTTTCCGGAACCGAGCTTCCCATTCGGGTCCGATGCGTTCAAACTTCTGTTTCGGGCATGACCCGGTCCGAAAAGCCTGCGGCCTCTCGGGATCATGCCCAGAACGGGAAAAAACCCGTTTCCCGAGAGCCGCTTTTGCGGCCCTCGGGAAAGAGGTTCTCCCAGAACTCCCCTGCGGTGCAGGGACCGGCGAGCGGACAGGCCGCCCGCCGGAACCGCAACGCTGATTACTTCAGCTCGACCTTGGCGCCGGCTGCTTCCAGCTGGGCCTTGATCTTCTCGGCGTCCGCCTTGGCGACGGCTTCCTTGACCGGCTTCGGCGCAGCCTCGACCAGGTCCTTGGCTTCCTTGAGGCCGAGGCCCGTGATGGCGCGGACTTCCTTGATGACGTTGATCTTCTGAGCGCCTGCGTCGGAGAGGATGACGTCGAATTCGGTCTTCTCCTCGGCCGGAGCAGCAGCAGCGGCAGCGCCGCCGGCAGCGGCAACCGCCACCGGAGCGGCGGCGGAAACGCCCCACTTGTCTTCCAGCAGCTTCGACAGCTCGGCCGCCTCGAGGACGGTCAGGCTCGACAGGTCGTCTACGATCTTTGCGAGATCAGCCATTTTGTAATTTCCTTCAATTGGTTCGAACGTGTTGTTGGTGTACGGCGAGGAACGGCGTCAAGCCGCCTCGTCCTTCCGGGCATAAGCGCCAATGACACGCGCGACCTGACCGGCCGGTGCATTGACGATCTGGGCGATCCGGGTCGCCGGAGCGACCAGAAGGCCGACCAGCTTGCCGCGCAGTTCGTCGAGCGACGGAAGCGTGGCGAGTGCCTTCACTCCGTCGGCGTCGAGCGCGGTGGCCCCCATCGCGCCGCCGAGAATGACGAGCTTGTCATTTCCCTTGGCGAAATCGGATGCCACCTTCGGCGCGGTGACCGGATCATCCGAGAAGGCGATCAGCGTCTGTCCCTGGAACAGATCGATGATCTTCTCGGAGTCCGTGCCCTGAAGAGCGATCTTGGCGAGACGGTTCTTCGCGACTTTGACGGTGCCACCGGCAGCCCGCATCTTCGTACGAAGATCGTTCATCTGCGCGACGGTGATACCGGCATAGTGGGCCACGACCACCGAGCCGGCGCCCTTGAAGGCTCCGTTCAGGTCCGTGACGAGTTCGCGTTTTTCCGCTCTGTCCACTGCCTATCTCCAGTTGACCCCTGCCTCATTCACGAGGACTCCCATTCGCGGGATCAGGCGTCGGTTGCCTTTTGCCGGGCGGGCTCTTCCATTCCTGGATCACCCGAACGGCGGTTCAGAGGATCCTGCCCCCTTTCCGTCGGTCCGGTTTCCCGGAGCCGCGCAAAAGGCAAACACGGTTCGAACCATTCATCGAAACCTTTCGGGTTCCTTTGTCCGGTTGTCACCCGTCTCATGCAGGCCATTCGATTAAGGCCTCGGCTTGCGCCTCGACCGCCCGCAATCTCGGACAGGATGTGCCTTCGGTCTTTCGACTTCCGGCATCCGGCCCCCAGAAACGCAGGGACCGGAATTCTTCAAAGGACCGACCGAGGCCGGTCCGCCATTCCCGCTTACGACGCAGCCAGCGTCGCGGGATCGATCTTGAGGCCGGGACCCATCGTCGAGGTGACGGACACCTTCTTGACGTAGTTGCCCTTGGCGCCTGCGGGCTTCGCCTTGTTCACGGCATCGGCAAAGGCACGCACGTTCTCTTCGAGCGCCTTGACGTCGAACGAGACCTTGCCGACGCCGGCATGGACGATGCCCGCCTTCTCGACGCGGAACTCGACGGCGCCACCCTTGGACGCCTTGACGGCCGCGGCGACGTCCGGCGTGACGGTGCCGACGCGCGGGTTTGGCATCAGGCCGCGCGGGCCGAGCACCTTGCCGAGACGGCCGACCAGGCCCATCATGTCGGGCGTGGCGATGCAGCGGTCGAAGTCGATCGTGCCGCCCTGGACGGTCTGGACGAGGTCCTCGGCGCCGACGATGTCTGCGCCGGCGGCCTTGGCCTCATCGGCCTTGTCGCCGCGGGCGAACACCGCCACGCGCACGGTCTTGCCCGTGCCGTTCGGCAGGTTGACCACGCCGCGCACCATCTGGTCGGCGTGGCGCGGGTCGACGCCGAGATTCATGGCGACCTCGATGGTCTCGTCGAACTTCACCTTCGAGCGATCCTTGAGGATCTTGATGGCTTCCTCCAGGGAGTAGGCCTTGTTCGGGTCGATGCCCTCGCGGGTCTGGGCCACGCGCTTTGCAATCTTTGCCATCTGATCAGCCCACCACTTCCAGGCCCATCGAGCGGGCGGAACCTTCGACCATGCGCATGGCCGCCTCGACGTCGTTGGCGTTGAGGTCCTTCATCTTGGCTTCGGCGATCTCGCGCACCTTGTCGCGGGAGATCTTGCCGGCCGTCGACTTGCCCGGCTCCTTCGAACCCGACTTCAGGTTGGCCGCCTTCTTCAGGAAATAGCTCACCGGCGGCGTCTTCATCGCAAAGGTGAAGGACTTGTCCTGGTAATAGGTGATCACGACGGGGATGGGCGAACCCTTCTCCATCTCCTGGCTCTGCGCGTTGAACGCCTTGCAGAATTCCATGATGTTGATGCCGCGCTGACCAAGCGCCGGGCCGATCGGGGGCGACGGCGTCGCCGAACCCGCGGGAACCTGGAGCTTAAGCTGGCCTGCAATCTTCTTAGCCATACTCTTTCCTGCCTCTGTTCATGCCGGCCGCTTCATCGCGACGCCGGCGGTTGCAGTCCGGTGGTCCGGTCCGACAGGCCGGCTAAGCCCGTCTCGCCTCCCACCATTCCAGTACGACGAACCTGTCCGCCGCACCCTGCCCGGCAAGACCGGGCAATCCGATCAGCCCTTTTCGACCTGACCGAACTCCAGATCGACGGGCACCGCGCGCCCGAAGATCGAAACTTCCACCTTGAGGCGAGCCCTTTCCTCGTCGACTTCCTGAACGAAGCCGTTGAAGGAAGCGAACGGCCCGTCCGAGACCCGCACCTGCTCGCCGATCTCGAAGGCGACCGAAGGCTTCGGCCGCTCCACGCCTTCCTGCACCTGATGAAGGATGCGCTCGGCTTCCTTGTCGGTGATGTGCATCGGCTTGGCGGTATGCTTGTCCTCGCCCAGGAAGCCGGTGACGCGCGGCGTGTTCTTGACCAGCGAGATCACCGCGTCGTTGAGTTCGGCCTTCATCAGCACGTAGCCGGGGAAGAACTTGCGCTCGGCATCGACCTTCTTGCCGCGCCGGACCTCGACGACCTTCTCGGTCGGCACCACGATCTGCTCGATGCGACCGCTCAGGCCTTTTTGCTTGGCCTTGTTCTCGATGTCCTCAGCGACCTTCTTCTCGAAGTTCGAATAGGCGTGAACGATGTACCACCGCGCAGTCATCAACAATTTCCCCGTAGTGGCAGTCTTACTGGCCGGTACCCAGACCGAGGATCTTCTCGATCGCGTAGCCCATGGCGATATCGGCGGTGAAGAAGAAGAGCATCGCCAGAAGCGCGAAGGCCAGGACCATCACCGTCGAGATCATCGTCTCGCGCCGGGAAGGCCAGGTCACCTTGGCGGTTTCCGCCCTCACCTGCTGAAGGAAGACGAAAGGATTGAGTGTCTTCGACGCCATCTGCCGCTCTTTCAAGACCCGTTGAACCGGGCCTCCTGGATGGTCCCGCCGCCCCGGAAACCCAGAGGACGAAACGTGCTTCGGGACTTCAGAACCGGACCACCGAATCGGCGCAGCCCATCCGCCCATGCAAATCAGACGCGCAAAGCCGGATTCCCAGCTCCACGCGTCGCGTGTCTGTCGTGCCTACATAAAGCCGATTCCCGATCCACGCAAGTGGCAACAATCCGCTTCATGACCAATGCCGCCTCGGAACCATCCAGTCGTCCCGTCCCGGCTACTGCGTTGTTATGCATGAGAAGCCTTCATATGGCAAGCGTCGCGCCATATTCAAGACTTCTCATGGAAAGAAACTGGCAGGGGCAGCAGGGCTTGAACCCGCGACCTGCGGTTTTGGAGACCGCCGCTCTACCAACTGAGCTATACCCCTAGGCGCGCCCGGCGCCTTGCTGATCCAACAACGCCTTCGGCTGGCCGTTCCTAATCGCTTGGCGCGAAAGCTTCAAGCGCTTTTCGAACGAAAATGGCGGCCGAAGAGGCCGCCATTCTCCTTTTCCGAGTATTCGGAGATTTACTCGATGATGGAAGCGACGACGCCGGCGCCGACGGTGCGGCCGCCTTCACGGATGGCGAAGCGCAGCTTCTCTTCCATGGCAACCGGCACGATCAGTTCCACGTCGACCGTCACGTTGTCGCCGGGCATCACCATCTCCGTGCCCGCCGGCAGCGTCACGATGCCCGTCACGTCCGTCGTGCGGAAGTAGAA
>NZ_JBEBMG010000006.1:0-330818 GCF_040081975.1 Mesorhizobium hunchu
CCGGAAAATCCCGTATCCTTACGACAAGGCGCTCTACCGCCAGCGCCACAAGGTCGAGAACCTCTTCGCCAAGCTTAAAGACTGGCGGCGCGTCGCCACCCGCTACGACCGATGCGCCCATACCTTCTTCTCCGCAATCTGCATCGCCGCAACCGTCATCTTCTGGCTCTGAAACAATGAGTCCTGAGCCTAGGCACAACTCGTTCTCTTTCGAAAAGCCGCGATCCGGTCTTCCCGGATGCGTCCGGGAAAAATATCCTCCCTTCGACCGATCGGAATGTCGGTTCGGCCGAAACCCGCGCGTCCTTGAGATACGATGTGACGTGCCCGTTCGCTTCGTCACGCCCTCGGCTCGAAGACATGGAGGATGGTCATGGCTGGTTCCTATCGATGGGTGATCGTCGCGGCGGGCGGCGTTCTCTCCTGTGTCGCCGCCGGAGCGGTGTTCTCGCTTCCGGTGTTTCTTCTGGCGATGTCGCGTGAAACGGGCTGGTCGGTGACCGGCATCTCCAGTGCCATGACCATCGGCTTTCTCGCCATGGCGTTCGCCAGCATGATCTGGGGGAGCCTGTCGGACCGGTACGGGCCGCGGCCTGTCGTGCTGGCCGGCTCCGTCATCCTGGCGGGGAGCCTTGCGCTGGCCAGCCGCGCGCCGTCGCTGATCGCCTTTCAGCTTCTGTTCGGCCTTCTCACCGGCGGTGCGGTCGCCGCGATCATTGTGCCGATGATGGCGGCCGTGACAGGCTGGTTCGACACGCAGCGCAGCCTCGCCGTCTCACTGGTTTCCGCCGGCATGGGCATGGCGCCGATGACGATGTCGCCGCTGGCCGCATGGCTGATCACCCAGTACGACTGGCGCACCGCCATGCTTGTCATCGCAGGTGTCTGCACGGTCGTCATGATCCCGACGTCGCTTCTGGCGCGCCGTCCCCCACGCATGGAGGACGAGCAGACGACAAACGGCGAATCTCCACAGCCCCTGTCCGGCATGACTGTGGCCCAGGCAGTGCGCTCGCCGCAATTCATCGTGCTGCTGGTCGCGAATTTCTTCTGCTGCGCCACGCATTCGGGGCCGATCTTCCATACCGTCAGCTATGCGGTGACCTGCGGCATACCGATCGGCATTGCCGTTTCCATCTACAGTGTCGAGGGCTTTTCCGGCATGTTCGGCAGGCTGGCCTTCGGCATCATGGGCGATCGCTTCGGCGCCCGGCGCGTGCTGGTTGCCGGGCTTCTGGCGCAGGCATTTGGCGTGCTCGCCTATGCGTTCGCCGGCCAACTCGGCCAGTTCTACGGCGTCGCGGCCGTCGTCGGTTTCATCTATGCAGGCGTGATGCCGCTCTACGCGGTTATCGTGCGTGAGAATTTCCCGGCGAGCATGATGGGAACCATCATCGGCGGCACTGCCATGGCCGGCAGCCTCGGTATGTCGACCGGGCCGCTGCTCGGCGGGCTGATCTACGACAACCTCCAGAACTACGCCTGGCTCTACGTCGGCTCTTGGGGAATGGGCATAGCCGCCTTCGTGATCGCCATGATGTTCAAGCCGTTCCCGAAGCCCGCGCTTGCGCCGGCAGCGGCCTGACTTGCACAAACGCGGGCTCCAGTGAGGGGCAGCGGTTTATTCAAGCGACAGGCCGCCGCTCCTGGCTGGTCACTGGCCTCTGGTTGGAGACGGCCCCGACGGTCGCACCCGCCTCTCGCCGGAGTTCCGCCCTGTCGCCTGCCGATATTTCTTGCACTCTTGCCGGCACGGTTTCCGCAAATCATTCATTTGTTCAAAAACTATTGGACTTGACCGGTTGAATCGGAACCGGCACGGCTTATGTCTTTGGGGCGAAGCCGCGCCGCCCGCTTCCAAATTGGGGATTTGAAAATGACTGAGACCTATACGCCGCCGAAAGTCTGGACATGGGAAAAAGGCAATGGCGGCCAGTTCGCCAACATCAACCGGCCGGTTTCGGGCGCGACGCATGAAAAGGAATTGCCGGTTGGAAAACATCCCTTTCAGCTCTATTCGCTTGGCACGCCGAACGGCCAGAAGGTCACCATCATGTTCGAGGAACTGCTGGCGGCGGGCCACACCGGCGCCGAGTACGACGCCTGGCTGATCGACATCGGCAAGGGCGACCAGTTCGGCTCGGGCTTCGTCGAGGTCAACCCCAACTCCAAGATCCCGGCGCTGCTGGATCGCTCCGGTCCGGCTCCGGTGCGGGTCTTCGAATCCGGCGCGATCCTGATGTACCTGTCGGAAAAATTCGGCGGCGCCTTCCTGCCCAGCGAGCAGCCGGCGCGCGCGGAGGCGCTCTCCTGGCTGTTTTGGCAGATGGGCTCGGCCCCGTTCCTCGGCGGTGGCTTCGGCCACTTCTACGCCTACGCGCCGGTCAAGATCAAATACGCGATCGACCGCTACGCCATGGAGACCAAGCGCCAGCTCGACGTGCTCGACAAGCGCCTGGCCGACAACGAATACGTCGCCGGCTCCGAATACACCATCGCCGACATGGCGATCTGGCCGTGGTACGGCGGCTTGGTGAAGGGTTGGCAGTACGGCGACGCGGCGACGTTCCTGTCCACCGACGAGTACAAGAACGTGAACCGCTGGGCGAACCAGATTTTCGCCCGTCCCGCGGTGACGCGCGGCCGCAAGGTCAATCGCACGTCCGGCGATCCGGCCAGCCAGCTTCGCGAACGCCACGACGCTTCCGACTTCGACACGAAGACGCAGGACAAAGTCGCCGCCGAATAGCGGCCTTCAACCGGCCTGGCCCCGCCCCGCGGGATCAGGCCGGATTGCAGGTCATGCCATTGCGGCGGGCGTTGTCGATACAATCCTGCCTGTTGGAATAGCCTTGCGTCGATGCGCCGACGATCCGGCCGTTCGATGCCGTGCGCCGCCAACGCCAGCCATCGTTGCCATAATAGATTTCCCAGGTGTCGCCGTTCTTGTCAGTGCAACTTGCCATTGCAAGGTCTCCTTTCGAGACCTTTGACGTATTGCGATTCGGCCGGGGTCTTCCACGAATTGACTGCAACCATAAATAGCACATGTCGGCCGCAGCGGTTGCAGGCGCCGGGTTGGCTAAGGGCTACGCGCGCAGCCACTCACTCCATGTCCGCCGGGTCCTGAGTGGGGCGGTTGCGGGCGACCCACAGCGCCAGAAGCGTGCAGATCGCGCCTGACAGCAGGTAGGCGCCGGCGGCGATCAGGCCGAAATTGCCGGCGAGCAGCAGTGCCGCCAGCGGCGCGAAGCCCGCTCCGAACATCCATGCCAGGTCGGACGTGACGGCCGAGCCCGTATAGCGATGCCCGCGCGAGAAGCTCGACGCCACGGCGCCCGACGATTGTCCGAAGCTCAGGCCGAGCAGGATGAAGCCAACGACCATGAAGGCGCTTTCGCCGACGATGCCGGCATCGAGAAGTTGCGGCGCGAAGCCGCTGAAGGCGGCGATGGCGACTGCCGATCCGCCGAGCAGGGCGCGGCGGCCGATGCGGTCGGCGACGAGCCCGGACGCGACGATGGCGCCGACGCCGAAGACGGCAGCGACGGCCTCGATGATGAGGAAGCGTTCCGGCCCTTCATCGGTGAAAAGGAACACCCATGACAGCGGAAACACGGTGACCATGTGGAACATGGCGAAACTCGCCAGCGGCGCGAAGGCGCCGGCGACCACGTTGCGGCCTTCCGCCCTGATGGTTTCCCTGATGCGGGTGGGCTGCAGGTCGCCGCTCTCGAACAGTCTCGAGAATTCGGGAGTGACCACGATGCGCAGGCGCGCGAACAGCGCCACCACATTGATGGCGAAGGCGACGAAGAAGGGATAACGCCAGCCCCACGAGAAGAAATCGTCGGCCGAGAGGTTGGCGACGAAGAAGGCGAACAGCGAGCTGGCCACGATGAGGCCGATCGGCGCGCCGAGCTGCGGGATCATGGCATAGAAGCCGCGCCGGTTCGGCGGCGCGTTCAGCGCCAGCAGGGAGGGCAGGCCGTCCCATGTGCCGCCGAGCGCAAGTCCCTGTCCGATGCGTGTCAGCGCCAGCAGCCAGATCGAGATCGCGCCGACATCGTCGTAAGCCGGCAGGAAGGCCATGGCGACGGTCGACGTTCCGAGAAGGAACAGGGCGATCGTCAGCTTCGAACCGCGCCCATAGGCGCGATCGACCGCCATGAAGATGACGGTTCCGAAGGGACGGGCGACGAAGGCGAGGGCGAAGATAGCGAAGGAGTAGAGCGTTCCCGCCAGGGGCTCGTGGTTCGGAAACACCAGTTTCGGGAACACGATCACCGAGGCGATCGCATAGACGAAGAAATCGAAGAATTCCGACGTCCTGCCGATAATCACGCCGACGGCGATGTCGCCCGGATTGACCCTGCCGTGATGCGAGCCGACCAGCCCGGAGGCGTCTCCAGGGGCTGGACTTGTGTTTTTGGCGGTCGAAACGCTGGCCATCAGTTCCGCTTCAGCTCGATTGATATTGTATTCGCAACGGCGATGATTACCATCCCCCAGGTGCGCGGCCCCAAGGTGCATGACCTTTGCCTTGCGCTCTTGTGCCGAAATCGGCCCAGGCGGGGCATTGGACAAATTGTCCAATGTCGCCGACCCGGCCGTCCCGGTAGCCGTCTGCTCATGCCGCAACCCGATATGGAAGGCGGCCCGATGATTCAGTTGTCGAAGGCAGCGTTATGAGACGTTTCAAAACCCTGCTCCTGTTGCCGCTGGCCGGATTGCTCGGCGGTTGCAATCTCGTCGTCCTGTCGCCGGCCGGGGACGTGGCCATGCAGCAGCGCGATCTCCTGGTCGTGTCGACGCTGCTGATGCTGCTCATCATCGTCCCGGTCATGGCGCTGACGGCCCTGTTTGCCTGGCGCTACCGGCACACCAATACGGCTGTGCCCTATGAACCGGACTGGGACCATTCGACGAAGCTCGAGCTTATCATCTGGGCAGCGCCCCTGATGATCATCATCTGCCTCGGCGCCTTGACCTGGCTGGGAACGCATCTTCTCGACCCTTACCGGCGCATCGATCGCCTGGCGCCCGGCCAGCCCGTCGCGCAGGAGCAGAAGCCGCTGTCGGTCGAGGTCGTGGCGCTCGACTGGAAATGGCTGTTCATCTATCCCGACTACGGGATCGCGTCGCTGAACGAGCTGGCCGCGCCGGTCGACCGGCCGATCGATTTCCGCATCACCTCGTCCTCGGTGATGAATTCCTTCTATATTCCCGCCCTCGCGGGGCAGATCTACGCTATGCCCGGCATGGAGACGAAGCTTCACGCCGTCATCAACGATCCGGGCACCTATACGGGCTTCTCGGCCAACTACAGCGGCGCCGGCTTTTCCGGCATGCGCTTCGCCTTCCACGGGCAGTCGGCGGAGGACTTCGACAAATGGGTGGCAGCCGCGAAGGCCGACGGCGAGACGCTGGACCGTGCCCGCTACCTCCAGCTTGAAAAGCCCAGCGAGAACGTTCCGGCGCAGACCTTCGCCTCCGTCGACGCCGATCTCTACAACGCCATCCTCAATATGTGCGTCGATCCCGGCAAGATGTGCATGAGCGAGATGATGTCGATCGACGAGAAGGGCGGTCTCGGGCTTGCGGGCGTGCGCAACACGCTGCCGCTGGAATACGACAAATATGCGCGCCGCGGCGCGGTCTTCGGCCCACGGCCATCCTATGTGGCGGGTATCTGCACGGCCGAGGAGGCTGCTGCGGCCGCCCGCGCCGGCCGCGAGGCCAGCGCATCGCAGTCGCAGCCTCTTCTGCGCGACCTGTCGCCCGTTCGCGGCTTCGGCCTGATCCGGCCGCGCGCCGGTGGCGGCACCTCGCAGGACCGTCATGCGCAGACCGAGCCCGTTTCGGGCCGGTCGTCGCCACGCGAACTTTGAAGGAAGGCCGATGCCTGACTCGCTCACCAGATTCATTTTCGGCCGGCTTACCTGGGAGTCCTTTCCCTTCCACGAGCCGATTCTCGTCGCCACGTTCGCCGTCGTTGCGCTGGGCGGGATCGCCCTCGTCGGCGTGCTGACCTGGTTCCGCCTCTGGGGGTATCTGTGGAAGGAGTGGTTCACCAGCGTCGATCACAAGAAGATCGGCATCATGTACATGGTGCTGGGTCTCGTCATGCTGCTGCGCGGCTTCTCCGACGCCATCATGATGCGCCTTCAGCAGGCGATCGCCTTCAACGGTTCGGAAGGCTACCTGCCGGCGCACCATTACGACCAGGTCTTCACCGCGCACGGCGTCATCATGATCTTCTTCGTGGCGATGCCCTTCGTCACCGGTCTGATGAACTTCGTCGTGCCGCTGCAGATCGGCGCGCGCGACGTGTCCTTCCCGTTCCTGAACAATTTTAGCTTCTGGATGACGGTCGGCGGCGCCATACTGGTCATGACGTCGCTGTTCGTGGGCGAATTCGCCCGCACCGGCTGGCTGGCCTATCCGCCGCTTTCCAACATCGGCTACAGTCCTGACGTCGGCGTCGACTATTACATATGGGCGTTGCAGATCGCCGGCGTGGGGACGACGCTTTCGGGCATCAACCTGATCTGTACGATCATCAAGATGCGCGCGCCGGGCATGACCATGATGCGCATGCCCGTCTTCACCTGGACGTCGTTGTGCACCAACGTGCTCATCGTCGCCTCCTTCCCCGTGCTGACCGCCGTGCTGGCGCTGCTGGCGCTCGACCGCTACGTCGGCACGAACTTCTTCACCAATGACTTCGGCGGCAATCCGATGATGTATGTGAACCTCATCTGGATATGGGGTCACCCGGAAGTCTACATCCTGATCCTGCCGCTGTTCGGCGTCTATTCCGAGGTCACCTCAACCTTCTCCGGCAAGCGCCTGTTCGGCTACACCTCGATGGTCTACGCCACCGTGGTCATCACCATCCTGTCCTATCTGGTGTGGCTGCATCACTTCTTCACGATGGGCTCGGGCGCCAGCGTCAACTCCTTCTTCGGCATCACCACCATGATCATCTCGATCCCGACGGGCGCGAAGATGTTCAACTGGCTGTTCACTATGTATCGCGGCCGCATCCGCTACGAATTGCCGATGATGTGGACGGTGGCCTTCATGCTGACCTTCGTCGTCGGCGGCATGACCGGCGTGCTGCTGGCGGTGCCTCCGGCCGATTTCGTGCTGCACAATTCGCTCTTCCTCGTGGCGCATTTCCATAACGTCATCATCGGCGGCGTGCTGTTCGGCCTGTTCGCGGCGATCGCCTACTGGTGGCCCAAGGCCTTCGGCTTCAGGCTCCAGCCCTTCTGGGGCAAGGTCTCGTTCTGGTGCTGGGTCGTCGGCTTCTGGCTCGCCTTCATGCCGCTCTACATACTCGGCCTGATGGGTGTGACGCGGCGCATGCGGGTGTTCGACGATCCCTCGCTGCAGATATGGTTCCAGATCGCTGCCTTCGGCGCATTGCTGATCGCCATCGGCATCGCCGCCTTCCTGATCCAGATCTTCGTCTCGATCCGCAATCGCGAGGCGCTCGCCGACCCGACCGGCGACCCCTGGAACGGGCGCACGCTGGAATGGTCGACCTCCTCGCCGCCGCCGGAGTACAATTTCGCCTTCACGCCGGTGGTGCGCGACAACGACGCCTGGTGGGACATGAAGGAGCACGGCTACAAGCGGCCTCTATCGGGCTTCCGGCCGATCCACATGCCGAGCAACACCGGTGCCGGTATCATCCTGGCCGGCTTGAGCGTCGTCACCGGCTTCGCGTTGATCTGGTACATCTGGTGGCTCGCAGCACTTGGCTTCGTGGCGCTGCTGGCCACCGCGATCGGCCACACCTTCAACTATCACCGCGATTTCCACATTCCGGCAGCGGAAGTCGACCAAACGGAAACGGCGAGGACCGAGCTCCTTGCCGCACAGGGCTGATACCGCATGGCATCGATGGCGAAAACGGCCGGTGACGAGCCGGTCTTCTACCTGAAGGACGAGCACGACCACGCCGAAGGCGGGTCGACCATGCTCGGCTTCTGGATCTACCTGATGAGCGACTGTCTCATCTTCGCGATGCTGTTCGCCGCCTATGGCGTGCTGGGCGGCAATTACGCGGCCGGCCCCGCGCCGAAAGACCTGTTCGACCTGTCGCTGGTGGCGCTCAACACCACCATGCTGCTCTTGTCGTCGATCACCTACGGCTTCGCCATGCTGGCGATGAACAGGGACCGCGTGGCGGCGACGCAGGCCTGGCTCGCGGTGACCGGCCTGTTCGGCCTGGCCTTCCTGTCGATCGAGCTCTACGAGTTCCATCACATGATCGCCGAGGGTGCGACGCCGCAGCGCAGCGCCTTCCTGTCATCCTTCTTCACCCTGGTCGGAACGCACGGCCTGCACGTCACCTCGGGCATCGTCTGGATGGTCACGCTGATGGTGCAGGTGGCGCGCAAGGGCCTGATCCCGGCCAACCGTCGCCGCCTGATGTGTCTCAGCCTGTTCTGGCACTTCCTCGACATCATCTGGATCGGCGTCTTCACCTTCGTCTACCTGATGGGGATGCTGCGATGAGCGCCCATGACCACGCCGACCATGATCATGCCGGCCATGACAATCACGCTCATGGCGAGACGACCGGGCACGGCTCGCTGAAAGGCTACCTGACCGGGTTCGTCCTGTCGGTGATCCTGACTGCCGTTCCGTTCTGGCTGGTGATGACCGGGGCGATCGACAACAAGCAGGCCACGGCCTTCGTCATCATGGCGCTGGCGGGCGTGCAGATCGTCGTCCACATGATCTTCTTCCTGCACATGACCCCGTCCTCCGAAGGCGGCTGGTCGATGCTGGCCCTGATCTTCACGATCGTCGTTCTGGTCATCGTCCTGTCCGGCTCGCTGTGGGTCATGTACCACCTCAACGTCAACATGATGCCGTCGATGCAGCACATGCGGGAGATGCCGTGAGCCCGCCGGCGGGCGCAGGCTGTACCCACGTCATGAACGATGCGATCGGAAGCGGAGAGATGGGCGGCAAGGTGGCCGCGGCATCCGTTCGGTCGCTGGCAACCCGCATTTTCCTCGCCGCGCTCGCACTGGCCGGCGTCGCCGTCTTCGTCGCCCTCGGCGTGTGGCAACTCGAGCGCCGGGTCTGGAAACTGGATCTGATCGCTCGCGTCGAGAGCCGCGTCCATGCGCCGGCGGTCGATGCGCCCGGACCTGACGAATGGCCCGCCGTGAACGCCGCCGGCTACGAATACCGCCATGTCCGGCTGACCGGCCGCTTTCTCGACAAGCCGGCCACGCTGGTGCGCGCGGTGACCGACCTCGGCGGCGGCTACTGGGTGCTTTCGCCGCTGCTGACGGACCGCGGCTTCGTCGTGCTGGTCAATCGCGGTTTCATCCCACCGGAGAAGAAGGCCGCGTTCAGCCGGGCAGGGGAGGCGCCCGCCACGGAAACCACCCTGACCGGTCTCCTGCGCATCACCGAGCCGAAGGGCGGTTTCCTGCGCTCCAACGATCCCGCGAGCGAGCGCTGGTATTCCCGCGATGTCGCGGCGATCGCCGTAAGGCGCGGGCTGGGCGATGTGGCGCCATACTTCGTGGACGCCGACGCCGCTGCAGCCAATGCCGACGACGGCTGGCCGCGCGGCGGGCTGACCGTCATCCATTTCCGCAACGCGCACATGGTCTATGCGTTGACCTGGTTCTCGCTGGCGGCGATGCTCCTGCTTGCGCTGGCCAGGCCGTTCCTCGGCAAAGGGCGTGCGGACAGGCGGGACGCGTGATGGACCAGAGAGAGCCGCCCAACTCCGGAACGTCGGTGATGGCATCGCCTGTCGGGGACAGGGTGCCGGCCGCCGCCTCGGCGTCCAATTCCGACGCGACGAACCGCAAGAACCTGCTCCTGCTCATCCAGTTGCGATGGCTGGCCGTGGCCGGGCAGGTGCTGACGATCCTGCTGACGCAATACTGGTACGGGATCGCGCTGCCGCTCGTGCCGATGAGCCTCGTGGTGCTGTTCCTCGTCGCGCTGAACGGCTTCAGCCTTTTGGTGCTGCACGGCCGCGCCCCCGTCACCAATTCGCAGCTCTTCATCGCGCTGGTCTTCGACATGGCGGCGCTGACCATCCAGCTCTATCACAGCGGGGGAGCGGCCAATCCCTTCGTGTCGCTCTACCTCCTGCAGATCACGCTGGGCGCAGCGCTGCTTACCACGCGCTCCACCTGGATCCTGGTGGCGGCGGCGTCTATGTGCTTCGTTTTCCTGATCTACGTCTTCGAGCCGATCACCGTGCCGAGCCACGGCGACGATCTGCTCGAACTGCATATCCGCGGCATGTTCATCTGCTTCGTGCTGGCGGCCGGGCTGATCGTGCTGTTCATGACGCGCATCAACCGCAATCTGCGCGAGCGCGACGCCTTCCTCGCCGATTTGCGCCAGCGCTCGGCCGAGGAAGACCATATCGTGCGCATGGGCCTGCTGGCGTCTGGCGCCGCACACGAACTCGGCACGCCGCTCTCCACCATCTCTGTCATTCTGTCCGACTGGCGCCATATGGGCGCGGTCAAGCGAAACCGCGAGATGGCGGGCGACGTGGAGGAGATGCAGGCGCAGATCCAGCGCTGCAAGCACATCGTTTCCGGCATCCTGATGTCGTCCGGCAATGCCCGCGGCGAGGGTACGATCCGCACCACCGTGCGCAGCTTTCTCGACGGGCTGATGGAGGAATGGAACACCACGCGCCAGCCGTTGGCGATGCCGTGGGAAAACGACTTCAATCCCGATGCGCCGATGGTGTCCGACACCGCGATCAAGCAGGTGATCTTCAACGTGCTCGACAACGCCCTCGAAGCCTCGCCGCACTGGCTGGGCGCAATCGCGGCGCGGCGCGGCGACAGGTTGGTGATTACCGTGGAGGATCGGGGGCCGGGCTTCGACAAGGCTATTCTGGCCGCGCTCGGCCAGCCCTATATGTCGAGCAAGGGCAAGCCGGGGAGAGGTCTTGGCCTGTTCCTTGTCGTGAATGTGCTGCGCAAGCTGGGAGGGGATATTTCGGCCGAGAACCGGCCGCAGGGAGCCCGCGTCACCCTTTCGCTGCCTTTGGCGGCGCTGACCGATGGAGACGAGCATGATACCTGACCGATCCGGGACCGGGAGCGATGCATCCGATGCCGACCCTTCTGCCGCTACTGGCCGATCGCTGGTCATCGTCGAGGACGACACCACCTTTGCGCGCACGTTGAAGCGCTCGTTTGAGAAGCGCGGCTATCAGGTTGTCCTGTGCCCTGACGGGAGCGAATTGGCCGCGGTGCTGGAAACCCTCGCGCCCGACTACGCCGTGGTGGACCTGAAACTGGGCACCGGCTCGGGGCTGGAATGCGTAAAGCTGCTTGCCGCTCGCGATCCCGACATGCGCATCGTCGTCTTGACCGGCTTCGCTTCGATCGCCACGGCCGTCGAGGCGATCAAGCTCGGCGCCTGCCACTATCTCGCCAAGCCCGCCAACACCGACGACATCGAGACCGCCTTCGGCCGCGCCGAGGGGGACGTCTCGGTGCCGCTTTCCAGCCGCCCCACCTCCATCAAGAACTTGGAATGGGAGCGTATCCACGAGACGTTGGTGGAAACAGGCTTCAACATCTCCGAGACCGCCCGCCGTCTCGGCCTGCACCGCCGCACGCTTGCCCGCAAGCTGGAAAAACGCGTGGTGAAGTAGCTCTGTGGCGGTCAGTCGCCGCAACCGACAAGCGGCCACCGGCTGTGCACCTGATCCGCAAATCTAGACCATATGGTAACCGTGTTTGCCATGGATTTATTGTCAGACTTATACTCTGCCGGTTAGCGTCGGTCGTTTCCAATTGAGGGGTGAAACGAATGCGCAGACTGGTCATGGCCTTTGCCGCACTACCATTGTTGGCTGCCGCCGCACTTGCGGACAGCGATCCGGGCGCCGATTTCCAGAAGGCGGACAAGGCGCTCAACTCCACTTTCAGGCAGGTACAGAGCCGACTCTCGGACGATTCCGGCGGCAAGGCGCGGCTCGTCAAGGCCCAGCGGGCGTGGATCGCGTTTCGCGACGCCGAATGCACCTTCCAGTCCAGCGGCGAGGACGGCGGCTCGGCCGCCCCGCTGGTTGTCGCTTCCTGCAAGGCGGAACTGACGACGCAACGCACGAAACAGTTGAAGGCGTATCTGAACTGTCAGGAAGGCGATCTTGCCTGCCCGGTGCCGGCACAGTGATGCGGAGGAACAGCATGCCGAATTTCAGGATGAGATATGTGCTGGTCGCGCTTGTGCCGCTGGCGGTGGCCGGCTGCGTCAGCAGCAAGGAACAGCGCGCGATGGACCGCGACACGTGTTCGTCTTACGGCTACCGGCCCAAAACCGACGCATTCGCCGACTGCATGATGGAGCAGAACACGCGGCGCGCGGACGACGAGCAGCGCTATCTGGACCGCATGCACGCGCAGGAACGGCGCGACAAGGAGCGCAAGAAAGCGCGCCGTCAAAGGGACGACAGCTATATCGACCCGAGGCCGAGCTACGACAGGGACGGCAATCCGAACTTCGATACCAAAGGCAATTACCAGGGATGCCACGGTATCGGTTGTGAGGTCGACAATCCCGACGATGACTAGTCCAGCCACGCCATCCGGCTTGCCGCCTCGGTTTTATGAGCATACCCTCACCAAAGAGGTTGAGGGAGGAAACGATGGCGAACACCTTCAAGATCGGTGATGTGGTCAAGCTCAGGTCCGGCGGCCCCCGGATGACGGTGGCCGAAACCGGCGCCGCTTCGGGCTCGGTCCTGTGCCATTGGTTCAACCGCAACGACGACGTCTGGTCGCCGCAGCACGCCGGGTTCAAGGCGGACCAACTTGTGCAGGTCACCGACGACGCATCGCGCGACTCGGACTAGGACGTTCGAGCGAGAGGCGCAATCCGGCGCTCGGACGGCTCCGATTCTCGAAAAAAGGGCACGAGACGCCGCCGCGTCTTCAACCCTGCTTGCGAACGGGAACTTTCCGGCTCGCCCCTTGTTCCTCAGGGAGCAAGGAGGCTCCCATGGCTGATTATCTCTGGCTTTTCGCCACCGCCGGCGGCGCGTTCATCCTCGGCGCCGCGATCATGTACGGCGTCATGCGCCAGCGCCACCTGTCGTCTGGAGAGCAGGCGAGGCAGGATCGCAAGGTGGACCAACTCTACAATCGATGACGACATGTGTGGCGCGTTCTTGCCGCATCTGCGCTCCTCCTTTCGATCGGCTTGCCGCGCTTGCACCTTCGGTCGTCCGTGGTTAGACAGCGACGGGAATTAAGGGGTATACATGCGGGAAAAACTCGAAAAACTCGCGCAGTTGCTGCGCGACGAGCAGAAGAAGCTCCTGGCCGCCGCCGCCGAGACGAGCGGCCTGCCCAGCCAAAGCGCCCTCCAACGCGTCGCCACGCTCGAACTGAATATCTCGGCGATCGAGAATACGCTGCAGGATATGGGGTAGGGGCGCTGCCGGGCTGGTTGATGCTTCGGGCATCAGTTAGCGCTCTCCCGGGTGAAAGCTCCTCACATCGTCATCCTGGCCAAGCGAGCGAAGCGAGCGCCGAGCCGGGATCCAATCCGTGACCTTGGTGATGTTCCGGAATAGATCCTGGATAACCGAACGCCGCTACGCTCTGTTCGGTTTCCGGGATGACGGCTTCCATATGTTGCGCTTCTAGGACGACGATGCGCTGTGGGAACTGGACGCCGTCTGCAACACCATCATCGCCGATGTGCGGGACGTAAACTTGAAGCCTTGGCGTGATAGGAACACCCTTCATCCGACTTCACGGAGCCTATCCTCGGAATTGCCGAAGGCAATATCCGAGGCTCGGCCACATTCTCCCACAAAAACAGCAGGTGACGTCGACGTTCAGCTTGCCTTCCGACGTTTCAGCGCCTTGTCGACAACCCTAGCTCCGACAGCTTCAGCTACACCCGCTAGTCGCTCCACACGTGTCGCACTTCTCGCAGGTTCCGTTCCGTACCATCGTAAAATTCTGGCACTCCGAGCACATGTTGCCGGTGTAGCCCTGCATCACCGCCTTGGCGCGGCGTTCGGCGGCGAGCGCCTTGGCGGCGGAGGCGTCGGCCTGGGCCTTGTCGGAGAACAGCGCCGTGGTGTCGGACGGTTCCTCGCTCTCGAACAGGTCGGGCAGGTTCTCGTCGGCGATCTCTTCCGCCAGTTCCTTCGCCCGCTCCTCGTAGTCGCGCTTGTAAGCGAGCGCGTCGTCGGAGGCCGGCTTCAGCGCCAGCACGTTGGAGCCGGCGAAGGCCGTCGGCGCGGCGCGGGCAGGAGTTGCGGAAGGCGATCCGGCCTGGCCGCCGAAGCCCTTGGGCTCGCCGCCGGCGCCCGACACCAGCTTCACCGGCGAGGCGCCGCGATAGAGGCCCTTGGAGAAGGGCGTCGTCTTGCCTTCCGAAATGCCGCGGCCGAGCGAAGTCTTGTCGAGATCCGACTGGTCGACGTGGGCGAGGTCGTGGCGCGACAGGTAGGACACGGCAAGCTCGCGGAACACGTAGTCGAGGATCGACGTGGCATTCTTGATCGCGTCGTTGCCGATGACCATGCCGGCCGGCTCGAACTTGGTGAAGGTGAAGGCCTCCACATATTCCTCCAGCGGCACGCCGTATTGCAGGCCGAGCGAGATGGCGATGGCGAAGTTGTTCATCATCGCGCGGAAGGCGGCGCCCTCCTTGTGCATGTCGATGAAGATCTCGCCGAGCCGTCCGTCGTCGAACTCGCCGGTGCGCAGATACACCTTATGCCCGCCGATGACGGCCTTCTGGGTGTAGCCCTTGCGGCGGTTCGGCAGCTTCTCGCGGTCGCGCACCACCTTTTCGACGATGCGCTCGATGATCTTCTCCGTCACCTGCACCGCCCTGGCGGCGGCGGGTGCGGCGACCAGCGCCTCGATGGTGTCGTCCTCGTCATCCTCCTCGTCGGCGATCAGCGAGGCATTGAGCGGCTGCGACAGCTTGGAGCCGTCGCGGTAGAGCGCGTTGGCCTTCAGCGCCAGCTTCCAGGACAGCATGTAGGCGCTCTTGGCATCCTCGACGGTCGCCTCGTTCGGCATGTTGATGGTTTTCGAGATGGCGCCCGAGATGAAGGGCTGCGCTGCCGCCATCATACGGATGTGCGATTCCACCGAAAGATAGCGCTTGCCGATCTTGCCGCAGGGGTTGGCGCAATCGAACACCGGGTAGTGCTCTTCCTTCAGGAATGGCGCTCCCTCGAGGGTCATGGCGCCGCAGACATGGATGTTGGCGGCCTCGATCTCCTTCTTGGTGAAGCCGAGCGCCGGCAGCATCTCGAAGGAGAAGTCGTTGAGCTGCTCATCGGTGAAGCCGAGCGTCGTCTTCACCCAGTCAGCGCCGAGCGTCCACTGGTTGAACACGAACTTGATGTCGAAAGCCGATTTCAGCGCCGCGTTCAGCGCCGCGATCTTCTCGTCGGTGAAGCCTTTTGCCTTGAGCGTGGAAGGGTTTACGCCCGGAGCCTGATTCAAATTGCCGTGGCCGACCGCATAGGCGTCGATCTCGGCGATCTGGCTCTCGGAATAGCCCAGCGTGCGCAACGCCTCCGGCACCGCCGCGTTGATGATCTTGAAATAGCCGCCGCCGGCCAGCTTCTTGAACTTCACCAGCGCGAAGTCGGGCTCGATGCCGGTGGTGTCGCAGTCCATGACCAGGCCGATCGTGCCGGTCGGCGCGATGACGGTGGCCTGCGCGTTGCGATAGCCATGCTCCTCGCCGAGCTCGATGGCGCGGTCCCAGGCGGCCTTGGCATGCTCGCCGAGCGCCGCCTGCTTCAGGTCGGCATGGACGAGAGGCACCGGATTTACTGACAGCTTCTCGTAGCCGTCCTTGTCGCCATGGGCGGCACGGCGGTGGTTGCGCATGACACGCAGCATGTTGTCGGCGTTGCGGTCATAATCAGGGAAGGCGCCGAGTTCGGAGGCCATCTCGGCCGAGGTGGCGTAGGCCGTGCCGGTCATGATGGCGGTGAGCGCGGCACAGATGGCGCGGCCTTCGTCCGAATCATAGGGGATGCCGGAGGTCATCAGCAGGCCGCCGATATTGGCGTAGCCGAGGCCGAGCGTGCGGTAGTCGTAGGAGAGCTTGGCGATTTCCTTCGACGGGAACTGCGCCATCATCACCGAGATTTCGAGCACCATGGTCCACAGGCGCACCGAGTGCTCATAGGCGGCGATGTCGAAATTGCCGTCCGCGTTGCGGTAGGGCAGCAGGTTGATCGATGCCAGGTTGCAGGCCGTGTCGTCGAGGAACATGTATTCCGAGCACGGGTTGGATGCGCGGATGGCGCCGGCCGCCGCGCAGGTGTGCCAGTCGTTCATCGTGGTGTTGAAGTGCAGGCCGGGATCGGCCGATGCCCAGGCGGCGTAGCCGATCTTTTCCCACAGCTCGCGTGCCGGAATCTCTTTGTGAACTTTTCCGTCTATGCGGCGGATAAGCTTCCACGCTTCGTCATTCTCCACCGCGCGCAGGAAGTCGTCCTTGAGCGAGACGGAATTGTTCGAATTCTGACCCGAAACCGTCAGATAAGCCTCCGAATCCCAGTCGGTATCGTAGGTCGAGAACTGGATGGACGTGTAGCCCTGCCGCGCGAACTGGATGACGCGCTGCACGTAGTTCTCCGGCACGGCGTCCTTCTTGGCGTCCTTGACGGCCCGCTTCAGCGCCGGGTTCTTGTTGGGGTCGAAGCACTCGCCATTGTCGGCCTCGCAGTTCACGCAGGCCTTCATGATGGCGTCGAGATGTCTCTTGACGATCTTGGAGCCGGTCACCAGCGAGGCGACCTTCTGCTCTTCCTTGACCTTCCAGTCGATGAAAGCCTCGATATCGGGATGGTCGGCGTCGACGATCACCATCTTGGCGGCGCGGCGCGTCGTGCCACCCGACTTGATGGCGCCGGCGGCGCGGTCGCCGATTTTGAGGAAGCTCATCAGGCCGGACGACTTGCCGCCGCCCGAAAGCCGCTCGCCTTCGCCGCGCAGGTGCGAGAAGTTGGAGCCGGTGCCGGAGCCGTATTTGAAAAGGCGCGCCTCGCGCACCCACAGATCCATGATGCCGCCCTCATTCACGAGGTCGTCGCCGACGGACTGGATGAAGCAGGCATGCGGCTGCGGATGCTCGTAGGCGGATTTCGACTTGGTCAGCTTGCCGGTGAACGGATCGACGTAGAAATGGCCCTGGCCGGGACCGTCGATGCCATAGGCCCAGTGGAGGCCGGTGTTGAACCATTGCGGCGAGTTGGGGGCCACGCGCTGGGTGGCGAGCATGTAGGACAGCTCGTCCATGAAGGCCTGCGCATCGTCTTCCGACTTGAAATAGCCGCCCTTCCAGCCCCAATAGGTCCAGGTGCCGGCGAGACGGGTGAAGACCTGGCGGGCATCGGTCTCGGAGCCATAGCGCTCGTCCTCCGGCAGTTTTGCCAATTCGGCCTCGTCGGCCACAGAACGCCACAGGAAGGAGGGAACAGCGTTCTCCTCGATCTTCTTCAGCCGCGCCGGCACTCCGGCCTTGCGGAAATACTTTTGCGCCAGCACATCGGTGGCGACCTGGGAGAACTGCGCCGGCACGTCGATGTCGGCGAGGCGGAACACCACCGACCCGTCGGGATTCTTGATCTCCGAAATGGCCTTGCGGAATTCGATCTCCGCATAGGGAGACTGCCCCGCCTTGGTGAAGTGCCGCTCGATGCGCATCGTCCTGTCCCTTTGTCTATATATAGCGCTTTGCCAAAGGGATTTCCCGCCCTTTTCGGAAAGCGCAAGTCCACCGTGACCGGCCATCGCAAGGATGCCCGGCTTTCCCGATCGCGCTTGCCCTGGAAATGCCCGCTCTTGCCTCGTGCAAGCCGCCTTTCGGCAAGGGTTTCCGGGACCTGCGCGGGTCCCTCAACTCTGATTTTTTGCCTCGGCGTCATGCCGAGGCGGATCACATTATCTAGCGTCGAACCTATCCGCAAACACTAAATATAGTGTTAACAGACAATTTATTCCAGTCCGACAATGCTCCTTTTTACCGTCATCAAGCCGCAACGACCCACACGCCCGCAAGCCTGCGGTAGAGGCGAAATTGCGAGTGAAAACGCACATAATCCGGGAAAAAGACCGGGCTCGAAACTTTCCGGCCGCGTCCGCAACCAGAACGCATGGCCTATAAAAGGCGACTCGTTCGGAGCCGTCAAGGATTCGTTTTTATCGTTTTTGTGACCCCAACATCTTGTGTGTTGTGTGTGTGGATAACGGGGGAAAAAGCGGCGTGGACGAGCGCCCTGTGTCGACGGCTTTTCGCCAGACGGAATTGCGCATCGTCAAGAAAACGGGAGCGGCATCCGGCAACGGTCCTGTCAGTCGCAAAAGACCCGACCGGTGGGCGCCGGTCGGGTCTTGAATCGCGGTGCGGCTGGACTCAGCTGCAGACAGTGATTCTCTCGACCACCCGCCGGTGGTGTCGCCAATGCGTCACGCGTTTGGTCTCGCAGATCTGGCGGTGGTGCTTGTGATGACGCCACTCGCGGGCATGGCGCCTGTCCCGGTCGCGGTGGCGCCAATGACCGTCTCTGTCCGAAACGCTGCTGGAGTGGGAATACACGTCATGCTTGCGGATGATGATCTCGTCCGCGGAAGCGGCAAACGGCGCGGAAGCGCCGATAGCCAGGGCAACTGCAAAAATCAGGCTTTTCATGATGTCCTCTCGTGACGGTTGGACAATGAAACGATCTGCCTGGCCCTGCCGTTCCCGGCAGCGCGACTTTTTGATGAGGGGGCGTCGGCAGGAAGCCGCTCCGACCTGGGGGCGTCAGGCGGTATAAAGCTCGGGATCGGCCGAAAAGGCGGCGATGATCTCGCCCAGATCCGGCTCCGCGACCTGACGTGCGGCCTCGGCGCCCGAGAACCATCGCCGCTCGCGTTCGCGGCGCTCCTTCCACTTGTCCGCCACATCGATGACCCGCAGCGGATAGACGAGAACCTCGCAAGGCACGTCCTGCCCGTCGGCGAGGGACTTGGCGTAAAAATAGCGGCCGACCTCGACATGGGAGATCGTCCCGGAAAGTCCGGCCTCTTCGCCGGCCTCGCGCGCCGCGGCCTCGCTGAGCGGTTCGCGGGCTTCGGGCCAGCCTTTCGGAAGTACCCAGCGGCGGGTTTCGCGGCTGGTAATGAGCATGATCTCAAGCCCCGATTCGCCGATGCGCCAGGGCAGGGCGGCGACTTGCAGCCGGCAGGGAACGGCGCCGAACAGCCTGCGCACCCTTTCCGCCAGTTGATCGTTCGTCCTTGGCCCGCTCAGCACGACAAGCCCTCGATTCGTTTGCCGTCTTACGAATCCTACGGCCAATTATGCGCAAAAAAAGTAAAAATTCGCGCATATCCCGCCAGAATCGAAGGCAAGGTGCGTTTCCGCCGCCGCAAGGGGTGCGAAAAGCCCATGCGCGATGATCGAAGCGCATGGGGAAAGCCGACCCGCCATCCAGACAGGCTATGTGATTCGTGTGACAGCTTCACATGGGCGGCGGCACCGCCTGCACGGTTCTATCCGGCGTGGTCGTCGGCGATCGGCTTCTGATAGGTGAAACCCATGTCCCAGGGAAAATAGATCCAGGTGTCCTGGCTCACCTCGGTCACGAAGGTGTCGACCAGCGGCCAGCCTTTCGGCTTTGCATAGACAGTGGCGAAATGTGCCTTCGGCAGCATGGCGCGCACCACGCCGGCGGTTTTCCCGGTGTCGGTCAGGTCGTCGACGATCAAGATGCCGGCGCCTTCGTCGGTGAGCAGGGCAGGGGAAATCTCCTTCAGCACCTGCATCTGCCCCTGACTGGTATAGTCGTGATAGGAGGCCACCGAGACCGTCTCGATCACTCGGATCCCAAGCTCGCGCGAGATGATGGCGGCCGGCACCAGCCCGCCCCGCGTGATGCACACAATCGCCCGCCACGGCCCGTTGACGCCCGAGAGCCGCCACGCCAGCGCGCGCGCATCGCGGTGGAACTGGTCCCAGGAAACTGGAAAAGCCTTTTCGGGAAGGGACATCGACGCACTCCGCAGGCGCGCCAGCCGCGCACTCTCGATTGGAATGCGCGCGGAATTAGCCGGAAACGGCCGTGTTTGGCAAGGTGGCGTGCCGACAGCGAACGGTATTTCCACACGGTGACGGATTTTTCTCTCCGCCACGGCGCAAGGCCGGGACGGAGAGAAATCTAGGCGTGTTCGCCGTTACGCCGCTGCCAGCATGGCGCGCGTCCTGCCGATCGTCAGCGCGGCCAGTGCCGCCTCGCGCCCCTTTTGGACGAAATGCTCACGGAAAATGCGCGTATGGTGCTCGGTCTCCTGGTAGTGGTGCGGCGTCAGCGACACCGACAGAACCGGCACGCCGCTGTCCATGCCGGCACGCATCAGGCCGTCGACCACCGCCTGCGCCACGAAATCGTGTCGATAAATGCCGCCGTCTACCACGAAGGCGGCTGCCGCGACTGCCGCGTAGCGGCCCGAAGCTGCGAGATCGCGCGCCAGCAGCGGCATTTCGAAGGCCCCCGGTACGTCGAAGACATCAACCTGCTCGCGGGGAATGAGTTCGAGGAAGCCGTCGAGCGCCCGGTCGACGATATCGGCATGCCAGCCGGCTTTGATGAAGGCGTAGCGGGTGTGTGTCATCGGTATCACCTTTCTCGTAACAGACACGTCACCCAAGGCGATAACGAGCAGGGACCATGCACCTTGCGGCGCCAAGAAAACCCGCGCGTTCTCTTTCATCCGGACTGTAACCGTCGGCCCAGGCATCGCACCTGATCTGCTGACCCTTCCCGAGCCTGTTTCGTCATCGGGAAGGCGCTCGCGGGCTCGCAGGACCTGCCTGCATACCGCCGGTGGGGAATTTCACCCCGCCCTGAGAACGGAGCGAAAGTAGATATGCCGACGGCGCTGCGCAAGAGACCAGTTGCCGGCACGCGCCAAGCCAGAGATGCGAGCTGGATGCGCCTCCCGATCCTGGTGCGGCTAGCGCGACAGGAACGCCGCCACCGCACCGGCACGCAGCACCGAGCGGGTGACGCCGCCGAAGATCAGGCGGCGAAGCCAGGAGTGGCTGTAGGCGCCGAGCACCAGAAGGTCCGCGCCGGTCGCGCTCAGATGGTCCTGGATCACGTCCTCCATGGAGGCGCCGCCCGATTTCACGGCCGCCACCGAGACATTGGCCCCGTGGCGCGACAGGCTGGCCGCGATCTCGCTGCCGGCGTCGACGCTGCCGTCCAGGTCTTCCGGCGGATCGATGATGAGGATTTCGGTCAACTCGGCCTGGACGATGAAGGGCAGGGCGTCGAAGGCGGCCCTCGCAGCCTCGCGGCTGCCGTTCCAGGCGATGAGGATGCGGTTGAAGCTCGTCACCATCGGCCCTGAATGGGGCACGACGAGAACCGGCCGCCCGGCGTCATAGACCAGCGCACCGATATCGGCGGTGGAATCGCCGCCTTCCTCGCCCTGGCCGGCGACGACGAGATCGGCTGCGCGCACGCTCGACAGGGCGGAGATCGCGCTGTCGCCGGAGAATGTCTCGAGGCTGCGCCATTCCAGCGACAGGCCCGATCCTTCGGTCCGCTGCGTGAACTCGGCCTTCAGCTTGCCGGCCCGCTCCTTGTTGAGGTCGGCCGAAACCTGCAGGAATTCGGTGTCCGGAAAGCCGCTGGCGGAGGTGTAGGGCACCGGCATCGCTTCCGCGTGCACACCGATCAGATGCGCTTCGAACTGCCGGGCCAGCGGCAGCGAGCAATCCAGCACGCGCGCCGCGTCGCGTTCGTTCTGAAGGATGGCGACGATGGTCTTGATCGGCATGGCTCTCTCCCTCATTGATCGCATCCCGGCATCATAGCACGGACCGCCGCCCGGAAACGTCTTTTCCGGTGTCGCAGTTCCCGCTCAACCGGCCTTTGCGAGTTCGGCGACCATTGCCTCGACCTCGGCGCGGGCTGCTTCCAGCACCTCGGCGGAGCGCGCGCGCACGACGAGCTCGGTCCAGAATTTTCCGTCGCCATACTTGGGATAGGAGCCGATGATGGTGTCCGGGTGCCGCTTCTGGATTTCGGCCAGCGGCCCGCCGATGACACCTTCGCCGAGCGGGCATTCGACCGATGCCGACAGCATCTTCGTTCCGGTCTTCAAGGTGGGCACGACGTTGTCGAGCATGGCCTGGAAGATCGACGGGACGCCGGCCATGACGTGTACATTGCCCATGCGGAAGCCCGGCGCGATGGAGACCGGGTTGTCGATATGATCGGCGCCGCGCGGCATGCGCGCCATGCGCTTGCGCGCCTCGGTGAACTCGATGCCGCGCTTGGCGTAGCTTTCCTCCAGCATGGCGTAGGCCTTGGCGTCGTATTCGCACGGAACGCCGAAGGCTTTGGCGACCGAATCGGCGGTGATGTCGTCGTGCGTGGGGCCGATGCCGCCGGTGGTGAAGACATAGGTATAGCGGGCACGCACGGCGTTGAGCGCCGCGACGATCTCGTCCTCTTCGTCGGGAACGATGCGGACCTCCTTCAGGTCGATGCCGATGGCGGTCATGATGTCGGCCAGATGGCCGATATTCTTGTCCTTGGTACGGCCGGAAAGGATTTCGTCGCCGATGACCAACATGGCGGCGGTGATGATGTCAGGCATGGGGAGAACTCCGGGAGGTATCGCCGTCAATACCGCGCGGACGTGACCGGGGCAACGCCGGAACGATGGTCGGGTGCTGTCCGGCGTTGTCTCGACGGCAATGCCGGTTAAGCTGCGGCGAATGTTTGGGAGCACGCTTTGGTTTCGATCATTGCCTGGGTGGTGGCTGCGCTTCTGGTTGGCGCGATCGTGATCGTCGCCCGCCTTGTGCTGGCCACGCGCAGGCTCGCCGCCGAGGCGGAAAGAAAGTGCCCGCCGACGGGCCGTTTCGTCGAGGTGGACGGCAACAAAATCCGATATGTCGATCAAGGCGAGGGCAGGCCGATCGTCTTCGTGCATGGGCTCGGCGCGCAGCTTCATCATTTCACCGGCCCGATCTTCGATCGCTTCGGCCCCGGCTATCGGCTGATCGCGTTGGACCGGCCGGGGTCCGGCTATTCCACCCGAGCGCGCGGCGCAACCGGCGCCCTGTCGGAACAGGCTGCTGTCATTCGCCGCTTCATCGAGGAACTTGGCCTGGAGAAACCGCTGATCGTCGGTCACTCGCTCGGCGGCGCGATCGCGCTCGCATTGGCCGTCGAACACCCGGACGCGATCTCGGGCATCGCGCTGCTGTCGCCGCTCACTCATCTGGAGACGGAACTGCGGCCTGAATTCAGGCCTCTCTACATTCCTTTCAGGCTGGCGAGATGGGTCGTCGCCAACACGATCGCAGTGCCGCGCTCCTACCAATATGCCGAGGCGACGCTCGCCTATCTGTTCAACCCGCAAAAGCCGCCGGCGGATTATCCGACCGAAGGCGGCGGCTGGCTGGGGTTGCGGCCCTCTCACTTTTACGCGAGCGCCACCGACTTCACCGCCATTCCGCTCGACCTTGGGCGCATCGAGGCACGCTATGGCGAGATCGACATGCCGGCCGCCCTGATGTTCGGCACGGCCGATCCTATCGTTGGCTTCGCCGAGCATGGCGCGCCGATGGCTGGACGGATCGAAAACCTTGATTTCGAGGTGGTCGAGGGCATGGGCCACATGCCGCACTTCGTCGAGCCGCAGCGTGTCGTCGCCTTCATCCGGCGTGTCGCAAAGCGCGCCTTCGCCGGAGAGCGGGTTGCGCAGGCGGCAGGCAGACGCCCGTCGCACGATGTCGAATCGTGAACAATCCGTGCTCACATCATCGTCTTCCATTGAACGATCTGCCGGTTACATAGAGCGGGCGACGCAAGACGGCGTCGATGGATTTGCAGCAAGGATGACGGCAATGGCGAAAGTGCTTGTTCTCTATTATTCGAGCTTCGGTCACATGGAGCAGATGGCCAAGGCGGCCGCGGAAGGCGCGCGCGAGGCTGGCGCCGACGTGGTCATCAAGCGGGTTCCGGAACTCGTGCCGGAAGCGGTCGCCAAGGCGTCGCATTACAAGCTCGATCAGGAAGCCGAGATCGCCACGCCGGCGGAACTGGAGAACTACGACGCCATCATCATCGGCGCGGCCACCCGTTATGGCGCGATTGCATCGCAGATGAAGAATTTCCTCGACCAGACTGGCCCGCTGTGGGCGAAGGGCGCCCTGCTGAACAAGGTGGGCTCGGTCATGGTCTCGACCGCGACCCAGCACGGCGGCGCCGAACTGGCGCTGATCTCGACGCAGGCATCGCTGCAGCACCACGGCATGATCATCGTTCCGCTGTCCTATGCCTATCAGGGCCAGATGGGCAACGACGTGGTGCGCGGTGGCGCGCCCTACGGCATGACCACGACGTCGGACGGCGACGGCTCGCGCCAGCCTTCGGCGCAGGAACTGGAAGGCGCGAAGTTCCAGGGCAAGCGCGTGGCCGAGATCGCCGCGAAGCTGCACGGCTGACCGCAAGCGCCTCGGACGCAGGCGCTATAAACGATCGAAGGGGAGCGGCACGGCCGCTCCCCTTCGCGATTCCCGCTTCAGGTCGCCGGCGCGACTCAATCCTTGGCGTCGTCGGAAATCTCCGTCTGCGGCCGGTCACGGCCGTCGGCGAGTTCCTGGTGCCACTTGCCCTGTGCATCCTCGTACTGGATGCCGTCGGTCGCCCCTGCGACCTGCTGTTCGGACGAAGCGATCTGCGCGGCGCGCAACGCTTCTGCGTGTGTCGAAAACGTTTCGGAAAAGGTCCCTCCGACCTTGTAGGCCCAGCCTCCGTCATGCTCGACGATATTGTAGGTCAGCGTCGCCATCGATATCTCCAGTGCGGTTCGAACTGTTCAGTGAAGCCTGTCGTCGCTGACAAGCACGTCGGATTCGCGCGCCGCCTCGACGAGGGCGTGGCGCGCGTCGACCGTCGAGCCGCTACCTTCCAGCACTTCGAGGCAGGTTTCAACCGCGAGGTGGTGTCGCGGCCCGCGATTGAGCGGCCACACCGTCATCAGACATTCGGCAGCCTCCTGCGCGCTGGCGATCGAACGGAATTTGCCGACATGGCCGAGCTCGACCACGACCGGCGCCTCGAAAACTTTGGTATCCATCATGGCCGCCAAACGCGAGACGGCCGGAATGGTTGCAGCGCTCTCCATGCCGTGAGTGCCAAAGCAGGCAGAGTCTACCCGGCGGCTTTTTCCCAGTGCTCCATCGTGGTGACGGAGCGCGCCAACTGCGGCGCGGCATGAATCGGTGCGCCGAGCGCCGCCGCCGCGCGCCAGCCCCAGCGCGGATCGGCCAGGAAGGCACGGGCCAGCGCCACCATGTCGGCGCGGCCTTCGGCGAGCACGGCTTCGGCCTGCTGCGGCTCGGTGATCAGCCCGACCGCGCGGGTAGGGATGTCCGCGCCCTTACGGATCGCTTCGGCCAGATCGACCTGGTAGCCGGGACCGGACGGCAGCTTCTGGTGGGGCGAATTGCCGCCCGAAGAGGCGCAGATATAGGCGACGCCTTCCTTTTTCAGCGCCTTCGCGACCTCGACCGCCTCGTCGACGTCGAAGCCGCCATCCACCCATTCCTTGACCGAGAGCCGGGCGCCCAGCATCAGGCCGGGCACGGCTTTCTTCACGGCGCGGGCGATCTCGACGGCGAAACGCATGCGGTTTTCCAGGCTGCCGCCCCAGCGGTCGGTGCGTCGGTTGGACAGCGGCGACAGGAACTGGAAGATCAGGTAGCCGTGCGCGGCGTGCAGTTCGATGAAATCGAAGCCGGCGCGCTCCGCCCGCCGCGCCGCCTCTGCGAAACGGTCGATCAGGCGGTGGATTTCGTCCTCCTCCAGCGCGCGCGGCGTGTGCCATCCCTCGTCATAGGGAATGGCGGAGGCCGACACCGTCTGCCACGGATCCTGGTCCGCCTTGAGCGGTCCGCCGCCTTCCCAGGGGCGCTGGCACGACGCCTTGCGGCCGGCATGGGCAAGCTGGGTGCCGAATTTCGTGCCGGCTGGCGCAACGCGCCGCGCCGCGTCTAGCGCGCGCTTGGCCGCGGCTTCGTTATGATCGGAATAGAGGCCGAGGCAGCCGTGGCTGATGCGGCCGTGCCGCTCCACGTCGGTCATCTCGACCGTCACGATGCCGGCGCCCGACATCGCGTAGCTCATCCATTGCTGCAGATGCCAGTCGGTTGCCGAACCGTCGTCGGCCGAATACTGGCACATCGGCGCGACCGCGAGGCGGTTCGGAAACGTCAGGCCGTCGAGGGTGATGGGCTGGAAAAGCGCGGCTGTCATGGAAGGCTCCGGATGGGATCGGTCGCGGTTATGTAGCGACGGATTTCCCGCTATGCCAGTACGGCCAGCGCGCCTTTTCGGCAGGCCAGCGGATCGTGATGACGAAAGGGTGCGATGGTGCGGACGGCGGGGATCGAACCCGCACGGGCAAGCCCGAGGGATTTTAAGTCCCTTGTGTCTACCAATTCCACCACGTCCGCGTTGTCAGCCTTTTCAGCCGTCGCGTCTCACGCGTCAAGACGCAAGGGTCGGCGGGCGGGAATCGCTCCCCCGATCATACGCGCTCGCCGGACAGTGTGGCTCGCCTGGGCTTGCTGTTGTTCGCAGGCGGGAGCGCGAAACTGCGGGCGGGGCATCCCCCTCTGAACCCGATGTCCTGCGCCGGCAAATGCTCCGCGCCCCCGCAGCCTGCATAGCGCTTGAGGCGAGGGAGCGCGACGTAAACAGGTGCTTAACCTTATGCGTTAAGGTTGACGTCACAGACCCGGCGGCGACTGGTCGGCCCATTTGGGTATGTGTGACGGCGGCTTCAGCGTGAAGCGCTTGTCCGCCGCGCAGCCGGTGACGGCGAGACCGAGAAGCAGGGCCAAGGCTAATCGAAGCATTTCGGTAGAGCATCACGCCGGTCCGCGTTTTGCAAGCCGGCGATATGGCCTGCCACAAGGATTGCGGTCGACGTCGGGCAGCGGTATCGCGCCAACTGGTCAAAGGGCTGCTTCCTTGGCACAGTCCGCGAAACTGGAGTCTGTACGATGCCGCAACGTCCCGCACCCAAACCGAGGCCGTGGTCCGAGATGGCGACGGAACTGGTGGATGTCGCGACCGGCCGCAGGCCGGCCGATCTCGTGGTGCGCAACGGCCGCTGGGTCAATGTCCATTCGGGCGAGATCGTCGAAGGCACCGACATCGCCGTCGTCGGCGGGCGTTTCGCCTATTGCGGTCCGGACGCTTCGCATGCCGTCGGCGAGGGGACCGAGGTGATCGATGCCGGCGGGCGCTATCTCGTGCCCGGCCTGTGCGACGCGCATATGCATGTCGAGAGCGGCATGGTGACGGTGACAGAGTTCTGCCGCGCCGTCATTCCGCACGGCACGACCTCCATGTTCATCGATCCGCACGAGATCGCCAATGTGCTGGGGCTTCCGGGCGTTCGCCTGATGCATGACGAAGCGCTCGCCATGCCCGTCAACGTGCATGTGCAGATGCCGTCCTGCGTGCCCTCCGCGCCGGGACTGGAGAACGCGGGCGCGCAGCTCACCGTCGCCGACGTCGAAGAGGCGATGACGTGGGAGAACATCGTCGGCCTGGGGGAGGTGATGAATTTCCCCGGCGTCGCCGCCAACGATCCGGTGATGGCGGGCGAGATCGCAGCGACCATGCGCGCCGGCCGGACCGTCGGTGGCCACTACGCCTCGCCCGATCTCGGCCTGCCGTTCCACGGCTACGTCGCCGGCGGGCCGGAGGACGACCACGAGGGAACCCGCGCCGGGGACGCCATCGCGCGCGTGCGCCAGGGCATGAAGGCGATGCTGCGGCTGGGCTCGGCCTGGTACGATGTCGCCGAGCAGGTCAAGGCCGTCACCGAAAGCGGCGTCGATCCGCGCAACTTCATCCTGTGCACCGACGACAGTCATTCGGGCACGCTCGTCAACGAAGGGCATATGGACCGTGTGGTGCGTCATGCGATCGCTCAAGGGCTGAAGCCGGTGACCGCGATCCAGATGGCGACGCTCAACACCGCCCAGCATTTCAGGCTGGAACGCGAGATCGGCTCGATCGCGCCGGGCAGGCAGGCGGATTTCCTGATCGTCTCCGACCTGCCGGGAATGACGATCGACGCCGTCTACGCGCGCGGCCGGCTGTTGGCCGAGAAGGGGCGGCTGGCTATCGACATTCCGGCCTATCCGTACCCGCCGGAAGCGAAGAATACGGTGAATCTCGGCAAGAGGCTTTCGGCGCAGGATTTTGATATCGAAGCGCCTTCCGGCGCCAACGAGGTCCGCGTGCGCGTCATCGGCGTGATCGAGAACCAGGCGCCGACCAGGGCATTGGAGGCCGATCTTCCGGTCGAGGACGGGCTGGTGGCGATGGATCGCGCCAACGATGTCTGTCAGATCGCGCTGGTCGAGCGGCATCGCGGCACCGGCGGCGTCACCAATGCCTTCGTCTCCGGCTTCGGCTATCAAGAGGACTGCGCCATCGCCTCGTCGGTCGCACATGACAGCCATCACATCATCGTCGTCGGCACGAACAAGCAGGATATGGCGCTGGCCGCCAATCGCCTCGCCGAGACCGGCGGCGGCGTGGTGCTGTTCTCGAAGGGCCGGGAACTGGCCTTGGTCGAGATGCCGGTCGCCGGCCTGATGTCGGACGAGCGCGCCGAGGTCGTCGCCGAAAAGGCCGGCCGGCTGGTCGAGGCCATGCGCCGGATGGGCTGCACGCTCAACAACGCCTACATGCAGCATTCGCTGCTGGCGCTGGTGGTGATTCCCGAGCTCCGGATTTCGGATGTCGGCCTGGTGGACGTGCGAACGTTCGAGCGGGTGGAAGTCTTCGTGTAGAGGGCCGCTTCATCCCGGCCAAGGGAGCGAAGCGACCGCGAGCCGGGATCCACTCCGTGATCCTGGTGATATTCCGGTACGGATCCCGGATATCCTTTCTCGCTTTGCTCGAAAGCGAATTCCGGGATGACGAACTGAAGACGACTTTTCACTCCCCGCCCGTCACGACCCTCAGCACCTTGAACGGCGTTGTGATGACGATCTCGGCCGCCGACCCCACTGTCTGGCCGATGCCTTTTCCGAGCGTGTCGATCGGCTCGGCGTCGATCGGCGCGGAGGCGAGGCCAGCCGGCACCGCCAGCCGTTCGCCGATCAGTTGCACCAGGAAGGGATTGTCCGCGAACTTGGCGTGGTTCAGCCTGTCGCTGCCCTTCGCGGCGGTCAGGTCCGCGACGACGACGCCGTATTTGGCGAGGTCGGCTGCATCGCCGTAGTCGCCGACGCGCGGCTTCGAGCCCGAGATGATCGAGGACAGTTGCAGCGCCCGGTCGTCGCCGGATAGGAGAACCGTGAACGGCCTGTCGGGCTTGCCGTAGCGGATCATCTGCTTCTTGAACACGTCCACGTCGATGTCCGGCGAGGCGAGGATGACGTAGCCGAGTTTGCCGTTGAGGTCGCGGTTGTTCTCGATGGCGAGTTGGCGCAGGGCCTCCATTGTCACCCATGTGCCCATCGAATGGGCGATGATGTCGATGCTCCTGGCTTTCGTGTGCGCCAGCATCTTGAGCGTCGCTTCCAGATCGTCGCGGGCGGCGTTGGCGCTTTCCTTGTCGTAGACATAGCCCGTTATCTTGCCGGCCGAGGCCCAGGAGAACAGCACCGGCGTACCCGGATATTTGGTGTCGTGGGCGATCTGCGTCACCCGGTAGACGCCGTCGTCGAAGCCGTTGTTGAAACCGTGCACGAAGACGAGCACCCTGTCGCCGCGCTTGGAGATGTTGGCGCTGATCGCTTTCTCGAAGACGCCGGCGTCGCGATAGAAGGTGACGCGCCTTGCCGAAAAATCCTTGGCCGGATCGCTCGGCGCGCGGCCCTTGGCGCGCTCGATGTTGCCGACCTTGTGAATGGCCGGAACCGTCATGTCCACGCGCGCGAAGGCGGTATCGAGCGAGCGGTCGCCGTCGAATACCTGACGCGGGTCCTTGTCCGCCCGTTGCCGCGTGGTGGCGACGAATATCTCGTGCGTTGCGGCGATCGCGGATGCCGGCGCATCGATGGCGACCTTGTTCAAGAGGTCGTGGCTTGGCGAGGTGCCGCAACTCGCGACCATGAGCGCGACGGCGACGAAAGCCAGAATGCGGGAGATGGACGCCATTGTTGACACCGGCCTCGGACTACGCCCCTCCCGCTTAAAGCGGCAAGGGCGCGGGGTCCAGCATTTCCATTCGACCGATTGCCGCGCAGCCGCCTACAGCAGCCCGGCCTTGATCTGCTGGTTGATCATGTTGATGCGGTCGGTCACGTCGCGGTCGGAGGCGTAGCCGTCGTCTTCGCGCAGCCGCTTTCCGAGCAGTTTGACGAGTTCGGGATTGTCGGCGAATTTGGTGTGGTTGAAGCTGTCCGACGCCTTGGCGCTGGAGAGATCGACCACGGTGACGCCATAGGTGGACAGGTCCTTGGCGGCATTCTGGTAGTCACCGACGCGCGGCTGCGAGCCGGCGAGCAGCCCTGAAATCCGCAGCGCCCTGTCGTCGTCGGAAAGCAGCACGATGAACGGCTTGTCCGGCTTGCCGTAGCGGCTCATCTGGCTCTTGAACACGTCCACGTCGATATCGGGCGAAGCGAGCACCACATCGCCGAGCTTGCCGTTGAGGTCGCGGTTGCCTTCGATGGCGAGCTGGCGCAGCGCTTCCATCGTCACCCACGTTCCCATCGAATGCGCCACGATATCGATGCGCCGCGCGCCCGACTGTGCCAGCAGCTTGAGCGTCGCTTCGAGCTGGTCGCGCGCCGCGGCGGCGCTTTCCTTGTCGTAGACGTAGCTGGTGGTGCTGGCGCCCGACGCCCAGGAGAACAGCACCGGCGTGCCCGGATAACCGGAATCGTGCACGATCTGCGTCAGCCGGTAGACGGCGTCGTCGAAGCCGGTGTTGTAGCCGTGCACGAACACCAGCGCGCGGCCACCGCGCGCGGCGAGATCCTTGTTGATGGTCGCCTGGAATTTCTGCGCGCTGTCGAGCCCGACCACCTCCGACGCCATGAAATATTTGGAAGGGTCGTCTGAGGCGCCGCGGCTCTTGCGTTCGATCTGTCCCGTCTGGTGGGCTTTGGGAACGGTGACGTTGACGCGCGCGTAGCTCAGCGTCGCCGAGCGCTCGCCGTCGAACACCTTGTTCAGGCTGCCGGCGCGCTTGCGCGTGGTGGCGACGAAAATGGCGTGGTTGCCAGAAATCTGATCGATCGAGGCCGTGACCACGGCGCTGCCGAGCAGTTCCTCGGTCTGGCGGCCGCCGCAGCCGGCCAGCACCAGTGCCATCACCAGAACAAGGAAAGTCTTTGCACGCACGCGGGAAGCTCAACCGAACAGGCCCTCGGACACCGATCCGAAGGCGGGCCTTTGCCATTTGTCATCGAAAACTCTCCCGACAGGGCAAGTGCGGCCAAAGTAAGTCCGGGCCGGGAGAATGCGGAGGGCGGCGCGCCGCTTGTGCCATGACTGTTGCGCGAAAGTCGAAATGGCGTCAGGAACGGGCGGACTTCGCAGCAGGGGACACGCCGCCATGACCACATTCGCCGACCGGGTCGCCGGTGCCGCAGCGGCGGTGCGCGAGCTTTTCCCCGAAACGCCGCTTCAGGAAAACCCCTATCTGTCGCGCAAGTTCGGCGCACGCGTTCTCCTGAAACGCGAGGACCTGACGCCGGTCCGTTCCTACAAGATCCGCGGCGCCTTCAATTTCTTCCGCAAGGCGCTCGCTACAGGCAAGCCGGCGGAACTTTTCGTCTGCGCCTCCGCCGGCAATCATGCGCAGGGCTTCGCCTATGTGTGCCGGCATTTCGGCAGGAAAGGCGTCGTCTTCATGCCGGTGACGACGCCGCAGCAGAAAATCGACAAGACGCGCCTGTTCGGCGGCGAGTTCGTCGAGATCAGGCTGGTGGGGGACTTCTTCGACGAATGCTATCGCGCCGCGATCGACTTCGCTGCCGAAAGTGGCGGAGAGATGGTGCCGCCCTTCGATCACAAGGACATCATCGAAGGCCAGGCGACGGTCGCCCTGGAAATCGCCGGGCAGATGCCGGACGGAAGCCAACCCGACATCGTCATGCTGCCGGTGGGCGGCGGCGGATTGGCGGCCGGCGTGACCCGCTATCTGTCCGCCGGCGACGCCGGAACGCGCTTCTTCTTCTGCGAACCGGGCGGCGCGCCGAGCCTGAAGGAGAGCCTTGCTGCCGGCCGGCGCGTGAAACTTGCCGGGGTGGACAATTTCGTCGATGGCGCGGCGGTGGCCGAGATCGGCCGCGAACCGTTCCGCTACCTCAAGGATTTTCCCGCCGAATCGGTGCGGCTGGTCCCGGAAAACCGGCTCTGCGCCACCATGATCGAGATGCTGAACGTCGAGGGCGTGGTGCTGGAGCCCGCCGGCGCGCTGGCGATCGACGCGCTCAAGGATTTCCCGAAGAAGGAGATCAGGGGCAGGACCGTGGTCTGCGTCGTTTCGGGCGGCAATTTCGATTTCGAGCGCCTGCCGGACGTGAAGGAGAGAGCGCTGCGCTTCGAGGGGCTGAAGAAATATTTCATCATCCGCTTTCCCCAGCGGCCCGGCGCGCTGCGCGATTTCCTCGAGATGCTGGGGCCGGACGACGACATTGCCCGCTTCGAGTATCTCAAGAAGTCGGCGCGCAATTTCGGATCGGTTCTGATCGGCATCGAGACGAAGGAACGGCGCAATTTCGACCGGCTAACCGCCGGTTTCGAAGCGCACGGCGTCCAGTATCAGGACATCACCGATAACGAGACGCTGGCGAACTTTATCGTATGACGTCCGCGCCGAAAACCTTCTTCGCACTGTTCTCCGGCATCAATGTCGGCGGCAACCGCATCGTCAAGATGGTGGAGCTGAGGGCCTTCTTCGAAGGTTTCGGCTTTACGGGTGTCGGAAGCTACGTGCAGAGCGGAAACGTCGTCTTCCGCTCCGCCAAGGGCGAAACCGATACGCTGGCGAAGACCATCGAAGATGCCTTCGAGGCCAGATGGGGTTTTCACTCACGCATCATGGTACGTGACGCGGCCTGGCTGCGCGGCATGGTCGATGCCAACCCCTATGCGGACCTGGCGGAAGAGCCGAAGAAGCTTCACCTGTTCGTGCTCGAGCGCGAGCCGACCGACGAAGAGACAAAACGGCTCTCCGACAAATGCAAGGGACCGGAGGAGTTCACGGTGCGCGGCGACGCCTTCTATCTGAAGGCGCCGGACGGCATTGGCAGATCCGAATTCGCCGGCCTCATCCCGCGGACGCTGAAAGTGCCGTGCACCTCGCGCAACTGGCGCACGGTACTCGCGCTGCTGGAGATGATGGAAAGCGCCAAAGGGTGATGCGCCGCTTCAGGCGGCCGGATCGCGCTTCCAGGCGAAATCAAGCGCCTCGCGAAAGGCGAAGCGCTTGATGTGGTCGGCGACGACCGTCTCCAGACGCTCCAGCGAGCCGGCGTCCTGGGTCGTCACCGCAATATGCAGGACGGAAGCGTCGGCGTCCATCACCGCGCGGCCGGCCGGCAGGTCGATCTCGCCGTGGTCCGGATCGAACGCGACGGGAAACCTGTGTGCCCAGTGCTTGCATAACTGCTGCAGGTAGCGGCTGGCATGTTCGGTGGCGACGTCTGCGTGGCTGGCGGGCATGGAATTCTCCGACTGGGCGTTCACTTCGGCCGGAGGTAGGTCGGCGGCGGGCGTTTTACCAGTTTCCGGTATTCGCCATCGAGGCCCAAGGCTCGGCCTTTTCCTTCGCGGGGCCTTTCTGCAGCAGTTCGATCGAGATGCCGTCGGGCGACTTGATGAAGGCCATGTTGCCGTCGCGCGGCGGCCGGTTGATGGTGACGCCGTTGTCCATCAGGCGCTGGCAGGTGGCGTAGATGTCGTCCACCTCATAGGCGAGATGGCCAAAATTGCGCCCGCCCTTGTACTCCTCGGGGTCCCAGTTGTAGGTCAGTTCGACCAGCGGCGCCTTCTCCGTCACGCCGCTGTGCTCGTCCTCGGGCGCGGCCAGGAAGATCAGCGTGAAGCGGCCCTGCTCGTTCTCGAAGCGCCGCACCTCCTTCAACCCGAGCTTGTTGCAATAGAAGTCGAGCGACTGGTCGATATCGGTGACGCGGACCATGGTGTGCAGATAACGCATGTTTTCTCTCCTGGCTGGTGCGGCGAACATAGGTTTACCGTCCGGCGGCAGCAACCGTGGGCTAGGGGTTATTGGCCGCCCGGCCCGACAATTTCGCCGATCGTCCAATGAGCCGTGAAAAAACCCGCGGCAGGTCTTGCACACCCCGGAATCGGAAGTGTTAATCTAACGTCAAGAATCAGTTTGCGGCGTGTTGACGAGAAAGAGGGCGCTCTGATGGGGGATAAGGCCTCTTCGATGGGGCAGGACGCGATCGGAACCGTCGGGCGTGACGAGGGTGACGCCACCGATCTGGTCGAGGTTGCCGGCGCTATCAAATGGTTCGACGTGGCCAAGGGCTATGGGTTCATCCTGCCCGATGACGGCCGTCATGGCGACATTCTTCTCCATGTGACGTGCCTGCGCCGCGACGGCTTCCAGACGGCGCTCGAAGGCGCGCGCGTGATGTGCCTCGCCAGGCAGGGCGACCGCGGCCTTCAGGCGTTCCGCGTCCTCTCCATGGATACCTCCACCGCCGTTCATCCTGCCGAGATGCAGGAGCAGCGCACGCATGTGGCGGTGACGCCCGAGAGCGGATTGGAGCGAGCGCTCGTCAAGTGGTTCAACCGCACCAAGGGCTTCGGCTTCCTGACCCGGGGCGAGGGCACAGAGGACATTTTTGTCCATATGGAGACCCTGCGCCGTTATGGCGTCACGGAGCTACGCCCCGGCCAGGTGGTGCTGGTGCGCTTCGGGCGCGGCGACAAAGGCCTTATGGCTGCCGAAATTCATCCCGATATGGGAACCTTGCCGGTCTCGCACTAGGAATCTCCCGCAACAGGGAATTTGCGCGACCTCCATGAGGCGAGGTGTCGATGATTTCTGGAAACTGGCAGGTCGTGGGGCGGTGCGTCCTTGTCGCTTTGACAATGGGTGTGATGGGCCATTTCGGCATTCGCACGGCCTCGGCCGATGGCCAGGCCATGATATTGCCCGTCGATCCGACGCCGCTGGTGGCGGTGACGGGAAAGGGCGAAAAGCGCTTTTCTGTCGAGATCGCCGTGAAGCCGGGTGAGCGATCGGCCGGCCTCATGTTCCGCGAGCACATGGCGCAGGACCACGGCATGCTGTTCGTCTTCGACCAGATGCAGCCGGTCGGCTTCTGGATGAAGAACACCATCCTGCCGCTCGATCTGGTCTTCATCGGCGAGGACGGGCGCATCAAGGCAATCGAGCACGGCGAACCGTTTTCCGAGGCTGTGATCTCGCCGGGCGAGCCCGTGCGCTTCGTGCTTGAACTCAATGCCGGTGTTGCGGCAAGGGATGGCATCGCCGACGGCGATCTTGTCAGGCATCCCGCCATCGTCTCGGCGCCCTTGCCGAGCCGTCCTCCCGCGGCTGTCGGTGATCCGCCGGACGAAGGCGTCGGGAACGGCGGCGTGCCGCAATAACGGAAGGACGATTACCTGCCGATGCAGTCTTTCAATCACGACGGTTTCGAACTCGCCTTTCTCGACCGCCAACCCGATTCCGGTGCGGGCGATCCGGTTCTCCTGATCCACGGTTTTGCGTCCAGCCATTTCGTCAACTGGGTCTCGCCCGGCTGGTTCAAGACGCTGAACGACGCCGGCTACCGTGTCATCGCGCTCGACAACCGCGGTCATGGCTCGTCCACGAAAAGCTACGAACCGTCCGACTATTCGCCGGACAAGATGGCGTCCGACGCCTCCGCGCTGCTGGACCATCTGGGAGTCGGCCGTGCCCATGTGATGGGCTATTCGATGGGCGCGCGCGTGTCGGCTTTCATGGCACTTTCCGATCCAGCCAAGGTCGCGACGCTCGTGCTGGGCGGACTCGGCATCGGCCTTGTCAGCGGCGTCGGCGACTGGGATCCGATCGCGGATGCCTTGCTTGCCGCCGATCCCGCCGCCATCGACCACGCACGCGGCCGCACCTTCCGGGCCTTTGCGGACCAGACCCGCAGCGACCGGCGCGCCTTGGCCGCCTGCATCGTCGGCTCGCGGGACGAGCTGAGCGAAGCGGAAGTCGGGCGCATCGGCCAGCCGACGCTGATCGCCGTCGGCACGAAGGACGACATAGCCGGCTCCGCCGAAGACCTTGCGGCGCTTATGCCGAACGCCACCGCCTTCGCCATCGACGGCCGCGACCACATGCTCTCGGTCGGCGACCGGACTTTCAAGAAGCGCGTTCTGGAATTCTATGCGGCCCATCCGCTCTGACGCGCATGGCCGAGCTTCTGGTTACCTACCTGGACATGAAAGCGCCGCCGGCGGGCAAGCCCCTTGCCGTGCCCGTCGCCGGAGCCGTCGTGGCGCGTGAGCATCTGGACGTCGAGGATTATCTCGACCTCTACCGGGCGGTGGGCCGTCCGCTGGATTGGGACGTGCGGCTGCGCATGCACGAAGCCGAGCTTGCCGCGCTGCTCGACCAGACATCGACCTGGCTGCACATCCTGCGCGTGGACGGCCAGGCCGCCGGCCTGTGCGAGTTCAACGAGGTCGGCCAGGCCGTGGTGGAACTGACCTATTTCGGATTGACCGAGGCGTTCTACGGACGCCGGCTCGGGCCTTATCTGCTCGACCGCTCGCTGCGCTCCGTGTGGTCTCAGCATCCTGAACGCGTCTGGCTGCACACCGACACCAACGATCATCCCAAGGCCCAGTCGGTCTATGGGCGCGCGGGCTTCCAACTGCGCGAGCGGCGCATGGAAAGTTTTCCGGACTGATCTTCTGTCAGCGGCTCAGGGCTTCGAGCGACCGCGCCATGTTCTGCCGCGCCTGCCCCTCGTAGCACTCGCGGAATTCGTCCGTGTGGAAGACGTGCCTTCGATCGAGGAAATGGCGCAACACCGCCGCGCGTCCGGTGCGCCAGTCGGCCTCGTCTACCCAGCCGTACTCGCGCCGAACCGCCTGCTCGTAGGCGTCGAACGCGTCCGGCGCCGCTCCCAGGATCGACAGGTCCATGTCGAGGAACAGCGAGGCGTCGCGATTGTCTGCCGCATTCGCCAGCGGCGGAACCTGATGCGCGGCAGTCGCCTCGATCATCGCCGCGATCCGTTCGATGCGGGCGGTGTCGGCGCGACCGGCAAGGCACGCGCGGGCGAGGGCGGCGCTCCGCGCCTCGTTGTCCTTGGCGCGGCTGTCGTAGACGGCGTCATGGAACCAGATCGCCGCCTCGACCGCTCCGACATCGGAGAGCAGGGCGCGATGCTGCGTCGCCAGCGCCAGCAGCGCGTGGACGTGGTCGAGATTATGGTAGTGGCGCGCGCCGTCGCGGTAGGCTGAGGCGAGCCTGTTCTTCAGTGCGTTGTCTAGCAACGGCGCTGTCATCGCCCGGTGAACGCCGGCTTGCGTTTCTCACGAAAGGCGGCGCGGCCCTCCGTGTAGTCCGCGCTGTCGAAGGTCAGCGCGCCCGCCGCCCGCGCAGCCGCGACGTCGCGCCCGTCGCCGCTCAGAACGGCGCGAATGCCTAGCTTCGAGGCACGAACCGAAAGCGGCGCGTTGGTGGCGACCATGTCTGCAAGTTCAGCCACCCGCGTGTCGAGATCGAGCGCCGGCACGACTTCGAGCAGGAAGCCCGCCGCCAGCGCCTTGTGCGCATCGATGCGCGCCGCGCTGAAAGCGAGATAGCGCGCCATCTGCGGCCCGGCCGCGCGCACGATGTCCTGCATGGCGTCCTGCGGATAGGCGAGGCCGAGCCGCGCGGCCGGCACGGCGAAACTGGCGTCATCGCTCGCCAGCCGGAGATCGGCCGCCGCCGCCAGCCCGAAACCGCCGCCCAGGCAAAGCCCGCGGACCGCCGCAATCACCGGCACGCGGGCATCGCGAACGGCTGCGAAGGCGGCGGAATTGGCCGCTTCATAGGCCTGGGCGCCGTCGCCGTCGCGCAGCGTCGCGAATTCCGAAATGTCCGCACCGGCCGAGAAGTCGCTGCCTGCGCCGCGCAATACGATGACTCGGACCGACGCATCGTCGCAAAATACCCGCAAATGCGTGGTGATCCCCAGCCACATGGCATGGCTGATGGCGTTCTTCCTGTGCGGCCGGTTGAACGTCAACGTGGCGACGCCTGCATCGATCGATGCGATCAAGGCTTCGTTTTCCATGGCCGGTTGAATTTCCGTCATGCGGGCCCAATTGAACAGGCACTAAGGAAATTTGAATTCACCGGTGCCATGATCTGGCTTATACCAGCGGCGCAAGAAGGCAAGCGGCGAGCGGAGACGTTCATGAACACGATCAGCATGGCCCGGCCGGGCGTGTTGCAGAAGGCCGACCCGATCTGGCGCTCGATCCGCGATGAGGCGCTTGACGCGGTGAACCGCGATCCGCTGCTGGCCGCCTTCCTCTATTCCACCATCCTCAACCAGGAGAGCCTGGAGGACGCCGTCATCCATCGGCTGGCGGAGCGGCTGGCGCATCAGGACATCGGCTCCGACCTCATCCGCCAGACCTTCAAGGCGATGCTGGCGGACGACCCCGAATGGTCGTCGGCCGTGCGCGTCGATATCCAGGCCTATTACGACCGCGATCCGGCCTGCGACCGCTTCATCATGCCCGTGCTCTATTTCAAGGGCTTCCATGCCATCCAGACCCACCGGCTGGCGCATTGGCTGTGGAACCAGGGCCGGCAGGATTTCGCGCTCTACCTGCAGAGCCGCTCGTCCTCGATCTTCCAGACCGACATCAATCCGGCCGCGCGGATCGGCAAAGGCATCTTCCTCGACCATGCCACGGGCCTCGTGGTCGGGCAGACGGCGGTGATCGAAGACGACGTGTCGATCCTGCACGGCGTCACGCTCGGCGGCACCGGCAAGGCCGGCGGCGACCGCCATCCCAAAATCCGCCGCGGCGTGCTGATCGGGGCAGGGGCCAAGATCCTCGGCAATATCGAGGTCGGCCATTGCTCGAAGATCGCGGCCGGCTCGGTTGTCCTCTCGCCCGTCCCCCACAACAAGACCGTTGCCGGCGTGCCGGCGCGGGTCGTCGGGGAAAGCGGCTGCGACCAGCCTTCGCGCCAGATGGACCAGCTTCTGCCGTCTCAGTCGATGGACCAGGTCATTTCGTTCGATATCTGAACTTCCGGATGATGCGTTCCGGCAGCGCCGGCTGCGTATCGCCTTGTTGTCGGCGCAGTAGCGGCTCTCTGCCTTTACATGGCCGTTATCGCCATGTCAGAAGCGCGCAGGCAATCGCCACGCCTTCCGGACGTGCGAACCATCGATGCGGAGAAGACTGTTGAAGCCAGACGAAATCAGAAAGCTGGACGCCTATTTCAAGCGCGTCTTCCAGAATCCCCGGCTTGAGGTGAAGGCGCGTCCGCGCAAGGAAGATTCCGCCGAACTCTATGTTGGCGACGAATTCCTCGGCCTCGTCTACAAGGACGAGGAAGAAGGCGATTACAACTTCTCCATGGCGATCCTCGACATCGACCTGGATTGATCGAGGATCGGGCCGTGCGCGCTGGCGAGATCCTGATCCTCACCGGCCCGCCGGGCTCGGGCAAGACCACGACGGCGCGCCGCCTTGTGGCGCTTCCGGGCTCATCGAAGGTTCATCTTCACGCCGACGATTTCTGGCACTTTATCGGTCACGGCGCGGTCGCGCCTTATCTGCCGGAGGCGCATGAGCAGAATCGGGTTGTGATCGACGTGTTGGCCGGCGCCGCCGGGCGCTACGCCTCCGGCGGTTATCTGGTCGTCGTCGACGGGATAATCGGCCCCTGGTTCTTGGACGCCTTCAAGCTGCTCGCCGCGCCTTTGCACTATATCGTGCTGCGGCCCGAACTCGATATCGCAATCGGGCGCTGCCGCGAGCGCGGCGGCGACACTCTGACCGATCCGGAAACGATTGCCGACATGCACGCGCAGTTTTTGCTTCTCGGTCCGCTCGAAAAACATGTCCTGAACACTGCTGACGGTGATCCCGCGCAGGTGCTCGACATGGTTTGCGCCGCGGTGGATACCGGACGCTTCCGCCTGTCCTGAAAAGGAGGCGACGGTTGGGCGATTTGGCTATTTCGACGCGCCGGGCGTCGTCTTCAACAGGCTTTCGGCCTTGGCGGCCACCGCCTTGTCCAGCGCTTGCCAGTTCGCCAGAAAGGCTTCCGGGAAACGATAGGTCAGGCTGAGTTCGTCGCCGACCAGAACATCGCGCTCGCATGGCGCAAGCGATTGGGCCGCCGCTTCGCCGGTGAGGCAGCGGGCAACGAACGGCATCGTGCCGGGCCTGTCGCCCACCACAAGCGTTTCGTCCAGGTATCCGGATTTGCGGATGAACTTGTAGACGGTCGTGCCGGCCGGACCGGGCGCCCCCTGCTTCTCGATCAACTGGCTGTAGATCGGCTCGAAGCGCCCGCTCATGTCGCGCGACATCGTCTGAGGTTCGAAGGACAGGAACAGGACGGTCCTGCGCCCGTCGGTCCCGTTGAAATCGTCGCGGGCGTCCCGGCTGTAGCCGTCCATCTGCGGGTAGCGCAGATAGAGGTCGAGCCGCGAAGCGATGCCGTCGCGGCGCGACTGCTCGAACCGGATCATGTTGGCCGGCGCGACGATGACGTTGTTGCCGATCACGATCTCATACGGCGTCGCATCGTCTGTATAGCCGGCCATGGCGATCGAATGCCCGATCCATTTGCCCGTCAGGCTGATGGCGACCGACACGGCCGCAAGCAGGGCGAAGGCATAGAAGACCTTCATCATCAGCGACGAATCGACAACCCTGAGTTCCGGATTTTCGGATGTGGCTGTCGTCATCTTGGTACCCGGCCTGTCCCTGTACGGCACAATTCCACAGGCATGAAGCTTGCAGGCTTGCCCTTCGCCGCGACTTTGCTGTTTCATGGTAAACGGAGGGTTAAGATGTCTTTGCTCGCGACGACCTTTGCGTTTCTGACCGGCCTGACCGCGTGCGGCCTTGCCAGCACGGTGATGGAGTTGACCTGCGGCCGCCGCCTGGCCTTCATCAAGCCCTATGTGTCACCGGATCATGTCCTGCGGTCATTGGCTGCGACCGCTCTTGCCGGCCCTTTCATGTTGCTCAATGACGCATTGACGGCATGGCGTGAACGGCGTCTCTCCCTGTTCGGCCTGCTGTCGTGCATGGGAACCGCCATGCTATGGGTCCTTGCGCTGGGCGTGCTCGTTCTGGCCGCGTTGTTCGCGGTCACGGGTATGCTGCCGGGCGTCGACTCCATCGCTGCGCGCTGAAACAAACGAGGAGAAGTCATGCCGATCTACGCCCTGGACGGAAGAGAGCCGTCTTTTGCCGAGCGCGACAGCAACTGGATCGCGCCGGACGCGGTGCTGGTCGGAGACGTCTGCGTCGGCGCCAATGTCGGCATCTGGTTCGGCGTCGTCATCCGCGGCGACAACGAGCCCATCGTGATCGGGGCGGATTCCAACGTGCAGGAACACACCGTCATGCACACCGACCCGGGGTTTCCGCTGACGGTCGGCGCCGGCTGCACCATCGGCCACAAGGCGATGCTGCACGGCTGCACCATCGGCGACAACAGCCTGATCGGCATGGGCGCGATCGTGCTCAACGGCGCGCGCATCGGCCGCAATTCGCTTGTGGGGGCCGGGGCGCTCGTCACCGAGGGCAAGGAATTTCCCGACAACTCGCTGATCGTCGGCGCGCCGGCCAAAGCGGTGCGCGTGCTGGATGACGCGTCGATCGCGAAGCTACGAGTTTCGGCGGCGCACTACGTGGCGAACGCCCAGCGCTTCCAGGCGGGGTTGAAGCAGGTCTGAATGCCCACAGGGGGCCGGCGGCACCGGCAGGCTCAGCCGCGGATCGGCAACGAGGTGGTGCTGGCCAGCAGTCGCAGCAACTCCGTTTGCCGCGACGTTGCGGTCTTGGTGAAGACGCTTTTCAACTGCTTGCGCACCGTGTCCTCGGCGACGCCGAAACGCTTGGCGCATTCGCGCAGACTTGCGCCGCCCATGAGGGCGCGGGCGACACGGTTCTCGGCCGGAGACAGATCGAACAGTCCGCTCAGCAGGTCGGCGTGCGGCATCGCCGCCGGTTCGAGCGGCGTTACGACGAGCAGGGCGGCCGTTCGGGCGAACAGATCGTGAGCTTCCCGGCGGATCGGCAGTATATGCAGGACCGCGGCAGCGCTTTCCTCACTTGCCGGCAGCGCGATGGAGGAAACGGGGCCTGCGCTTGAAGCCGCACGTTCCAGACTTTCGCCGAGCAGCGCATGGGCGCCGACGTTGAGAAGCTGGATCTGGTCGCGCGCCTTGATGTCGACCTGTCCCGGCAAAGCTTCGAACAGATCGTTCGCGACCACCACGCGGCCGGTAGCGTCCACCGCCGCGGACGGGAGGCCGAGCTTTGCCATCATGTCCGTAGCTGACCGGGCCTGTTCCAAGTGCATGCGCGCGGCGAGCAGGCCCGCACGCGCCAGATGCGGCCGGAAGCCGTCGAGCAGATCCAGTGTCGCACGGTCGTATGATCCGCGGTCGATATGCCGGCTGAGGTCGAACACGATGAGATCGCCGCTGGGAGTGGGAATGACCGTGCCGGCCGACCAGCCGATCCCCGCCGGCCGCAATATGTCGCGATGGATGGGGCTTGCCTCGATTTCCTCGTCCGTCATGACGTCCTGATCGGTCATGAAGCCGGGGTAGCGTTTGGCGAGGCCGCGTTGAGGTCGAATATTGTATTTCTCGTAGCCGCCTTCGATGAAGCGCTCCATCAGCGGCGTCACGAAGGAACAGGCCGTCCAGTTGAGGGTATGCTTTCCATCTACGGTGAGAAGCAGCCCGCCTTCGCCGTCCGTGGCTCTGGACAGCGCCTGGAGCAGGGCCGGCCAGCGTTCGGGGATGAACGGCGCCTCGTAAATCGCGTCGACCAGAGCGGCTGAATTGTCGTCTCTCTGCGCCATGACGGCTTCGCGCACACCCCGCCGTGTTCCTTGCGGTTGCCCCTCCGAGGCGTCGGTTCAATCCGCCGTACAACTTATTATTTCAATTTGTAACAATTGCTGAGCGAAGGCAATGGCTACGCACCTGAAATAGGCGGAGCCGGCCCGGGGACGGGGCCGGCTCCTTGAACCCGGTCGTTGGGGACGGGGAGGGTGGGGACTCGACCGGGTTTTTCGTTCGTCCTTAGCGGACGCTGGCGACCGCGTCGGCGCGGCCGTCGTTGATGCTGACCCAGACGCCGGAATTCCGTGTCGATTGGCGCTTGAGGTAGGTGTAGTCGGTGTCGGTCCAGGCCACGACCTTCGGCTGGAGGTTGTCGAGGATGAATTCGCCGAGGCTGGTGCGTACCGTCAGCACCGCATGGCCGTCGCCGTTCGGCTGGCGCACCACGGTGATCAGCAGGTCTCCTGCCGGGACGCCCGCCTGAATCAACTCGCGCCTCTTTTCGAGCACGTAGTCTTCGCAGTCGCCGAAACCGCTGTCGGGGTAGGACCAGACTTCTTCCTTGCCCCACATTTCCATGTCGGTGCGCGGCTGGACGCTTGTATTGACGCTGTTGTTGACGGCGATGATCGTCGCCCAGAGCTTGCGCGTCAGGTCGACCGGCGCCTCGGCCGGCGTCACCTGACGGCACTCGTTCGGCAGGCGCTGGCAGAATTCATAGTGGCCGACCGGCTGCGTGGTGCGGCCGCCGGTCTGCATGTAGACCGGCCCCGCCTGTGCCGTCGTCGCCGAAAACACCGCCGCCATTGCAAGCAGCAGAAGCTTTCCCCTTGTCCCCATCATTATGTCGTCTCCCCTGTTGAGGAGACACTGCCACATGCGGATTTATTTGACGCAAAAGCCCGAAGTCATTATTGAGTAAAATACGGAACTATTTATAAATGTATTCGAGGACGATAAGTATAAATATAGTATAGAATATACCTAAAATTTGAACGGTTCCGCTGCGGCCGGCCTGCAGGCATGAAAAAAGCCGGTCTGGAGACCGGCTTCCTCAATTCTCGATAAAATCCGCAGTCAGGATCGCGGCCGGTTGAATTCCGAATCGAGCGTTTCGGGACGCTGGATGACGGCGAACTCGATGGCTATGCCGTCCTCGAAATGGCGCACCACCTGGCCGCGCATGGTTCCAAGCACGACCTGGACGCCGATCGCCGGCTTGACGTCGATCTCGATGGCCGCGCCCGACAGCGAAAGGTCGATGATGCGGCACTGGTACTGGCGCCCGTCCGTCAGTTGCAGAACGCTCATGGGGTTGCGCGGCGCAACGCGCTCGTGGCGGCGATCCTCGGGCAGGTCGAGCTCGTGCTTGTTGGCCAGCCAGGTGAGCTGAGCGGCGAGCTTGTCCTTCTTCCGCTCGGAAGCGATGACGGTCATGGCGAAGCCATCCTGGAGCCGGCGTGTGATGACGCCTTCGATACGGCCGATATGGTCGAGATAGGCGATCACCTTCTCGCCGGGCTGGCCGATGCGTTCGGTGCGAAGCGCGACATTGCCGGGCGACATATCGACCACTTGGCATGGATGCTCGGTCCGATCCTCGAGCATGAAACGGCCATAAATCTTGACCCTGACGCGTTGGAAATTGCGTCTTTCAGCCCTGGACGGCGCTAGGTCGACCGCCGCTGACCTCATGATTGCCTACACCCCATTGGCATTCCGCGCCGTCTGGCGAGGAATTTCAACGCTGAAACTACCAACAAGGAGGTTAACAAAGCAGTAAAAACAACGCGCGAAAGCAGCGCGGCGTTTACTGTTGGAGGTGTACTTTAGTCCATCGGTTGCTCATCGCGCCCGCCCTCCAGCACCACCAGATGACGGATGCGGCGGACGCGGCCGTATTCGCTCATGGTCTGGGGCGTTTCGAGTTCGGTGGGGGCGAGAGAGGGCACCGGGATAGCCGGCCGGTTGGCGAGGAACATCGGTTCCTTGTCCGGATCGATGACGCGGATCGAATCGATCACAGCGTCGACGATCGGCTCGGCGCCGAGCCAGAAGGGCTTTTCGGCCATGCTGATGGCGCCGAGGCAGCGCGGATGCTCAGCGCCGCCGTCCAGCGGCAGCGCCAGAAGCTCGAAGGGGTTGGACCGGCCGGAGCGGGTAAACCCCTCATAGCCCAGCAGCAGAACCGACTTCTGCCGCAGCACCCCGTGCGTCAGCCTCGCCATCAGGCGCTGGTCCTTCTCGCGCCACAGGGACGGGAAGGAAAACCCTTTCAGTTCCCGCCCGTAAATGGCGCAAAGGCGCGTGCCGGCCAGTCGGAACACGGCCTCGTCGCGCGTGTCCTTCTCCAGGATGAACGTATCGGCGAGCAGCGTCTTGATGTCTGCAGGCTCGACCTCGGTGCGTCGCGGCGCGGGGCGGCCGTCGCGCAAACGGTTCCAATATTGGAACAGTGCGATCGTTCCCTCGAAATTCATGCCGGCCTGCTCCCGAAATCTGTCTTGCGGTGTCCCATCGAAGGACAGAAGGGCGGTTTCCCTTCACCTACATGCGTCGCCGAGCATGACCCGTGCCAGTATCGTTAATTCTTGTTCACGGGTCGGGGCCATTAAGGTTAACGAATGGTTTACGTTGCGTGCCGCGAACGGGCGTGAGAGGCTGAAATCACTCCAAAGCCGTCGTCATCGGCTTTCAGTCGAAAGTTTTTCAGGGGAGCAAGGGGGCTCGACCGGCCGTTCAGGGGAAACCCTGGACGGCTTCTTTTTTGCCGATTCGCCGTTTGTGATTCGCGCCGTTCTCTTCTACATGCGGCTGATGTCACAGTCGGATCATGAAACGGCCGGAGAACGGCGCAGCCCTTCGCAGCCTGTCCACGAAAACCGGGCAGGCAGGGAGCCGGTGTTCAACATGCCGGGCCCGGTCCTGGCCATCATCGGTATTTGCGTGGTTGTCCATCTCGTCAGGACCTACGTGCTGACGCTCGGGCAGGATACCGACGTGATCCGATACGGGGCGTTCATCCCGGTCATCTACACCGGCATGTTCGGCTTCGACCTTGCCGCCTTCACCAGCCCCTTCACCTATACTTTCCTGCATGGTGGCTTCACGCATCTGGCGGTCAATTCGATCTGGCTCGCGGCTTTCGGCTCGCCGCTGGCGAACCGGCTCGGCGCGTCGCGCTTCGTCGCTTTCTTCGCGCTGACCGGTGTCGCCGCCGCCTTCTTTTTCTTCGCCGTCCATCCCGATGCGCAGTCGCCGCTGGTCGGCGCCTCCGGCGCGATCTCGGGCATGATGGGCGCCGCCGCCCGTTTCGCCTTCCGCATCGACCGGTCGTCGGGCCAGGCGGCTTTCGGCGGCGATCCGCTGCCTTTCCGGCAGGTTCTGCGCTCGCGCGCCGCCGTGACCTTTCTGGCGGTATGGATGGTCATCAACATCGTCACCGGCTTCGTCGGCTTCGTGCCCGGCAATGAAGGCCAGATCGCCTGGGAAGCGCATATCGGCGGCTTCCTGGCCGGTTTCCTGGGTCTGCGTCTTTTCGACCGCAGGGCCGCTCGCGCCGGCTGAGCGCATCCTCACTTGAAATGCAACCGAACGGGGCGCACTGTGTTCACCGGAATGTGAAGGCCGGTGACGGCTGGCGCCGGCCGCATCAGAGGAGGACGCCATGACTGTTAGGGCAATTCTCGACGCCAAGGGCCACGACGTACTGACGCTCGGACCGAACGAGACGCTTTCCGATGCCATCCGCACCCTTGCCGAGCGCCGTATCGGCGCGCTCGTCATCACCAATGGCGACCGCAAGATCGTCGGCATCCTGTCCGAGCGCGACATCGTGCGGGTGATGGCCAGGGAGGGCGCCGCGGCGCTCGACCTGCCGGTGCGTTCGGCGATGACGCCGAAGGTCAGGATCTGCAACGAGAACCACACGGTCAACGAGGTCATGGAGATCATGACCGAAGGCCGCTTCCGCCATCTCCCGGTGGAGAAGGACGGCCTGCTCCACGGCATCGTGTCGATCGGCGACGTCGTCAAGCGCCGCATCGAGGACGTCGAGCGCGAGGCAGAGGAAATCCGCGCCTATATCGCGACAGCGTGACCGGCCGGATCTGCTGAAAACGGCGCGCCGCCCATGCCTGCGGCGCTTGCCTCGCGTGGCCGTTTGCACTAGGCGAAGACGCACGAGAAAAAATCACGTCAAACGCGTGAAATTCCACCTTTCGGCAGGCCCTGAATGACCATCGCAGATACCCGCACGCCAGATCCCAAGCGCATGATTCCCGGCGCCACCGGCGACTGGGAAGTCATAATCGGCATGGAAGTGCATGCCCAGGTCACGTCGAACGCCAAGCTGTTCTCCGGCGCTTCGACCACGTTCGGTGCCGCGCCCAACGCCAACGTCTCGCTGGTCGATGCGGCCATGCCCGGCATGCTGCCCGTCATCAACGAGGAATGCGTCAGGCAGGCGATCCGCACCGGGCTCGGCCTGAAAGCGGCGATCAACCACAAGTCGGTCTTCGATCGGAAGAACTATTTCTATCCCGACTTGCCGCAGGGCTACCAGATTTCGCAGTTCAAGCAGCCCATCGTCGGCGAAGGCACCGTTACCGTTTCGGTCGGTCCCGACAACAAGGGTCAGTACGAGGATATCGAGGTCGGCATCGAACGCCTGCATCTGGAGCAGGACGCAGGCAAGTCCATGCACGACCAGCATCCGACCATGTCCTATGTCGACCTCAACCGCTCGGGCGTCGCGCTGATGGAGATCGTGTCCAAGCCCGACATCCGCTCGTCGGACGAAGCCAAGGCCTATGTCACCAAGCTGCGCTCGATCCTGCGCTATCTCGGCACCTGCGACGGCAATATGGACGAAGGCTCGCTGCGTGCCGACGTCAACGTCTCGGTCCGGCGTCCGGGCGAGGCCTTCGGCACGCGCTGCGAGATCAAGAACATGAACTCGATCCGCTTCATCGGCCAGGCGATCGAATACGAGGCGCGGCGCCAGATCGCGGTCATCGAGGACGGCGGCACGATCGATCAGGAAACGCGCCTGTTCGATGCGGCCAAGGGCGAGACGCGCTCGATGCGCTCGAAGGAAGAAGCGCACGATTATCGCTATTTCCCCGATCCCGATCTCCTGCCGCTGGAATTCGACCAAGCCTATGTCGATGCGCTGGCGGCCGACCTGCCGGAACTCCCTGACGACAAGAAGGGACGGCTTGTCGAAAAACTCGGCCTGTCGGCCTACGACGCCTCGATCCTCGTTTCGGAAAAGGCCATCGCCGACTATTTCGAGCAGGTGGCTGCGGGCCGTGACGGCAAGCTTGCCGCCAACTGGGTCATAAACGACCTCCTGGGCGCCTTGAACAAAGCCGGCAAGGCCATTGAAGAGACTCCGGTTTCGCCCGACCAGCTCGGCGCGGTCATCGACCTCATCAGGGAAGGCACCATCTCCGGCAAGATCGCCAAGGACCTGTTCGAGATCGTCTGGAACGAAGGCGGCGATCCGAAGGAGATCGTCGAGGCGCGGGGAATGAAGCAGGTCACCGACACCGGCGCGATCGAGAAGGCCGTGGATGAGGTGATCGCCGCCAACCCCGACAAGGTCGAGCAGGCCAGGGCCAAGCCCACCATGGCCGGCTGGTTCGTCGGCCAGGTGATGAAGGCGACCGGCGGCAAGGCCAATCCGCAGGCCGTCAATGATCTGGTCAAGGCCAGGCTCGGCATCGAGTAGATCTTTGGCTTCGGAAGTGTTCGTCCGCACCGCGAGTGAGCGCGACCTGCCGGCAATCAGTGCTTTGCTGGCCGAGACATGGCACGCCACCTACGACGGCCTATACGGCGCCGCCGGCGTCACCGACATCTCGACCAGATGGCACTCCGTCGACTGGCTGCGGCAAATGCTGCGGCGGCCGGGCTCGGAGTTCGTCGTTGCCGATACCGGCGACCTTCTGGCCGGCGCCGGCTACGCCGTGCTGGACGCGGCCGGGGAGGTCGTCGAACTGCAGGAACTGGATGTGCGCCCGGACATGCAGGGGCATGGCGTCGGCGGGCTGCTTCTTGCCGAACTGGAGGCTTCGTTCGTCGATGCCAGTCTCATGCGGCTGGACGTCGAGGCCCGCAACGAGCGGGCCGTGGCCTTCTACCGGGCGAACGGTTTTGCCGAAGTCGGCCGCCGCCCGGCCACGCAATGGGTCGATGCCATGATCGTGACCATGGAAAAGCGGCTGGGTTGACTTGGCCTGCGGCGCAACGCCCCTTGCCATCCTCGCCAGCCGACGCCATAAGCAGGGTGACGAACGGCGGTCGCGCGTCGCGGCCGGAGGCTTTGCAGATGATGAGATTCCTGACCCAGTTCTTCACCTGGTGGAACGGCCAGACGCTGGGGACCCGCTTCAACACCTGGCGTTTTGGAAAGAGCGTCGGCGAGGACCAGTTCGGCAATGCCTATTATGAAGGCGGCACCAATTCCGACGGGCAGACCCGCCGCTGGGTGATCTACAAGGGCTATTCGGAAGCATCAGCCATCCCGCCCGGCTGGCATGGCTGGATCCATCATCGCGTGGACACGCCGCCGTCGGACGAGAACTACAAGCCGCGTGAGTGGCAGAAGCCCTATCAGGCCAATATGACCGGCACCGCCGCGGCCTACCGCCCGAAGGGATCGATCCTCGGTCAGGATCGTCGCCCGCAGGTGACGGGCGATTACGATGCGTGGACGCCGAGCGCCTGAGGTACACATTTGAACCGGCCGCGGTTCGGCTTCTCGCCACATTTTCCGTTTAGCTGGTCCGCTTCGCCGAATGGCCTTAGCCTTGGGCGTCGAGAATCACCGCATGCCCACGGACGGGTCGTTCGCATGAGACGTTTCAACTGCCTTTCGCCCGTTGCCGTGGCTGCGACGCTTGCGATTGCTTTGCCTCTCCAGGCCGCTGCGCAGCGAATGCCCTGGGACCCGCCCGCGGACCAGCCGCCCGCCGAAGTGCCGTTCCAGGTCCAGCCAGACCCCACGCAGGGCCAGCCCATGGGTGAGCCGCCTGCGCAGGACCAGCCCGACCAGAATTCCGCTCCCGATCAGGCCTCCCCCGATCAACCCGATCAGAATCAGCCAGGCCAGGACCAACAGGACCAATCGACCGGCAATCCGCCGGCGCAGGACCAGCCGGCGCCGGCACCGAAGGTCCAGCGCGTCGCCAATCCGGTGGCCGAATTCACCGGCGTGGACAAGATCACCGGCCGCATTATCACTTTCGACGTCTATATCAACGAGACCGTTCAGTTCGGCGCGCTCCAGGTGACGCCGCGCGTCTGCTACTCGCGCCCCGGCGCCGAGGAGCCGAAGACGGATTCCTTCGTCGAGGTGGACGAGATCACGCTGGACAGGAAGATAAGGCGCATCTTCACCGGCTGGATGTTCGCCCAGAGCCCCGGCCTCAATGCGGTGGAGCATCCCGTCTATGACGTGTGGCTGAAGGACTGCAAGCAGAAGTCCGACGTTCCGCCACCTGAAAGCGCCAAGGCCGGCGATACGCCTGCCGCCGAGACGGTGCCCGACTCGGCATCGACTGCCGCGGCTCCGGCCGCCAAGCCGGACAAGCCTGCCAACTGATCTTCCGGAACCGCCGCTTGGCCTGCGCGTTGAAGCGGGCGGTCGGGCGCGAGCGGACGGAGGGTTTTCGATGCTTGCCAGCGAAAATGAGCTTCTCGAGATCGAGAAGGGTTTCTGGACCCTCGGCGAGGCCTATTACAAAGCCCATGCCGACAAGGAGTGCCTGGTTGCCTTTCCCGAGATGGCGAGGGCCATGAGCAATGCCGATCTTGCCGCTACGGCGAAAAGCCCGGACCGCTGGCGCGACATCGAGATCGAGTTGAAGGGCATGGTCGAGCCCGGCAGCGACATCGTCATGCTGACCTACGAGGCGCGCGCCCGTCGCAAGAGCGGCGAGGCCTATGCTGCAATCGTCTCCACAGGCTACGTCAAGCGCGCCGATGGCTGGAAGATGATGTTCCACAGCCAGACGCCGCTGAAGGCTGATCAGTGATGGCTGCTCCCCGGCAGACCGTGCCTTAGCGGAACGAAACCGCGGCGGTGTTGCCGCCGCACACCAGGACGGCGACGCGCTCGCCCGCTTCGGGCTTGTATTTCCCCGAATGCAGTGCGGCGAAGGCGGCGGCGCCGCCAGGTTCGGCGACCACGCGCAACCCGTTCCACAGGGCGAGTTGCGCGGTGCGGATATCGTCGTCCGATACGAGGACCGGCTTCTGTACATAGGCCTTGGCCAGCGGAAACATCAGTTCACCGACGCGCTTCGGCGCCAGCGAGTCGGCGGCGATGCCTTCCGCGCCGCTGTCGACCGGCCGGCCGGCGGCAAAGGCGTCGAACAGGGTCGGCGAGCCTTCCGGCTCGACCGCGACGATCCTGATGCGGCCGGCGAACCAGGCGGCGATACCGCCGATGAGACCGCCGCCGCCGACAGCCACCAGAAGGGTGTGGATGTCCGGGTAGTCCTCCTCGATCTCAAGGCCGAGCGTGCCTTGTCCAAGCAGCGTCTCGATCTGCTCGAAGGCATGCACCTGCAAGGCGCCGCTGCTCGCCGCGAAGGTCTCGCTGGCGGTCAGCGCATCGGCATAGCGCTCGCCGACGACATGGACATTCGCATCGTAGCTGCGGATGCGCTCCAGCTTCGCCGGCGACGAGATGGTGGGGACGAAGATGTTGGCCTGTCTGCCGAGCCGTTGCGCTGCATAGGCCACTGCGGCCCCGTGATTGCCGCCCGAGGCCGCCACGACCCCGGCCGGCGGCACCTCGCGCCTCAGAAGATTGGCGAAGGCCCCTCGCGCCTTGAACGAACCGGAGTGCTGCAGCAGTTCGAGCTTCAGCCGGATCGGGAGAGCCTCTCTGTCGAAATCGGCCATGTCGGCTGCGACCATCGGGGTGCGCCGGACATGAGGTCTTATCGTGCGTTCGACCTCGGCGATGGAACTGGCGGACAGGGCAGGGTGCATGGAGAGATTCCGGCGTGGATTGACATAAGATTAGTAACTTAGCAAAGTAACGAAATGCAAGAGGCGGAAATTCTCAAGGCTTTGGCGAACGAGCGGCGCCTTCAAATCCTCGACTGGCTGAAGGACCCGGTCGCCAACTTTCCGCCGCAGGTAGACGGCGACCTTGCCGGGGACGGCGTCTGCGCGCTCTATATCGCCGAAAAGCTAGGAATCACCCAGCCGACGCTCAGCGAACATATGCGTGTTCTGGTGCAGGCCGGCCTCGTCGATCAAAAACGCATCAAACAGTGGGCCTTCTATCGCCGCAACGAGGAAAGACTGGCCGAGATCAAGGAAAAACTGCTGCAGGCTCTGTAGGGGCTGCGATCAGAAGGTCGCTGTGCCCATCAGCGCTTCGACCAGCATCGCCTCGTATTGGGCGCGCGGCACGTCCACGGCGCCGAAGCGCTTCAAGTGCTCGGTGGTGAACTGGGTGTCGAGAAGGGCGAAGCCGCGTTCGTTCAGCCGTTCGACCAGATGGACGAGGCAGATCTTCGAGGCGTCGGTCTCTTTCGAGAACATGCTCTCGCCGAAGAACACGCGCCCCAGCGACACCCCGTAAAGGCCGCCGACGAGCTGCCCGTTCTCCCATGCCTCGACCGAATGCGCGTGGCCCATGCGATGAAGTTGTACATAGGCTTCGCGGATCGGTGCGTTGATCCATGTCGAGGGGCGCTCCGCACGCTGTTCCGCGCAGGCGTCGATCGTCGCCTCGAAATCGAAATCGAAGCGGATGTCGAACGCGCCCTTGCGCATCGTCTTCGCAAGGCTCTTCGGGATGTGGAAGCCATCGAGCGGAATGATGCCGCGGCTTTCCGGCCGCACCCAGAACACCTCCTGATCCGACGCGCTTTCCGCCATCGGAAACACGCCAGAGGCATAGGCCTTGAGCAGAAGGTCGGTCGGAATGCGATATCCGGGCGCAAAGGGGCGGATCACGGAGAGTCCGCCCTCAAGGTGACGGGACGACGAGCCCGCGCCATCGCCGGCGCCTCAGTGCGCCTCGTTTTCCTTGGCCAGATACTTCTCCAGCCAGTGGATATCGTAGTCGCCATTGGCGATATCGGGATTGCCGACGAGGTCGCGGAACAGCGGCAGCGTCGTGTTGATGCCGTCGACCACGAACTCGTCCAGTGCGCGCCTCAGCCGCATCATGCACTCGACGCGGTTGCGGCCGTGCACGATCAGCTTGCCGATCAGCGAATCGTAATAGGGCGGGATGCGGTAGCCCGAATAGACGCCCGAATCGACGCGAATGCCCAACCCGCCCGGCGTATGGAAATGCGTGATCGTGCCGGGCGAGGGCACGAAGGTGCGCGGGTCTTCGGCGTTGATGCGGCACTCGATGGCGTGGCCGTTGAACTTGATGTCCTCCTGCCGGACCGACAGGCCGCCGCCCGAGGCGACGCGGATCTGTTCGTGCACCAAGTCGATACCGGTGATGGCCTCCGTCACCGGATGCTCCACCTGCAGGCGGGTGTTCATCTCGATGAAATAGAACTCGCCGTCCTCGTAGAGGAACTCGATGGTGCCGGCGCCCGAATAGCCGAGATCGGCCACCGCCTTGGCACAGATGCCGCCGATCCTGGCGCGCTGGTCGGCATTGAGCGCCGGCGAGGTGGCCTCTTCCCACACTTTCTGGTGGCGGCGTTGCAGGGAGCAGTCGCGCTCGCCGAAATGCACGCCCTGGCCCATGCCGTCGCCGAACACCTGAAGCTCGATATGGCGCGGCTTCTCCAGATATTTTTCGATGTAGACGGCGTCGTCGCCGAAGGCCGCGCCCGCTTCCGAGCGCGCGGTGGCGAGCGCCACTTCGAGGTCGGCTTCCGAATGCGCCACTTTCATGCCGCGCCCGCCGCCGCCGGCGGAGGCCTTGATGATGACGGGATAACCGATGTCGGCGGCGATACGCTTGGCCTCGCTCTCTTCCGTCACTGCGCCGTCCGATCCCGGCACAACCGGGATGCCGAGGCGCTTGGCGGTGCGCTTGGCCTCGATCTTGTCACCCATGATGCGGATATGGTCGCCGGTCGGCCCGATGAAGGTGATGTTGTGCGCCGCGAGGATATCGGCGAACTTGGCGTTCTCCGACAGAAAGCCGTAGCCGGGATGCACGGCGTCTGCGCCGGTGATCTCGCAGGCGGCGACGATCTGGTGGATGTTGAGATAGCTGTCGCGCGACGGCGGCGGGCCGATGCACACGCTTTCGTCGGCGAGGCGCACATGCATGGCGTCGGCATCGGCGGTCGAATGCACCACGACGGTCTGGATGCCGAGTTCCTTGCAGGCGCGAAGCACCCTGAGCGCGATCTCGCCGCGATTGGCGATGAGGATCTTCTGGAACATTCTATTCGATTACCACCAGCGGCATGCCGTACTCGACCGGCTGCGCGTCCTCGATGAGAATGGCCGTCACGGTGCCGGAGCGCGGCGACGGAATCTGGTTCATGGTCTTCATGGCTTCGATGATGAGCAGCGTCTGGCCTTCCTTCACCGACTGGCCGACCTCGATGAAAGGCTTGGCGTCCGGCGACGGCGCCAGATAGGCGGTGCCGACCATCGGCGAGGGAACGGCGTTCTTGCCGGGATCGGCTGCGGCGGCCGGCTGGGCGGCGGGCGCTGCCGACGGCGCGGGCGCGGCGGCCGGTGCTGGAGCATAGGCAGGCGCGGCGGCAACCGCGTGAACGGCCGGTGCATGGCGCGAGACGCGCACCTTGAGATCGCCGAACTCGACCTCGATGTCGGTCAGGTTGGTGTCGTTCAGGATGCCCGCCAGGTCGCGGATCAGTTTCTGGTCTATGCCGTTCGTCGTCTTGGTCATCGATAAGCCTTTCTCCTGTCCCGGCCGTTTACCGGCGCGCCGCGAGGGCGCGCAAGGCCAGCACGTAGCCGAGCGGGCCGAAGCCGCAGATCATGCCCAGTGCATGAGGAGCGACCTTGGATATGTGGCGGAATGGTTCCCGCGCGTGAATGTTCGACAGATGCACCTCCACGACCGGCACCGGCGCGGCGGCGCGGATGGCGTCGTGGATGGCGATCGAGGTGTGGGTATAGGCGCCCGCGTTCAGCACGATACCGAGCGCCTGTTCCTCCGCTTCCTGGATCCAGGTGACGAGGTCGCCCTCATGGTTGGATTGCCGGAAGTCGATCTCGAGCCCGAGTTCTCCGGCAGCCTTGCGGCAGTCTGCGGCGATGTCGTCCAGCGTCTGGGTACCGTAGATAGACGGCTCACGCTTGCCGAGCATGTTGAGGTTGGGGCCGTTGAGAACGAATACCGGTTTCAAGAATGACGACCTTTTCCGGCGCTGATGCTGTTGTTCACGCGCCGAGTTCCAGGAGACAAGCGGGCTCTATAATGGGCTTAGTCCACCGGGAAAAGAGCGCAAGTGCCTTATTTGCCTGTCCACAACGGCAAAAGCCCGGTCTGCCCGGGCTTTTGCATATCGATCGGCATCAAAGCTGCGCCTTGGCGGCGGCGATCTTCTCGGCGAGCACGTCCTGGCCCAGCGCGCCGAAGATGACCTCGTTGCCGACCACGTAGGATGGCGTTCCGCTTATGGCGAGCTTGGTGGCCAGCTCGTAGGTCTTGGAAATGGCCTCGGGGATGTCGGGGTCCTTCATGTGCTCGCGCAGCTTGGCCTCATTGGCGCCCAGCGACAGGGCGATCTTGATCGCCTTGGCTTCCGTGGCGCGGCCTTCGCCACCGAGCAGAGCCGTGTGGAATTCGCCGTATTTCTGCGGCATCATCTTGTGGAAGGCCATGGAAACGATCGACGCCTTCTGGGAATCCGGCCCGAGGATGGGGAATTCCTTGAGCACGAAGCGCAGGTCGGAATCGCTCTTGGTCAGCGCCTGCATGTCCTCGATGGCCCGTTTGCAGAAGCCGCAATTGTAGTCGTAGAACTCGACGATGGTGACCTTGCCGTCGGGATTGCCGACGACGCCGTCGAAGGTCGAGTTGAAGATCTCGTTCTTCTGGCCCTTTATCACCCCTTCATGGGCGATCTTCTGTTCCTCGGCCTGCTTAGCCTCGAGCGCGCTCTGCACTTCGAGGAGGATTTCGGGATTCTTGAGCAGATAGTCGCGCACGATGCCTTCGACTTCCGCGCGATCGAGCTTGCCGCTCGTGGTGGCCGCCGTATCGGCCTGGGCGACCTGCACGGCGCTGTCCGCCCTTGCTGGCAGGGCGGTGCCCGCGGCAAAGCCGACAGCCAGCATGGCAAGGCCGGCGACGGCGCCGCTCGTGCCCAGAAGAAGTGCCTTGTTCATGAACCCGTTCCTCTTGCTTGTTGGGGCCGAGAGGCCGCCTATTTCTTCTTGCCCGATGGGCTGGAGCTAATGATGTCCTGCGCCTTGAGCCAATCGGGAGTGCCGCGCTTCAGTGTCTGCTGGGCCCGCATGGCGAAAATCTTGGCGTTTCGGTAGTCGCCGGAATAGTAGTAGCCGTCGGCGCTCGCCAGTTCCGCCTTGGCGACTTCGCCGAGCTGACCGTAGGCCTGCGCCAGGTAGCGATAGGCGATGCCGTTCTCCTTGTCGCGCGCCAGGCCGATCTGGATCTGCGCGATGGCCTTCTTCGCCGAATCCGGAGTACCCACCGCCAGCAGCGCCTGGCCATACGAGACGGGCAGGATTCCCGATTTCGCCGGATCGAGCGCGACCGCCTTGGCATAAGCCGACGCAGCATCCTTGGGATGGTTCGACTTCATCAGCACGTCGCCGCGCAGTTCATGGAAATAGGGGTTCTTCGGCTGCGTCCGGATCAGGGCGTCGGCTTTGCTCAGCGCCGAGTTCAGGTTGCCGAACAGATAGGCGGCCTGCGCTTCGCCGTATTTTTTCGCCAGCGTGTCCGAACTCTTGCGCAACAGACGCGCCATCGCCGCCTGGCCCTGCGTATAGACCGCGATCTTGACGCGCATCATGTCGTGGCGCTGCTGCAGCGAAGCCGAATCCTTGTTCTCGCGATAGGGGCTCTTCTCGACCAGCGACTGCAGGTTGGCGATGCGTTCCTGCGGCATCGGATGGCTGATGCGGTAAGGATCGACCTGCGCGCCCGACAGCGAAAGCGCCGTCTGGAAGCGCTGGAAGGTCTTCAGCATGCCCTCGCCGGACTGATGCGTGGCGTTGAGATAGGTGATGGCCGAGCGGTCGGCGGTGATTTCTTCGCCACGCTGGTATTGGAGCAGCACGCGCTGGGCGAATTCGCCGCCGCCCGCGGCAAGCCCCATGCCCGCCGTGGCGAGGCCGCGGCTGTTGCCGGTCGCGCCCGCCACCATCGCGCCGGCGCCGAGCAGGCCGGCGACGATGGCCATGGTCTTGACGTGCTCGAGCTGCTCGCGGAGCTTCTGTTCGTGGCCGCCGGCGATATGGCCGCATTCGTGCGCGATGACGCCGATGATCTCGTTCGGCGTCTCGGCCTGCATCAGCGCGCCGGTGTTGATGAACAGGCGTCGTCCCGCGACGAAGGCGTTGAAGGACGGATCGTTGACCAGCACGATGCGGATGCCGGCGCTGGAGAGGCCCGCCGCCTTGAAGATCGGCCGCGCGTAGTCGCGCACCAGCGCCTCGATCTCGGCGTCGCGCACCACCGGCACGCCCTGCGCAAGCACGGGGAGCGACTGCGTCAGGGTGACGGCGACGGCGACAAATGCGACCGTCGCGGCACGGGCCAGCCTGGTCAGCGTCGAAAAAGGTCTCGTCAGGGTCAGCATGGCCCTCACTGGTAGCCGAGGTGGCGGACGAAGAAAAGTCGCGGCCGGAATCTTCCCGCGCTTGTGATACCCAGACCAATCGGGCATTTGTGCGGCGCGGCGGCCGATCGGCCATAGAGACGGCGACGCTACGGAGACGAAGAATGGGTGTTTCGCTGTCGCGGCGCGGCGCTATCGAGCCGTTCCACGCCATGGATGTGCTGGCCGAGGCCAACCGGCTGATCGCCGGCGGCACCGACGTGGTGTCGATGGCGGTGGGCCAGCCCTCCGACCCCGCACCCGAGACCGTGCGCCGGGCGGCGAAGACGGCGCTGGAGCGCGGCAGGATCGGCTATACTGACGCGCTCGGCCTCGACGGCCTGCGCAGAGCGATCGCGACGCATTACGGCGAGCACTACGGCATCGAGGTCGCGCCTGCGCGCATCGCCGTCACTACCGGATCGTCCGCGGCCTTCAACCTGGCGTTCCTTGCCATGTTCGACGCCGGTGACCGGGTCGCGATCGCTGCTCCCGGATATCCCGCCTACCGCAACATCATGGCGGCGCTGGGCATCGAGGTGGTCGAGATCGAACTGGAGGGCGCGCCCTATCTCTCTGCCGACCATCTGACCGCCGCACATGAAGAAAAGCCGCTGAATGGCGTCCTCTTTGCCAGCCCGGCGAACCCGACAGGGGCCGTGATCCCTTACGCCGAACTGAAGCGTCTCGTAGAGACCGCCGAAGCGCTCGGCGTCAGCGTCATTTCGGACGAGATCTATCACCGGCTTGCCTATGACGCGCCCGACACCACCGCGCTCGCCCATGGCGCCAACGTCACCGTCATCAACTCCTTCTCGAAATACTATTGCATGACCGGCTGGCGCATAGGCTGGATGGTGCTGCCGGAGGAACTGGTGCGGCCGATCGAGCGCCTCGCCCAAAGCCTCTACATCTCCGCGCCCGAACTGTCGCAGGTGGCGGCCATCGAAGCGTTCAACGCGACGGCAGAACTGGAAGCGGTCAAGGCACGCTATGCCGCCAATCGAAAGCTGCTGGCGCGCCGCTTGCCGGAACTCGGCTTTCCGCTAGCGGCGCCGCTGGACGGTGCCTTCTATGCGTTCTGCGACGTCTCGCGCCTGACCAACGACAGCATGGAATTCGCACGCCGGATGTTGGCCGAGGCACATGTCGCGGCCACGCCCGGTCGTGACTTCGACCCGTTGCAGGGGCACAGGTATATGCGCTTTTCCTATGCCGGCAGCCATGCGGACATGGAAGAGGCGCTGTCGCGCATCGAACGCTGGCTGAACCCGCGGGGCGCATGATGGCGGACCTGGAGCAGGCGCTGGCCGAAGTCGCCGCCGAAATGGCCGTCAGCGAGGACCGTGGCGAGGTCGCGACCTATATTCCCCAGCTCGGCCGCGTCGATGCCAAAAAGTTCGGCATCGCGGTCGCCACCAATGACGGGCGGGTTCTGACCGCAGGCGACGCCGACGAGCCGTTTTCCATCCAGAGCATCTCCAAGGTGTTCACGCTGACGCTGGCGCTCGGCGAAAAGGGCGACGCGCTGTGGAAGCGGGTGGGGCGCGAGCCGTCCGGCAATCCGTTCAACTCGATCGTCCAGCTCGAGCACGAGAGCGGTATTCCGCGCAATCCGTTCATCAATGCGGGCGCGATCGTGGTGTCCGACATATTGCTCGCCGGGCACCAGCCACGCGAGACGATAGGCGAGATCGTGCATTTCCTGCGCTTTCTCGCCAATGACGAGGCGATCGTCGTCGATCGCGAGGTTGCCGCATCCGAGCAGGCTACCGGCTACCGCAATTTCGCGCTGGCCAACTACATGCGCTCCTTCGGCAACCTGACCCACGCGCCGGAACTGGCGCTCGGTGTCTATTTCCACCACTGCGCCATCGCCATGAGCTGCCGGCAGCTTGCGCTCGCCGGGCGCTTCCTCGCCAATGGCGGGCGCAATCCCGACACCGGACACTCGGTCGTGTCGCCCGAGCGGGCGCGGCGCATCAACGCGCTGATGCTGACCTGCGGCCATTACGACGGATCGGGCGACTTCGCATTCCGCGTCGGCATACCGGGAAAGAGCGGCGTCGGCGGCGGTATCCTCGCCAGCGTGCCGGGCGTCGCCTCACTGGCGGTCTGGTCGCCGGGCCTCAACGCCAACGGCAACTCCAAGCTCGGTTCGCTGGCACTGGAGAAGCTGGCGCGGATGATGAACTGGTCGGTCTTCGCGCCGCGCGGCTGACCGGGTCAATCGTGCGGGTCGGCGGGTGCCGTTACCCAAGGGTGCCTGTGGCGACCGTAGACCGCCTTGTCGGGGGCGGGAAAGCTCGGGTCGGCGAAGGCGCCGACCGCGACTGCAACATATTCGGGCTTGCGCTGCGGCTCCCAGAAAACCGTGCTGCCGCAATTCGGGCAGAAATGATGGTCGACTGCGAACCCGCTGTCGCTCGTCCTGCTGTAGAGCGAGGCGGCGCCGGACACGGCAACCGCCTCGCGCGGGAAGAACGCCGCGATACCGTAGGTGCTGCCGGTGCGGCGCTGGCATTCCAGACAATGGCACAGCGATACGAGAGCGGGATCGCCTTCGCAGGCGACCTGCAATCGTCCGCAGGCGCATTGGGCTTTTCGCGGCATCATGGGCCAGATCATATCAGCCGGACTATCCGATGGAACCGACAAGCTGCGCCAACATCTCGCCAGCCTGTCCAACTTGACCTATGTACGCCCCTGAACGGCCGTTGGCGCGGTTGACTTGCCAAACGCCTTTCGATTTACACCGTCCCCGATACCGCCTTCACGAAATCCCGAGATCCGGACCGCTCCCATGCTGGAAAAGACCTATGACGCGAAAAGCGTCGAGCCGAAGATCGCAAAGACCTGGGAGGAGGCCGACGCCTTCCGCGCCGGCGCAGGCTCGGAAGAGGCGGCGGAAGCGTTCACGATCGTCATTCCGCCGCCGAACGTCACCGGATCGCTGCATATGGGCCACGCGCTCAATAACACCCTGCAGGACGTCCTGGTCCGCTTTGAGCGGATGCGCGGCAAGAATGTCCTGTGGCAGCCGGGCATGGACCACGCGGGCATCGCCACGCAGATGGTTGTCGAGCGCCAGCTGATGGAAAAGCAAGTCCACCGCCGCGACCTCAGCCGCGAGCAGTTCGTCGAGAAGGTGTGGGAGTGGAAGGCCGAGTCCGGCGGCACGATCGTCAACCAGTTGAAGCGCCTCGGCGCTTCCTGCGACTGGAGCCGCGAGCGCTTCACCATGGACGAGGGGCTTTCGAAAGCCGTCATCGAGGTCTTCGTTACGCTCTACAAGCAGGGCCTGATCTACCGCGGCAAGCGGCTGGTCAACTGGGACCCGAAATTCGAGACCGCGATTTCCGACCTCGAGGTCGAGTCGAAGGAAGTCGACGGCCATATGTGGCACTTCAAGTACAGGCTGGCCGGCGGCGAGACCTACACCTATGTCGAGAAGGACAAGGACGGCAACGTCGTCTTCCAGGAGGAGCGCGACTACATCTCCATCGCCACGACCCGGCCCGAAACCATGCTGGGCGACGGCGCGGTGGCCGTTCATCCGTCCGACGAGCGCTATGCGCCGATCGTCGGCAAGCTCTGTGAAATTCCGGTCGGGCCGAAGGCGCATCGCCGCCTCATCCCCATCATCACCGACGAATATCCCGATCCGGAGTTCGGCTCGGGCGCGGTCAAGATCACCGGTGCGCACGATTTCAACGACTATCAGGTCGCGCGCCGTAACAGAATCCCGCTCTATCGCCTGATGAACACCGTCGCTGCCATGCGCGATGACGGCGAGCCCTATGCCGTCTGCGCGGCGCGCGCGGCCGAGATCGTCCGGTCCGGCGAATTGCCGGACGAGGCGGACGTGGACGCCATCAACCTCGTGCCGGACGAGTATCGCGGCCTCGACCGCTACGAGGCGCGCAAGCGTATCGTCGAGGCGATCAATGCCGAGGAACTTGCCGTCACCGTGAAGGACGGCGAGGGCAACGACATCCCCTATGTCGAGGCAAAGAAGATCATGCAGCCGTTCGGCGACCGCTCCGGCGTGGTCATCGAGCCGATGCTGACCGACCAGTGGTTCGCCGACGCCGAGACGCTGGCGAAGCCCGCCATCGCCTCCGTGCGCGAGGGCCGAACGAACTTCGTGCCGAAGAACTGGGAAAAGACCTATTTCGACTGGATGGAAAACATCGAGCCGTGGTGCATCTCGCGCCAGCTCTGGTGGGGCCATCAGATTCCCGCCTGGTACGGGCCGGACGGCTCGATCTTCGTCGAAAAGGACGAGGAGGCGGCGCTGGAGGCCGCGATCCAGCACTACATCGCGCATGAAGGGCCGTGGAAGGCTTGGGTCGAGGAGAAACTGGAAAATTTCCAGCCCGGCGAGATCCTGACCCGCGACGAGGACGTGCTCGATACATGGTTTTCGTCGGCGCTGTGGCCGTTCTCGACGCTCGGCTGGCCCGAGCAGACGGCGGAACTGAAGACCTACTACCCGACCTCGGTGTTGGTTACGGGCTTCGACATCATCTTCTTCTGGGTCGCTCGCATGATGATGATGGGCCTGCACTTCACCGAGGAGGAACCGTTCCACACCGTCTACGTGCACGCGCTGGTGCGCGACAAGAACGGCGCCAAGATGTCGAAGTCGAAGGGCAACGTCATCGACCCGCTGGACCTTATCGACGAATACGGCGCCGACGCGCTGCGCTTCACGCTGGCGATCATGGCCGCGCAGGGCAGGGACGTGAAGCTCGATCCGGCCCGCATCGCCGGCTATCGCAACTTTGGCACCAAGCTGTGGAACGCCACGCGCTTCGCCGAGATGAACGGTGTCGAGCGCAACGACGATGTCTGGCTGAACGACGCGAAGCTTCCCGTCAATCGCTGGATCCTCACCGAATTGACGCGCGCGGCGCGCGCCGTCACCGAGGGGATCACCTCCTATCGCTTCAACGAGGCGGCGGGCGCCGCATACCGCTTCGTCTGGAACCAGTTCTGCGACTGGTATCTCGAACTGCTCAAGCCCGTCTTCATAGGCGAGGACGAGGCGGCCAAGGCCGAGAGCCGCGCCACCGTCGCCTTCGTGCTGGACGAGATCTACAAGCTGCTGCACCCCTTCATGCCCTTCATGACGGAGGAACTGTGGGCCGAGACGGCGGGCGAGGGCAGGCAGCGTCCATCGCTTCTTTGTCATGCGTCCTGGCCGTCGCCGGATTTCGAGGATGACGAGGCCGCCGCCGACATCAACTGGCTGATCGACCTGGTCTCGGGCATCCGCTCGGTCCGTTCGGAGATGAACGTGCCGCCAGCCGCGATTGCGCCGCTGGTCGTGATCGGGGCGGGCGAAGAGACCCGTGCGCGGCTCGAGCGCCATGACAGCGCCATCAGGCGCCTGGCGCGCGTCGGCGAGGTCTCGCTAGCCGATGCAGCTCCGAGGGGCGCTGCCCAAATCGTCGCCGGGGAAGCGACTGTCTGCCTGCCCCTCGGCAGCCTCATCGACCTCAAGGCCGAGGCGGCGCGGTTGCAGAAGGAACTCGCCAAGGTCACCGAGGAGATCGCACGGCTGCACAAGAAGCTGTCGAACGAAAAGTTCGTCGCCAATGCGCCGGAGGAGGTCGTCGCGGCAGAGCGGGAGAAACTCGCGGAATACACCGAATCGCAATCGCGCCTGTCAACGGCGCTGGATCGGGTTCGTGATGCGGGGTGACGGAGGCAACTGCCCATCCGGGCGGCTTTGTGCCCGTTCGAGCAGCGTTCCGCAACGTCACAATTGACGTAAACGGAAGTTTTTGCCCCATTGTGGCCATAATGTAACAACCGGCGAGGGCGTTCCTTCTTTCGCCGACGCAAGCCTCTTTTGTTGTTGATTTTGTTTGATTATTTTCAACGGCCCGATTGATGGACCGGTCCTCTGAGGTTTAGTGCGAAGCCAGACTTCGAAGTACAGGCGGCTGCGGGTCGATATGTACTTGTACGGCCAAAAAATGGTTATTGCGCCGTTAACCCGTGTCCGCTCTAGCTTGGAGTTGTTGATTTCGGGGAGAGTATTTCATGAACAGTTTGCTGAAGGGGACGGTGGCGGCGGCCTGCCTTCTGGCTACGCTCGGAGGCGTGGCGCATGCCGGCGGTTTCTCGCGCGGATCAGCTGATACCGACATCCTGTTCGAAGACGGCAACTTCAACATGCGTGCCGGCGTGACCTATGTTTCACCGACGCGCAAGTTCAGCAGCGGCCTGCCGGGGGCCGAAGGGTTGGTCGGAACGTCCTACACCGACGACTATGCGATCCCATCGATGGCGATCAAATTGAACGTGTCCGATAATTTCCGCTGCGCCGGCACTATGGTCGACAACAACGGCGGTTCGGCCACTTATGCCGTGCCGAAGCCGAGCGGCAAGCTGGAAGAAGATTTCACCACCAACGAGAAGGCTCTTACCTGCGGCGTGAAGTTCGATGTCGGCAAGGGCAGCATCTGGCTTCTTGGCGGCGGCTACGTAGAGGATTTCGACTACAATCGTGTCAATGCGACGACCACTCCCGGAGTGATGGCGTATTTGAGGCTGAGCGGAGAGGAGTACGGTTATCGGATCGGCGCGGCCTATACGATCCCAGAGATCGCTTTCAGGGCGCAGGTCATGTATCGTTCGGGAACCTCTTACGGCGCGACCGGTACACTGTCGATCCCTGCAATAAGCACGACGGTTCCCGCCACTGGCACCGGTAATCTTCCCCAATCCGTCGAGGCAAAGGTGCAGTCGGGCATAGCTCCGGGCTGGCTTGCTTTTGGATCCGTCAAGTGGATGGACTGGAGCGTACAGAAGAATCTTCTTGTCGAGTCGCCGATCAAGGACAGCGACGATGTCTACAACTGGAAAGACGGCTGGACTGTCACGGGCGGTATCGGTCACGCTTTTACGGACCGTATTTCCGGCCTCGTCAGCTTGACCTGGGACAGCGGCGTCAACACTGGCTATGACCTCTCCAGCGATACTTATACACTGGGGGTGGGCGCTTCGCTGAAGGATAATCTCGGCGGTGAACTGCGAGCCGGCGTCGGGTACAGCTATCTCACGTCAGCCGAGGTGACGAAGGGTGATGACACGGGACTTGCGGTGAAGGCAGGTCATGCCTTCGCCTTTAACGTCGGTTACAATATCAAGTGGTAAACCACTGAATTAAAACCACATTTAAGGCTGGGATCAATCCCGGCCTTTTGCTTTTTATCCCGCCGCTTAACGTCTTCATGCCCCAATCCGCTTGTGCTGCATGCCGGCAACATCTGTGGCCGCGCGGCAACAGTTCCTTTGCCATCGCGTCATCTCGATCCTGCCGTTAAGGCGATCGCCCATTTCCCGCCATAAACCGGGGGCACCTCGATAACGTCCCGGGACAATCGCCATGAAGGCTGCGCGAAGGGACTGACCGCGCCTCGCGGTAAGGACGAGTATGGACGCCAGAGTAGTCTCCACTGTCAGGCTGCAGGAGCGCCGGGAGCGCAGTCCCTTCGGATTCGCCGCCATATCGTCGCGGGAACTCCCCACTTTGGCCGGAAACGGCCGCTACCGTCCCCTTGATCGAAAAACGACACTTCACGGCATTGTCGCGTACGCAAGGCGATCCTTCGGGTTTGCTGCGGTTGCCGTCGAGGAGGATGCCGCAAAAGTGGTTGCGAAAGGCACGGCAGCGCTGTTCAGGTCTTCGCTGATGGCGGCGCTCGTCGCCATTGTCTGTGTCGGTGCGTGCAGCCGCGCGCTGGCCTTCGACGACAAGGTGTTCGACGACAAGACCGGGGTGAAACCGCAATCGAGTCCCTGGGCGGTGTTCCAGTTCGGCTTCTCGGCCTACAAGAGCGGCCACAAGGACCAGGCCGTCGAGGCCTACAAATATGCGGCCGAAAATGGTCAGATCGGCGCCACCTGGAAGCTTGCGCGCATGTATGCCGAGGGCGACGGCGTGGCGCGGGACGATTATGAGGCCTACAAGTTCTTTTCCGAAATCGCCGATCAGGACGTCGAGCCCGGTTCTCCCGAAGAAAGCTATGTTTCGGATGCGCTGGTGGCGCTCGGCGATTATCTGAAGACCGGCATCCCGGGCACTCCGGTCGTGGCCGATGAGGTGCGGGCGCAGGAATATTTCATGCGCGCCGCCGCCAACTACCGCAACCCGACCGCTCAGTACGAGATGGGCAAGATGTTCCTCAAGGGCGAGGGCGGGGTGAAAAAGAGCATCAAGCAGGCCGGGCGCTGGCTGCAATTGGCTGCCGAGAAGGGCCATGCCGGCGCGCAGGCGACGCTCGGCAATCTCCTGTTCCAGAGCGGCAAGGTCGTGCGCGGCCTGACCATGATGACGGTGGCGCTGGCGCGGGCCACGCCTGTCGATCAGAGCTGGATTCGCGGGATGCAGGAAGAGGCCTTCGCCGTCGCCGGCGAGGCCGACCGCCGCACCGCGATCTCGCTGGCCGACGACATCATCGCCAAGGGGGCCAACGAATAGGCCCGATCCCTGCCGCCGGCGTTTACGCGGGCAGGCAAAATCGGTGGAGCGCCGGGCGGAACGACATCGATCAGGCGTACCGGTTCACAGCCGGTCCAGCAACGTGTTGAACAGCCGCTTCGGAACATCCAGCGTATTCCTCAGCCAATGCTCTTTTTCGGGCTTGGTGGCGATCCTGGGCAGGGGGCCGCCGGGGCAGCCGTCCTGCACGGTCGTCCAGGATGGGGTGTTGAGCACTTCGTCGCATCGCGCCAGGTGTTTCTGGCCGGATATGGTCAGGCAGGCGAAACCACCGGCCGGCACCTCGCGATAATTGGCGCGACAGCTAAAGCTATCGGCCGTTTCCTGCGGCTTGCCGCCTGGACAGTGGTCGAGCCGTGTTGTCCATGTCGGGGTATTGAGGTTCGTCTCGCAGCGGGCGAGGCGGTCCTGCTCGCCGGTCAGCAGGCAGGCATACTGGCCGATCTCGAAGCGCTTGCCGTTTCCCACGCATTGAAGATCCGCAGGCGACGCATGCGCGGGAGCTGCTACCATCAAGACTATGGGAAGAAACGCGGACTTCACGGCCGAGTCCTGAAACCTGTTGCCTGCCTGATCCGGCAGGTGGCCGATCCGACAATTCCAATGTGGCGATATGATGCCGGGCATCACGCCGCGGCCAGGTCGAGTTCTATCGCGACCGGCACATGGTCTGAAGGCTTTTCCCAGGCACGCACATGCTTTTCGATCGCGGCGGAGGAGAAGCGGTTCGCGGCCTCCGGCGAAAGCAGCAGATGGTCGATGCGGATGCCGTTGTTCTTCTGCCAGGCGCCGCCCTGGTAATCCCAGAAGGTGAAGGTGTCCGGCGCATCCGTCACCGCGCGCACCGCTTCGGTGAAGCCGAGGTTCTTCAGCCGCCGGAAGGCCTGTCGTGTCTCGGGCTGGAACAGCGCGTCGCCCAGCCAATTCTCCGGATGTCTTGCGTCGATCGGTTCGGGGATGACGTTGTAGTCGCCGGCGATGACCAGCGCCTCCTCCAGAAGCAGCCGCCCGGCCGCCCACTGCTCAAGCCGCGCCATCCAGGAAAGCTTATAGGGGAATTTTATTCCGTCATCGATCGGATTTCCGTTGGGCAGGTAGATCGATGCGACCCTGAGCGCGCCTTGGTCGGTCGAGAACACGCCCTCGATGAAGCGGGCCTGTTCGTCGCTCTCGTCGCCAGGCAGGCCGCGATTGACCTCGTCGAACGGGAGTTTCGACAGGATGGCGACGCCGTTGAAGCCTTTCTGGCCATGCGTCTCGACATTGTAGCCCAACGCCTCGATCTCGGCGCGCGGGAACTGCTCGTCGACCGTCTTGATCTCCTGCAGGCACACGATGTCCGGCTTCGATTCGCCCAGCCAATGCGTGAGGTTGCCGATGCGGGCGCGCACGCCGTTGATGTTCCACGTTACGATCTTCATGAAAATCTCGCGATGATTTCAAAATGTTCTTGATGGCGCCCGAGGCGATTACAGACGATCCTGCACCATCCTTCGGAGGAAGGGAACCGGCCCTCTTGGGCATTCTTCGGGCCGGTTCTGGGAGAGAGGAAAAAATGCCATGACATCAACCACGCATTCCGTGGACGAGGTGCTGCCTGCGCCGCGTCTGTTCGCGCTAGGCCTGCAGCATGTGCTGGTCATGTATGCCGGCGCCATTGCGGTGCCGCTCATCATTGGCCGTGCGCTGAAGCTGCCGCCGCAGGACGTCGCCTTCCTGATCTCGGCCGACCTGTTCGTCTGCGGCATCGCCTCGATCCTGCAGTCCTTCGGTGCGAGCCAATGGTTCGGCATCAAGCTGCCGGTGATGATGGGCGTCACCTTCGCCGCTGTCGGGCCGATGGTGTCGATGGCGATCGCCAATCCCGGCATAGACGGCGCGCGCACCATCTTCGGCGCCATCATCGGGGCGGGCGTCATCACGGTGCTCATTGCGTCCTTCGTTTCGAGGATGCTGCGCTTTTTTCCGCCCGTCGTCACCGGCACCATCATCCTCGTCATCGGCGTATCGCTGATGAAGATCGGCATTTCATGGATATTCGGTCTGCCGGTCGGTCCGACCGCGCCGAAGCTGGTCGACCCGGTGCATGCGGACTGGCTGAAGGAGGCGATCGGCGCGGTGAACGCCGGCGGCTCGGCTCTGCCGCCCGTGCCGCCCGGCATCGCGCTGGCGCCCAGCGTGCCGAACCCGGCCTATGCACCGGTCTCCAACATCGTGCTGTCGCTGGTGGTGCTGGCCATCGTCGTTGGCGTGGCACGCTTCACCAAGGGCTTCCTGTCCAACATCGCCGTGCTGATCGGCATCGTCGCCGGTGGCGTCATCGCGGCCGGATTGGGCCTGATGCATTTCGACAAGGTCGCGAGTGCCGCCTGGTTCGCGCCGATCATGCCCTTCCATTTCGGCATGCCGATCTTCTCGCCCGTCCTCATCCTGACGATGGTTCTGGTGATGATCGTCGTCATGATCGAATCGACCGGCATGTTCCTGGCGCTGGGCGAGATGACCGGCAAGCCGGTCACGCAGCCGATGCTGTCGTCGGGTCTCAGGATGGACGGCCTCGGCACCGTTCTCGGCGGCGTCTTCAACACCTTTCCCTATACGTCCTTCTCACAGAATGTCGGGCTGGTGGGTGTGACCGGCATCCGCAGCCGCTTCGTCTGCGTCGCCGGCGGCGTCATCATGGTGGTGCTCGGTCTGATCCCGAAGATGGGCGCGCTGGTCGAGGCGCTGCCGACGGTGGTGCTGGGCGGGGCAGGACTGGTCATGTTCGGCATGGTCGCCGCCACCGGCATCCGCATCCTCAGCGCCGTGGATTTCAAGACCAGCCGCAATAATCTCTTCGTCGTCGGCATCTCGGTCGGCTTCGGCATGATCCCGGTGGTCGCCCCCGACTTCCATATGTGGTTGCCCAAGGCGATCGGTCCGCTGGTCGATTCCGGCATCCTGCTAGCCTCCATTTCTTCGGTGGTACTGAACCTCGTCTTCAACGGCGCGACCGGCGATGCCGAAGGCCTGCGCGAGGCGGCTCTGGCGGCAGAGGCGTGAGATAGCTCGCCGTCCTCCCCTTGCGGAGGGCGGCAGATATCAGCCGGAGGGAGGGGACTTCGGATATGCCGGCATGGAAATGCCGGCGCTCTGCGGCTGGTCATCACGGCTTCTGCGCCGGGATCGTCGCGGGAAATGAAGGAACTGGCTTTGCGCCGCGATCGAAGGTGTTCAGCCGTCCTTCAGCACATCGGCGATGCGCCGCATCTGTTCGCCGATCAGGTCGCATTCCTGCGGCGTCGACTGGCTCATCGCCAGTTCGATCAGTGCCGTATGAACCCGCAGCGCCTTTGTCAGCAGGGTTTCGCCGGCGTCGGTCAGCGACAGGCGCAGGATGCGCTTGTCCTTCTCGTCGCCCTCGCGCCGCAACAGGCCGCGCGTCTCCAACTGCGGCAGCAGCATGGTGACGCTGGAGCGCCCGACCAGCAGCTTGCGGGCCAGGTCGTGCTGCGACATGCCGGGATGGCGGTGCAGGTTCATGAGCACGTCGAGTTGGGCCGGCTTCAGGTCGAGCGGCGCCAGCCTGGCGGCCAGCGTCCGTTCAAGCACATGGCAGGCGCGCGCCACCGCCACCCAGTTGCGGAAGCGCGGATTGTCCCAGGGCGGCTCGGATAGGGGCGGTTCGGCTGGCGGCGGCTCGGATGGAGACGGCTCCGCCGGCGGCGTCTTCGCCTGATTCGATCCGACCCGCAGCGGTTCGGTGCGGGCTTGGCCCTCGACCTGGTCTTGTAGTTTGTTCATGCTTGAACTACTATGTTCATGTTTGAACGAATTCGACGGATCCTCACTATGGCATCGTTCGGCCTCAAGGTCATCCGCGGCCTGTTCGGTCTCGGGGAAAGGCTCGCGCCGGGCGTTAGCGGGCGCATCGCCTTCGAACTGTTCTGCCGGACGCCGGACGCCAATCGCCCCACCGACGGCGAGCGGCGTGCGATAGAACGGGCGCGTGATTTCATGGCTGAAGCGCGCCATCATCGGCTCAAGACGCAAACGGGATGCGTTGCCGTACACGAATTCCGGCCGGAACCGGGCAGGGCGCGTGCCGGCACGGTTCTGGTCGTGCATGGCTGGCGCTCCCGTACGGAGTTCATGCGGGTATTGATCGAGGGCTTCCGCGAGGCCGGCTACAGGGTCGTGTCGCTCGACCTACCCGGCCACGGTCAGTCCACCGGCCGGCGGTTGCATCTTGTGCGTGCCGTGGAGGCGGTGCGGCTGACCGCCGACTGGTTCGGCCCGTTTGCCGCGGTCGTGGGACATTCCTTCGGCGGCGCGGTCGCTGCCAACGCGATCGCAGGATCGGTAAGGGCGACTGCGCCGGTTGCGGCCGACAGGCTCGTGCTCATCGCCGCACCCAGTTCGCTACAAATGGTTTTCGACGGCTTCAGCCGCGCGCTGAATGTCGGTCCGAGGTCCAGCCGGGAGATGGCGCGCAAGGTCGAGCGCATCGCGGGGCGGCCGCTCGGCGACTTCGTCGGCAGCCGCCAATTGCGGGAAGCGAAGGTCGCAACCCTGGTGATCCATGCCCGCGACGACAAGGAGGTGCCGACCGATCATGCCGAGGATTACGCCTCAGCCGGCGACCATGTGCATCTGCACTGGGCCGACGGATTGGGTCATCGCCGTATCCTGACCGATCGAGCTGTTGCCCGGCGCGCCGTCGCTTTCGTATCGGATGTTGCGTCGCCCTCGGCCGGGCTGCTTCGAGCCGCAGGCTGAAGGCGCCGGGCTCTATTTGGGATCGACGGGCTCCACCGGAAGGCCCGCCGCCTTCCAGGCGCCGAAGCCGCCGGTGATGTGCTTGACGGGCATGAGTCCCATGTCCTGTGCCGTCTTGGTCGCCAGCGCGGACCGCCAGCCACCGGCGCAGAAGAACACGAAGGTCTTGCCCGAGGCGAAATAGGATTTGTGATAGGGGCTTTCGGGATCGATCCAGAATTCCAGCATCCCCCGCGTGCAATGCCGTGCGCCGGGCATGTTGCCTTCGCGCTCGATCTCGCGCGGATCGCGCAGGTCCACGAAAATCGTGGCGTCGTCGCCGAGCAGTTCCGCGGCCTCAAGCGGCGAAAGTGCCTCGATTTCCGCGTTGGCTTCGTCCAGCAGCGCCCGGTAGCCTTTTTTCATGATCTCTCCTCGCTTCGGGGTGCAGTCTACACAGCGTCGGGAAGGGCGTCATCGACCTCTTTCGTCTGTCGAGTGTCGCGCGCTGTGAATCGTCACTCCTCCGTAATCCTGCCGTCATCCAGCCGTCATCGGCCTGGGTGAGAAGCGGTCATGTCCATTTTACATCTTTTCGAAACAGGCGAAGGACAATGATCATGACCATTCAATCGCGACACATGCTGATGGCGACCGTTGCTGCGGCCACCCTTATTGCCTGCGGTCCCGTCCTCGCGCAGGACGCCACGGCGGACGCCTATCTCAAGCGCGCCGCACAGGGCGATCTCAGCGCGCCCGGCGGCGCCCGCCGCCTCGCCGGCGACGCGACGGCTGCTTTCCAGGCTCAGCTTACCGACGGCCCGGTGAAGAACGTGATCCTGTTCATCGGCGACGGCATGGGGGATTCCGAGATCACCGTCGCGCGCAACTACGCCGAGGGCGCGGGCGGCTCCTTCAAGGGTATCGACGCCCTGCCGGTAACCGGCCAGTACACCCACTATTCGCTCGACAAGGAAACGGGCAAGCCTGACTACGTCACCGATTCGGCGGCGTCCGGAACAGCTTGGGCGACCGGCGTGAAGAGTTATAACGGCGCCATCGGCGTCGACGTCCACGGCAAGCCTCACAGCACGCTGATCGAGCTCGCCAAGGCCGCCGGTCTCGCCACGGGCGATGTCTCGACCGCCGAATTGCAGGATGCGACGCCCGCCGTGCTGCTTGCCCATGTGGCGCAGCGCAAGTGCTATGGTCCGGAAGCGACGACAGAGAAGTGCCCCGCTGATGCGCTGGAGAAGGGCGGACTCGGCTCAATCACCGAACAGCTTCTCAACACGCGTCCCGACGTGACGCTGGGCGGCGGCGCCAAGACCTTCGGGGAAGTGGCTAAGGCCGGCGACTGGAAGGACAAGACGTTGATGGACCAGGCCACGGAGCGCGGCTTCGTCGTCGTCAAGACGTTGGACGAGATGAACGCGGTGGGCGAGGCCAATGACGGCAAGCCGCTGCTCGGCCTTTTCGCCGAAGGCAACATGCCGGTGCGCTGGAAGGGGCCGAAAGCCGTCCACCACGGCAATATCGACCAGGCAGCCGTTACCTGCGAGCCCAACGCTGAACGGACGGCTTCCGTGCCGACGCTCGCCGACATGACCAAGAAGGCGATCGATCTCCTGAAGGGCAACGAGAAGGGCTTCTTCCTGCAGGTGGAAGGCGCTTCGATCGACAAGCAGGACCATGCCGCCAATCCCTGCGGCCAGATCGGCGAGACTGTCGATCTTGACGAGGCCGTGCAGGTAGGCCTCGAATTCGCCAAGGCCAACGGCAACACGCTGGTGATCGTCACCGCCGACCATGCCCATTCGAGCCAGATCATCCCGAATGAGACTAAGGCGCCGGGGCTGACGCAGGCCCTCAACACCAAGGACGGTTCGGTGATGACGGTCAGCTACGGCAATTCGGAAGAGGACGACCAGGAGCATACCGGCGCGCAACTGCGCGTCGCCGCCTTCGGCCCGCGCGCGGCGAATTTCGCCGGCCTGACCGACCAGACGGATATGTTCTACACGATCCGCGATGCACTCAATCTCGGACCCGACCAGCGCGCCGACGCACAGTAAGATACGCTTTCACGGAAGAAGGCCCCGGCCGCTGCGGCGCCGGGGCTTTTCTTTTGAAGGACGAAAAAGCGGCCGTCAGCCTTTCATTTTGCACAATCGTCGCGACAATGGCCGAAAATTCTGCGGAAGGATTCGCCATATGCGCGCCCGGGGGCTGCCACTTCTTCTGATTTCGACGATTCTGCTGGCTTTCGCGGCGATGACCGCCGGTCGTGCGGTGGCCGAGGAGAAAAAAGACGATCCCGGCCTCAGCGACGTGCTGACCGATCTTCTGCACGGTGTCGAAGGCGAGAACGCCACATCCGGTTCCGACCGGCGCGTGCCGTTCGGGCGCGAGGAGATCCAGCTTTCCTACGCACCTCTGGTGAAACAGACGGCGCCGGCTGTGGTCAACGTCTATGCCTCGCAGACGGCCCGCGTGATCTCGCCCTTCGACGGCGACCCGTTCTTCGAGCAGTTTTTCGGCCGCTCGCAGCCGCGCGCGCAGTCCTCGCTGGGTTCCGGCGTGCTGGTCGATCCGTCCGGTATCGTCGTCACCAATTTCCACGTCATCAAGGATGCCGACGAGGTGAAGGTCGCGACCTCGGACGGGCGGGAGTTCACGTCGAAGATCCTGCTCAAGGACGAGACGCTCGATCTGGCGGTGCTGAAGATCTCCTCCGACAAGCCGTTCCCGACCATCCCGATCGGCGATTCGGACGCGCTGGAGGTCGGCGATCTGGTGCTCGCGATAGGCAATCCGTTCGGTGTCGGCCAGACGACCACCAGCGGTATCGTCTCGGCGTTGGCGCGCAGCCATATCGGCATCTCGGATTCCGGCTATTTCATCCAGACGGACGCCGCCATCAACCCCGGCAATTCCGGCGGCGCGCTGATCAACATGGCCGGGCAGCTCATCGGCATCAACACGGCGATCTTCAGCCGCAGCGGCGGTTCGATCGGCATCGGCTTCGCCATTCCTTCCAACATGGTGCATGCCTTCGCGGATGCGGCGAAGTCCGGGTCCGACTTCTTCGAGCGGCCCTATATCGGCGCCGAGTTCGAGGCGGTCACGCCGCAGATCGCGGAATCGCTCGGGATGGATGCGCCGACGGGCGCGCTGGTCTCCTCCGTCGCGCCCGGCGGCCCCGCCGACAACGCCGGCCTCAAACCGGGCGACGTGGTGCTGAGCCTCAACGGCACGGCGGTCGAAAGCATCGAGGCGCTCGACTATCGCATGGCGACGCTGTCGATCGGTTCGACCGCGACGTTCGGTACGCTGAGCAAGGGCCAGCAGCAGACAGTCGACATCGCCCTCGAGCGTCCGCCAGAAGGCGCAACGACATCGCAGGTGTTGCTGCGCGGGCGCAGTCCCTTCGCCGGCGCGAAGGTCGCCGAGCTTTCGCCGCGGCTGGCGCAGCGGCTCGGCATGCGCACCGACGCCAGGGGCGTGGCCGTGGTGGATGTCAGCCGCGATTCACCCGCCGCCGATTTCGGCTTCCAGCCGGGCGACGTCGTGCGCGAGGTCAACGGGACGACGATCGACAGCGCCGAGAAACTGGCCCAGGTCTCGTTGCAGAACACGCGTTGGTGGCGCTTTACGGTCGTGCGCAACGGGCAGACCATGCGTCAGGTGCTGCGGTATTGAGCTTGAGCGATCGGCAGTCGGAAAATCCATTGGCAACTGCCTACTGCCAACCGCCGATTAGCTTATATACTTCACGTATGGCCGACCTCTTCAACATCGACGACAAGCCGAAGCCGGCGCCGCCCGGCCAGCCGCTCGCGGACCGGCTGCGGCCGAGGACGCTTGCCGAAGTGGTCGGACAGGAACACCTGACCGGTCCGGACGGAGCGCTCACGCGCCTCATCCAGTCCGGCTCGCTCGGCTCCATGATCTTCTGGGGGCCACCCGGCACCGGCAAGACAACGGTGGCGCGGCTGCTGGCCGGCGAGACCAGCCTCGCCTTCGAGCAGATATCGGCGATCTTCTCCGGAGTGGCTGACCTCAAGAAGGTTTTCGAGGCGGCACGGCTGCGGCGCGCGAACGGCCGCCAGACGCTGCTGTTCGTCGACGAGATCCATCGCTTCAACCGCGCGCAGCAGGATTCCTTCCTGCCGGTGATGGAAGACGGGACGGTCGTGCTGGTCGGCGCGACCACCGAAAATCCTTCGTTTGAATTGAACGCCGCGTTGCTGTCGCGGGCGCGGGTACTCGTGTTCCAGTCTCTCGGCGAGGAAAGCATAGAAAAGCTCCTGGAGCGTGCCGAGGCATTGCAGGGTAGTGCGCTGCCGCTCGACGGGGAGGCGAGGGTGGTTCTCAAGCGCATGGCTGACGGCGATGGACGCGCCTCGCTGACGCTGGCCGAGGAGGTGTGGCGCGCCGCCAAGCCCGGCGAGGTGTTCGACGCGGAAGGCCTGCAACGTATCGTCCAGCGCCGCGTGCCGATCTACGACAAGGGCCAGGACGGCCACTACAATCTGATCTCGGCGCTGCACAAATCGGTGCGCGGTTCCGATCCGGACGCGGCGCTCTACTACCTGTCGCGTATGTTCGACGCCGGCGAAGACCCGCTCTATCTCGGCCGCCGCCTCGTGCGCATGGCCGTCGAGGACATCGGCCTGGCCGATCCGCAGGCGTTGGTCGTCGCCAACGCGGCCAAGGACGCCTATGATTTCCTCGGCTCGCCGGAGGGCGAACTCGCCTTCGCGCAGGCCTGCGTCTATCTGGCCACCGCGCCGAAATCCAACGCCGTCTACACGGCCTTCAAGAGCGCCCGGCGGGCCGCGAAGGAAAACGGCTCGCTGCTGCCGCCCAAGCACATCCTCAACGCGCCGACCAAGCTGATGAAGGAAGAGGACTACGGCGCCGGCTATCGCTACGACCATGACGAGCCGGATGCCTTTTCCGGTCAGGATTACTTTCCGGAGAAGATGGGCCGCCAGACGTTCTACGATCCGCCGGACCGGGGCTTCGAACGGGATATCCGCAAGCGGCTGGACTACTGGGCCAAGCTGCGCCGCGAACGGGGCGGATAAGCCGGCCGCCGCGTATCAGTGTGCGGCCTGTCGGGCGTTTGCACTGCTGGGTTCATGGAAATCTTCATCCTGATCACTGGACGCCGCGCGAAATGGGCGTCATTAGCCAGTCATGGCAGGTGTTGAACAGATAAAGGTGGAAGCCGGCGAGGCGGGGATGCGGCTCGATCGCTGGTTCAAGAGCCACTATCCGGGGCTGGGCTTCGGCCATTTGCAGAAACTCCTGCGCTCCGGACAGGTGCGCGTCGACGGCGGCCGCGCCAAGACGGACACGCGCATCGAGCCGGGGCAGGTGATCCGCATTCCGCCGCTCGAGGTCGACAAGAAGGGCGATGCGAACCTGACCGGCCATTCCATCCGCAACCAGGGCGATGCGGATGTGCTGGCCAAGATGCTGCTGCATGAAGACGATAGGGTATTTGTCTTCAACAAGCCTGCGGGGCTGGCCGTGCAGGGCGGCTCGGGCGTCACCCGCAATGTCGACGACATGCTGGAAGCCTGGCGCAACAAGAAGGGCGAAAAGCCGCGCCTCGTCCACCGGCTCGACCGCGACACTTCCGGCGTGCTGGTGGTGGCGCGAACGCGGCTGGCGGCGATGAAGCTGTCGGAAGCGTTTCGCGCGCGGGAGACGAAGAAGACCTACTGGGCGCTGGTCAAGGGCGTGCCCGGCAAGCGCGAGGACAAGATCTCGACCTGGCTCGCCAAGGAGCAGACGCCGGACGGCGACCGTATGCGCGTGGTCAGGCATGGCGAGAAAGGGGCCGACCACGCCGTCTCCTATTATCGCGTTGTCGAACAGGCCGCGCAGTCGCTGGCATGGCTGGAAATGGAGCCCTATACCGGCCGCACCCACCAGCTCCGCGTCCATGCCGCCTATATCGGTCACCCGATCATCGGCGATCCGAAATATTTCGAGGCCGACACCAACTGGGATTTTCCCGGAGGGATGCAGAACCGCCTCCATCTCCATGCCCGGCGCATCGTCATTCCGCATCCCGCGCAAGGGTTGCTGGACGTGACGGCGCCGATGCCGCCGCATATGCGCCAGAGCTGGAACCTGCTCGGCTTCGAGGAAGACAGCGCGAGGGATACGGAGTGACCAACGCCGCCGTTCCTCTCGTGCGGCGCGATACGGTGGACGCGACGGCCGCGGGCCTGATGGTCCTGCTGACTTTCTCCTGGGGGCTGAACTACGTCGCCGCCAAGATTTCCTATGCGGGTTTCGATCCGGTCTTCCTGTCGGTGATCCGCTCGGTCATCGGCGGCTTCTTCGTATGGCTGTGGTGCCGCTGGCGCGGGATAAGGCTGTTCTCGCGCGACGGCACCCTTGGCGCGGGCGTTGCCGTCGGCATCCTGTTCGGGCTGGAGTTCCTGTGCCTCTACGTAGGGCTGGAGCACACGACCGTCGCGCGCAATACGCTGCTCGTCAATGCCATGCCGTTCTGGATGCTGATCGGCGCCCATTTCCTGCTCGGCGAGGCGATCAGCTCCCGCAAGTTCCTCGGGCTGGTTCTGGCGTTCGGCGGGTTGGTCCTCGTATTTTCCGATGGCCTGGGCGTCGCAAGGAAGGGCATGCTGGCGGGCGACCTGCTGAGCCTGGCCGCAGGCATCCTCTGGGCTTCGACGAACATCGTCATCAAGCGCTCGCGGCTGACGGAGGTCGCTGCCGAGAAACTGCTTCTCTATCAGCTCGCCGGTTCGGCCGTGGTTGGCCTTCTGGTGATGCCGTTCGCCGGGCCGCCCGTGCGCGAACTGGCGGTAGCGCCGACATTGGCGCTGCTTTTCCAAGCGGTCTACGTCGTCGCCTTCACCTATGTGCTGTGGTTCTGGATGCTCGGCCGCTACCCGGCCTCCGGGTTGTCGAGCTTCGCCTTCCTGACCCCGGTATTCGGCGTCCTGTGCGGCGGCCTGCTGCTTGGCGAGCCCGTTTCGCCGGCCGCATATGCGGCGCTGGTGTTGATTGTCGCGGGGCTGATCATTGTCAACCGGCCTGTAAAACGCCAGATAGTTCCCTGATGCGTGACCTCCTGAACGACCTCGAAGCCGGCAAGATGCTTTCCGACCCCGATCCAGTGCGCCGGGCGCAGGCGCTTGCCAGGACACCCTTGCCGAAGCGGTTCTACAAAGCGGTATCGGTCGAGCCGTTGGACGACGGATTTGCCGTGAAGCTCGACGGCCGGCCGGTGCGAACACCCGGCAAGGCGCTGCTGACGCTGCCCGCAGAGGCAGCGGCCCGGCTTGTTGCTGCCGAGTTCGACGCGCAGACCGAGACGATCGACCCTGTGAAAATGCCGGTGCTGCGGCTGGTCAACACCGCCATCGACGGCGTCTCGGCCGATCCGCAGGCGGTGCTGGAAGACATAGTGCGCTTCGCCTCGTCGGACCTGCTCTGCTACCGGGCGGACGGGCCGCAAGGGCTGGTCGAGCGCCAGAACGACCGCTGGGACCCGGTGCTCGACTGGGCGCGCTCGGCGCTCGGCGCCCGTTTCAATCTGGCCGAAGGTGTCATCCATGTCGAACAGCCGCGCGAGACCATCGCCGTGCTGGGCGCGCATCTGGCGCAACGCGCTGACCCCTTCAGGCTGGCAGCGCTACATGTGATGACCACGCTGACCGGGTCCGCCCTGCTGGCGCTCGGCGTCGAGGCCGGGGCGCTTGCGCCGCAAGAAGGGTGGTCCGCCGCCCATGTCGATGAGGACTGGCAGATCGAGCACTGGGGCCAGGACGCAGAGGCGGTCGCGCGTCGCACCCAACGCGAACGCGACTTCATGGCCTGCGTGACCTTATTGGGAGCGCTGAAAGACAGCGGTCGGCATTAAACGTCGGATATAAGCTGCAGGACCTTGCCGGGTCAGAACGTTCTGGCTTTCACAATTCGATTGCGGCCGATCAATTCCGAGGTTTGTTGGCCTCTTCCTCGATCGCGGCCTGATGATACCACCCGTCGATATCGACGTGCCGACCCTTCAAGGCGGCGAGCTCTGCTGCGAATTTCGCCTTGTTGCCTAAATTCAAGGCAGTGCGCCGCGCTGCCGTAGGGAAAGTCAGGATCGTAGCGGTTCGGCCCCTGAGATTGGTCTGCATTGCCAGCCTCCCTTTCCTTCGGACGGGCACAAGTGCAAATGGCTCCCAAAAATATAGGTCATGCGATTCATTTGAGCAATATGATTATGAAAAGAACAAATATTGCCTAAAATATAGGCAATGTTGCCGGGTTGCCCTCGATGAATACAGGCATCCGCAACAATTCGGGTTACGACACGTTGGCGGTCGATCTGTCGGTTTCCGTGTTTGGCACGCTGCTTGCTTTTCCTTTGCCGGAATGTCGATCCCGCAGGAGACTACGGGATCGAATGCAGAGAGAACCTTGCCGGTTCCGCAACATCGCAAGAGGCGTCAAATGACCAAATACAAGCTCGAGTATATCTGGCTCGACGGCTACACCCCGGCTCCGAACCTGCGCGGCAAGACGCAGGTCAAGGAGTTCGCCGAATTCCCGACACTCGACCAACTCCCGCTGTGGGGTTTCGACGGCTCCTCGACCCGGCAGGCCGAGGGACATTCGTCGGATTGTGTGCTGAAGCCCGTCGCGGTCTATCCTGACCCGGCCCGCACCAACGGCGTTCTGGTCATGTGCGAAGTCATGATGCCCGATGGCGTCACGCCGCACGCCTCCAACAAGCGCGCCGCCATCCTCGACGATCCTGACGCCTGGTTCGGCTTCGAGCAGGAGTATTTCTTCTACAGGGACGGCCGTCCACTGGGCTTCCCGGAGCATGGCTGGCCCGAACCGCAGGGTGGCTACTACACCGGCGTCGGCTACAAGAACGTCGGCGACGTCGCCCGCCAGATCGTCGAGGAGCATCTCGACCAGTGCCTCGCGGCCGGCATCAACCATGAAGGCATTAATGCCGAGGTGGCCAAGGGCCAGTGGGAGTTCCAGATTTTCGGCAAGGGCTCGAAGACCGCCGCCGACCAGATCTGGATGGCTCGCTACCTGCTGCTGCGCCTGACGGAAAAATACGGCGTCGACATCGAATTCCATTGCAAGCCGCTTGGCGACACCGATTGGAACGGTTCGGGCATGCACTGCAACTTCTCAACGAGATACATGCGCGAAGTGGGCGGTAAGGCCTATTTCGAGGCGCTCATGGCCGCCTTCGAGAAGAACCTCATGGATCACATCGCCGTTTACGGCCCCGACAACGACAAGCGCCTGACCGGCAAGCACGAGACGGCGCCGTGGAACAGGTTCTCCTACGGCGTCGCCGACCGCGGCGCCTCGATCCGCGTGCCGCATTCCTTCGTCAACAACGACTATAAGGGCTATCTGGAAGATCGCCGCCCCAACAGCCAGGGCGACCCCTACCAGATCGCTTCGCAAGTCCTGAAGACGATCGCGGAAGTTCCGACGGAAGGGGCGAAGAAGGCGGCAGCCTAAGTTTCGTCCTTCTCAAGCTGCATTGGGAAACCCGGCGGGAAACCGCCGGGTTTTGTCGTTCTGTGGATCTCAGTACCGCCCGCTGGCGCGCCTTTGCTGGATAGACCGGAAATGCCGGAAGCTTTCCGCTCCCGTCGGTCGGCCCACATAGTAGCCTTGCGCCCGGTCGATGCCGAAGCGCCTTGTCAGCGTCATCTGGTCCTCGCTTTCGACGCCTTCAATAAGGATTCTCGGGCCGCGGTTCCTGATCAGGCCGATGATGTCGCGCAGCATGGCCTCACCGCGCGGCGTGACGGAATCATGCAGGAAGGACCGGTCGATCTTGACCGTGTCGAAGTCGATCAGCCTGAGCCATGACAAACCGGCGAAGCCGGTGCCGAAATCGTCGAGCCAGATTTCGATGCCAAGAAGCTTCAGGTCGCCGATGCAGCGCAGCACATCGGCGTGCATCTCCATGTCGAGGCCTTCTGTTATCTCGAAAGCAAGGCGGTTGCCGGACACCCCGGTATCGCCCAGTATGGCGGCGACCGAAGCCGCGAATCCCGGTGCTTTGAGCTGGATGGGCGAAACGTTGACGCTGACGACCGGCGCGAGATCGTTGGCCAGTATTTCCAGGCACGCCGTCCTGATCGCCCAGCGCCCCAGGTCGACGATCGTGCCGTTTCGCTCGGCAAGGGGTATGAATAGGCTTGGTGGGACGGAAATGCCGTCTGGCATGTTGAGCCGCATCAGCGCTTCCAGTCCGCAGGTCCGCCTCGTCGCGACGTCCTGGATGGGCTGGTAGACGAGGCTGACCAGGTTCTTTTCGATCGCCGTCCCGAGCAGTCCGGCGATGTTCTCGCTTTCGTCATTGCTCTGCGGGTCGCCGGGGTCGAACAGTTTCGCGCAATTGCGTCCGCTGGCCTTGGCAAGATAGAGGGCGCGGTCGGCCTCGTGGATGATCTTCTCGAGCTTGCCTCCTCCGAGATGGCGGGTGAACGTGGCACCGACGGAAACGGTGACGGTGCGAAAGCCGTCGAGGCGCTGTTCGTGCCTGATGTTGAGATCTTCGACAACGCCGCGAATGTCTTCCGCCAGCGCCTTCAGTTCGTCCTCTCCGGAAAGCGGCGCCAGCGCGATGAATTCCTCTCCGCCGTAGCGCCCGATCGTGACGTCAGTGGCGTCGAAGGTCCGTCGTAGCGCCTCGGCGACGAATACCAGGCAACTGTCGCCCTCCTGGTGGCCGTAACAGTCGTTGAACCGCTTGAAGAAATCCACGTCGATCAGCATCACGCCGAAGGTCCGGCCGTGCTTTTGCCAGTCGTGCCAGAGATCGCGCAGCCGCTCGTCGACGGCCCGCCGGTTGTCCAGCCCCGTCAGCGGATCGGTCCTCGACAGCCTCAGCAAGGCCATGCCGCGCTCCGTCGCTTCCTTGTGCTGTCTTTTCGCCTCGACGGCGTTGAGAAAGACGTTGTAGCGCTCTTTGTTCAGCCGCCAATTCACGTAGGACGTGAAGATAAAGCAGGAAACATAGAATAGCCCGAAGGAAAGCTGGTACGTGCGATTGCCGGGCAGCGCATGGAAAAGCACGGCGATGGATGCCAGAAGCATGATGCCCGAAACGCTGACGGAGAACAGGAACCTGAAACTGAAGAACAGGTTGGCGCTCATCATGAAGATCGCGCCGAAGACCAGATAGTAGGAGATGGTTTCCGTGTAATGCGTATTGATGGCCGTGAAGAGCCATCCGCCATAGGCAAGCACCAGGGCGATCGCGCAGGTGACGTCCATGCGGTCGGCCGACGCGCCGGTGCGAAACTGCCACTCGACCGCGACCAGGGTTCCAAGCCCTACCAGGAAGCGTGCCGCGACGGTCAGATGGGCCACATCCGGAATCAGGATGATGTCTGTCAGTGAGAAAAGCAGATAGACCAGGACCGCAGCCCACAGCCCCCGGCGCGTTGCAATGCGCCGGCCCGGCCCGCCGTCACGGTGATAGAGCATCTGTAGATGCGTTGGCGACAGGTGCTGTGCCCAGCCCTCCGTGTCGCTATCAATCAGGCCGATTGTCGTTTCGGTCATGCGCTTTCCGTTGAAATGCGATGACACCTTGCCGGCGAACGGGATCGATAGTCAGACAAACCCTTATTGCCCCCGATCCCACTACGCGCCGAAGCCGTTAAGTTTCAGCCGATTTTCGCGCCGGGAGCAAAAGCTTCCGTTAAGCCGGCGCGTATTCCATTGGCAGGGTTAGCGAAGTCTAAACAAGATCGGTCAAATGATGCTCAGGCGCGCCGAAGCTTGTGTTCCACCTTCGCGTAGGCGACGCTATGGTTAACGGATTATTAACAGGGGTGTCGCAATTTTATGGAAAAGCCACGCATTCAGTTCGATCGGGAAAGCCTCATCACGCCCGAAGACATGGCAGCAAATATGGCGCTTGCGTCGATATCCGCGACGCAGGACGAGGCCACGCAAGCGGCGATGGCTGAACTGGGCCTGATCCTGCACAGCGCTGAACAGCGGTTCGAAGGCGACGGCACGCCCGAGCGGACCATGCGATGGACCGTCGAGGCGCTGCACAAGCTTCGGCGCAAGAGCGCGCCGTCGGTATGGCAGGCGCTGACGCCCGTCGCGCAATCGCATCCGGTGGCGCGCTATTTTCATCAGGACCCCTTCACCCGGTGGTCTTTCGAAAAGCCGCGCGGTTATTCCGGCGATGCCAGGCTTCTCGACTTCATCTATCAGCACGACACCATCAGGGAGGACGTGAATGAAGCCTCGCCGATCGGCAAGGCCCTCTACGCCTACAGCAAATATTATCCGTCCTGCATCGCCGTCAGGGAGCGGCGCGATCTTCTCGCGCAGCGGGTGGATAAGATCGCCGAGGCGAGGGAAGGCGGAACGGAGGTTCTGGCTATCGCGGCCGGCCATCTTCGTGAGGCCGAACGGTCCCAGGCGCTGGCGCAGGGGCGCATAAAGCGGTGGGTCGCGCTTGATCAGGATCCGCTGAGCGTCGGAGCCGTCGCGCGCGATTATGCGGGGACGGTGGTCGAGGCTCAAGACGGATCCGTGCGCGGCCTGCTGACCGACGCCTACAAGCTGGGCTCGTTCGATTTCGTCTATTCCGCGGGGCTCTACGACTATCTGACGGACGCCGTCGCCATCAGGCTCAACAAGCGCTGCATGCGTATGCTCAAGCCGGGCGGTACGTTGCTGTTCGCGAACTTCTCGCCCGAACTCACCGACGACGGCTACATGGAAACATTCATGAACTGGACGCTGCTTCTGCGCGGCGAAGACGACATGTGGAACATCATCAACCGAAGCGTCGACCGCAATACGGTCGAGGCCGACGTCTTCTTCGGCGAAAACCGCAATATCGTCTATGGCGTGATCCGCAAGCTCGATTGAGCGGAGCTTTTCCGGGCGAAACGGACAGATAAGCAAAAACCCCGGCGCCGGCGCCGGGGTTTTTGTTTTTCAACGGGCAAGGCGGCCTCAGACCAAGTAATACATATCGAATTCGACCGGATACGGCGTCAGCTCGAAGCACACGACCTCGGCCATCCTGAGTTCGACGCAGCAATAACCCCGGTCGTCGTCGAAGACGCCGCCGGCCATTTGACGTCACGATCGCCGGTGCTCCGCCGTCTCCCGAAACAGCCAGTCGGCAAAAGCCTGCATGGCGCCGCTAGGGCGCTTGGTTTGCAGCCGGGTCAGCCAGTAGCTGCCGGTCAGGATCGAGACCGGGAATGGCTGGACGATTTCGCCGGTGGTGAGCAACCGCTGGAACATCAGCGGCGGCGCAAGTGCTACGCCAGTCCCCTGCAAGGCCGCTTCCATCATGGCAAGCGAGGAATCGAACATTATCCCACGCAATGGGGCAGGAGGACGTTTCAGCCCCGCGGCGGCAAACCAGGTCGGCCATTCGTCGCTGCGATAGGATCGCAGCAGCGCGTGACGGAAGACGTCATCGGGTGACGACAGTCCTGCTGCAAGTTCGGCCGTACATAAGGCCGACAACGGCGCGGCGAACAGTTCGGTGCTGTCGAGTCCGTGCCAGGCTCCGGTACCGAAGCGGATGGCGTAATCGAGGCCTTCGGCGGCGATATCGACCCGGTTGTTGTTCGTCGAGAGCCTGAGATCGACATAGGGCGCCTCGTTGCGGAATCCCTCCAGCCGCGGCAGCAGCCAGCCGACGGCGAAGGTCCCGACCGCGCCGATGGTGAGAACCTCGCGCAGATGGCCGCCTTCGAAACGCTCTAGCGCGTCGCCGATACGGTCGAAAGACTCGCGGACGACAGGAAGTAATGAAAGTCCTTCTTCGGTGACCATCAGGCCGCGCGGCAGCCGGCGAAACAGCGTGATTTGCAACGTTTTTTCAAGCTGCTTGACCTGATGACTCACGGCCGCCTGCGTGACGCAAAGTTCGATCGCGGCACGGGTGAAGCTGAGGTGCCTGGCGGCCGCCTCGAAGGCCCGCAATGCGTTGAGCGGAAGGCGCGGACGTTCCATGGAAACCCAAGATTTTCTAATGGGTGCGGCGAGATATCATCATTTGTCGTCTCTGTATATGGCGAATAAGTGTCGATTCCGGGTTTTGCGGCGGGGCGGTGATGTACAGGAAGATCATGGACATGAAAAAAATTCTGAGCCTGCTGGCTTTGCTGACCGCGGTCGCTTGCGTGTCTGCCGCCATGGCGCAACCAGCCGCCTGGAGCCAGCCGACCAAGCCGTTCAGGATCGTCGACAACATCTACTATGTCGGCACGAAGGGTCTGGCGTCCTACCTCATCGTATCAGATGGCAAGGCGATCCTGCTCGACGGGACGCTGGCCGGGAATGCCGGTTTGATCGAGAAGAACATTCGGGCTCTTGGCTTCCGGCTTTCGGACGTCAGGATCATCCTGAATAGCCACGCGCATTACGACCACGCTGCCGGCATCGCCAAGCTGAAGCAGGACAGCGGCGCGGAGGTCATGGCCATGGAGCAGGACAAATCCGCGCTGGAGCACGGCAGGCAGGAAGGCGACACCACCTATGGGGGCGCCCGCTTCCCGGCGGTCAAAGTGGATCGCACGTTGCATGACGGTTCTGTCGTAACGCTTGGCGATGTGCAGATGATCGCGATGTTGACGCCCGGCCATACCAAGGGCTGTACCACCTGGAGGATGACGGCAACGGACAAAGGCGTGCCCCGTCAGGTCGTGTTTCCGTGCAGCATCACCGTGGCGGGCAACATCCTGGTTGGCAACAAGAGCTATCCGGGCATCGTCGGGGATTTCCGCAATAGTTTCGATCGGCTGGGAGCGATGAGGGCCGACATCGTTCTGCCGGCCCATCCCGAATTCGCCGATGTCTTCATGCGCAAGGCCCGGCGCGACGCCGGCGACGAGGGCGCGTTCATCGACAAGGATCTGCTGCACCGGATGGTCGAAAAGGCGCGTATCGCCTTCGACAAGGAACTCGCGGCCGCGCAGAAATAGCGGGAAGCACTGTCTCACGACAAAAACCCCGGCATTTCTGCCGGGGTTTTTGCATTCCATGAGGAAAACGGCGTAACGGCTCGCTTTACACCGAATAGTACATGTCGAATTCGACCGGATGCGGCGTCATCTCGAAGCGCATGACCTCGGCCATCTTCAGTTCGATGTAGGAATCGATCTGGTCGTCATCGAAGACGCCGCCGGCCTTGAGGAAGGCGCGATCCTTGTCCAGGCTCATCAGCGCCTCGCGCAGCGAACCGCACACGGTCGGGATCTTCTTCAATTCCTTCGGCGGCAGGTCGTAGAGGTCCTTGTCCATCGGCTGGCCGGGATGGATCTTGTTCTTGATGCCGTCGAGGCCGGCCATCAAAAGGGCCGCGAAGGCCAGGTAGGGGTTCGCGCCCGGATCGGGGAAGCGCACTTCCAGCCGCTTGGACTTCGGCGATGAGCCGAACGGAATGCGACAGGACGCCGAACGGTTGCGCGCCGAATAGGCGAGCAGCACCGGAGCTTCGTAGCCCGGCACCAGCCGCTTGTAGGAATTGGTCAGCGGGTTGGTGAAGGCGTTGATCGCCTTGGCGTGCTTGATGACGCCGCCGATGAAATAGAGGCAGCTTTCCGACAGGCCGGCATATTCATTGCCCGCGAAAGTCGGCTTGCCGCCCTTCCAGATCGACATATGGACGTGCATGCCCGAGCCGTTGTCGCCGAAGACGGGCTTCGGCATGAAGGTGGCCGTCTTGCCGTAGGCATTGGCGACCTGGTGCACGACATATTTGAAGACCTGCGTCTTGTCGGCGTTGCGCACCAGCGTGTCGAACTTGACGCCCAGTTCGTGCTGGGCCGAGGCGACCTCGTGATGGTGTTTTTCCACCACCACGCCCATCTCGGACAGCACGGTCAGCATCTCGGAGCGCATGTCTTGCAGCGCGTCGATCGGTGGCACGGGGAAATAGCCGCCCTTGACGCGGGGACGATGGCCGAGATTGCCGGTCTCGTAATCGGTGTCGTCGTTCGACGGCAGCTCGGTCGAATCCAGCTTGAAGCCGGTATTGAACGGGTCGGCCTTATACTTCACGTCGTCGAACACGAAGAATTCGGGCTCCGGGCCGATATAGACAGTATCGCCGATGCCTTCGGCTTTCAGGTAAGCCTCCGCCTTCTTGGCGGTGCCGCGCGGATCGCGGTTGTAGGCCTCGCCCGAGATCGGATCGAGGATGTCGCACACGATGACCATCGTGGATTGCGCGAAGAACGGGTCCATATGGGCGGTTTCGGTGTCCGGCATCAGCACCATGTCGGACTCGTTGATCGCCTTCCAGCCGGCGATCGAGGAGCCGTCGAACATGACGCCGTCGGCGAACATGTCCTCGTCGACGGCCACGACATCCATCGTCACATGCTGCAATTTGCCCCGCGGGTCGGTGAAGCGCAGATCGACGAATTTCACGTCGTTGTCCTTGATCTGCTTCATGATGTCGGATGCTGTGGTCATGGGCTGTTTCCCTGTGTGGGTTCGACTTGTTGTGTTGGATGAGACGTCAGATCGCGTCGAGGCCGGTCTCGCCGGTGCGGATGCGGACGACTTCCTCGATGTTGGAGACGAAGATCTTGCCGTCGCCGATGCGTCCGGTCTGCGCCGCCTTGCGGATCGCTTCGATGGCGCTTTCGACCGCCTCGTCGCCGAGTACGACTTCGATCTTCACCTTGGGCAGGAAATCCACGACGTATTCGGCCCCGCGATAAAGCTCGGTGTGGCCCTTCTGCCGTCCGAACCCCTTCGCTTCGGTCACGGTGATGCCTTGCAGGCCGGCATCCTGCAGAGCCTCCTTCACCTCGTCCAGCTTGAACGGTTTGATGATCGCTTCGATCTTCTTCATGAAAACTCGGCCTCCGATGCGGGAAGTTGGTTCTGGCCCGCTTGCTCCTCCGTCTAGCAGGAAACATGCCAATCCCGCCTGCGGACCCGAAAGCGCGGGAAAACGTCGATATGCTGATCGAACAGGCAAAAATCCCCGATTTCGATCACTTGGCATGGATCGTCACGTCCGAAAACGCGTCATGAGTGAATTGAGGAGGCCTATTTCTTAGGCATCATGCCCATTTTATCGGCAGAATGGCGCTGGCCTTCTAATTTTCTGCATCTCGTGAAAATCCATCGGCGCATGTTTGCGCGCAGATGGAAACTGGTCAATCCTGCGGCAGCAACAGGACGTGACCACGTGAACATCGACCTTTTGACCCCGGCCGAGATGGCCCAAGCCGACCGTCGCGCTATAGAAGCCGGGCCGCTGGACGGCATCGGTCTCATGCGCAACGCCGGGCAAGCGGTCGCGGCGATCGTTCTGTCCCGCTTCGCGGGCGCGCGGCGCGTCCATGTGCTTTGCGGTTCCGGCAACAATGGCGGGGACGGCTATGTCGTCGCCACGATTTTGGCAGAAAGCGGAGTTGCCGTTTCGCTGTGGGCGTCGGGAGCGCCGCGCGGCGGCGGCGATGCGGCGCTGGCCGCCGCCGAGTGCCCGTTGCCAGCCCATCCATTGGCGGACTTCGCGGCGGAGCGGGGCGACGCCGTGGTCGATGCGCTCTACGGGGCCGGCTTGTCGAAGCCACTCGCCGGAGCCGATGCCGCCGCGGTCGTCAAGGCCGCGGCGCTGCGGCTGCTTGTCGTCGCCATAGATCTTCCGTCCGGCGTGTCGGGGACCGGCGGGGCGGTGCTTGGCAGGGCGTTCCGCGCCGACGTGACGGTGACGTTCGTGCGCAGGAAGCCAGGCCATCTTCTGCTGCCCGGCCGCGAATTGTGCGGCGAGGTGATTGTCGCGGACATCGGAATTGGCGACAGCGTCATCGCGTCGCTCGGCATACGGACCTTTGCCAACGAACCGGCGCTGTGGCGGGACCGATTGCCGAGGCCCGCCGTGGATGCCCATAAATACAAACGCGGCCATGTCGGCGTCTTCTCGGGCGGACCGCATGCGACCGGGGCGGCACGGCTGTCGGCCCTCGGCGCGGCACGCTGCGGGGCAGGGGCCGTGACGGTGCTTTCTCCGGGCAGCGCCATGCAGGTCAACGCGGCGCATCTGACCGCCATTATGCTGCGCCGGGTCGATGACATTGCCGACCTTGCCGGCTTCCTCGACGACCGCCGCCCGTCGGCCTTCGTGCTCGGACCGGGATTCGGCGTCGGAGAGAAGGCCCGGGAATTCGCGCTGGCGGTGCTCCGTGCCGGCAAGTCGGAACATGACGGCGACAAGTCTGCGCCTCACGGCCTCGTTTGCGACGCCGACGCCATCACGTCCTTTCGCGGCGATCCCGAAGACATTTTCGCCGCGGCAGCGGAGAGCGCCACGGCCCTGGTCCTTACGCCGCATGAAGGCGAGTTCGCGCGTCTGTTCCCCGATCTTTCGGCGGACGCGTCGCTTTCCAAGCTGGACAAAGCGCGGCAGGCGGCCGCCCGGTCGAGCGCCGTGGTCGTCTACAAGGGGCCGGATACGGTGATCGCAGCGCCGGACGGTCGCGCGGCAATCAACTCCAACGGGGCATCCTGGCTGGCGACGGCCGGTTCGGGCGACGTGCTAGCCGGCATCGTGGCAGGGTTTCTGGCGCAGGCCATGCCGGCGTTCGAGGCGGCGTGCGCCGCAGTCTGGATCCACGCCGAAGCGGGAAGCCGCTTCGGTCCGGGTCTCGTCGCGGAGGACCTGCCGCAGGCGCTGCCGCCGATCCTGCGCGAATTGCTTGGGCCGTAGACGGCTCAGGCGGCGGCGATTTCCTCAGGCTTCGGGGCCTTTCGCTTGAGGTTCAGCATGTTGCCGGCGAGGATCAGCGCGGCGCCGACGGCGACGTAGATGTCGATTTGTTCGCTGTAGAGCAGCCAGCCGATCAGCGCGGAAAGCGGCACCCGCAAAAAGTCCATCGGCGCGATCAGGGTCGCCTCCGCATAGACAAGCGCTCGCGCCAGGCACAGATGCGACGACATGCCGGTGAAGGCGATCACGACGATCCACGGCCACAGGTCGAGCGGCGGATTGCGCCATTCGTAGAGCGCCGGGACGAGGCCGAGCGCCGACTGGACGATCAGCATCCAGAAGATGATGCGGATCGTGCTTTCCGTGCGGGTCAGCGACTTGACCATGACCATGGAGATGCCGAAGCACACGGCTGCGCCCAGCACCATCAAATGGCCGGGATTGACCGAGCCGGCGCTCGGCCTGACGATGACGATCACGCCGATCAGCCCGAGCACGATGGAGGCGATGCGTGCCCTGGTCATCCGCTCGCCGAGGAAGGATACCGCGAGGATCGCCGTCCAGATGGGCGTGGTGAACTCGACCGAGATCAGCTCCGCCAGCGGAATGAGCGTCAGCGCGTAGAGCCACGCGCCTTGCCCGACATAGTGGACGACGTTGCGCGCCACATGCAGCTTCATCCGGCTGGACCGCATTGCGGTGAAGCCGCCGCTGGCCATCACGACCGGAAGGATGATGAACCAGCCGATGACGGACCGCAGTTCCAGGACCTGGAACACGTTGAGCACGCTCGTCGTCTCGCGTCCCGCCACCGACATGGTAAGGAACGACGCGATCGACAGCGCCATCCAGAAGGCGGCCTTGAGGAGCGAGGGTTGCGCGGTCATGGGAGGCTATCTGGCAGAGGTTGCGCCCGCCAACAATCGCTAGGATCATTCTTTGGGTGGGCCAGCCGTTGTTCACGAAGAGAGGGAAGAGACGTCACAAAAGGAACCGTGTTCGGTGCATAACGCTCACTATCGCCGGGAGATTGGATTCGCAGGACAGGAGACGGGGTTGAGGAAGATGGCAAGGATGACGGTTGCGGCAGCCTGCCTGATGGCGGGGCTGGCGCATGCCAATGCCGACGAAACTGGTTTTCTCCGGTCACTGGAAGGCAGTTGGGCGGGAAAAGGCGCGGTGAAGATTCGCGTCACGTCGCCGACCATTCATGTCTCCTGCAAATTCAAGTCCACGACTTCGGCCAACTCCCTTCTGCTCGACGGCGATTGTCGTGGCCTCCTGGTGTTCACACGGCACTTCAGCGCCAGCCTGAAGGCCGACGGCGCGACCTATTCAGGCTCCTACACCGGGTCGGCAACAGGCCCGGCGGGCCTGAAGGGGGTGCGCGAAGGAAGCATGATCAACCTCGGCATCACCTGGGCCAAGCCTGTGAACGGCGACCGCAAGGCGATCATGACCGTCCAGAAAAACGGCACGGACGGAATGACGCTGACCACCACGGACGTCGATCCCAGAACCGGCAAGAGCGTCGTGACCAGCAGGATCGATCTGACGCGGATGTAGTTTTGGCTCTATAGTGTCGTCGTGGCCGGCGCCCTAAACGACTGCCCGCGAAATCTAGATCCTCTCCCACGGGTGCCGCACTCCCTCCCGGTCGTCGTCCTCGTCCAGGCGGGCCGGACGTCCGCGATGGCCCTTGCCGAACGTGTAGCCGGTTTGCACGGCCTTGCCGCCGAACTTGTCGCGCAGGGTATCGATCGCGCCTTCGGCCATGGCGCGCTTGCGTGCCTGCACGTCGACGAGGTCCGGCGGGTCGGCCTTGCCGTCGTCGGACAGGTCGCTGACGCCGATGCCGAGAAGGCGGTATCTCGTGCCGTCGGCCTCCCGCCGCAGCAGTTCGAGGCCGGTCGAGAAGATGCGATCGGCGAGGCGGGTGGGGTCGCCGAGCTGGCGGTTGCGGGTGCGGATCCTGAAATCGGCGGATTTCAGCTTCAACACTACCGTGCGCCCCGCGATGCCGGCGCGCTTGAGACGGGCCGAGACTTTTTCCGACAGCGCGCGCAGCACCGGCACGAGGTCGTCGAGGCTGGCAAGGTCGCTGTCGAAGGTGGTTTCGGCCGACACGCTCTTGGCGTCGCGGTCCGGATGCACCTGGCGCTCGTCCTGCCCGAGCGAGAGACGATGGAGCCGGTCGCCCATGGCTCCGTAACGGCGCAGCAGGTCGCTGCGATCCATTGTCTGCAATTGCCCGATGGTGCGGATGCCGTCCTGCTCCAGCGTGGTGGCGAACGACTTGCCGACGCCCCAGATCAGCGAGACCGGTTGAACGCCCAGGAAATCCTTCGCTTCGGCTTCGCCGATCACGGAGAAGCCGCGCGGCTTGCGAAAATCGGACGCGATCTTGGCGAGGAACTTGCAGTAGGAGAGACCGGCAGAGACGGTGATGCCGATCTCCTTTTCCACCTCGCGCGCGAACCGCGCCAGCACCAGCGCCGGCGCAAGGCCGTGCAGCTTCTGCGTGCCGGCGAGGTCGAGAAAGGCCTCGTCGATGGAGATCGGCTCGACCAGCGGGGTGAGCGCCTGCATCATGCCGCGGATTTCGCGGCCGACGCGGACGTATTTTTCCATGTCCGGCTTGATGACGACAGCTTCCGGGCAGGCCTCCAGCGCCTTGAACATCGGCATGGCCGAGCGCACGCCCTGGATACGGGCGATGTAGCAGGCGGTCGACACGACGCCGCGCTTGCCGCCGCCGATGATGACCGGCCTGTCGCGCAGCGCAGGATTGTCGCGTTTCTCCACCGCTGCGTAGAAGGCGTCGCAGTCTATATGGGCGAGATGCAGGCGATAGAGCTCGGGATGGCGCACGATGCGAGGGCCTCCGCAGCGCTCGCACCGCCGCGTCGTGCTGCCCTGCAAAGTGAGGCAGTCACGGCAAAAGCCGTGGTCCGGGTCGTTGACAGTATCGGCCATCACTGCGAACATAAAGAGAACGAAAGGCATCTTAAGCCAGCGGCGGATCGCCAGCAAGGCGGCGGGACCGGAGGAGCGCATGGAAGCGGATATTCGACCGGTCACGGCGGCGCTGTGGCCGGCCTTCGAGGATCTTTTCGGCAGGCAGGGCGCCTGCTACGGCTGCTGGTGCACGCATTACCGGAATGCTCCGTCGGTACGGCGCGAGAACAACCGACAGCGCAACAAGGACCAGATCCGCGAGCGGATCGAAGCCGGTCCGCCGCCCGGACTGCTGGCCTTCGAGGACGGTCTGGCTATTGGCTGGATGCAGGTCGGCCCGCGCGCCGACATTCCCGAATGGAACAATCCGGGTCGCGGGTCGGCGCCGCTCGATCCAGCGGACGCCGCCGATCCTGCCGTCTGGGCGATCTCGTGCTTTTTCATCCGCAACAAGGCGCGGGGCAGGGGGTTGACGCATCGGCTCGTGTCGAGCGGCATCGATTTCGCCCGGCAGAACGGCGCGCGCTTTCTGGAAGCGTGCCCGATGGATCTGTCCCGTGATTCGCGTTCGGTCGGTCTGTACGTCGGGTCCTCGCGCGTCTTCGAAAAGGCCGGCTTCGAACGGGTGGCGGAGCGCAAGGCTGGCAGGCCGCTGATGCGGCTCGCGTTGTAAGCCCGGCTTAAACGTCAGACGCCGAGAGCTGCGGCGATTTTCGGTCGGGCCTCGCGCCAGTCATGCACGGGCGTGATGGCGTCAGGCAGCGGCGGCAGGAAGTCCCTCAGCGAATTGTCCGCCATCAGATGGAAGAGGTGCGCCTCGGGTACTGCCTGCGCGGCGGACATCAGGTTGTTAGGCTGGTCGTCGACGAACGCCACCGGCCGGCCCTTGCCGCCGCGCAACCGCGCCACCGCAGGGCCTTTCGCCATCTCGGTGGTCAGCAGCGGATAGGTCAGGCCGAGCGCGTCCAGATGCGCGCGGCGGGCGGCGCGATGCCGGTGGAACATCGCCGTCAGCAGGACGATTTCGACTCGGTCGTGGAACGACGCCAGCGCCTCGGCCGCGCCTTCGGTGACGCTTTGCCAATCCGCCTGGCCGTGGAAGAACTCATCGAGCAGCGCGGTGACTTCATCCTGATCGACAACGCGCCCGCTCGCCTTCTCGGCGACGTTTCCGGTCAATCTGAAGGACGCCAGGGTGAGGCCAAGGCCCTTTGTTTCGAGGAATTTCGGGAAGGGCCGGATGAATTCCAGAAGCACGTCGTCCACGTCGAGCACCAGAAGCGGCCTGTCATCGGACGCCAGTTCGGCGATTTGGCGCAATGTTTCCGGATCGTCGCTCATATGGACCTGTCGTAGCTGTCGTCGCCCTGCGGAAGGGCTTTCATCGCCTGGCCGACATCGGCTGGTGGGGTTGCGGTTTCCTCGCAGAAACGCATCAGCGTCGGCTCGTGCGCCAGGACGAATTGCAACACGCCCGCCAGGAAGCCGGGTTCGGCGGCGGCCCTGCGAACGGCACTCGCCTCGATACCGGTGATGGCCAGGAAGCGCGGCAGCAGGTCCGGATCGGCGGCAATGAAGCCGAGCGCGCGAACGGCAACGGCTTCAGCCTGCTCGCGCATTGACGATGCGTTGGCCATCACTACCTTTCGGGATGCGGCGATTGAGTCTGCGATTCTTCACCTATCCGCTGCCTGCCGCGGGGGCAAGCTTCGGAGAGGAAGGTCACGCCGATTGTCCGTGTACGGAGAAAGGTCATGTTTTCCATGCCCGGTTTCCGTTTCGTCAATGATCTCAGTGTAGAGTTGAACAGGGTTTGATGCGCTTTCTTCACGGAAACGCATGACGGCATTCAAGAGATACTTGCTGCCGGGACGGGACATCGATGCCTAAGAAAGTCATGATCGTCGAGGACAACGAGCTCAACATGAAGCTCTTCCGCGACCTCATCGAGGCGAGCGGTTACGAGACCGTGCGCACGCGCAACGGGCTGGAAGCGCTTGATCTGGCGCGCACGCACAGGCCCGACCTCATATTGATGGACATCCAGCTTCCGGAAGTTTCCGGCCTGGAAGTGACCAAATGGCTGAAGGAGGACGACGACCTCCATGTCATACCGGTCATTGCCGTGACGGCTTTCGCCATGAAGGGCGACGAGGAGCGCATTCGTCAGGGCGGCTGCGAAGCTTACATTTCCAAGCCGATTTCGGTGCCGCGCTTCATCGAGACGATCAAATCCTATCTGGGCGACGCCTGACATGACAGCACGCATCCTCGTCGTCGACGACATTCCGGCCAATGTGAAGCTTCTCGAAGTCCGGCTGCTGGCCGAATATTTCGAGGTGCTGACGGCGACGAACGGACCGGAGGCCATCGAGACCTGCGAGAACGGCAAGGTCGACGTCGTCCTTCTCGACGTGATGATGCCGGACATGGACGGATTCGAGGTTTGCCGGCGCCTGAAGAGCGATCCCGCGACCTCGCATATCCCTGTGGTGATGATTACCGCGCTCGACCAGACGACCGATCGCGTTCGCGGGCTGGAGGCCGGCGCGGACGATTTTCTGACCAAGCCGGTCAACGACCTCCAGTTGATGACGCGGGTGAAGAGCCTTGTCCGTCTCAAGACGCTGACCGACGAGTTGCGTCTGCGCGCGTCCACGACGCGCAACATCGGCATAGAAGAACTGCTGAACCGTTCGCTGGCGGAAGCCGACGGGCTGCCGAAGGTTCTGCTGGTCGACGAGCGGTCCTCGTCCGCCGCCCGCGTGGTCAAGATGCTGGCGGGCGCCGCCGAAGTCGATGTCGCGGCGGACCCGCATGCCGGTTTTTTCCAGGCCGCCGAGAATGCCTATGAATGCATCCTGGTCTCCACCGGCTTCGTCGATTTCGACCCGCTGAGGCTGTGCTCGCAACTGCGCTCGCTGGATCGCACGCGCTTCCTGCCGATTATCCTGCTGGCGGAGCAGGGGGAGGACAGCCGCATCATCCGGGCGCTGGAACTGGGTGTGAACGACTACCTGATCCGCCCGATCGACCAGCATGAGCTGACGGCCCGGCTGCGTACCCAGGTGCGTCGCAAACGCTACAACGACAGGCTCCGCGCCAGCGTCACCCAGACCATCGAGATGGCGGTTACCGACGGGCTGACCGGCCTGCATAACCGCCGCTACCTCGACAGCCATCTCCAGACGCTGTTCGACCGTGCCGTCACGCGGCGCCGGCCCTTGTCGGTCATGATAACGGATCTCGACCGCTTCAAGTCGATCAACGACACGCATGGCCATGACGGCGGCGACGACGTGCTGCGCGAATTCGCCAGCCGGCTGCGCAGGAACGTGCGCGGCATCGACCTTGCCTGCCGTTTCGGCGGCGAGGAGTTCGTGGTGGTGATGCCCGATACGGACGGGGCCATCGCAGAACGGGTGGCCGAGCGCATCCGCGCCGAAATCGCGACAATGCCGTTCCCCATCGGCCGTGACGGAAAGGCCGTCGAGGTCACCATCAGCATCGGCGTTTCGTCGATCCTCAAGGGACAGGACACCGTCGAGGCGATGATGAAGCGAGCGGACCTGGCCCTCTACGAGGCCAAGAACGGCGGCCGCAACCGGGTGGTGGCCAAGGCTGCCTGACAGCCGTCCGCAACTTCAAAGGGTTAGCAATTTACCTTAATGCGAGCGAGTCGGTCGCTTGGTTAAGAAAGTATTGATTTTTTCAAGAGCTTGCGCGACTGTGCGGGCATTGAAGAGCGGTTGCAGGCGCGGGGAATTCTGCCGGTGGCGCTCGAACGATACCCCATGATGCTCAGGTCCGCCGCATCTCCTGGGTCCGTGGGGTCGGCCGGTCGGCGCTGGCGCAAGTGGCCTCCTCGTACCGCTGTCAGACTGCCGACCGGCCCCCTTCCATCCGACTGATAAACAGAGTTTTTCGGGGCAAAGGTGTCCGGCCGGGAAGCGTGTGTCTGGCTGCTTCGCTCGCGCAACAAAAAACCGCCCCGTAGGGCGGCTTCGATTTTCCGTTCGGGAAACCGAGATCTACTTGATCTTGGTTTCCTTGAATTCGACATGCTTCTTCGCAACCGGATCGTACTTGCGAAAGGACAGCTTGTCCGTCTTGGTGCGGCTGTTCTTGCTCGTCACGTAGAAGAAACCGGTATCGGCGGTCGAAAGAAGCTTGATCTTGATATTCGCGGCTTTGGCCATGGTCGTATCCGTTGATTTTCTGGAGTTCTAGCCGCAGCAGCCCGGGGCGGACGCCCGTGCGCGGAAAACTTGCGCGGACACATAAAGATTGCGGCCGGAAAGTCAAGCCGTGTCCGGTTGCGTTGTCTGGCGGGCGCGTCATCCGCCAACCGGCCTTGCCTTGAGCCATTGCCACGCAGCAGCTTCATCGGCGGCTTCGAAATGCCTGATCTCGACCGGGAGCGTCGGCTCGAACCAACCCTGGGCGCTCGTCGTCCAGTCGGGATCGCCGATCGAGGCGCAGCGAGCGATATGCTGCAGGGCGTCCGCCTTGCCCTGTTTGAGCGTGGCCTCGGATATCTCCGGCCAATCGATACCGTCATGGTCGACCAGGCGCACAAGGACGTCGATCCTGGGGTGCAGGGCGTAGGCCGCCTCCAGCAGGCCAAAGAGATTTTCAGCATCAGCGGCGGTCACGTGCCCGACGATATCGACGGCGAGCAGGTCTGTCCGGTCGGTCTCGATCTTTCGAACGGCAGGCACTTCTTCCAGGAAATTCATCGGCGGCTCCGATTGCAGGTGATGCTCTGGAACACATAAATCCGCTGTCTGTTCCCCGCGAAGCCGCTATAGATGCCCACCCGCACCGAACCGCGTACCCCGTAACGGGAAATCGACTATGCCCGCAAAGCTGTCCGTCAACGTCAACGCCATCGCCATGCTGCGCAACAGGCGCGACCTGCCGTGGCCGAGCGTGACCGGACTGGGCAGGATCGCGCTCGCCGCCGGCGCGCACGGGCTGACCGTGCATCCCAGGCCCGACCAGCGTCATGTCCGCTTTTCCGACCTTCCCGAGATCCGCGCCTTGATCGACGACGAGTTTCCGGGTGCGGAATTCAATATCGAGGGCTATCCCACGGAGGAGTTCCTCGCGCTCGTCGAGAGACACCAGCCCGAACAGGTGACGCTGGTGCCCGACGACCCGTCGCAGGCGACTTCGGACCACGGGTGGAACTTTGTCGCGCAGGCGGCGTTCCTTGGGCCGATCGTAGCGCGGTTGAAGAAAGGCGGTTTGCGCGTGTCCCTCTTTTCAGACCCGGACCCTTCCGGCATGGCGGCCGCGCGCGACCTCGGCGCCGACAGGATCGAGCTTTATACGGGGCCGTACGGCGCCTGCCATGATGACCCGGCGCGCGCCGAAGGCGAGTTGTCGCGGCTTGGCGAGGCCGCCGACGCGGCCTTCGCGGCGGGTCTGGACGTCAATGCCGGCCATGACCTCGTTGTGGACAATCTGCCGCCGCTGGTGCGGCGCGTGCCGCGTCTTGCCGAGGTCTCGATAGGGCACGGGTTGACAGCGGACGCGCTGGAGTATGGCATGGCGACGACGGTCGGGCGTTTTCTGAAGGCATGCGGCTGGTGATGCTCGCGCTGCGACACTCATCATGACGTTGCGACACTTGATATTGCGCTGCAGCGAGGGTACAGCACCGCGCCCATGAGCAAGACGAGGCCAGCCTTGACCCCTCTGCCAGTCCGATCCGCCTTGCGTCAAAGGCTTCGGCCTGAATCGGCCCGCTCTGCCGAACGCTTCGGCACATCGTTGCATTCATCCTTTGAAGACGCTGCCCGGACCGGTTCCGCCGGCTTCTGACGGAGAGAACGTCGATGGCACTTGCCAACAACGATGCCGAACCGGAGCAGGTCGATCCGTCGTCGGTCCAGGAGCCGGAAAGCCACAGCACGCAGGTGCTGATGCTCGGCGCGCTGGGCGTCGTCTACGGCGATATCGGCACGAGCCCGATCTACGCGTTCCGCGAGGCCCTGCACGCATCCGACGGCGTTGTCGGCCGCGGCGAGGTGCTGGGCGTCTTGTCGCTGATCGTGTGGGCGCTGACGATCATCGTCACGATCAAATACGTCATTTTCGTTCTGCGCGCCGACAACAAGGGCGAGGGCGGCACGCTGTCGCTGATGGCGCTGGCGCGCAGTTCCTATCCTGCCGGTTCGAAGCTGATCCTCGTCATCGGCCTGTGCGGCGCGTCGCTGTTCTTCGGCGATTCGGTCATCACGCCGGCCATTTCCGTGCTGTCGGCGGTAGAAGGTCTCGAGGTGGTGACGCCTGCCTTCGATTCCTACGTTGTGCCGATCACGCTGGTCATCCTGGCCATGCTGTTCGCCGTGCAGCGCTTCGGCACCGGTAAGGTCGCGGCGGTGTTCGGCCCCGTCATGGCGGTATGGTTCGTGTGCCTGGGCGTGTCCGGACTCTACCACCTGATGGACGACCCGTCGGTCCTGCTCGCGGTCAATCCCTATTACGCTTTCGCCTACCTGGTCCACACGCCGGAGGGCGCGTTCGTCACCGTGGGCGCGGTCTTCTTGGCGGTGACCGGCGCCGAAGCGCTCTACGTGGACCTTGGCCATTTCGGCCGCCGGCCGATCGTGCTCACCTGGCTGTCGATCGTGTTTCCGTGCCTGCTGCTCAACTATTTCGGGCAGGGCGCCTTCGTCATCTCCAACGGCGGCAAGCCGCACAATCCGTTCTTCCAGATGCTGCCGGAATGGTCGCTCGTGCCGATGGTCCTCCTGGCCACCGCCGCCACCGTCATCGCTAGCCAGGCCGTGATCTCGGGCGCCTTCTCGCTCACGCGCCAGGCGGTCCAGCTCAACCTCCTGCCGCGTATCGAGGTGCAGCACACCTCTGAGATGCAGTCCGGCCAGATCTATATGCCGCGCGTCAACCTGCTGATCGCATTGGCGGTCATGATCCTCGTCGTCGGGTTCGAGGATTCAAGCTCGCTCGCATCCGCCTACGGCATCTCCGTGACCGGCGAGATGCTGATGACGACGATCCTGCTGTTCATCGTCATGCGCTACATGTGGAACTGGACGCTCGCTCCCGCCCTTGCCCTGACGGTGCTGTTCGCCGTCATCGACGTCGGCTTCTTCTCGGCGAACGTGGTCAAGGTGCTGGAAGGCGGCTGGGTTTCGATCAGTGTCGCCTGCGTTATGGGCCTCATCATGGCGACATGGATCAGGGGCAGCCGCTACCTGTTCGACAAGACACGGCGCAACGAGGTTCCGCTCGATTTCCTGGCGGCGAACCTTTTGAAGAAGAAACCGAAGCTGGTTCCCGGCACTGCCGTGTTCCTGACCAGCGATCCGCTCAGCGCGCCGACCGCGCTGATGCACAGCCTGAAGCACTACAAGGTGCTGCATGAGCAGAACGTCATCCTGTCCGTGGTGACCGCGCCGCAGCCGATCGTGCCGGACAACGAACGGGTGAAGATGGAGAACATCAACGACCTGTTCATGCGCGTGAAGCTGACGTTCGGATATATGGAGCAGCCGAACATCCCGCGCGCGCTGGCGATCTGCCGCAAGCAGGGCTGGAAGTTCGACATCATGACCACGTCGTTCTTCCTGTCGCGGCGCTCGCTGAAGGCGTCGCCCAATTCGGGGATGCCGCTGTGGCAGGACAAGCTGTTCATCGGCCTGGCGCGCACGGCCGCAGACGCGACGGAATACTTCCAGATCCCGACGGGGCGCGTGGTGGAGATCGGCACCCAGGTCGCGATTTGAGCGCCTGCCGGGATCGCCTGCGGAGCGGCCCTTCTTTACGCACAATCTCCCTTGCCCAATGCGGTCGCATGCCATAAAGGACAGAACCGTAACGTACGGTACGGAGTTTGACCGACCGTCCGGGAGGCGCGAGTGCAGCAGGGTGGCACGACCGAAACAGGCGAGGAATTGACGCCGCGGCAGCGCGACGTCCTCGACGCCGTGTTGCGCCTTCTGGTCGAGGAAGGCGATCACCTGACCATGGCTTCCGTTGCCCGCCGTGCGAGTTGTTCCAAGGAAACGCTCTATAAGTGGTTCGGCGACCGCGACGGTCTCCTGACGGCCACGGTGCGCTGGCAGGCGTCGAAAGTGCGCGTTGCGCCGGTCGACCAGACCCGGCTGGATCTGCCCTCGCTGACCGAAAGCCTGGAAGGGTACGCCTGCGACTGGCTGAAGGTGATCTCCAGCGACACGTCCATAGCGCTGAACCGGGTCGCCATCGGCCATGCGGGGTCGGGCAAGGACAATCTCGGCGCGATCGTGCTGGAGAACGGACGATTTGCGATGGCCAAGCGCCTCAAGCCGGTTCTGGAGGCCGGCAGACGCGTCGGCCTGCTGGCCTTCGAGGATACGGAAACCGCGTTTCGCGTCTTTTTCGGCCTGGTTGGCCGCGATATCCAGATCCGGCTTCTGCTGGGTGACTGGCCGGGGCTCACGGAAGCCGCCATCGCCGACGACGCCGCGCGCGCCACAAAACAGTTTCTCGCTCTTTATGGGGCAAGGAAGAATCCATAACGGTCACGTATCAACACGGGAAGGAAGAACCATGCGTGTCTATTACGATCGCGACGCCGATCTCAATCTCATCAAGGGCAAGAAGGTGGCCGTCATCGGCTACGGCTCGCAGGGGCGGGCACATGCGCTCAACCTCAAGGATTCCGGCGTCAAGGATATCGCCATCGGCCTGAAGCCGGGTTCGGCGACCGCCAAGAAGGTCGAGGCCGACGGGCTCAAGGTGATGACAGTCGCCGAGGTGGCGAAATGGGCCGACCTGATGATGATGGCGACGCCCGACGAGCTTCAGGCCGATATCTACAAGAACGAGATCGCTCCCAATATCCGTGACGGCGCGGCGATCGCCTTCGCCCACGGTCTCAACGTGCATTTCGGCTTGATCGAGCCGAAGTCGACGGTCGACGTGCTGATGATCGCGCCAAAGGGGCCCGGCCACACCGTCCGCGGCGAATATCAGAAGGGCGGCGGCGTGCCGTGCCTGATCGCGGTGCACCAGGACGCCTCCGGCAACGCGCACGATCTCGGCCTGTCCTATGCCTGCGGCGTCGGCGGCGGCCGTTCCGGCATCATCGAGACCAACTTCAAGGAAGAGTGCGAGACCGACCTGTTCGGCGAGCAGGTGGTGCTGTGCGGCGGCCTGGTCGAACTGATCCGCGCCGGCTTCGAAACGCTGGTGGAAGCCGGCTATGCGCCGGAAATGGCCTATTTCGAGTGCCTGCACGAGGTGAAGCTGATCGTCGACCTGATCTACGAGGGCGGCATCGCCAACATGAACTACTCGATCTCGAACACGGCCGAGTGGGGCGAGTACGTGTCCGGCCCGCGCATCATAACCGCCGAGACCAAGGCCGAGATGAAGCGCGTTCTGGACGACATCCAGACCGGCAAGTTCACCTCTGAATGGATGCAGGAATATCGGTCCGGCATGGCCCGCTTCAAGGGCATCCGCCGCCGCAACGACTCGCATCAGATCGAGGAAGTCGGCGAGAAGCTGCGCGGCATGATGCCGTGGATCGCCAAGAACAAGCTGGTGGACAAGGCCAAGAACTGAGTTTCCGGTAATCTACAGCCGGAAAATGCAGGCCCGGACGAATAGCCCGGGCGAACGATGGCCTCCCAAGGCTGGCGGCGACGGACCGAAAGGTCCGCCGCCGCTTTTTCATTTCAACGGTTCCGTTCCTGCCATCGAAATGCTAGAAAAGAACAAATAGGGAACTATGCAATGAAATGAGCCGGAAGCGCCGACCTGCCGCTGCATGGCGGCCGGGTGCCGAAGTGGCTGGGCGAACGCATGGCGAAGCTGGGCGCCGTCATCTGCGAGGCGATCGTCGTGGAATATGGTCGCGACGAACTGTTGCGGCGTCTCGCGCATCCGTTCTGGTTCCAGTCCTTCGGCTGCGTCATGGGCATGGACTGGCATTCGTCCGGCATCACCACCAGCGTCGTCGGTGCGCTGAAGCGGGGCCTGAACCCGATGTCGAAGGACCTCGGGCTCCATGTCTGGCGGGCGTGGCGCGCATTCGCGCAAGACGCCGGGCGAGCTTCTCGCGGTCGGCGAACGCGTCGGGCTCGACGGAGACGCGCTGGGTCTGGCGAGCAGGCTTGTGGCGAAGGTGGACAGCGCCGCCGTTCAGGACGGCTTCGATCTCTACCTGCACGGCTTCATCGTCGCCGACGATGGTCGCTGGGTCGTGGTGCAGCAGGGCATGAACGGCGACAGCCGGACCGCGCGGCGCTATCACTGGCTCTCGGAAGGGCTGTCCAGCTTCGTCGACCAGCCGCATGCGGCCATCGAGGGCGAGGGGCAGGGCAACATCGTCAATCTGACCGACCGGCGCGCGGCCCGTTCGCGCGAGGGGCAACTCGACCTCCTGCGAATGATCGGACCGGGCGGCGTGGCGCGTGAATTCGCTGCGGCCGAAGGGCGCAGGGCCTATGCTCCGCCGCTGCAACCGACGCTACCGCATCTGGTCATGCCGGCCCGCCACGACGTGCGCGAGGAAGACGTCGTCCTGCGTCGCCTGCATGGCGCCCTGGCTGCCGCCGCGGACCGCGGGCCGCAGGATTATGCCGATCTGCTGACGGTGCCCGGTGTTGGCGCGCGGACCGTGCGGGCGCTGGCCATGGTGGCCGAGGTGGTCCACGGCGCGCCCTGTCGCTTCGCCGACCCGGCGCGATTTTCGCTGGCGCATGGCGGCAAGGACCGGCATCCGTTTCCGGTGCCGCTCAAGGTCTACGACGAAACGATCGGCGTCATGAAGTCGGCCGTATGCAAGGCAAAGCTGGGCCGCTCCGAAGAGCTTGCCGCCCTGTCGCGGCTGGATGACCAGACGCGGCGCATGGAACGCTATGCCACCGGCCCGAGCCTGAAGGAATTCGTCGCCGGCGAATTCGACCGGTCGCATCGGTTCGGCGGCCGCAGCGTTTTCGGTTGGGAACCGCCGCCTGAGGTCAAAAGCCCCGGAACGATCGGTTCGTTGCAGGAGACGGTGCCGTCAAGCAGGTAGCGTGGTCGGCCGCTGCTCGTTTCATTCCGGCACAAATTTCGCTGGCACGCTTTTCGCTCCCGGCATAGCGGAGCAAGGGAGTTCGGGCATGGATGACGATCTCGAAATATCGGACAGGACGGGCAGCGAGCCGTTGGAGGATCGTCGCGCCTTCGCGCGCAGGCGCGTTTTCAAGGGTGCGACCCTGTCGTTCAACAAGGGCTATGGTGCGCTGGAATGCGTGGTGCGCAACGAGTCCGATAAGGGCGCTCTACTGAACTTTGGCGAGACATCGGCTGTGCCACCCGCCTTCGGCCTGACCGTCAGGGGCGGCGATACGGTGCGACACGCCAGGGTGCGCTGGCGAACGTTGTCCGTGGTCGGCGTCGAATTCGTATGAGATGCCGGCAGAACGAAACGGCGCCAGGGCGCGGCGCCGTCCGCGGTTTCTAGCGGCCTAGTACGGCGAGCGGCACTGGCGGCGCGGGCCGTGATAGGGCTGATAGGTATTGTCCCACGCCCGATACGAACGGTAGCGGTTATAGCACCAGCGGACATGGGCCGAGCCCGACCGATAAGTGTGTCGTGTGCCGTAATAATAGCCCGGCACCACTCCGAGGCCGAAATAAAGGCCCGAACCGCGATAGTGGTTGCGATGGTGCCGGTAACGCCAGTAGCGATCCCCGCGCCAATGGTGCCTGTTTCCTCGCCAATGGCGCTGATCGCCACGCCAATGCCGTTGGTTGCCGCGCCAATGGCTGCCGTGGTTACGGCGCCAGATCATTTGGTTCATGCTGGTGCCGCCGCCGGCCGTGCTGTCGCGCACCTGAAGCAGGGCGTTTTCAGACGCAGGAGCGATTGGACCGGGCTGCGGCATTGGGCCCGCGATCAGAGGCGTGGCCAGACCGACGATAAGTCCCGCCGCAATCAGGCCGGATCGCAGAGGTTTTGCAAAGAGCTTGTTCATCGCACACTCCAAAGGTTGACCCCAAGCCTGGACCCGTAGGCCAAGCATGGGTTTCCTACAATGAACGGGCGATGAACGGAGAAGTTGCACGAGCACCGGCATGATCTTGCCGTTCCGGACTTGTCTTGACGCCGCCGAGCGGGCAATGGTCGCCATCATGTCTCTTCGTCTGGCCACGTTCAACGTCGAGAACCTGATGAACAGGTTCGACTTTTCCGGTTTCCGCAATCAATTGAACGAGGACCGGACGCTCGCCCTGTTCGATATCCGGACGGAGGCAGAATACCGCTATCTCGAACAGGCACGCACCATCGCCCATTCGGACGACACGCGGCAACTGACGGCGCTGGCCATTGCTGCGGCCCGGGCGGATGTCATCTGCCTGCAGGAGGTCGACAATATCGAGGCGTTGAAGGCGTTCGAATACGGCTATCTCTTCAAGATGATCGGCGAGGGCTACCGCCAGAAATACACCACCTCCGGCAACGATTCGCGGGGCATCGACGTGGCGCTGATGATGCGCGCCGAGACGGCCGACGGGCAGCCGATCGAGTTTGTGCGCATGACAAGCCATGCCTATGTGACATTCGAGGAGTTCGGCCTGTTCACCCCCGAACTGGCGGCATCGGGCCATGAGCCGACCGAACGCATCTTCCGGCGCGATTGCCTCGAGGTCGACCTTACGGTCGGTGGCAAGCCGTTCACGCTTTATCTCGTCCATTTCAAGTCGATGGGGCCTCCGCGCAACGGCTTGAACGGGCGTGAAGCGACCATGCCGGTCCGGGTCGCCGAGGCCAAAGCCGTTCGCCGCATCATCGAGCAGCGGTTCGGCAAGGATCATGCCGCAGACAAGCGCTGGGCGATCTGCGGCGATTTCAACGACTATCGTCAGCGTGCGGTCATCGACGGCGACGGCTATTCGGGGTATCGGTTCGAGGTCGTCGATGAACCGCTTTCGTGCCTGGACGTGCTCCTGGCAGACGGGTTCAGTGAAAACGTTGTCGAGCGGAGGCCGCAGATGGATCGCTGGACCCTCTACCATACGCGTGGGCCGCAGGAGCGCCATCTGTGCCAGCTCGATTACATCCTGCTTTCGTCGGCGCTTGCACGGCGAAACGCGAAGTCGGTTCCCGATATCGTGCGTCAGGGGCAGCCCTACCGCACGCCGTTTCCGGCAGGGCAGGAGGTCGAACGATTCCCGCGCGTCGGCTGGGATCGGCCCAAGGCCTCGGACCACTGTCCCGTCGCCATCACCCTCGATATCGCCTGAAGAAAGTCACGCATGAGCTTCGACCTGCCCCAGAATGTCATCCTGCCCGTCGATGAGATCGATGTGAGGCTGGATCCCGCCCCGCATCCTTTCGAACGCGACAATTTGCCGGCCATCGACAAGAACTGGCTGCACGAAACCGCGATCAACCCGCATATCTTCGACGGGGCGGTGGCGCTCCTGTCGGAGCTTTCCTATCGCGACCGGCGCCTGACGGGACGCTGCCATATCGTGCGCTACGCGACGTTCATGTACTGGCGGCGCAACCGCCTGACGCCGAACGCCGGCCATGCCTTCGCGCACGCCATGCTGGTCGCCGGCGACGGCGCGCTGGTCGCCATCCGCATGGGGCCGAAAACGGTCAATGCCGGGCGGGTCTATTTCGCCGCCGGTTCCTTCGAGCTGGAGGATTTCCGCGACGGGCAGGTGGACGTGGCCTATAACATGCGCCGCGAGGTCATGGAGGAAATCGGCATCGACCTCGCCGAGGCCGACAGCCAGCCCGGCCAGCGGCACTATCTTCTGGCGACCGGCAGCGGCACGGTCATCTTCCGCCGTTACCGGATGCAGGCGAACGCGAACCAGCTCATCAACCGGATTAACGCCTTCGTGGCGACCCAGGAGGAACCGGAGATCGCCGGGCCGGTCATCATCCACAGCGCCAACGACCTGCCGGACGATATCGCGCCGCACATGAAGCCGCTCGTCGAATGGCATTTTTCAAACCCGGCATGACGGGCTGATTTCGTCGCGGCCCTGTGGCGGACGTTTATTCGTGTCTGAGCGCGTCGATCGGGTCGAGCCTTGCGCCGCGCAGCGCCGGGAAGAAGCCGAAGACCATGCCGATCAGGGCGGAAAAGCCGACGGCGAGCAGGATGACGGCGGGCGAGGGCGCGAAGGGGATCGTCAGCGTCAGTGACGCCAGGCCGGCCAAAGACAGGCCGATCAGGATGCCGATGATGCCGCCGAGCAGCGAAAGCACCGTCGCCTCGACCAGGAACTGGATGAGGATGTGCTTCTCATGCGCGCCTATCGCGAGGCGGATGCCGATCTCGCGGGTGCGTTCGGTCACCGACACCAGCATGATGTTCATGATGCCGATGCCGCCGACCAGCAGGGACACCGCCGCGACGGCGGACAGCATGCCGGTCATCGTCGTGGTCGCCGAGGCCATCGTGTCGGCGATCTGCGTCATGTCGCGGATATCGAAATCGTCGTCACCGCCGATCGGAATCCTGCGCACGTCGCGCAGGATATTTTCCACGCGCGGCAACAGTTCGGTCGTGGGCGTGCTGTCGTCGGCGGAAACGTAGATATTGTCGATGTCGCGATTGCCGGCGATGCGGCGCTGATAGGCGGCGAGCGGCATCATCACGACATTGTCCTGGTCTTGCCCGAAGCCCGTATAGCCCTTGGATGCGAGCAGGCCGATCACCTTGCAGGACGAGCGGTTGACGCGGACGGTCTCGCCGTCCGGATCGCCGTCGCCGAAGAACTGCTGGCGCACGGTTTCGCCGATCAGGCAAACGCCCGCGCCGGACCGCACTTCGGAATCCGAAAACGGACGGCCGGAGGCGAGCGTCCAGTCGCGCGCTGTCAGAAAGTCGCTGTCGGTGCCCGTCACGCCTGCGGTGATGTTCTGCGTGCCGTAGATGACCCGCACCTGTTTTTGCGCGGCGGGTGCGATCGCGCGCGCGCCGGTGAGATGCGCCCTGAGCGCTGCCAGTTCCTTGTCCCCCAGCTTGCGCACCTGCTGTTCAGGCCCGCCGGGGCCGCCGCGCCCGGCCGGGCGTCCGGCGCGCACCACCAGAAGGTTGGAGCCGAGCTTGGCAATGTCCGTCTTCACCTTCTCCGTCGTGCCGGCGCCGATGGTCAGCATGGCGATGACGGCGGCCACCCCGATGACGATGCCCAACAGCGTCAGGAACGAGCGCAGCGCATTGCGGCGAACGGAGCGGAGCGCCAGGCGGACGGTTTCCCAGATCATCACGCCACCTCGACATTCATCATGTCGGACGCGACATGACCGTCGAGGAATCGGATCGTGCGCTGGGCGTATTCGGCCACGTCGGCCTCATGCGTGACCATGACGACGGTCAGGCCCAATTCCCGGTTGAGGCGCGTCAGCAGATCCATGATCTCATGCGTGCGCGCCGTGTCGAGGTTGCCTGTCGGCTCGTCGGCCACCAGCAGGGTAGGGCGTGTGACGATGGCGCGCGCGATCGCCACCCGCTGCTGCTGGCCGCCGGAAAGCTCTGCCGGCGTATGATGCTCGCGCCCGGTCAGGCCGACTTCGGCCAGCGCGCGCATGGCGAGATCCCGACGCTCGGCGCTCGCCACGCCGCGATAGATCAGCGGAAGCTCGACATTCTCGGCCGCCGTCGTGCGCGGCAGGAGATTATAGCCTTGGAACACGAAGCCGATATAGAGATTGCGCAGCATGGCGCGACGGTTGCGATCCAGCCGCCCGGCATCGACGCCCATGAAGCTGTAGGTGCCGGCACTCGGCGTGTCGAGGCAGCCGATGATGTTCATCGACGTGGATTTGCCGGAGCCGGACGGCCCCATGATGGCGACGAACTCGCCTTGTCGAATGGCGAGATCGACGCCCGCCAGGGCGTGGACCTGAGCCTCGCCCTGACCGTAGGTCTTCCAGACGCGGTCGAAGGTGATGAGCGCGGCCATCGGATCAGCTCCGCTGCCGGGAGTCGGTGATGACCTTGTCGCCCTCCTCGAGGCCGGAGAGCACCTGCGTGCGGTCGCCGTCGCTCGCGCCGATCTTGACGTCGACGCGCTTCGGATGGCCGTCCGCCAGTACATAAAGGGTGCGGAAGCCTTCCGCGGGTTTTTCCTGCTGCCCGTCGCGCCAGCGGCCACGGCCGCCGCGCCCGGTGAACATGCTGAAGAAGCTGAAGCCGCGGTCGCGCGACAGCGAGGGACGGTAGCGGAACGCGGCGGAAGGAACCGTCAGCACGCCGTTCGCCTGTTCCGTCACGATCGAGACGGTCGCCGTCATGCCCGGCCGCAGCAGCATCTGCCCGTTGTCGACATCCAGCCGGGCGTCATAAGTCACGACGCCGTCGGTGGTCACCGATGCATAGGCGATATCGCGGATCGTCGCGTCGAACGGCCGTTCGGGAAAGGCGTCGACGGTGAAGCGGGCCTTCTGGCCGGGTTTCACGGTGCCGATATCGGCCTCGTCCACGGCCGCCTTCAATTCCATCTTCCGAAGATCGGCAGCGATGACGAACAGCACCGGCGCCTGCAGCGAAGACGCGACTGTCTGGCCCGGATCGACCGAGCGGGTCAGCACGATGCCGTCGATCGGCGCGTAGATGGTGCTCTTGGCAAGGTCGGCCTGCTGGGTCTTGAGGTCGGCATTGGCGATGGCGAGATTGGCTTGCGCGCTGTCGAGCGAGGCCTTGGCGCGGTCACGCTCGGCGGTTGCGGATTCCAGCGCCTGCTGGGTCGCCATGCCCTTCCGCGTCAGTTCGCTGGCCCGCGCCAGCGCCTGCTCGTTTTCCTTGAGCGTGATCTGGGCGGTTTCGACGGCGGCCGCGGCGGCCTTGGACGAGGCCTCGGCGCGTTCGATCTGCGCTTCGAGCTTGGATGTATCGAGCTTGGCCAGCACGTCGCCCTGCTTGACCTGTTGGTTTTCATCCACCGCGACGGACCGCACCACGCCAGACAATTCGCTGGAGATGTCGACCTGGGTGAGCGGCTGAAGCGTTCCGGTCGCCGAAACTTCGACGGTCAGGTCGCCGACCGTCGCGGGCGCCGTCGTGTAGTCGACGGCGGGCGAGGAGCCGGAACGGGACTGATAGACGACCACGGCAGCGGCCGCGACCATGATCGCGGCGAGCACATACCACCAGCCGCGCCGGCGGCGCTTCTTCTGTCCCTTGCCGTCGAGCCCGAGGGCCGTCTCGATTGCCGGAGCGGAATCAGCGTCCGGCCGATTGACAATCTGGTCCAAGGCGGACCCCTATGCTGTCGAACGTCCCTATGGTTGGACACATCGGGCCTTATGGTCCTGAATTCAAGTTAAATTTCGCTCATGTTCGCAACGGGGCAAGCCATGAAGAACCGCAGATACCTCGTCTACGACGTCTTTACCGACCGCGCGTTGGCCGGCAATCCGCTGGCGATCGTGCTCGACTGCGAGGGCCTCGACACCAAGGCGATGCAGGCTGTCGCGCGCGAGTTCAACCTGTCGGAATCGGTCTTCGTTCTGCCGCCTGAGGATTCCAGGCACAGGGCGCGGCTCCGCATCTTCACGCCGGACTACGAAATGCCCTTCGCGGGCCACCCCACGGTCGGCTCGGCCGTGGCGCTTGCGGAACTGGAGGAGAACGGCGGCTCCGACGCCATCTTCGTGCTGGAGGAGAACATCGGTCCCGTTCGCTGTGCCGTGCGGCGCGGACAGGGCGCGACATTCGCCGAGTTCGACCTGGCGAAGCTGCCGGAGCAACTGGAGCTTTCCGCCGACCCGGAAGCGATCGGTGCTGCGCTCGGTCTCGGCCCGCACGAGATCGGCTTCGAGAATCACCGGGTCTCGTTCTTTTCGGCCGGCGTGCCCTATGTCGCCATTCCGGTCGCCAATCTCGCGGCGGCCGGCAGGGCGCGCCTCGACAATGCCGCATGGTCCGAACTCGCGCCGCGAAAGAGCGAATGGGCCTTTGCCAGCCCCTATATCTATTGCAGGGAGACGGTGGATCACGCGAGCGCCTTCCATGCGCGCATGATCGTGCCGGGCAGTCCCTCTTACGAGGACCCGGCGACGGGTTCGGCCGCCGCCGCCTTCGCCGGCGCCGTCATGCAGTTCGATCGCCCGGGCGATGGCACCTCGCGCTATTGGATCGAGCAGGGGCTGGAGATGGGGCGGCCGTCCCGAATCCGGCTGGAACTGGAAGTCGAAGGCGGCAGGCTGACCGCCGGCCGCATCGGCGGGCAGGCCGTAAAGGTGGCGGAGGGAACCTTATTTGCATGATTTCCGGCGCGGTTGCAGCCGAGCGAAAAAGCCGCGAGAAGACTTTGCGGCGGAATTGCAGGGAAATGGCCGAACAGGGCTGGACATGCCGAAACGCGGCGGCTATATGCCCGCCCAAGCTGGCTTCGCCGGCCGTGTGGGTGTGTAGCTCAGTTGGTAGAGCAGCTGACTCTTAATCAGCGGGTCCACAGTTCGATCCTGTGCACACCCACCACTTAAATCCCTTGGAAATGCTGTATTTTTTGGCTTCCAAGGGGTGCCCTGAGCCCTCGGTATCTGACGGCGCATCGGCTACCGGGCCTTCCGGTCGAAGATCACGTAATTGTCCAACCCGATATCTTCGAAAGCTCCGCTGTTTCCTTGTAGCTCTCGCTCAGGTCCATGTTTTAGGCGCTTTTGAAGTTCGTCGGCGTTGCCCAATGCGGACCAGCGTCAGCCCGCCATCAGTCCGGCCGCTCCGCGGCGCCAATAGGCGGCGGCGAGCGTCTGGTCTCGGCCGAGCCCCATTGCGCCGCGCCAATGGTCGCGCACGGTTTTGGCAGGGGTGGCTTCCGCTGCGAACCAGCCGAATGTGGAACCGTCTCGCGGCCATTGCACGGACAGCACCTCGCCGGCCAATCGCCCGTCCATAGCCGCCGCCTTGCCGTTCCGCTCCAGCCAGTGCAATTCGATCTGTGTGGCATTGCCGATCGCCTGCCGCTCGTTTCGGTCTGCGATTTCGATGAAAGCGACGCCTTTCGTGAAAGCGGGCAAGGTTTCGAGCAGGCGCCCGATCGCGGGCAGGGCGGTTTCGTCGCCGCCGAGCACATACCAGTCCGCCGGCCGCACAGGGCGGCCGACCGGCCCCATGATGCCGACCTTCTGGCCCGGTTTGGCCTGGAGCGCCCACGCCGAGCCGACGCTTTCGCCCTCATGGACGAGGAAATCGACGTCCATGAAGCCGGCGTCGATGTCGAGCGCGCGGATGGTGTAGACCCGCGCCGCCGGTCGCCGCTCGTCTGACGGCCAAATGGGCAATCCGTTGCTGCCGAGGGTCGGCCAGATCGGATCCGGAACCGTCCTGGTGGGAAACAGGACGCGAACGTGCATGCCGCCGAACTTGCCGAAGCGCTGGAGGTCTTCGCCCGTGAGCCGGATCCGCCGCATATGCGGTGTCAGGTCGCAGACGGAGGCGACTGTCATCTCGCGAAACTGCGCAAGCCGCGTGTCCCCTGCGAGATCGCCGCTCCAGATGATCTCCGGCCCGTCTTCCTTGGCATAGACCTGCACGGCCGTGGCGAGCAGGTCCTTGATACGGGCAAGCCCGTCTCGGTCGTCCGCCTCGGCGCGCATGACCAGAAGGCCCGGCTTCATGTCAAAGGAAGCCCGCCCGAAGGCGAAGCGGAAGCCGACCCTTTGCGCCTCCTGGCGGACATCGGCATCGAAGCTCTGCAACCGGTCGACGATGAGGCCGATGTAGCTCGGCAGATTCGGCAGGCGCAGTCGCGCTTCGCAGTTCAGGCTGGTCATGTCTGACATCCCGGATTATCCACCGATGCGTCCGGTCAGGGCGATCTTGAAGGTCTGCCTGCGCCCTGTACGGTCGCCGCCGGGTTAGTCGACCAACCCGGCAAGTGTTTGCAATGGCTGGATATTAAAACATGATGCCATGAGTCAACTTTATTTCTGCGGGCTGATCGGAATGTCGGTGGAGACAGGAAGGGTGGCGGTCGTGATCTGGTCCGGGCGGCCGACATATCCGATCGCCCGAGGCCGCCGCTGTGCTGACCTCGCTGGCGGTGCTGATCGTTTTCATTTCCAAGGACAATTCGCGCGAAGGAATTCAGGACTGGATCGATCTGATGTACGGCTGGAAACGGCATTGTTGCGAGGCATGGCGGGCCGTCATCCACACAATCGCGATCTTTCTGAGACCCTAAATATTGACGGAACATGCAATTGGCGATCTATATGTAGACGTCATGGTTCTCCGTAGCGATTCTTGCTTCGGAGCTAAGAGGGAAGCCGGTGCCCCGATTCCGGGAATGCCGGCGCTGCCCCCGCAACTGTAAGCAGCGAGCCTGCGTCGATGAATGCCACTGATGCCGCGAGGTATCGGGAAGGCCGACAAGGGCGATGACCTGCGAGCCAGGAGACCTGCCGTGACAGCATGAAACGTCCACGGGCGGGGTGTCCCGGAGGTGCGCTTGCGGCGGCTTGGGCATCTGTCCACCTGTCGACATGCGTCCGCTTCACGCCCCGTCCACAACGCCACGGGGAAACAGATGCCGGCGACCACGACACTCCACACCGAAGCGACCGACAAGGCTCCGATCCTTTCCAGCGACAGCGGGCATACGCCGGCGGAGCCGGGTTACCGCGTCATCCGCCGCAACGGCGCGGTGACGCCATTCGATCCGATGAAGATCACGGTCGCGCTGACCAAGGCCTTCCTGGCAGTGGAGGGATCGACGGCGGCAGGCTCCAGGCGCGTGCACGATGTGGTCGCCGATCTCACCGATCAGGTGGCTTCCGCGCTGACACGGCGCGTCGGCGAAGGCCGCACCTTCCACATCGAGGACGTGCAGGACCAGGTCGAACTGGCACTGATGCGCGGCGAGCACCATAAGGTGGCGCGCGCCTATGTTCTCTATCGCGAAGAGCGGGCGCGCGAACGTGCCGCCGAAAAGGCGTCGGTGGCGGCAAGTTCCGCGTCGTCGCTGCACGTCAAGACGGAGGATGGATCGCTCAAGCCGCTCGACGAGGAGCGTCTGGCCCGTATCGTCGAAGAAGCCTGCGACGGGCTGGATACCGTGTCCGCCGCGCCGATCCTGAGCGAGGCCAAACGCAACCTCTATGACGGCCTTTCGCTGGACGAACTGTCGCTGGCGCCGATCCTGGCCGCCCGCACGCTGGTCGAGCAGGAACCCAATTACGCCTTCGTCTCCGCGCGGCTGCTGCTCGACCGCCTGCGCCGGGAGGCGCTCACCTTCGTATCTGGGCGCCCGGAGCAGGCGACGCAGGCCGAGATGGCAACGCGCTACGCCAGCTATTTCCCGGAATTCCTGCGTGTCGGCATTGAGGCCGAACTGATCGATCCCGAACTTGGACGCTTCGATCTGGCGCGATTGGGCGCGGCGCTGAGGCCGGAACGCGACCTGAACTTCCAGTATCTCGGCCTGCAGACGCTCTACGACCGCTATTTCCTGCACACGCGTGGAAAAAGGTTCGAACTGCCGCAGGCCTTTTTCATGCGCGTCGCGATGGGCCTTGCCGTGCGCGAGATCGACCGCGAGGGCAGGGCTATCGAATTCTACGACCTCCTGTCATCCTTCGATTTCATGGCCTCGACACCGACGCTGTTCAATTCAGGAACGCTGCGCCCGCAGCTTTCCTCCTGCTTCCTGACCACGGTCGCCGACGACCTCGACGGCATCTTCAAGGCGGTCAAGGACAACGCGCTGCTGGCGAAATATTCCGGCGGCCTCGGTAACGACTGGACCCTGGTGCGCGGCCTCGGCGCCCACATCAAGGGCACCAACGGCGAGAGCCAGGGCGTCGTGCCGTTCCTGAAAGTCGCCAACGACACCGCCATCGCGGTAAACCAGGGCGGCAAGCGCAAGGGCGCTGTCTGCGCCTATCTGGAGACATGGCACGTCGACGTCGAGGAGTTTCTCGACCTCAGGAAGAACACCGGCGACGACCGTCGCCGCACGCACGACATGAACACGGCCAACTGGGTGCCGGACCTGTTCATGCAACGCGTCGAGGCGGACGGCGAATGGACGCTGTTCTCGCCCGATGAGGTGTCGGACCTGCACGACCTCTATGGCACGGCGTTCAAGGCCGCCTATGAGACATACGAGGCGAAGGCTGCCACCGGCGGCATAAAGGTGTTCCGTAAGGTCCGCGCGCTCGACCTGTGGCGCAAGATTCTGACCATGCTGTTCGAGACCGGGCATCCATGGGTCACTTTCAAGGACCCTTGCAACATTCGCTCGCCCCAATGCCACGTCGGCGTCGTGCACTCATCTAATCTCTGCACCGAGATCACGCTGAACACCTCGAAGGACGAGGTGGCTGTGTGCAACCTCGGCTCGGTCAACCTTGTCAATCATGTCATCGAAAAAGGCCTCGACCTCGACCGGCTGGCCAAGACAGTCGGCACGGCGATGCGCATGCTCGACAACGTCATCGATATAAACTTCTACACGATCCCCGAGGCGCGGCGCTCGAACCTGCGTCACCGCCCGGTCGGGCTCGGCCTGATGGGCTTCCAGGATGCGATCCAGAAGCTGCGTATCCCTTATGTCTCCGACGCTGCCGTCGCTTTCGCCGACGAGAGCATGGAGGCGATCAGCTATCATGCGATTTCCGCCTCGGTGGACCTCGCCGCCGAGCGGGGTCGCTATCCGAGCTTCAACGGCTCGCTGTGGTCGAAGGGCATCCTACCAATCGACTCCATCCGTCTGCTGGAAGAAGCACGTCCCGGCGTAGAAATGGACAGCGGTTCGACCCTCGACTGGGAGAGCCTCCGCAAACGGGTCAAAAAGACTGGCATGCGCAATTCCAACTGCATGGCGATCGCGCCGACGGCGACCATCTCCAATATCTGCGGCGTGTCGCAGTCGATCGAGCCGGCCTACCAGAACCTGTTCGTCAAATCGAACATGAGCGGCGACTTCACCGTCGTGAACGCCCAGCTTGTCCATGACCTGAAGGCGAGGGGCCTGTGGGACGAGGTGATGGTCTCGGACCTCAAATACTTCGACGGGTCCGTGGGGCAGATCGACCGCATCCCGGACGACCTCAAGGCGCTCTACGCCACCGCCTTCGAGATCGAGTCCTCGTGGCTGATCGAAGCGGCATCTCGCCGTCAGAAGTGGATCGACCAGGCGCAGTCGCTCAATCTCTACATCGCCAATCCGAGCGGCCGGAAGCTGGACGAGCTTTACCGGCTGGCGTGGCGCAAGGGCTTGAAGACGACCTATTACCTGCGCTCCCGCTCGGCCACCCATGTCGAGAAATCGACGCTGAAGGGCACCGACGGCAAGCTGAACGCGGTGTCGGCAGCACCCGCGCCAGCCGCGGCAATCGAGATCAAGGCATCGGAGGCATGGGGCAAGGCCTGCGCCATCGACGATCCCGACTGCGAGGCCTGCCAGTAGGCGGCCTCTCCACCGTCATCCCGGAAGCCGCAGCGAAGCCGAGGCTATCCGGGTTCCAGTCCGGAACGGTCACGGAATGGATCCCGGCTCGCGGTCGCGGAGCCTATCCTCGGGCCAGCCAAAGGCTGGGCCCGGGGGCTCCCCTGGCCGGGATGACGCTTCTTCATTCTTTCAATTCAGGAGGATATCTCCAATGCTCGACTGGTCAGAACCCAAATCCGCTCCATCCGTCGCACCGCACGGCGCGCCCGCTTCCGAAGCCGACGCCACAGGCCTCGGCGTCATCGACCGGGGCGCTGCACGCGTCTCGGTGGACGACAAGCGCATGATCAACGCCCGCGCCGACGTCAACCAGCTCTTGCCGCTGAAATACCGCTGGGCCTGGGAAAAATATCTGTCCGGCTGCAACAACCACTGGATGCCGACGGAAGTCTCCATGCAGGCCGACATTGCGCTGTGGAAGTCGAAGGACGGGCTCACCGACGACGAGCGGCGCATGCTCAAGCGCAACCTCGGCTTCTTCGCCGCCTCGGAGAGCCTTGTGGCGAACAACATCGTGCTCGCCATCTACCGCCATCTCACCAATCCCGAATGCCGGCAATATTTGCTCAGGCAGGCGTTCGAGGAAGCGATTCACACGCACACCTTCCAGTACATCGTGGAAAGCCTCGCGCTGGACGAGGGCGAGCTGTTCAACATGTACCGCGAGGTGCCCTCGATCACCGACAAGGCGGCGTGGGCGCTCAAGCACACGCAGCATCTGGACGATCCGGACTTCAAGACCGGCACGCCGGAAGCCGACCAGGCCTTCCTGCGCGACCTCGTCGCCTTCTACGTCATCTTCGAGGGCATGTGGTTCTACACCGGCTTCGCGCAGATCCTGTCGCTCGGCCGGCGCAACAAGATGGTCGGCATCGCCGAGCAGTACCAGTACATCCTGCGCGACGAATCCATCCATCTGAACTTCGGCATCGACGTCATCAACCAGATCAAGCTGGAAAACCCGCACCTTTGGACCAAAGCGTTCCAGGACGAAGTGCGCGGCATGATCGCCGATGCCGCCGAACTCGAAGCCGCCTATGGCCGCGATACCATGCCGCGCGGCTTCCTCGGGCTCAACGCGGCGCTGTGCGAGCAATACATGCACTTCATCGCCAACCGCCGCTGTGCCCAGCTCGGCCTCACGCCGGTCTTCGCCGAGACGGAGAATCCATTCCCGTGGATGTCGGAGGCGATGGACCTGAAGAAGGAGAAGAACTTCTTCGAGACCCGCGTCATCGAATACCAGAATGGTGGGGCGCTCTCATGGGATTGAGTTCGGCCATGCCTTCGCCCGCACATTCCGGGTTCGGCTCCCTGGACCGGGTGCGGTGCGAGCGGTAGCTCAGCCGATTATGGACTGGGCAGTCGCATCGCTCTGTACGGAGAACCGACGATGCCGGTTCTCCGTGCACTGCTCCGCTATCGGCTGTGCTCACGCCGCCTGGACTTCCCAACTCGGGAACGGGTCGGGCAGGTTGCGCCAGCGCCCCGGCATGAAATCAATTTCGGCGACGAGGCATTCGTCCAGTCTTCGCCGTATGTCCGATTCGTCCATCGGGTCGCAGCCGATGAAGACGATCTCCTGCCGCCTGTCGCCCCAGACCGGGTCGATATAGGGCTTCATTGCCGCGCGCCATTCCGGGTGGTCGGGCCACTGGTGCTTCGGCACCGAGGCCCACCATAGGCCGCGCCTGTTGGTGCGGATCAGCGCGCCGGCCTGGCTGATCTCGCCGACGTGGTGCGGCCGTGTCGCCAACCAGAAGAATCCCTTGGCGCGCACGACGCCCGGCCACGATCTGTCGATAAACGCCTTCAGCTTCTCCGGATCGAAGGGCCGTCGCTGGCGATAGACGAAGGAGCGGATGCCGTATTCCTCGGTTTCGGGAACGTGGTCGGTGAAGCCGTTCAGTTCCTTGAACCAGAGCGGGTGCGTCTGTGCCTTCTCGAAGTCAAACCGCGCGGTGTCCAGAACCCTATCCAACGGCACTTGCGCGAAATCCGTCTCGACCAGATCGGCGTCGGGGTTGAGCGCGCGCACGATCTTCCTCGCCAGATCGAGGTTTTGGGCGGGCGCGTCCGAAACCTTGTTGAGCACCACGACATCCGCGAACTCGATCTGCTCGACCAGCAGATCGACCAGCGCACGCTCGTCGCCGTCGCCCGCCGTCTCGCCGCGCTCGTGGAGGAAATCGCGCGAGGAATAATCCTTCAGCAGGTTGGCCGCATCGACAACGGTGACCATGGTGTCGAGCCGGGCGACGTCCGACAGGCTTTCGCCGTCCTCGTCGCGGAAATCGAAGGTGGCGGCGATGGGGAGTGGCTCGGCGATGCCGGTGCCTTCGATCAGCAGATAGTCGAAGCGGCCTTCCCGCGACAGCCGGCGCACTTCCAGCAAAAGGTCGTCGCGCAGCGTGCAGCAGATGCAGCCATTGGTCATTTCCACCAATTGCTCGTCGGTGCGCGACAGGTTCGCCCCGCCGTCGCGCACGAGCGAGGCGTCTATGTTCACCTCGCTCATATCGTTGACGATGACGGCGACGCGGCGGCCTTCGCGATTGTTGAGGATATGGTTCAGCAGCGTGGTCTTGCCTGCGCCGAGAAAGCCGGAAAGCACGGTGACGGGTAGTCGGTGATTGGACATCGTTTCGCCTGTCAGATGGTTGGGCGATGACTAATATCTGTAATATTATAACATATCAACCAGAGTTATGTGGTTGTCGCCTTCGCGCTTTGCCGATGTCGCTTTCATGGCTTCGCTTGGGGTCGCTTCGTGGTCTGATCGAGATGTTCAAGGTGCCCGTCAGCGGAAACGACGGCGGGATAATTGGGAAGCCGGTGCCTCTTTCAGAGGGAATGCCGGCGCTGCCCCCGCAACGGTAGCGGAGCTGAACCCCGACTGAAACCACTGGGCGGAAAGCCCGGGAAGGTGTCGGGACGGCCTGACAAGGCCAGCTTCGGAGCCCGGAAACCAGCCTCGGACATAACCTGACTGATCGCGGTGGGCGGTCAAGAGGCAGAGCGCTTCGGGCGATGCTTGCCTGCGGCCATCTACCCCTCAATCACCACCAGTTCAGTCCTTGTGCGAATGCGAGGACGGACATGGATACACGCAACGAGATGCTGAGGCTGATCCGCGAGCGGCGCGACGGCTTTTCCCTTCAGCAGCCCTTCTACATCGATCCGGATTTCTTCCGGCTGGATATGGAACTGATCTGGTATCGCGACTGGCTGTTCGTCGGGCATGACTGCGAGATCGCCAAGCCAGGCGCCTTCTTCACCGTACAGGTTGGCGACTATCCGGTGGTGATCGTGCGCGGCCGCGACGGCCGGATTCGCGCCTTTCACAACTCCTGCCGTCACCGCGGCAGCCGGGTGTGCAACACCGAGCGCGGCACCGCCGCGCGGCTGGTCTGCCCCTATCACCAGTGGACCTACGACCTCGACGGTTCGCTCGTCTTCGCGCGCCAGATGGCGGACGGCTTCTGCAAGGAGGAGTTCGGCCTCAAGCCCGTCGCCTGCGAGAGCGTCGCCGGCTACATCTTCATCTGCCTCGCGGATCAGCCGGCCGATTTCGCGCCGTTCCGCGCGCTGATGGAGCCGTTCTTCGCGCCGCATGACCTCATCGACGCCAAGGTCGCCTACGAATCGACCATCATCGAAAAGGGCAACTGGAAGCTCGTGTGGGAGAACAATCGCGAGTGCTATCACTGCGCCGCCAATCATCCCGAGCTCTGCAAGACGTTCCCCGAAGCGCCGACCATCACGGCCACGAACGCCGCAGAGAAAGATCCGGAGATCCTGGCCCATTGGCAGCGGTGTGAATCCCACGGACTGCCGTCGCGCTTCCGCATCGATGACGCCGGCCAATACCGGGCGACACGTGTCCCGCTGCTGCGTGACGCCGTGTCCTACACCATGACCGGCAAGCGCGCGGTGAGCAAAAATCTGTCGGATAACGTGTCTGCGGAGAAGATCGGCGCGCTGCTGCTGTATCACTATCCGACCACGTGGAACCACGTTCTCGGAGACCATGCCGTCACCTTCCGCGTACTGCCGATCAGCGCCACCGAGACCGCGGTGACGACCAAGTGGCTGGTGCATAAGGATGCCGTCGAGGGAGTCGATTACGATCTCCAGAACCTCATCCATGTCTGGACCGAGACCAATGACGAGGACCGCCGTATCGTCGAGGAGAACGCCTTCGGCATCAAGTCGCCCGCCTACGAGCCCGGCCCTTACTCAGAGATGCATGAAGGCGGGGTAATCCAGTTCGTCGATTGGTATGCCGGGTTCATCGAGCCGCGCCTTGCTGAAGACGACAGGCCCGCGCTGCGCAGCGTGGCGTGAGGAGGCCGGCGTGAACGCGATGACTGATCTCGCTCTCTACCGCCACCTCGATGAGATGGCGCCCTGGAACGACCGGCTGCAGGTGTTGGAGGTGATCGGCGTCTCGGACGAGGCGCCGGACGTCAGGACCTTCACCTTCCGCTCCGATGCGCAAACCTGGTTCCGCTACAAGCCCGGCCAGTTCGTGACGCTGGAACTGCCGGCGGCTGACGGGCCGTTGATGCGCACCTACACCCTGTCGTCGTCACCGTCGCGGCCGTTCTCCATCGCCGTCACCGTCAAGGCACAGCCAGGCAGCATCGGCACGCGCTGGATGTTCGACAATCTCGGCGTGGGGACGCGCATCAGGGCATTCGGACCGGCCGGTGATTTCACCCATCACAACCACCCGGCCGCCAAATACCTGTTCGTCTCGGCGGGTTCAGGCATCACGCCGATGATGTCGATGCTGCGGTGGTTGAACGACTGCGCGCCGTGGACGGACGTTTCCTTTGTCAATTGCGCGCGGCGGCCGGAGGAGATCATCTTCCGCAAGGAACTGGAACTGCTCGGCGCGCACATGCCGGGCCTTTCGCTCGGCTTCCTGATCGAGGAACGGTCGAGCCGGGAAAGCTGGTTCGGTCATATGGGTCGCATCGATGCCGTGCGGCTGCCGCTGCTGTCGCCCGACTTCCGTGAGCGCGAGGCTTTCTGCTGCGGGCCGGAACCGTTCATGCGCGCCGTGCGCGAGATGCTGGCGGCTGCCGGCTTCGACATGGCGCGCTATCATCAGGAAAGTTTTGCTGCGCCGGTGGTCGAGGAAATTCCCGCACCATTCTCGGGCGGCGATGCCGGCGAGCAGGCTGAGACTATTCCGGTCCAGTTCGCCGTTTCCGGCGTCGAGGGCCAATGCCAGCCGGGCCAGACGGTGCTTCAGACAGCACGCGCGTCTGGCGTGCGCATTTCGGCCGCCTGTGAGTTCGGCCTATGCGGCACCTGCAAGGTGAAGAAGCTCTCCGGCGAAGTCGAGATGAGTCACAACGGCGGCATCCTCGACGACGAGATCGCCGAAGGCTTCATCCTTGCCTGCTGCTCGAAACCGCTGTCGCCGCTGGAGATCGAAGCATGACGGCTCGCGACGACGACGACACGATCGCGGCGAGACGCCCGTTCAATGCCGAGGCGATGCGGGCGGTGTCGCCCCTGCCGCCGCCGGAAGAGGTGTTCGCAGACTGGCTGATGTCGGTGCCGCACGGCGCCGACCTCGCGGCTGCGGCGCGCAGGCAGATCGCTCTCATCGACCGGCGCATGTTATTCCATCCCGACGTCCAGTGCCTGCGGATGCTGCTGGTCGCCGTTGCCGGCAACGGCAGTTGGCCGAAACGTCCTTGCGGCTGCTGAGGAGCGGTTCGACGGCTCGAGCGAGAACGGCGAGACGGCCGCTTCCGAAACAAGCGAAGCGGCCGGGCAGGTTCAAGCTGCCTTCGCGACCTTCCTCAGTTCGCGTGCCGCCGCGACCATGTTGACGAGAGCAGGGCGGACTTCCTCCCATTTCCTCGTCTTCAGGCCGCAGTCCGGATTGACCCAGAGCTGGTCGTCGTCGATGCGTTGACGGGCGAGCGACAGCAGATCGGTCATTTCGGCGACGTCCGGCACGCGCGGCGAATGGATGTCATAGACGCCCGGGCCGATTTCATTGGGGTATTTGAAGCTCCTGAAGGCATCCAGAAGCTCCATCTTCGAGCGCGATGTCTCGATGGAGATCACATCCGCGTCCATGGCGGCGATCGCATCGATGATGTCGTTGAACTCGGAGTAGCACATATGGGTGTGGATCTGGGTGGCGTCCGCCACGCCGCTCGAGCACAGGCGAAAGCATTCCACGGCCCAGGCCAGATAGGTGCTCCAGTCCGATTTGCGCAGCGGCAATCCTTCGCGCAGGGCAGCCTCGTCGATCTGGATCATTTTGGCTCCTGCCTTCTCGAGGTCCGCCACCTCGTCGCGGATCGCCAGCGCGATCTGCCGGCATACCGTGCTGCGAGGAAGATCATCGCGCACGAACGACCAGTTGAGGATGGTCACCGGTCCCGTCAGCATGCCTTTCACCGGCCGACCGGTCAGCGACTGGGCATATCGCCACCAGCGCACTGTCATCGGGTTGGGGCGTGAAACGTCACCGTAGATGATGGGCGGCCGAACGTAGCGCGAGCCATAGCTCTGCACCCAGGCGTGCTGCGTGAAGGCGAAGCCGGATAGCTGCTCGCCGAAATACTGCACCATGTCGTTGCGCTCGAACTCTCCATGCACGAGCACGTCGAGGCCGATTTCCTCCTGCCAGCGGATAGCTTCGGCGGTTTGGCTTTTGAGGAAAGCCTCGTAGTCGACATAGCTCATCTCTCCCTTGACGTGGCGGGAACGCGCCTTGCGAACATCGGCCGTCTGTGGAAACGATCCGATCGTGGTCGTCGGAAAGGCTGGCAAATCGAGCTGTCGCGCCTGCAGCTTGCGCCGTGCCGCGAAAGGCCCTGTTCGCCGCAGCATGGCGTCTTCGATATTTGCCAGCCGACCGCCGACCAGGGGATCGTGAACCCTGAGCGAGGATCGGCGCGAAGCGGCAGCGTAGGATGCTGCCTTTATAGCATCGGAGACGGAATCCCGCCCCTCGGTCAGCGCCCTCGACAAGGCGGCCAACTCGTCCATCTTCTGAGCGGAGAAGGCGAGCCACGATTTCAGTTCGGGATCGAGCCCGGTCTCCAGTTCGACGTCGACCGGGACGTGCAACAGCGAGCAGGACGACGCGATCTCTATGCGATCCGAAGGCCAGCCGGCGACAACAGGCTTGACCTGCTCGAGAACTGCGTTGAGGTCTGTCCTCCAGACGTTGCGTCCGTCGACAAGGCCCAGGGACAGCACAAGATCGCTGCTGGCAAAGCGAGCCACCCTTCCCAATTGCTCCGGAGCGCGAACCAGATCGATATGCAGGCCCGCGACGGGCAGCGCCAGCGCCGCCTCCAGATTCTCTCCGAGCGCACCGAAATAGGTCGCCAACATGATCTTGAGGCCGGGGACGGAGGTCTCGAACCGGCTGTATGCCAGTTCCAGCGCCGTGCGCTCGGTGGCCTCCAGGTCAAGCACCAGACAGGGTTCGTCGATCTGCACCCAGTCGGCGCCCGCCTCGCTGAGTTGCTTGAGGAGCTTCACATAGACCGGCAGGATCTTCGGCAGCAGGGACATCAGGCCGAAGGCCCCGGTCCGCGCCTTGGCAAGCTTCAGGAACGTCACCGGACCAAGGATGACGGGGCGTGTGTGGATGCCCAGCGCCCTGGCTTCGAGGAAGTGGTCGAGCGGTTTCGTGGAAGCCAGTTGGAAGCTTTGGTCTTCGGCGAGTTCCGGCACCATGTAATGATAATTGGTGTCGAACCATTTGGTCATCTCAAGCGCCGAGACGCCATGCGCGTGACCGGGATTGCCGCATCCGCAATCGGCGTTCTGGTCTCCGCGCGCCATGGCGAAATAAGTATCGAGCGGGACGTCGCCCCCGTTCCAGCCGTAAGACGGCGGAATGGCGCCGACCATCACGGCGGTGTCGAGCACGTGGTCGTAGAGCGAGAAATCGTTCGACGGAATCTTCGTGACGCCGCGATCGCGCTGTTCGATCCAACTCGCGGCGCGAAGCTTCCTGGCTGTCTCCAGGATTTCGCTTTCGGAGGACTTTCCCGACCAATAGCTTTCGAGGGCGATTTTGAGTTCGCGATGACGGCCGATGCGTGGCACGCCGAGGGTGGCGACAGGGACTTTCAAAGAGGACATTTCATACCCCATTGGTTGGGGGCATGGTGCGAGCGGACGCAAGCAAGCCTTGAACCGGGTTCTGGCCTGCCACGACCCACCGGGACACCCCGCCCGTGGACGATCATTTCGCCATGGCAGGTTTCCTGGCTCGCGGGTCGTCACCTTGGCCCGTCTTCCCAAGGCATACGCCTCAGTGACTCGAATGGGCTTCGGCTCGCCGCTTACAGTTGCGGGGGCAGCGCCGGCATCGCTCTCGCTTACCGGCTTCCCTCTTAGCCCTTGGGCTTGACGCTCAAGGGTACCATGACAATGCCATCGTCCGTCATGTCGCGACGGTTGTCAATATCATATAAAGAGATGTTTATGTCTTTAATTGTTTTTGCCGTCTCATCTATGCGAACCCGCTGCGGTTCCTGCCGGCTGACAGGTATGGATTCTCATATGGCTGGCCATTTCTCGAGGAGATAAAGATGCAGCAGGTGAACCGCGACGAAGACCGCTGCAACGACGGTCAGGGTCCAGAACTGGAGTGGCGGATCGCTTGCGAGCTGGTTAGCGATGAGAGCCATGACCACCGCGGCCAGAAGCGGCGTGAACGCCAGCGCCAGGTGGCGGGGAGCTGACCAGTTCACCTTCCGGTCGAACGACCAATGCATCGGCAGCCTGGCCCTGTCGCGGAACTTCCGATTGGCGCCTATCGACATGATGACAAGGATCAGGACACCAGTCGCCGCAACCGCATAACCCGCCATGTCGGAAGCACCTTTTCAGCCTAACGAAAGCGTTTCAGGGCAAGCTTCATAAGATAACTGGAGTTGTCAACTATATGCCTCGGCGAAGGATCGAGCGACCATCCCTGATGAAAACGATACGGCCCGCCGACTGTGAACGAACCGGATAGGCCGTCTCAACCGGCTCTTGCCGTTCGCCGGAAGGACTGCCGTCGAGCGCCTTACGCCCGTTCCGGGACGATATGTTCAAGATCGCGACACCGGGGCGGCCGGCAGGCGTGAAGGGGCATGTCGTTACGAGACGGTGTCTCAATTCGGGATAGGCCGTGGCAGGGCGGAACGCGCGCAGATCAAAAGCGTTCTCCGTCGGAAGGAGGACTCCCGATGACCTGCGCAGGCAAGCCTGGCCCGGTGCCACCGCCGTTTCCCGATCCGCAACCCGATCCCGAGCCGCCGCCGGCGCCACCGCCGAACCCCATCCCTGTTCCGCCGGTGCGCCGGCGCAGCCGTTAACCCGTGGTTAAGTACGGCCGCCGGATTTCGTTCGCCGCCGTCTCGCACCGCTGCCGCCGGCCCGCTCCTTGCTCCGTCGTATGGCGGCGGAAGATGAGATGCGGATGTTTCACAGCGATTCGGACAGGCGCGAGGGCCCGGGATCCATAGCCGGCCGCACCGGCAGGCTGCTCGCGGCATGGCTGCACTTTTGCGGCTGGCGGCTGGCGACGATCGCCGGGGAGGCTCTCTCTCTGAAAACGGCGAGGCGCTGGTTTCTTTCACGCGCGGGACAACCTGACTTGTCGGCTGGACGCACGCGCAGGCGCGGCAGGCCGGAAGCCTGAATCGGGTCGCGCTGGCCCTCAGTCTTCCTTTCCCGATACACCTGCCTCGGCAAAGCTCGCCATGTGGGCATGGCAGGCCAATGCGGCGCGCACGATGTTGAGTGCGACCGCCGCCCCCGAACCTTCGCCCAGCCGCATGTTGAGGTCGAGGAGGGGGGCAAGTTCCAGCGCCTCCAGCAGGCGGCGATGGCCGGACTCGGCCGAAACGTGGCCGGCCAGCGTATGCGCGAGCCCCTGCGGATGCAGGCGGGCCAGCGGCGCGGCCGCGGCGGTGCAGACGAATCCGTCGAGCAGAACCGGGACGTTGTGGCGACGCGCGGCGAGCACGGCGCCGAAAATGGCGGCGAGTTCCCGCCCGCCGAGTGCCGCCGCGACCGCAAGCGGGTCGGACAGGGCGGTGGCATGCCGTTTCAGCCCCGCCTCGATGGCCTTGACCTTACGCAGGAGGCCGGCATCGTCGACGCCTGTGCCCCTGCCGGTCCACGCCTGCGCGCCGCCGCCGAAGAGCGCGGCGGAGATCGCCGCGGCAGGGGTGGTGTTGCCGATGCCCATTTCGCCGAGGCACAGAAGATCGAGATCGTTCCCGACGGCGTCGTAGCCGGTCGACACGGCATCCAGGAACGCCGCTTCATCCATCGCTTCGGTCTCGGTGAAATCGCCGGTCGGTCGGTCGAGATCGAGAGGGATGACGTCCAGTTCGGCGCCGGCGAGGCGGGCGAGTTGGTTGATGGCCGCGCCGCCATGGGCGAAATTCGCGACCATCTGCACGGTCACCTCCGCCGGAAAGGCCGATACGCCCTGCGCGGTGACGCCGTGGTTGCCGGCGAAGACGATGATCTTCGTCCTGTCCAGCCTGGGCATCTCCCGTCCCTGCCAGCGTGCCAGCCATATGGCGACGGCTTCCATGCGTCCGAGACTGCCCTGCGGCTTGGTCAGCGTGTCCTGGCGCGCGGCGGCGGCCTTGGCGGCGTCGTCGTCGCCGGCAGGCAGGTCAAGACAGGCAGAGCGCAATTCATCGACTGTTTTGAACGGCATGGGGCAGGAATCTCCAAGAAAAGGTCAGGCAGAGGATGCGGAAGCGACCAGCAGGATGACAATCGCCGCGAGCTGCTGCAGCGCGCCGACGGTGTCGCCGGTCTGGCCGCCGATGCGGCTAAGGCAGAGCACTCTGAAAGCGAGGAAGAGCGCGGCAAGCAGCACCAGCGCTGCAAGCGCGGCGGGCAGGCCAAGGGTCAGCAGCGCGCCGGCGCCAATCGCCGCGCCCAGGGTCGCGGTCTCCCGCGTCACGCTGCCGGCACCAGCGGAGAGGCCGTCGCTGCGGGCCGGCGGCAACGCGTGCATCAGCAGGCCGGCGAGGCCGCGGGAGCCCGCCTCCGCGGCAATGAGAGCAAGGAACAGGTGCCAGGCGCCGTGCAGACCGGCCAGAACGGTCCACCGGACCAGCAGCGACAACACCAGCGCTGCCGCGCCGTAGGCACCGATGCGGCTGTCGCGCATGATCTCCAGCCGGCGTTCGCGCGTCTGCCCGCCGCCGAAACCGTCGGCCACGTCGGCAAGGCCGTCCTCGTGCAGCGCGCCGGTGACGAACAGCGTCGCCGTCAACACCAGCGCCGCCGACGGGCCTGCGGCGAGGCCCAGCCGTTCGGCAGTCGCAGAAACGATACCCCCGACAAGTGCGACCACGAGACCCGCCAGCGGCGCTGCCCAGATCGCGTCTGCGAGGCGACGGTCGCCGAAATCGAAGTGCGGCAATGGCAGCCGGGTGAAGAAGACGAGGCAGAGCGCACTGTCGAGGCCGGCCTGGCGGGGCGAGGAGGGCAGGCTCATGCGCTCCTCGCGATCGCATGGAAGAACGTGCCGCTGACGTTCCCGCGCCGCAGGCCCGAGGGTCCGAGCGGGCGGCCCTCGCCGTCGGCGAGTTCGGCCAGCGGCGCATCGCTGCCGGTCGCCGTGATGCGCGCATAGTGGAATTCATGGCCACGCACCCGCGTGCCGGCCGGCCCGAGCGGGCAATCGGCCAGAAGGGTCGCCTGCCGGTAGCCGAGGTTCATCTTGCGCCTGGCGAAGGAGGTCGCATGGCCGAGCAGGCCGAGCATCCGATGGGTCCGGCCGTCGGCGTCCTCCAGCATCTCGCCCAGAACCATGAAGCCGCCGCATTCGCCGTGGACCGGTTTCGTCGCGGCAAACTCCGCCATGCCTGCCCGGAAAGTTCCGGCGGTCGCCAGCCGGCCGGCATGGAGTTCGGGATAGCCGCCCGGCAGCCAGCAGACGTCGCAGTCCGCCGGCGGCGGCTCGTCGGCGAGCGGCGAGAACGGCACGATCTCGGCGCCGGCCATGCGCCAGCGGGCGGCGACATGCGGATAGACGAAGGTGAAAGCGGCGTCCCGCGCCAGCGCGATTCGCTGTCCGGGCGGGGAAAGCGCGTCTTCAAAGCCGTGTGCATCCGCCGGGGGACGCGCCAGAGAGGTCGCCAACGCCATCACCGCGTCGAGGTCGAGCGAGCGCTCGACCATGTCGGCCATCCTGTCGATGAAGGCGGCGAGGTTCGCATGTTCGGAGGCCTGCACCAGGCCGAGATGGCGCTCCGGCATGGTCATCTCGGGATCGCGCAGGATTGCGCCGACGACCGGCAGGCCGAGCGCCTCGACCGCCTCCGCGCACAGCCGGCGGTGCCGCTCGCTGCCCAGACGGTTGAGCACGACGCCGGCGATGCGCACCGCCGGATCGTAAGTCGCGAATCCCTTGGCGACGGCGGCGGCCGTGGTCGATTGGCCGGATACGTCGAGCACCAGCAGGGACGGGATTCCGTAGAGCCGCGCCAGATCGGCGCCCGAGCCGGTGCGGCCCGCGCCCGCCGGGATGCCGTCGAACAGGCCCATCGCGCTTTCGATGACGACGATCTCGGCATCGGCGGCCGCTTCCGATGCTAGGCCATTCAGCAGCGCCGGCGACATCGCCCAGGAGTCCAGATTGACCCCAGGCAGGCCGGTCGCGGCCTCGTGGAAGCCGGGATCGATATAGTCGGGACCGGATTTCGCCCCCCGCACGCGTACGCCGCGCCGGGCCAGCGCGCGCAATATGCCGATGGTGACGCTGGTCTTGCCGGAGCCGGAGCGCGGCGCGCCGATCAGGATCGCGCGGGCGCTCATGCGGAGCCGGCCATCGCTTCGCGCAGGGCGACGATGCCGCCGACGACGATCAGGGCAGGGGAGGCGACCTGCTCACGCGCGGCAGCTTCCGCCAGCGTTCCGAGCGTGGCGACCACCACTCGCTCCTCGGGCAACGTGGCGTTTTCCACCAGCGCGGCCGGCGTCTCGGGCGGCAGGCCGCCCGCGCGCAGGTCGGCGACGGTCTCTTTCATATGGGTCAGGCCCATATAGATCACGAGCGGCTGGCCGGTGCGGGCGAGCGTCGCCCAGTCCGGCCGGTCGTCGGAGACGGCCGCGAAGCCGGTTGCGAGGATGACGGCGCCGTTGACGCCGCGCATGGTCACGGGGATGCCGGCCGACGCCAGCCCGCCAAAGGCGGAGGTGACACCGGGCAGGATGCGATAGGGAATGCCGTTCTCGACCAGCGCCAGCGCCTCCTCGCCGCCACGCGCGAACACGGTCGGGTGTCCGCCCTTGAGCCGCACCACTTTGCGCCCTTCCTTCGCAAGCCTCACCAGCAGGGCGTTGATCTCGCCTTGCGGAATGGACAGCCGGCCGCCGCGCTTGCCGACGAAGAATTTTTCCGCCTGCCCGGCGACCTCGATGATTTCCGGCGACACCAGTGCGTCGTGAACCAGCGCGTCGGTTTCCTGCAGGGCGGCGAGCACTTCGAGCGTCAGCAGGCCCGGATCACCAGGGCCGGCGCCCGCCAGCCAGACATGGCCGGCTTCGAGGCGCGGCTTGTGGGCGGTGAGTTTCGTCGCGATGTCGGACAGGCTCATTGCCGCCCCCTGAAGCGTCGCTGGTAATACGGATCGTAAAGCGAGCTCTCGGTAAAATCCTCGGCGGCCAGCGAGCGGCCGACGAAGATGATGGCGCTGCGCTCGACCGGTTCCGCCGCGAACTGCTCCGAAATGGTCGCCAGCGTTCCCCGCAGGATCCGCTCCTCGGGCCACGAGGCGCGGAAGACGACGGCCACCGGGCAGTCCGATCCGTAATGCGGCAGAAGCTCCGCCACCACCTGATCCAGCGCGTGGATGGCGAGATGGACGGCGAGCGTCGCGCCGGTGCGGCCGAAATTCGTCAGTGTCTCGCCGGGCGGCATTTTCGAGGCGCGGCCGGACACGCGGGTCAGCACGAGGCTCTGCGCCAGTTCGGGAACGGTCAACTCACGAGCGAGCGCCGAGGCAGCGGCGGCGAAGGCGGGGACGCCCGGCGTGAGCGTATAGGCGATGCCGTGCCGCTCCAGCCGGCGAATCTGCTCGGCCACCGCGCTCCATACCGAAAGGTCTCCCGAATGCAGGCGCGCCACGTCCTGCCCTGCTTCGTGCGCGGCGACATATTCGGCCTCGATTTCGTCCAGCGACAGCGGCGCGGTGTCGACCAGGCGCGTTCCGGGTGGGCAATGCGACAGCAGGTCCGGAGCGACGATCGAGCCGGCATAGAGACAGACCGGGCAGGAAGCCAGGAGCCTCGCGCCGCGCAAAGTGATGAGGTCGGCCGCGCCGGGGCCGGCGCCGATGAAATGGACGGTCATGACGAGGCCTCCGCGATGGCGCAGGTGACGGGGCCGACAACGGTTCGCGGTCCGAGCAGCCGCGCGAATTGTCCTGCGGCGGCGAGCGCGGCCGTCTCGGAGACGGAAGGCGTTCCGGTTGCCGCCATCGAGAAGCTGGAATCAGTCAGCGCGCGAAACGAAACGGCCCGAAGCGCGGCGTCGTCGACGAGTAGAACCGGCAGGCTCAGCGTCTTTCCGGTGGCGAAGATGGCTTCCTCGGCCTGCTTGTGTCCGGCCGTGGCCAGGGCCGAAAGCGACGAGACGGCGAGACCGTAGGCGCCGAGCGCCGTTTCGATCGCGGCCATCACCTGCTGCTCGGCGACGCCCTTTCGGCAGCCTATCCCGGCGACGATCATGACTTCGTCCAACTCCATTGGGTGACGGGCATGGCCGTGCGCCAGCCCGTCATCGTGCCGATCGGACTTGCGCGGGAAACCGCGATGCGGATCAGGTCTCCTCCGAGCGTGGCATGTCTGCCGAGCAGCAGCGCCTCCATTTCCAGCGTCACGGCATTGGCGACTAGCCGGCCGGCCGGAGGCAGGGCGTTGATCGCGGCTTCCAGAACACCGGCGTCCGAGCCGCCGCCGCCGATGAAGACGGCATCCGGCCGCTCCAGTCCGTGCAAGGCCTGCGGCGCAGTTCCTTCGACCACCGTGAGCCCCGGCACGCCGCAGGCGGCAGCGTTGCGCCGGATACGGGCGACGCGCTCGCCGTCCGCCTCGACCGCGATCGCGCGCATCGAGGGGTGCGCCAGCATCCATTCGATGGAGATGGACCCGGACCCCGCGCCAATGTCCCACAACAATTCGCCGCGACGGGGCGCGAGCGCCGACAGCGTCGCGGCCCGAATCTCGCGCTTGGTGATCTGCCCGTCATGCTCGAACAGCGCTTCCGTCATGCCCGCCGCCAGAGGCAGGATGCGGGCCTGCAGCTCCGCTCGAACGTCGATGACCAAAACGTTGAGCGGACTGATGTTTTCGATATCGAAAGCTTCGGCGCGCGTCGACCTGATGCGCTCGTCCGGCCCGCCCAGCGCTTCCAGCAAGGTCAGACCCGACGGGCCGAATCCGGTCCGCGTCAGCAGCCGTGCGATTTCGACCGGTGCCTCGCCATCGGAAGTCAAAGCGAGGATACGAGCGCCCGGATGCAGCAGGGGCCGCAGGAGATCGATCGGCCGTCCATGCAGCGAGACGGTTTCGACATCCTGCAAGGCCCAGCCGAGCCGGGACGCGGCGAGCGACAGGGAAGACGGAGCCGGCAGGACGCGCATCTCCGCCGGCGGAACCTGCCGCGCCAGCGTGACGCCGACGCCGTGGAAGAACGGATCGCCCGACGCCAGCACGCAGACCTTGCGGCCGCGCAGCGCCAGCACGTCGCGCATGGCGCTGTCGAAGGGCGTCGGCCACGGCCGCTTCTCGCCTGTGACGATCGCGCCGGCCAGCGCGAGATGGCGGGCGCCGCCGAATACGAAATCGGCGTCGGCGATGCGCCGCTTGGCCTCGTCGCCGAGACCGGCTAAACCGTCCTCGCCGACGCCGACGACGGTGAGCCAGCGGTTTTCGGCCGGAAACTCAGCAGGCATCATGACCCACCAGATCCTGATATTGGGCGGAACGGCGGAGGCGCGGCAGATAGCTACGGCCCTTGCCGGGCGTGGAGATTGCGCGGTCACCCTGTCTCTTGCCGGACGAACGCAAAATCCCGCCGGGCAAGGCGTTCCGGTGCGGATCGGCGGCTTTGGCGGCGCAGGCGGACTGGCGGATTATCTTAGGCAATATGACGTAGAATTGCTGATCGACGCCACGCACCCCTACGCCGCGCGCATCTCCGCCAACGCGGCGGAGGCGGCGACGCGTGCCGGCGTGCCTATCCTCGCCCTGCGACGGCCCGGCTGGCAGCGGACGGAAGGCGACCGCTGGACGGAGGTCGCCGATGTCGACGCGGCAGTGACGACGCTCGGGGCCGCTCCGCGCCATGCCTTCCTCGCGCTCGGCCGGCAGGAGGTCCATGCGTTCGAGGCCGCGCCGCAGCACCGCTATGTCGTGCGCAGCGTCGATCCCGTCGAGCCGCCGCTCGCCTTGCCATATGTCGAGACGATCCTCGCGCGGGGACCGTTCGAGACGGCCGACGAACTGGCGCTGCTGGAGCGCCATCGCATCGACGCCGTCGTGTCGAAGAACAGCGGCGGTTCCGCGACCTACGGCAAGATCGTCGCCGCGCGGGCACTGGGCATCGAGGTGGTGATGGTGCGCCGCCCGCCGCTGCCCGGCGTCCCGTCCACGCCGACCGTCCACGAACTGGTCGCCATGATCGCTCATCGGCTGGGTCCCGTCGCGGATCGCGGCGTGTAGACCAGCGGCGGCTTTCCATCTCTGGGAATCGTGCGGGTTTCGGGCGAGCCGATGATGACGCAGGTCGCCATGTCGGCCATGTCCGCCCTTGCCTCGGCGAGAGGGACGATGCGGATGCGCTCGTCGGGCCGGCCTGCGGCGCGGCCGAAGATGACGGGCGTCGTGCCGGGCAGGACCGCCGACAGGCCTTCGAAGGCCCGCCCCAGTTGCCAGGGCCGGGATTTCGAGATCGGATTGTAGAGCGCGATGACGAAGCCGGCGCCGGCCGCCGCCAGCAGGCGCAACTCGATCAGGTCCCAGGGCTTGAGGTTGTCCGACAGGGAAACGGCGCAGAAATCATGTCCCAGCGGCGCGCCGATGCGCGCGGCGACGGCCAGCATGGCGGTGATGCCCGGTACCACGGTCAGGTCGATATCGCGCCATTCCGGCGGCCCGGCCTCGATCGCTTCGCAGACGGCGGCGGCCATCGCGAACACGCCTGCATCGCCGCCGGAAACGACCGCGACGCTCTCGCCTTTCATCGCCTTTTCGATGGCTTCCCTGGCGCGCGCCAGTTCCTCACGGTTGTCGGAGGCGATCGCCTGCTGGTCCGGGCGGAGATCCAGCCGGTCGATGTAAGGCTTATAACCGTAGAAGAAACGCGCCTCCGCTACGGCCCGGATAGCTTCCGGCGTGACCTGTCCGGCATTGCCGGGGCCGAGCCCGATGACGGCGAGCCGGCCGCTCACAGAACAGCTCCCGAGGCGGACGCTGAGCCCGGTCGGCCCAGCCAACCCGGCACCAGCACGATGGAGAAATAGGGCGCGCGGTCGTCAGCCTTGTCGGCGAGCCTCACCGATGCGCCGTTGGCCATCGTGCCGCGCTCGACATAGACGGCGCGCCCGATCCTGCCCGTCGCCTCCAGCGCGCGTCGTATCTTCGGCAGGTTGCGGCCGACCTTCATGATGACGGCCGCGTCGGTGTCCGAAAGCCGCCGGGTCAGTTCGTCTTCCGGCATGGTGCCAGGCAGCACGGTCAACACGTCGTCGCCCTGCACGATGGGATTGCCCGTCTGCGACCAGCAACCCGACATGGCGGTCACGCCGGGGACGACCTCGGTGGGGAAGCGATGGGCCAAGCGGACGTGCAGGTGCATGTAGGAGCCGTAGAAGAGCGGGTCGCCTTCGGAAAGAATGGCCACGCAGCGCCCGGCGTCGAGATGCGCGGCGACGCGCTCGGCGGATTCTTCATAGAAGGCGAGAATCTGTGCCTTGTAGTCGGCATGGTTCTTGTCGATTTCGACCGTCACCGGATAGTGCATCGGCAGTTCGATCACGCCGGGCTTCATGTGCGCGGCGACGATCGCGCGAGCATTGCCGTTGCCGTCGCGCTTGGCGAAATGGGCGACGACGTCCGCCTCGCTCAGCGCACGGACGGCTTTCAGGGTAAGAAGCTCGGGGTCGCCCGGTCCGGTGCCGACGCCGATCAGGCGGCCTTTGTTGGCTGGAGCGTTCACAGGCCCGGCCTCGCCAGTGCGTTGAGGGCGGCGGCCGTCATCGCCGAGCCGCCCAGGCGGCCGCGCACGATCGCCCACGGCACGCCGTAGGAATTCTCCGCCAGCGCATCCTTGGACTCGGCCGCGCCGACGAAGCCGACCGGCATACCGATGATGACCGCAGGTTTCGGTGCGCCGTCGCGCAGTTTTTCCAGAAGATAGAAAAGCGCCGTCGGCGCATTGCCGATGGCGACGACGGCGCCCTGCATGCGCTCGCCCCACAGGTCGATGGCGGCGGCCGAGCGTGTGTTGCCGATCCTGTCCGCGATCTCGGCGGTACGGGGGTCGCGCAGGGTGCAGACCACTTCGTTGCCGGCAGGCAGTCGGGCGCGCGTCACGCCATGCGCCACCATCGCGGCGTCGCAGAAGATCGGCGCGCCGCCCGCCAGCGCCTTGCGCGCGGCGGCGACGAAATCCGGCGAGAAGGCGAAGCTCCTGGCCGCCTCTACCTGCCCACAGGCATGGATCATGCGCACGGCGACATCCGCTTCGGTCTCCGAGAATCGCGACAGGTCGGCCTCGTCACGGATGATCGCAAAGGACCGTTCGTAGATCGCGTTGCCGTCGCGAATGTAGTCGTAGGCGATCATGTCGGTTCCCGGTGGCCTGCTTGTTCCGAAACTGCCTGCGCCAAACGCGAACGCCCCAGACGAGCGAGGCAGGCGGCCGCGGTTTCGCCCGAAGCGCGCTCTTTTGCAACAAGAGATGCGATCGCATCGAGCGCACTGGCGGCCCGTCGTTCCGGGACGTAGCCGAATGGCGCGCTTCCCGCCGTTCCACCGGCGACAAGCGCGACACCGTTTTCGCCACCGGTCAGCGTCAGCGCCGACGCGCCGGGATGGGCGCAGCCTTTCGCGCAGCCCGAGACATGCAGCGTGAACGAACCGTCGAGCATGTCGTCGTTCCGAGCTGCGATCGTCTCGGCAAGCGCGCGCGTCGCGATCCGGCCGGAGGCGCAGGCCGGCGCGCCGGGGCAGGCCGCGATCCGCAGGCGCCGGTCGTCGGCGGCGGTGACAAAGCTAAGCGTGGCGGCTTTCGCCTGGAGACTTGCGGCAGGTTCGGCTGAAAGGCCGGGCACAAGCAGCATCCGCCCCGGCGCCGGACGGATTTCGGTCGCTCCGAGATCGGCGGCGGCTTCGGCCAAGCCAGCAAGTTTCTCTGCCTGTATCGAGCCGAAGGGTAGGGCGACGCCGAGGCAGAGAGTGGAATCGGACAGGGGGAAGATGCCCGGCGACAGGAGCGACTTAGGCGCGGACGGTCGCGCACCCCCACCCCTAGCCCCTCCCCACAAGGGGGAGGGGGATTCGCTTGCCTCGTCGTTTTTCTCAGATGCCTGATCACTTGAATCGGGATGGCCATCGCAAGTTTCCCCTCCCCCCTGTGGGGAAGGGTCAGGGGTGGGGGGGCGCGGCGCCACGATTTCCCTCCCGCGACCCTGCAAGCCGAGGTCGGCGATGGCTTCCAGAATCCCGATTGTTCTTTCGCAAGCATCTGCTTCGGCAAACAGACCGACCGTCCGCGCCGTGGCTGCCGTGCCGCCGACCGCGAAATGCCAGGCTGTCCCTGCGTCCCGCTCGACAGCCGTCAGTCGCACATCCGCCAGAAGCCCGTCCATCGAGACGCGCCCGCCGCCGTCGACGATCACCGAGACCTTGGGGCCAAGCCGGCAGGACAGGGCGACCGTTTCGATCGCGGTGCGGATTGCTTCCGCGAGCGGTCGCGGGTCGGCCGTCTCCGCGGGGTCGAGACCGGCGAGCGGGCCGGTTTCGACGGGTACGCCGGTCCGCACCGCAATGCCCAGCGCGTCGACCTCCACGGCGAGGCTACGCGCGCTTGGCGGCGTCAGGCCGCGGATCTGGATCGAGCCGCGCTGGGTCACTTCCATAAGGCCGTTGCCGCTTCGCGCCGCCGCCTCGCAGAGCCCGACCAGCGCCTCGGTGCTCAAGCCTCCTGAAAGGGGATTGAGGCGCACGAGCAGGCCGTCGCCTGTCAGCATGGGCGCGGAAAGCGCCGGACAGACGCCACGTCGCGCAACGGCGTTCATTCGGCCGCCTCCGATGGCTTTTCGGAAGTATCCCCACCTCTAGCTCCTCCCTTCGAGGGGGAGGGGAAGCTACCGCGCCTTTCCTCCTCACTCTTGAAGGGAGGGGTTAGGGGTGGAGATGATTTCGCTGCCTGTCGCGCCTCCGCCTCCGCGATCAGCGCCGCCAGATCGTCGTCGATGGAGTTGCGCAGCGGATGCCAGAGGCCGCGCCGGCGCGCCGACAGGAAGCGCTCGGCGATCACTCCCGCGGCCGCCGGGTTTTCGCGCAGCAGGAAGGCGCGGACCTCGGCGTCGCCGACATAGGCGTCGTGGACCGCCTCGATCAGATTGCCGGGGATGGCGTGCGTGGTCTCTGCGAAGCCCACGAGGCGGTCCACCGTTTCGGCGAATTCCGATGCGCCGCGCGGTCCGTGGCGCATCTGGCCGTCGATGAACCGGCGGTTGACGGCGCGCGCCCGCACGACGCGGCCGACGGCTTCGGCGACGGAACGCGGCTTCGGCTTTTGCGGGTCGGTGGTGTCGAGCACGATGACGTCGGCCTTGCCGCCGAGCGCCGCCACCGCCGCCGAAAAGCCGCCGATGAAGGCGACATCGGCGGACCCTTCGAGAATGTCGCGGCCCGGATCGTCGCCGGTGTGGACGAGGAGGTCGGCTTCCGCGAGGCGGGAGGCGAAACCGTCCGGAACCGCTTCACCTTCACCCGCCGCGCCGCCATAGGCATGGGAGGCGGCGTCGAGATAGGCGCGGCCGAGGTCCTCGCGCCGCTCCCAGTCGCCGCTCGAAAGCAGGTTTTCCAGCCCCGCGCCGTAGGTGCCGGGCGACGAACCGAAGATGCGTGGCGCGACCTTGCCGGCGGCGCGGCGTTCTGCGGCAAGCGGGTTTTCGTCGTCGTCCTCGTCGCGATTTGCGACCGCGCGCGCAGCGGCGTCGATCAGCGCGATCTGCACCGGGAACATGTCCCTGAACAGGCCGGAGATGCGCCAGGTCACATCGATGCGCGGACGCCCCAACGCAGCCGGCGGCAATACCTCGATGCCGGTGACGCGGCCGGTCGCGGCGTCCCATTGCGGGCGGCAGCCCATCAGCGCCAGCCCTTGCGCGATCTCCTCGCCGCCGGTGCGCAGTGACGCCGAACCCCAGAGGTCGATGATCAACGCGCGCGGCCAGTCGCCATGCGCTTGCAGATACGAAGTCACGATCTCGTCGGCGGCGACCTTGCCGAGGTCGTAGGCGGTCGGCGTCGGCATGGTGCGCGGGTCGGCGGTGAAAAGGTTGCGGCCGGTCGGAAGAACGTCGGTACGGCCCCGCGCCGGCGCGCCGGACGGGCCGGCGGCGACGTGGCGGCCGTCGAGTGCGGCCAGCAGGCTCGTTTTCTCAGCTTCGGCGCTGGCCAGCCGCAGCGGATCGACTTCGCCTTCGGCTGGGCGGCCGTAGACGTGCAGCCCGTCCTTGATGGCGAAATCCTTCAGGTCGCACAGCCAGGCGTCGATGCGGCGCAGCGCCTCGTCCGGCGCGTCGGTTTTCGCCACGCCGGCATCGGCTGAAAGGCTGGTGGCCTCGGCCGCTTCGACAATCAGCCTGGCCAGCCGGTCGCGGCGGCGGCGGTCGAGGCCATCGGCTTGCGCGTATTCGTCCACCAGCCGCTCCAGCTTCTGCTGGTTTTCATCCAACCCGGCGGATGCGAGCGGCGGCGGCAGGTGGCCGAGCGTCACGGCGGATATGCGTCGCTTGGCCTGCGCGGCCTCGCCGGGGTTCGAGACGATGAAGGGATAGACGACCGGCAGCGAACCGGTGACGATCTCCGGAAAGCAGTTTTCGCTCAACGCCACGGTCTTGCCGGGCAGCCATTCCAGCGTGCCATGCGCGCCGACATGGACGATGGCGTGGACATCGATAGCCTTTTGCAACCACAGGCCGAAGGCGACGAGTTCGTGTCGGGGCGGCAATGTCGGGTCATGGTAGTCAGCGCGGCGATCTTCCGAACGGCCGCGATCCGGCGTCAGCGCGACGGTGACATTGCCGAAAGTGGCCGCCCGGACGGGGACCGTGCTTCCGGGGGCGGTCTGCCCGTAAGCGTCGCCGCCCATGTTGCCCCACGCTGTAGTCATGCTTTCTCGTGCGGCAACAGGCAGGTCGGAGAAATGACGCCGGTATTCCTCCTTGCCCAATCCGTCGTCGCCATGCTCCAGCGCGTCCAGAAGTTGGCGTGGCGATTCCGGAATGCCTTCAACGGCATAGCCTGCATCCCTCAGATCGTGCAGCATGGCGAGCACGCTGGAAGGGACGTCGAGCCCGACCGCGTAGCCGGTGCGGCCGGGGGCGCTCGGATAGTCGGGGATCAGGATCGCCACGCGGCGATCTCCCGCTGGCGTTTGCCGCAGCCGCAGGACATTGGCGATGCGTCTCGCGACCTGCTCGATGCGGTCCGGCTCCGGACGATTGGAAAGTGCGCGGAAGCCGAGTTCGGCATCCGCCTCGCCCTGTGCCTTGAAGGAGACCGCGCCGGCGAGGATACGTCCGTCCAGTTCCGGCAGCACGACGTGCATGGCGAGGTCCGCCGGCGCGAGGCCACGCTGGTTGGTTTCCCACGCATTACGCCGGGTCGTGGCGACGATCACCTGGAAGACAGGCACCCCGGCCCGGTCGAACAGGGTCTCGACGCCAGGCTCCGCGCTGGAAGCGAAGGCCGTGGCCGTGACGACGGCCGACGGCCGGAGGGACTTGAAGGCAGCCTCCACGAAGGCAAGCGATTCCTTGTCCTTCAGGCTGGAGACGAAGATCGGGACGGCCGTGATGCCTTTCGCCCGCAGCGCCGCCGTCAGCGCATCGATCGGCGCAGCATCAGCCGCCAGAAGCATCGAGCGATAGAAGAGGATGGGAACGACGGGGGTGGCTTTTGCCTCCATTTCGGCGTCGTGCACCCCCACCCCTAACCCCTCCCCGCAAGGGGGAGGGGGACTTTGCAGCGATGCCGCAATCCGGTCGCCCAGGCGATTTGCCGGATCGGCGGCGCCGGCGTCTCCCTCCCCCTTGCGGGGAGGGGACAGGGGTGGGGGTGAGCCATCGTGCGCGATCGATCTCCCTCCATGCGAAAGGTCCACCACGCCCATGCCCGGTTCGTAGTACCCGGCCTTCGGCACCTCGACCGGCCGGGCGGTATCGATGTCGCGCCCGGCAAGACCGGCCAGACGGCGAACCAGCGCGCGCATGTTGTCCGGTCCGCCGGCCCGGAAGTAGCCGAGCAGCGCGGCAAGCTCGTCCTGAGGCAGCGTCGAGGCCTCGGCCAGTCGCGGCTCTGCGTCGCGGTCCTCGCCCGGCAGCAGGGCGAGCTTGATTCCACGTTCGCGCGCCAGCGCGGACAGGCGGTCGCAGCCGTAGCGCCACCAGTCGTAGCCGCCGAGAAGGCGCACGAGGATGACCTTGGCGTGGCTGGCAACGCCGTCCATCCACAGATCCACCGACATGGGATGGCGCAGGTCGCGCAGGGCCGCGAGCCGCATCGACGGCAGCGCGCCGCGCTCTTCCTTCCAGGCAGAAGCCAGACCTGCCAGATCGCTGTCTGTGAAGGACAGCGCCAGAATGTCGGCCGGCTGCTGCCTCAAGTCGATCGGCTCGGCGATATCGTCGAGCGACGCCGAAGTGGTGGTCAGGATGTGCATGACCTGACTCTTCCGGCTTTTCCGTTCAGCCCGCCAGTATTTTTTCGATCGCCGGCCTGTCCAGGCCTTTCAGGCCGATCACCACCAGCTTCGAGCGGCGCTCGTCCCCGGCCGTCCAGGCCCGGTCGTAATAGTGGTTCACGCGCGGGCCGACCGCCTGCAGCAGAAGCCGCATCGGCTTGCCGCCGACCTCGACGAATCCCTTGACGCGCAGCACGTTCTCTTCTTCCGCCGCCTTCGCCACGCGGGCGGCAAGGTCCTGCGGGTCCGCCACCGTCGGAATCTCGACGACGAACGTATCGAAATCGTCGTGCTCGTGGTCGGCCATGCCGTCATGATGGCTCTTGCGGTTCTCGATGTCGTCCTCGACGGCGAGGCCGAGGCCGAGCAGCACCGAAGGGTCCACCTTGCCCTGGGTGGTCGGCACCACCTTGACGGCCCGCGCGACGTGCTCGTTCAAAAGGGCGTTGGCCTTGGCGGAGGCGTCCGCGTCCATCAGGTCGCTTTTCGACAGGATGATGAGGTCGGCGCAGCCGACCTGATCCTCGAAGACCTCCTCGATCGGATTATCATGGTCGAGTGCATCGTCGGCGGCGCGCTGGGCGGCGAGCGCATCCATGTCTGCGGCGACGCGGCCGTCCGCCAGCGCCGGCCCGTCCACCACCGCCACGACGCCGTCGACGGTGACGCGGCTCTTGACACTCGGCCACTGAAAGGCCTGCACCAGCGGCTTAGGCAAGGCGAGGCCGGAAGTCTCGATCAGGATGTGATCGACCTTCGGCGTGCGCGACAGGATCTGGTCCAGCGCCGGCACGAAGTCGTCGGCGACGGTGCAGCAGATACAGCCGTTGGCCAGCTCGACGATGTTCTCCTCCGGGCAGGTATCGACGCCGCAGCCTTTCAGGATCTCGCCGTCGACGCCGACGTCTCCGAACTCGTTGACGATGAGGGCCAGCCGCTTGTCGCCGGCGTTTTCAAGTATGTGGCGGATCAGCGTCGTCTTGCCGGCGCCGAGGAAGCCGGTGACGACGGTGCAGGGAACGCGGGAAGCGGAAGCGGTCATGGAATGTCCTTCAGCATGTCGAGGGGAGGGATGCGCGCGACAAGGCCGCGCTTGAGGCAATCGGGGCGGCCGCGCCAGGGGATCAGGCCGTCCGCGGATTCTGAAAGAAGCCGGGCGCCGGTCACGAGGTCGGCGCCGCTGGCGGTCGTCAAATCGCCGAAGATATAGCTCCAGCCACCCTTGCGCAGAAGCGCTGCCGAGAGCCGGCGCTTGCAGTTGCCGAGGCAGTCCACCGTGCGGACGGCAACGGTGCCGCCGGCGGCGCGGCGGGCGTCTCCCGCGAGAACGGTGCCGGCGCGCGGATGCGCGTCCGAGCCGCTTTCGTCGCGGCAGGTGGCGCAGACCACGATCGTAACGTCGGCACCGTTGGTCGCGCCATGCGATGGGTCGCCGGCTGCAACGTCGGTCAGGTCGGGGAAAACATCGTCGCGGTTCAAAATGCGGCTCCTTGTCCGGGACACCCGCCGGACGATCGGAATTCTGTGTTCGACGGCAGGTCTCCTGGCTCGCGGTTCTTCGCCGTGTCGCCGCCTTCCCGGATATCCAGTGGCCTTCGGCTTCGGCTCGTCGCTTACAGTTGCGGGGACAGCCGCGGATTCGGAAAATCTCCTACACCGCATTCCCTCTTAGCTTCTCCTTCTCGGGAGAAGACCGTCACGCGGGATTTAGGCTGCCGGCAAGGACACTGTCAATGACGGCGCGCGCTGCACGGTGTCGGTTTCCGGACAGGACGGTCCGCCGGGGACCACCGGCAGCTATCGGACCGGCAGTCCCCTCCGCTGCCATTCGTCGGGCGGGATCGGGTCGCCGACGCGGAAGGCGAAGGACAGAACTTTCGTGGCGTCGGCATCGACTTCGCAACGGTAGGCCAGGTCGCGCCATTTCCCGCCGACCCGAAAAGCCGCGCGCGGCACGTCGATGACGTTTCCATCCTTCAGCGGATAGGAGGGCAGCAGGTCCGCGAAATAGGGCGGATCGGCATGGGTGAGCTGTGCGCTGAGTTCGCTGACGCAAAGCGTGCCGCCCCGCGCGCTGCGCGGCATCCCCGCCATCGCCGTGACTGCAAGCGCGTCGCCGGTGGACGATCTCGAAAACAGCGATCTGACATTCTTCAGTTTTTTCGTCTTTCCTCTTTTCGGTGTCTCGGCTTTCTCCGCCTTCGGCTTGGCTTCGTCGTGTTTTGGCGGTGCCTGGGTGCTTCCGCCCGGCGAAGCCATGATCTCGGGGGCGGAGGCCTCCTGTCGCTTCGTTTCCTCCCGCCGGTCGGCTTCGGCGGCTCCGCCGGCTTCCGCGCTATCTCCCTGCAAGGATTTGCGAGGGCCGGTATCCTTTCGTCCATATTGCACGACCGGATTCAGGCGTGGGATAGGCTGGCTGGCAGGCGTTTGCTTCGGCGGCGTCTTGGCGGCCTCCGCTTGCTTTTTGGGTGGTTCCGGCGGTTTTTGCGGGGCAGGGGGAGCTTTCGGTTTTGGCTGCTCTATGGGAGGCGCAACGAGCTTGACTGCCACCGCGTCTTCTTTTTGCGGTGTCTCGAGTGAGTTCGGCAGCCCGAAGATCAGCAGCGCCGCGATGGCGGCATGCAGGCCGACGGAGACCGGCAAAGCCAGTCTCAGCGTTCGGTTCGGCTCCCTGGTTTCATCCTGCATCATCACCAGCGTGCAACGGCATGGCGGCGATATCATGCCGCTCGACAGTTTGCGGGTACAGGTCGCGGCCGCCGCTTGCAACCTGAGCGGTATCAGCCGCTGGCTGCGACGTCCGGCCCGGCCGCGGCCAGCAAAGCGGGTCCAAGGTCTCCCGCCGGGGTGATCTCCATGCGCTCCAGCCCGAGCCAGCCCTGGAGATGCTTCAGCTCTTCCGTCAGGTAGGCGGCGGTTTCCGGCGGTGCGCCGGACTCGGCGAACGCCGCGTGGACGCGCAGGACGCCGGTCGGGCGGTCGGCCTTCAGGTCGACGCGCGCGACGATCGTATCGCCGAGCAGGAACGGCAGCACATAATAGCCGAACTGGCGCTTTTCGGCGGGCGTGTAGATTTCGATGCGGTAGCGGAAACCGTAGAGCGTCTCCGCGCGGGTGCGTTCGAACACGACGGGGTCGAAGGGGGCGAGCAACGCGCGCGCCTCGATGCGGCGCGGCATGCGGGCGTCCTTGTAGAGCCAAGCCGGTCGGTTCCAGCCCTCGACGGTGACCGGAAGCAGCGCGCCTTCCTCCACCAGTTCCTCGATTCCTTTCTTGGTGTCGTCGGGCGAAAGGCGAAAATAGTCGCGCAGGTCCGCATAGGTGGCCACGCCGTGCGCGCGAGCAGATATGCGCAGAAGTTCGCGGTGCGCGTCTGCGGCGGACGGCTCGGGCAGATCGAGGACCGAGGCGGGCAGCGCGCGCTCCGGCAGGTCGTAGAACCGCTCGAAGCCGCGCCGCGAATGGGTAGTGATCAGCCCGGCCCAGAACAGCCACTCGAAGGCGTGCTTGGCGTCGCTCCAGCCCCACCAGCCGCCTTTGCCCTTATGGCCTTCGATATCGGATGCCGCAAGCGGGCCTCGGCTCCTGACCTCCTGCAGGATTTCGTCGATGAAAGTCTTCTTGTCCTCGGCCCAGACAGCGAGCCCTTTATATATCTCGCTTGCGTCGTTGGCGCGTGCCCGCCGCATGCGCCATTGCATGAGCGGCCAGAGCTCGAGCGGCAGCAGCGAAGCTTCGTGCGCCCAGTATTCGAACAGCAGCCGCTTGCGGCCGGCCATCGCACCGTCCAGCAAGGCCATCGGGTAGGAACCGAGCCGCGAATAAAGCGGCATGTAATGCGCGCGCACCACTGCCGACACGGAATCGATTTGGAACAGGCCGACCCGCGACAGCACGCGTTGCAGGTGCCGCCGGTCGATCGTTCCTGCCGGCGCGGGATCGGCGAAGCCCTGCGCCGCAAGCGCGATGCGGCGGGCCAGGGGCAGCGAAATCTTCTCTTTCATGAGTTCCGTTTCTGCTTCGTCAGGATGCCGCTGCGACACCCGATTCCAGCTACCCTAGCAAGGAAGCGGCGGTTTTGCTGTCAGGAGAAAAAGTGGAGTAAAAAGCGAAGGAAATCAAACAGGAGCGGATAAGGCCAGTTTTGCACCGGTTGCCCGCCAGAAGCCGATTTTGGCGAATGTTTGACTTGCTTCACAAGAACCGCTGCGCTAACCCTCGCCGCGTTGCAGCATATGGGCCGTTCAATCGGTTCAGCAGGCAAACTGTCACGCTTCCGCAATACGGTCCCGTGCTGTAAGTCTGGCCGGAAGGCCGCAAACGGAAAGTCGCAGCATGAACGCACTTCTCGGTTCGTATCTGCCGATCGTGATCTTCATCGGCGTGGCGCTGGTCGTCGGTCTGGCGCTGATCACCGCGCCCTACATCGTGGCCTATCGAAATCCCGATCCGGAAAAGCTTTCCGCCTATGAATGCGGCTTCAATTCGTTCGACGATGCCCGCATGAAATTCGACATCCGCTTCTATCTGGTGTCGATCCTGTTCATCATCTTCGATCTTGAGGTGGCGTTCCTGTTTCCGTGGGCCGTTTCCTTCTCGAAGATCGGCATGCTCGGCTTCTGGTCGATGATGGTTTTCCTCGGCGTGCTGACGATCGGCTTCGCCTATGAGTGGAAGAAGGGAGCGCTGGAATGGGATTGAGCGCCACTCCGGTGAGAAGCGGGGGCACGCTTGTCGCCCCGCAGCCCAAGGGTATCCTGGATCCGGCCACAGGCAAGCCGGTCGGCTCGACCGATCCGTTCTTCGCCGGCATCAACAATGAACTGGCCGACAAGGGCTTTCTCGTCACCTCGGCCGACGCGCTGATCACCTGGGCGCGCTCCGGCTCGCTGATGTTCATGACCTTCGGCCTGGCCTGCTGCGCCGTCGAGATGATCCATACGTCGATGCCGCGCTATGACTCGGAACGCTTCGGCGTCGCGCCGCGCGCCTCACCGCGCCAGTCGGACGTGATGATCGTCGCCGGCACGCTCACCAACAAGATGGCGCCGGCGCTGCGCAAGGTCTACGACCAGATGCCGGAGCCGCGCTACGTCATCTCGATGGGCTCGTGCGCCAATGGCGGCGGCTACTATCACTATTCCTATTCGGTGGTGCGCGGCTGCGACCGCATCGTGCCCGTCGACATCTACGTGCCCGGCTGCCCGCCGAGCGCCGAGGCGCTGCTCTACGGCATCCTTCTCCTGCAGAAGAAGATCCGCCGCACCGGCACGATCGAACGGTGACCTGACATGAGCGAAGCTCTCAGCGATCTTGCCGCCCACATCCGCGAAAAGCTCGGCGACACCGTGCTGGACAGCGTGCTCGCCTATGGCGAGTTGACGGTGGTCGTGGCGCCCGAAAGCGTGGTCGCCGCGGCGACCTTCCTGCGCGACGACGCGCGCTGCCGGTTCGTCTCCATCATCGATATTTCCGGCGCCGACTATCCGGCACGCGAAAAGCGCTTCGATGTGGCCTATCATCTGCTTTCGCCGAAGCAGAACCTTCGCATCCGCCTGAAGGTGTGGGCCGACGAGGAGACGATCGTCCCGTCCGTCACCGGTGTGTGGCCGGGCGCCGACTGGTACGAGCGCGAGACCTACGATCTCTACGGCGTGCTGTTCTCCGGCCACCCGGACCTGCGCCGTATCCTCACCGACTACGGCTTCGAGGGTCATCCGCTGCGCAAGGACTTCCCGCTGACGGGCTTCTACGAGGTCCGCTACGACGACGAGGCCAAGCGCGTGATCTACGAGCCGGTCGAGCTCAAGCAGGAATTCCGCAATTTCGACTTTCTGTCCCCGTGGGAAGGCACCGAATACGTGCTGCCGGGAGACGAGAAGGCGAAGGCGAACTGAGGCGCATCCATGGCCGAGACGTCTGTCCGCAACTTCAACATCAATTTCGGCCCGCAGCATCCGGCCGCGCACGGCGTGCTGCGCCTCGTGCTGGAACTGGATGGCGAGGTGGTCGACCGCGTCGATCCGCATATCGGGCTGCTGCACCGCGGCACCGAGAAGTTGATGGAGCACAAGACCTATCTGCAGGCCGTGCCCTATCTCGACCGCCTCGACTATTGCGCGCCGATGAACCAGGAGCATGCCTTCGCGCTTGCCGCCGAGCGGCTGCTCGGCATCGAGGTGCCGAAGCGCGGGCAGCTGATCCGGGTTCTCTATTCCGAGATCGGCCGCATCATGTCGCACATCTTGAACGTGACGACGCAGGCCATGGACGTCGGTGCGCTGACGCCGCCGCTGTGGGGCTTCGTCGATCGCGAGAAGCTGATGGTGTTCTACGAGCGGGCCTCGGGTTCGCGCATGCATGCGGCCTATTTCCGGCCGGGCGGCGTCCACCAGGACCTGCCTAAGCAGTTGATCGAGGACATCGGCCGCTGGATTGATCCGTTCCTGAAGAACCTCGACGATCTCGATGATCTCCTGACGCCCAACCGCATCTTCAAGCAGCGCAACGCCGATATCGGCGTGGTGTCGCTGGAAGACGCATGGGCCTGGGGTTTTTCCGGTGTCATGGTGCGCGGCTCAGGTGCCGCCTGGGACCTGCGCAAGTCGCAGCCCTACGAATGCTATGCCGAGATGGATTTCGACATTCCGGTCGGCAAGAACGGCGACTGCTACGACCGCTATCTCATCCGCATGGAGGAGATGCGCCAGTCGGCGAAGATCATGCGCCAGTGCATCGACCTTCTGCTTGGCAAGGAATCGACCGGTCCGGTCTCCAATCTCGACGGCAAGGTGGTGCCGCCCAAGCGCGGAGCCATGAAGCGCTCGATGGAATCGCTGATCCATCACTTCAAATTGTACACCGAAGGCTACCATGTGCCCGCCGGCGAAGTGTATGCAGCCGTGGAAGCGCCCAAGGGCGAGTTCGGCGTCTACCTCGTGTCGGACGGCACCAACAAGCCCTATCGCTGCAAGCTGCGCGCGCCGGGGTTCGCGCATCTTCAGGCCATGGATTTCCTGTGCCGCGGTCATCTTCTGGCTGACGTCACCGCCGTCCTCGGCTCCCTCGACATCGTCTTTGGTGAGGTCGATCGCTAATTATGTCCGTACGTCGTCTCGCAGAGCCAGCCGCCCAGCCAGCGTCCTTCGCCTTCAACAAGGCGAATACGGCGGCGGCCAGGAAGTGGATCGCCAAATATCCAAAGGGCCGGCAGCAGTCGGCGATCATCCCGCTGCTGATGCTGGCGCAGGAGCAGGAAGGCTGGGTCACCCAAAAGGCGATCGAAGCCGTCTGCGACATGCTCGAAATGCCCTATATCCGCGGGTTGGAGGTCGCGACCTTCTACACGCAGTACCAGCTCAAGCCCGTTGGCACGCGCGCCCATATCCAGGTCTGCGGCACCACGCCCTGCATGCTGCGCGGCGCCGGCGAACTGATGGATGTCTGCCGCTCGAAGATCCACCACGAGCAGTTCCATACCAATGCGGCGGGTACGTTGTCGTGGGAGGAGGTCGAGTGCCTCGGCGCCTGCGTCAACGCGCCGATGGTGATGGTGTTCAAGGACACCTACGAGGACCTGACGCCGGAGCGGCTGGAAGAGATCATCGACGCCTTCGAGGCGGGCAAGGGGAGCGACATCAAGCCCGGCCCGCAGATCGACCGTTTCTATTCCGCGCCGGAAGGCGGGTTTACGGCGCTGGCCGACGAGAAGGCGGTGCTGAAGTCCACGCGCGACAAAACGGGCAAGGCTGCCAAGGCGGCGGAAATCCCGCCGTCCAACGCCGCCAAGGCGGCAACGGACGCCCCCGAAACCGATCCGTCGCAGAAGGCGCCGAAGAAAAAGGCGCCGAAGGCGGCGCCCGCCGCCGAGACCGCTTCGCCGGCCCCGAAGTTCGACAAGAAGAAGGCTGATCTGGCCGAGCCGGCCGTCGAAGAGGTCAAGGGCAAGAAGCGCACCCGTCCGATCCCGCCGCAGGGGGCTGCGAGCGCCTACAAGGCGCCCGAGATGCTGAAGGGCGACCCGATCGGCGCGGCGGCGAAGAAGACGACCGCGAAGGCGGACAAACCGTCGCTCGATCACAAGGACCGGCCCAAGGGCATCGAGAAGCCGGCGGCGGTCGACGATCTCAAGCTGATCTCCGGCGTGGGGCCGAAGAACGAGGCGACCCTGCATTCGCTCGGCATCTATACCTTCGCGCAAGTCGCTTCGTGGAAGAAGGCCGAGCGCGCCTGGGTCGACGGTTACCTGAATTTCCACGGCCGCATCGAGCGCGAGGACTGGGTCAGGCAAGCCAAGGCACTCGCCAAGGGCGGGGTAGCCGAATACATCCGCGTCTTCGGCAAGAAGCCGGTCTGAGGAGTAGAACATGCTTCAGGACAAAGACCGCATCTTCACCAATATCTATGGCCGCTTCGACAAGTCGCTGCAGGGCGCCATGTCGCGCGGCATCTGGGACGACACCAAGGGCCTCATCGACAAGGGCCGTGACTGGATCATCAACGAGATGAAGGCGTCCGGGCTGCGCGGGCGCGGCGGTGCCGGCTTCCCCACTGGCCTGAAATGGTCGTTCATGCCCAAGCAGAGCGACGGCCGGCCGAGCTATCTCGTCGTCAACGCCGACGAGTCCGAGCCCGGCACCTGCAAGGATCGTGACATCATGCGCCATGACCCGCACACGCTGGTCGAGGGCTGCCTGGTGGCCGGCTTCGCGATGGGCGCGGTGGCGGCCTACATCTATGTGCGCGGCGAGTTCATTCGTGAGCGCTCGGCGCTGCAGCGTGCCATCGACGAAGCCTATGACGCGAAGCTGATCGGCAAGAACAACAAGAACGGCTACGACTTCGACATCTATGTCCACCATGGCGCCGGCGCCTATATCTGCGGCGAGGAGACGGCGCTGCTGGAAAGCCTGGAAGGCAAGAAGGGCCAGCCGCGCCTGAAGCCGCCGTTCCCGGCCAATGTCGGCCTCTACGGCTGCCCGACCACGGTCAACAATGTCGAGTCGATCGCCGTCGCGCCGACCATCCTGCGCCGCGGCGCCGCCTGGTTCTCGGCCATCGGCCGGCCGAACAACGTCGGCACGAAACTGTACATGCTGGTCGGCCACGTCAATACGCCCTGCGTCGTCGAAGAGGCGATGGGAACCACCTTCCGCGAGATCGTGGAGAAGCATGGCGGCGGCGTGCGCGGCGGCTGGGACAATCTGCTTGCCGTCATCCCCGGCGGCGCGTCCTGCCCGGTGGTCAAGGGCGAGGATATTCTCGACGCCCCGATGGATTTCGACGGCATGCGCGAGTTGAAGTCGTCCTTCGGCACGGCGGCGATGATCATCATGGACAAGTCCACCGACATCGTGAAGGCGATCGCGCGGCTGTCCTACTTCTTCAAGCACGAAAGCTGCGGCCAGTGCACGCCGTGCCGCGAGGGCACCGGCTGGATGTGGCGCGTCATGGAGCGGCTGGTGCGCGGCGAGGCGCAGAAGCGCGAGATCGACATGCTGCTCGACGTCACCAAGCAGATCGAAGGCCACACGATCTGCGCGCTGGGCGATGCGGCGGCCTGGCCGATCCAGGGCCTGATCCGCAACTTCCGCCCTGAGATCGAGAGGCGCATCGACGAGTTCACCCGCAATGCGCACCGGGCCGAGCCCGTGCTGGTGGCTGCGGAGTAGGCGCTTTGAGCAAGCGGGGCGAAATCGAGATGCCGAAGGAACTGGCCGGCGCGGCCAATCTGATGGCGCATCCGCTGGCCGGTGCGGCGGCCCTGTCGGCGCTCGGCGTCGGGCTGGCCAGCCAGGCTTTCGGCGCTTGGATGGGCGCCCTGACCGGCGCGGCGGAAATTTCGCAGAGGCTTTTTCAGCGGGTCGATGTCGCGCCGGACGGCGACGATGCCTTCATCGAGCATCCGAGGCATTCCGCGATCCGCGACGAAGCCGCTGAACGGCGGGCGCTGATCGACAAGACGAAGGCCCTGGCCGCGAGGAAGGCGGAGGCTTCGTCCGCGCGCGGGCTGGGCACGACGGCAGCCGCTGCGGACGGAAAGGTGCAGGCAGCGCGGGTTGCGGCCGTGGCGGGTACTGCCGCGACATCGGCTGCCGAAGTTCCTATGACCGCCGGCAATGGCCGCCAGCCGAAGACGCTCGCGCGTCCCGCTGCGCCCGACGACCTGAAGGCGATAGCGGGAATAGGACCGAAGCTGGAGCAGGTGCTGAACGGTCTCGGCGTATGGACCTATGACCAGATTTCGGCTTGGACGGCTGAGGAAGTTGCCTGGATGGAAGACCATCTCGGCTTTGCGGGACGCATCGGCCGGGACGGCTGGCAGGAGCAGGCGGCGACGCTTGCCGTTCATACCGGAACGGCGGGGTAGGGGCCGTGAGCATGAAACCGGACGCGATGCCGGGCACGGTGATGATCGACGGCGTGCAGGTCGGCGACCTGTTCAAGGCATATGAGGCGGCACAGGCCGCCGGAGACAGATGATGGCTAAGCTCAAGGTCGACGGGAAAGAGATCGAGGTACCCGACCACTACACGCTGCTGCAGGCGGCCGAGGCGGCCGGCGCGGAAGTGCCGCGCTTCTGCTTCCACGAGCGGCTGTCGATCGCCGGTAACTGCCGCATGTGTCTGGTCGAGGTAAAGGGCGGCCCGCCCAAGCCGCAGGCGTCCTGCGCCATGGGCGTGCGCGATTTGCGCCCCGGCCCGAACGGCGAGGCGCCCGAAATGTTCACCAACACGCCGATGGTGAAGAAGGCGCGCGAAGGGGTGATGGAGTTCCTGCTCATCAACCATCCGCTCGATTGCCCGATCTGCGACCAGGGCGGCGAGTGCGACCTACAGGACCAGGCGATGGCCTTCGGCGTCGATTCCTCGCGCTACAAGGAAAACAAGCGCGCGGTCGAGGACAAGTATATCGGCCCGCTGGTCAAGACGGTGATGAACCGCTGCATCCACTGCACGCGCTGCGTCCGCTTCACCACCGAGGTTGCCGGCATCTCCGAGCTTGGCCTGATCGGCCGCGGCGAGGATGCCGAGATCACCACCTATCTCGAACGCGCGATGACGTCAGAGTTGCAGGGCAACGTCGTCGACCTTTGCCCGGTCGGCGCGCTGACGTCGAAACCCTTTGCCTTCACGGCGCGGCCGTGGGAGCTGAACAAGACCGAATCCATCGACGTGATGGACGCGGTCGGCTCGTCGATCCGCGTGGATTCGCGCGGCCGTGAGGTGATGCGCATCATGCCGCGCGAGAACGACCAGGTGAACGAGGAGTGGATATCCGACAAGAGCCGCTTCATCTGGGACGGGCTGCGCACCCAGCGTCTCGACCGGCCCTATGTGCGCAAGGACGGCAGGCTCGTCGCCGCGTCATGGGGCGAAGCGTTCGCCGCCATCAAGGATGCCGTTGCCAAGACCTCGCCCGAGAAGATCGGCGCGATCGCCGGGGATCTCGCGGCGGTGGAGGAAATGTACGCTCTCAAGCTGCTGATGCAGTCGCTCGGCTCCGCCAATATCGACTGCCGGCAGGACGGCGCGGCGCTCGACCCAGCGCTTGGCCGCGGCAGCTACATCTTCAACCCGACCATCGAGGGCATCGAGGACGCCGATGCCGTCCTGATCATCGGCGCCAATCCGCGCTTCGAGGCGTCGGTGCTCAATACCCGCATCCGCAAGCGCTGGCGCGGCGACACCGTGCTGCCGGTCGGCGTCATCGGCGATGTCGGCGACCTGCGCTACGATTATGAACAGCTTGGCGCGGGAACCGAAACGCTGAAGGACCTCGCCGACGGCAACGGCAAGTTCTTCCAGACGTTGAAGAAAGCGTCAAAACCCCTTGTCATCGTGGGGCAGGGCGCGCTTGCCCGCGCTGATGGCGCAGCCGTTCTGGGCCTTGCCGCCAAGCTCGCCACGGCTGTTGGCGCCGTCACGCCCGATTGGAACGGTCTGGCCGTTCTGCACAACGCGGCTGCACGCGTCGGCGGCCTCGACATCGGTTTCGTGCCGGGCGAGGGCGGCAAGGACGTCGCCGGCATGCTGGGTGACAGCGAAGTTCTGTTCCTGCTCGGTGCCGACGAATTGGATATGGGCCAGACCGGTGGCGCTTTCGTCGTCTATATCGGCACACATGGCGATGCCGGCGCACACCGCGCCAACGTCATCCTGCCGGCATCGGCCTACACCGAGAAGTCCGGCACCTACGTCAACACGGAAGGCCGTGTGCAGATGACCAACCGCGCCGGCTTCGCGCCTGGCGAGGCCAAGGAAGACTGGGCGATCCTCAGGGCGCTGTCGGACGTGCTCGGCAGGAAGCTGCCGTTCGATTCGCTGGCGCAGCTTCGCGCCAGGCTCTATGGCGAGTATCCGCACCTGGCACGCATCGACCAGATCGCGCCCGGCAGTACGGACGACATTGCTCGCGCAGCCAAGCTCGGCGGCCGGCTGGGCAAGGGTGCGTTCACCTCGCCGGTGATCGATTTCTACCTCACCAACCCGATTGCGCGAGCCTCGGCCGTCATGGCCGAATGCTCGGCGCTGGCGAAAAACGGTTTCCAGCAGGCGGCAGAGTAGACATGGATTCCTTCTTCTCCTTCTACGTCCTGCCGGCGCTGATCATCCTGCTGAAGTCGGTCGTGCTGATCGTCGTCCTGCTCGTCATCATCGCCTTCCTGCTCTACGGCGACCGCAAGATCTGGGCGGCGGTGCAGTTGCGGCGCGGTCCGAACGTGGTTGGTCCCTTCGGCCTGCTGCAGTCCTTTGCGGACCTTTTGAAGTTCGTCTTCAAGGAGCCGATCATTCCGTCCGGCGCCAACAAGGGCGTGTTCCTGCTGGCGCCGCTGGTCTCCGCGGTGCTGGCGATCGCGGCATGGGCGGTCATCCCTGTCAACGACGGCTGGGCGGTTGCCAACATCAATGTCGGCATCCTCTACGTCTTCGCGATCTCCTCGCTGGAAGTCTATGGCGTCATCATGGGCGGTTGGGCGTCGAATTCGAAATACCCGTTCCTCGGCGCCCTGCGTTCGGCCGCGCAGATGGTGTCCTACGAGGTGTCCATCGGCTTCGTGATCGTGACCGTGCTCCTGTGCGTCGGCTCGCTCAACATGACCGACATCGTGCTGTCGCAGCAGGACGGGCTGGGCACTCATCTCGGCGTGCCGGTCAACACTTTCCTCGACTGGCACTGGCTCGGCCTGCTGCCGATGTTCGTGATTTTCATGATCTCGGCGCTGGCCGAGACCAACCGGCCGCCCTTCGATCTGGTGGAGGCCGAATCCGAGCTCGTTGCCGGTCACATGGTCGAATATTCCTCGACGCCGTTCCTGCTGTTCTTCCTCGGCGAATACGTCGCGGTGGTGCTGATGTGCGCGCTGACCACGATCCTGTTCCTCGGCGGCTGGCTGCCTCCGGTGGACGTCGCGCCCTTCACATGGGTTCCGGGCGTGATCTGGTTCGTGCTCAAGGTCTGCTTCGTCTTTTTCATCTTCTCCATGGCGAAGGCGGTATTGCCCCGCTATCGCTACGACCAGTTGATGCGGCTCGGCTGGAAGGTGTTCCTGCCGATCTCGCTGGCGATGGTCGTGCTCACCGCCGCTTTCCTCAAGATCACGGGACTTGCCTGATGGGTGCCCTCTCACAAGCCGCCAAGAGCCTGCTGCTCAAGGACATCGTCGGCGGATATCTGCTCGGCCTGCGCCAGTTCGTGGCGCCCAAGGAAACCATCAACTATCCGCACGAGAAGGGGCCGACTTCTCCGCGCTTCCGTGGCGAGCACGCGCTGCGCCGCTATCCGAACGGCGAGGAACGCTGCATCGCCTGCAAACTGTGCGAGGCGATCTGCCCGGCGCAGGCCATCACCATCGAGGCCGGCCCGCGCCGCAACGACGGCACGCGCCGCACCGTGCGCTACGACATCGACATGGTGAAGTGCATTTATTGCGGCTTCTGCCAGGAAGCCTGTCCGGTCGACGCGATCGTCGAGGGGCCGAATTTCGAGTTCGCGACGGAGACGCGCGAGGAACTCTACTACGACAAGGACAAGCTGCTGGCCAACGGTGACCGGTGGGAGCGCGAACTGGCGCGCAACATCGCACTGGACGCGCCTTACAGGTGAGACCGGCACTCCTCTCTCCATTCACGGGGAGAGACCGAAGACAGGAAACATGGACGTGCCGGCAAGGCTCGTCTAAGGAACACGCGATTTCGCGACCCGGAGGCGGGGCGGAGTCGGGAACAGGAACCCGGGGGAACCCATGCTCAACGGCCTAGAGGCGATCTTCTTCTATTTCTTCGCCTTCATCGCGGTGGCGTCGGCTTTCATGGTCATCGCCGCGCGCAATCCCGTCCATTCCGTGCTGTTCCTGATCCTCACCTTCTTCAATGCGGCGGGGCTGTTCTTGCTGACGGGCGCCGAGTTCCTGGCGATGATCCTGCTTGTCGTCTATGTCGGCGCGGTGATGGTGCTGTTCCTGTTCGTCGTCATGATGCTCGACGTGGATTTCGCCGAACTGAAGAGCGGCGCCCTGCAATACGCGCCGATCGGCGCGCTGGTGGGCATCATCCTTGCAATCGAGCTGATCGTCGTCCTCGGCGGCTATACTTTCGCGCCGCAGCTTGCCTCGACGGTGGCGCAACCGATCCCCGACCTGGCGGCACGGTCCAACACGGCTGCGCTCGGCGACGTGCTCTATACGGACTACCTCTATTACTTCCAGATCGCCGGCCTGGTGCTTCTGGTCGCGATGATCGGCGCGATCGTCTTGACGCTGCGCCACAAGCCGAACGTCAAGCGCCAGTCGATCGCCGAGCAGGTGGCGCGCACGCCGGCAACGGCCATCGAGATCAAGAAGGTCGAGACGGGGAAGGGCATCTGAGATGACTGTCACAATCGCGCACTACCTCACCGTCTCGGCGATCCTGTTCACGCTCGGCGTGTTCGGCATTTTCCTGAACCGCAAGAACGTCATCGTCATCCTGATGTCGATCGAGCTCATCCTGCTTTCGGTCAACATCAACTTCGTCGCCTTCTCGGCGTCGCTGGGCGATCTGGTCGGCCAGGTGTTCGCGCTGTTCGTGCTGACGGTGGCGGCGGCCGAAGCCGCTATCGGGCTTGCCATTCTCGTGGTTTTCTTCCGCAACCGCGGCACCATCGCGGTCGAAGACGTGAATATGATGAAGGGCTGAGGAATGTATCAGGCCATCGTTTTTCTGCCCCTCATCGGGTTCCTGGTCGTCGGGTTGTTCGGCAATTCGCTGGGCGCCAAGGCTTCCGAATACATCACGTCCGGCCTGCTGGTGATTGCGGCCGTGCTGTCCTGGATCGCCTTCTTCACCGTGGCCTTCGGCGACGGCGAGGTGTTCACGGTGCCGCTGCTGCGCTGGATCCAGTCGGGCGGCGTCGATACGGCGTGGTCGCTGCGCATCGACACGTTGACCGTGGTCATGCTGATCGTGGTCAACACCGTGTCGTCGCTGGTACACATCTATTCGATCGGCTACATGCACCACGACCCGCACCGGCCGCGCTTCTTCGCCTATCTGTCGCTGTTTACCTTCGCCATGCTGATGCTGGTAACGGCCGACAATCTGATCCAGATGTTCTTCGGCTGGGAAGGCGTGGGTCTCGCCTCCTACCTGCTGATCGGTTTCTGGTACAAGAAGCCGTCGGCCAACGCAGCCGCCATGAAGGCCTTCATCGTCAACCGCGTCGGCGATTTCGGCTTCGCGCTCGGCATCTTCGGCGTGTTCGTGCTGTTCGGATCCCTCAATCTCGGCACCATCTTCGCCAACGCGGCCTCGTTCATTCCCGCCGAAGGCGGCGAGGCGGCCGCGCAGGGCGGTGCGGTGCTGACCTTCCTTGGCCATGCGCTGGACAAGCAGGCAGCGATGACGGTGGTTTGCCTGCTGCTGTTCATGGGCGCGATGGGTAAGTCGGCGCAGGTGCCACTGCACACCTGGCTTCCCGATGCGATGGAAGGCCCGACGCCGGTCTCCGCCCTGATCCACGCCGCCACCATGGTGACGGCCGGCGTGTTCATGCTGGCGCGCCTGTCGCCGCTGTTCGAGCTGTCGCATACGGCGCTCACAGTGGTGACCTTCATCGGCGCCATCACCGCCTTCTTTGCGGCGACCGTCGGTCTGGTGCAGAACGACATCAAGCGCGTGATCGCCTATTCGACTTGTTCGCAGCTGGGCTACATGTTCGTGGCGCTGGGCGTCGGCGCCTACGGGGCGGCGATCTTCCACCTGTTCACGCATGCCTTCTTCAAGGCGCTACTGTTCCTCGGCTCGGGTTCGGTCATCCACGCCATGTCGGACGAGCAGGACATGCGCAAGATGGGCGGCATCCGCAAACTCATCCCCATCACCTACTGGATGATGGTGATCGGAACGCTGGCCCTGACGGGCGTCGGCATCCCGATGACCTGGATCGGCTTCGCCGGCTTCTTCTCCAAGGACGCCATCATCGAGGCCTCCTTCGTCGGCGAGAACGCGATGGCCACCTTCGCCTACGTCCTGCTGGTGATCGGCGCCGGCTTCACGTCGTTCTATTCCTGGCGGCTGATCTTCATGACCTTCCACGGTGAGCCGCGCGCCGATCACGAGACGATGCATCATGTGCATGAATCGCCTCTGGTGATGCTGGTGCCGCTGTTCGTGCTGGCGGCTGGCGCTGTGTTCGCCGGCGCGCTGTTCTCGAACTATTTCGTCGGCGAGGGCTATGCCCACTTCTGGAAAGCGGCACTGTTCACGCTGCCGGATAATCATGTGCTGCACGAAATGGAAGAAGTGCCGTTGTGGGTGAAGCTCGCCCCCATCGTCGTCACCATTTTCGGCTTCCTGGTCGCCTGGCAGTTCTACATCCGCAATCCGCGCGCGCCGAGGGAACTGGCCGAGCGTCACCGCGGCCTCTACGCCTTTCTGCTCAACAAATGGTATTTCGACGAGCTCTACGACTTCCTGTTCGTGCGGCCGGCGAAATGGCTGGGCTACACGCTCTGGAAGAAGGGTGACGGTGCGATCATCGACGGTTTCGGACCGGACGGCGTTTCCGCCTGGGTGGTCGATGTCACCAACCGCGTGGTCAAGCTGCAGACCGGCTACCTCTACCACTACGCCTTCGCCATGCTGATCGGCGTTGCCGCTCTCGTCACCTGGATGATGCTCTGATGTCCGACTGGCCCATTCTCTCCACGGTCACATTCCTGCCGCTGGTGGGCGTGCTGCTCATCCTGTTCGTGCAGGGCGAGGGTGCGGCGGCGGTGCGCAACATCCGCATGATCGCGCTGTGGACGACGATCGTCACCTTCATCGTCTCGATCTTCATCTGGACCGGGTTCGACACGTCCAATCCCGGCTTCCAGTTCGTCGAGAAGCACGGCTGGCTCGATTCGGGCATCTCCTACCACATGGGCGTGGACGGCATCTCGATGCTGTTCGTCATCCTGACCACCTTCCTGATGCCGTTCTGCATCCTGGCCTCATGGGAAGCGATCGACAAGCGCGTCAAGGCCTACATGGTCGCCTTCCTGCTGCTCGAGACGCTGATGGTCGGCGTGTTCTGCGCGCTCGACATCGTGCTGTTCTACGTCTTCTTCGAGGCGGGCCTGATCCCGATGTTCATCATCATCGGCGTATGGGGCGGCAAGCGGCGCGTCTATGCCTCGTTCAAGTTCTTCCTCTACACGCTGCTCGGCTCGGTGCTGATGCTGCTCGCCATCATGGCGATGTTCTTCCAGGCGCACACCACCGACATCACCGAGCTTCTGCGGCACGATTTCCCGGTCTCGATGCAGACCTGGCTATGGCTGGCCTTCTTCGCCTCCTTCGCGGTGAAGATGCCGATGTGGCCGGTCCACACCTGGCTGCCGGACGCGCACGTCGAGGCACCGACGGCTGGCTCCGTCATCCTGGCCGGCATCCTGTTGAAGATGGGCGGCTACGGCTTCCTGCGCTTCTCGCTGCCGATGTTCCCCGAGGCGTCGGCCTACTTCGCGCCCTTCGTCTTCACCCTGTCGGTCGTCGCCATCATCTACACCTCGCTGGTGGCGCTGATGCAGGAGGACATGAAGAAGCTGATCGCCTATTCCTCCGTCGCCCATATGGGTTTCGTGACGATGGGCATCTTCGCCATCAACCAGGAAGGCATCCAGGGCGCGCTGTTTCAGATGCTGTCGCACGGTCTGGTCTCGGGCGCGCTGTTCCTGTGCGTCGGCGTCATCTACGACCGCATGCATACACGCGAGATCGCCGCCTATGGCGGGCTGGTCAACAACATGCCGAAATACGCCGTGGCCTTCCTGATCTTCACCATGGCCAATGTCGGCTTGCCGGGCACCAGCGGCTTCATCGGCGAGTTCCTGACGATGCTGGGCGTCTTCCGGGTCAACACCTGGGTGGCGTTCTTCGCCGCCACCGGCGTCATCCTGTCGGCGGCCTACGCGCTGTGGCTCTACCGCCGCATCATCTTCGGCGCGCTGACCAAGGACAGCCTGAAGACGCTGCTCGACCTGTCGCCGCGCGAGAAGACGATCCTCTATCCGCTGATCGTGCTGGTGATCTTCTTCGGTGTCTATCCGGCGCCGGTCTTCGACGCGACGGCGCAATCGGTCAAGGCGCTCGTCACCGACGTCACCGCATCGCTGAACGCCGCGCAGACGGCGTCGGCCAACTGAGAGAGCAATCGATGTCACTGGACCTCCTTTCCAGCCTTTCGCTCTCGACGCCGGAACTGATCCTGGCGGTCGGCGCGCTCGCCCTGCTGATGGCGGGCGCCTATGCGCGCGAAAACACCAGCGGACTGGTCAACGGCCTCGCTGTCTGTGTCATCGCCGTCGCCGGTCTCTGGATGTGGCTTGCCGGCGGGCAGGGTACCGCCTTCGACGGTGCCTTCAAGCAGGACGATTTCGCCCGGTTCATGAAGCTGGTGACGCTGCTCGGCTCCGCGGTGACGCTGGTGATGTCGATCGGTTATGCGCGAGCGCAACGCTACGACAATTACGAATATCCCGTGCTGGTCATGCTTTCGACGCTGGGCATGATGCTGATGATCTCGGCCAACAGCATGATTTCGCTCTATCTCGGCTTCGAACTGCAATCGCTGGCTCTCTATGTCGTTGCCGCAATCAATCGCGAGAATGCCCGCTCCAGCGAGGCCGGCCTGAAATACTTCGTGCTCGGCGCGCTCGGCACCGGCATGATGCTCTACGGCATCTCGCTGACCTATGGCTTCACCGGCAGCGTCGATTTTGGCCGGATCGCGGAGGCCGTCAGCGGTTCCGGTCGCCAGGTCGGCGTGCTGTTCGGCCTCGTCTTCATTCTTGCCGGCCTGACCTTCAAGATATCGGCGGTGCCGTTCCACATGTGGACGCCGGACGTCTACGAGGGCGCGCCGACCCCGGTGACGGCCTTTTTCGCTGTGGCGCCGAAAGTGGCGACGATGGCGCTGATCCTGCGGGTGACGATGGAGGCCTTCAAGCCGGTCTCCGCCGACTGGCAGCAGATCTTCGTCTTCATTTCCATCGCCTCGATGGCACTGGGCTCCTTCGCGGCGATCGGCCAGAAGAACTTCAAGCGGCTGATGGCCTATTCTTCGATCGGCCATATGGGCTTCTGCCTTGTCGGTCTCGCCGCCAACAGCCAGGCCGGCGTGCGCGGCGTCATTCTCTACATGCTGATCTACGTCGCCATGACGCTCGGCACCTTCGCCTTCATCATCGCCATGCGCCGCAACGACACCCAGGTCGAAAGCATCGACGATCTGGCCGGCATATCGAGCACCAATCCAGTGATGGCCACCGTCCTGACCATCCTGCTGTTCTCGCTGGCCGGCATTCCTCCGCTCGCGGGCTTCTGGGCGAAGTGGTACGTGTTCCTGGCGGCGATCAATGCCGGACTCTATCCGCTCGCCGTGATCGGCGTGGTGACCTCGGTGGTGGCGGCTTTCTATTACCTGCGCATCATCAAGATCATGTGGTTCGACGAGTCGGTCGGCGCGTTTCAACCGATGGCGGGCGAACTGCGCGTCGTGCTCGGCCTGTCCGGCGCTTTCGTGCTGTTCTACGTGCTGATCGGCGGGCCGATCGCCGCCTATGCCGAGGCAGCGGCGAAGTCGTTCTTCTAGAGCGAATGACCGGTTTTCGTCTCGCGCCCACAGCGGAATCCGAAGGCTACCGCCTCGAAGCGCACGACGTCGTCGGTTCCACCAACGTGCTGGCGCTCGACCATGCGCGGGCCGGTGATCCGGGAAAACTCTGGATCGTTTCGAAGAAGCAGGAGAGCGGACGGGGACGGCGCGGCCGCGCCTGGGCGACGCCGGAAGGCAACCTTGCCGCGACGCTGCTTCTCGTTGCCGGACGCGATCTGAAACAGGCCGCCACGTTGGGGTTTGTCGCCGGGCTGTCGCTGGCCGATGCGCTCGATGCGGCGGTGCCGTCGGCGCGGCTGGCTATCGGGATCGACGGCGCGCAACGCGGCCGCGATCGCTTCGAGTTGAAATGGCCGAACGACGTTCTGGCTTCGGGCGCCAAGCTCGCCGGCATCCTGCTGGAATCGACGCAGCTTGCGAGCGGCCTGTTCGCTGTTGCCGTCGGCATCGGCGTCAACGTCGTGGCCTATCCGGATGACCTGCCGTATCCCGCCACATCGCTGAAGGCCCTGGGCTCGGCCTGCGACGCCGAAACCCTGTTCCTGGCGCTGTCCGACGCCTGGGGCGCGAACGCGCGCTTGTGGAACGAGGGGCGGGGCCTCGCCGCCATCCGCGACCGCTGGCTGGAGCGCGCGGCGGGGCTGGGCAGCGAGGTTGCTGTCAGGATTGACGGGAGTGTCGTGCGTGGCACCTTCGAGACTATTGACGCGGACTGCCGGTTCGTGATCCGCGACAGGAACGGCAACAGGCAGACCATCGCCGCCGGCGATGTCCATTTCGGCGCGGTGGCTTCGGCCGGCGCGGCCTGACAGGAAAGGATGCTCATGGCGAACGAGAACAGCACGGATCTCGTCTTTGCGCCGCTCGGCGGCGTCGGCGAGATCGGCATGAATTTCGCCCTCTACGGATATGGCCCGCCGGACGATCGCGAGTGGCTCGTGGTCGACGTCGGCGTCACCTTTCCGGACGCCGCGCATCCCGGCGTCGACCTTATCCTGCCCGACACGCGCTTCATCGAGGAACGGCTCGACCGTCTGCGCGGCATCGTCATCACGCATGCGCATGAAGATCACTATGGCGCGCTGCACGAGATCTGGCCGAGGTTGAAGGCGCCGGTCTGGATGAGCCCGTTCAGTGCCGGTATGCTGGAAGCCAAGCGACAGGGTGAGCAGGGCGCGCCGAAAATTCCGGTGACGGTCTTCCGGGCAGGCGAGAAATTCACGGTCGGACCGTTCGAGATCGAGCCGATCCCGGTCTCTCACTCCATTCCCGAGCCGTTTTCGTTGGCGATCACGACGCCAGCCGGCACGGTCGTCCATACCGGCGACTGGAAGATCGACCTCGCGCCCGCCATTGGCCCCAAGACGGACGAGGCGCGTTTTCGCGCTTATGGCGACAAGGGCGTGCTGGCGCTGGTCTGCGATTCCACCAACGCGCTCAGGGAAGGGCAATCTCCCACCGAGCAGGCGGTCGGCGCGAGCCTTAAGGAGATCATCAGCCGTGCCGACGGCAGGGTGGCCGTCACCACCTTCTCCTCCAATGTCGGGCGCATCCGTTCCATCGCCGAAGCCGCGCGCGACGCCGGACGGCAATGCCTGCTGCTCGGCCGCTCGCTCAAACGCGTCGTCGACGTGGCGGGCGAGCTCGGCTACATGGACGGGCTGCCCGAGTTCATCTCGGAAGAGGACTACGGCTTCATTCCGCGCGAGAACCTCGTCATCATCTGCACCGGCAGCCAGGGCGAGCCGCTGGCAGCACTTGCCAAGCTGTCGCGCGACGAGATGAAGGCGGTGGCGCTGACGGCGGGCGACACGGTCATCTTTTCCTCGCGCACCATTCCCGGCAACGAGAAGGCGATCCTGGAGATCAAGAACCGCCTGATCGACCTCGGCATGAAGATCATCGAGGACGGAGATGCGCTCGTCCATGTGTCGGGCCATCCGCGGCGCAGCGAACTCAGGCAGATGTACGAATGGGTGCGGCCGAAGATCGGCGTGCCGGTTCACGGCGAAGCGGCGCATCTCGTGGCGCAGGGTTCGCTGATGGCGACCTCCGGCATCGGCCAGGTGGCGCAGGTGCGCGACGGCGACATGCTGAGGCTGTGGCCGGGCGCGGCCACCATCATCGACCGGATTCCGTTCGGCCGCGTCTACAAGGACGGCAAGTTGGTCGGAACCGACGAGGCGATGGGCATCCGCGACCGCAGGAAGCTGTCCTACGCCGGCCATGTGGCCGTGAATGTCGTTCTGGACGAGCGCTACGAGCTTGCCGGCGACCCCGACCTCGTCTCGATCGGCGTTGCCGGCGTCGACGCCAGGGGCGAGGACATGGAAGAATTGATGCTCGATGCGGCAATCGGCGCGGTGGACTCCATCCCCCGCCAGCGCCGAAAAGATTTGGACCTCGTGCAGGAATCCGTGCGCCGCGCTGTGCGCGCCGCCGCCAACGAAGCTTGGGGCAAGAAGCCGCTGGTCACGGTGTTCGTGACGCGGTGATCCGATAGTCGGCAATAGGCAGTCGGCAATCGGGTTGGGTGGTAGAGCGGAGTTTTGAGTGGGGCGCGGTGCCGCGAGCCTTCAGATTTCCGACTGCCTATTGCCTATTGCCGACTGCCTCGGAGGCATTGATGCTTGGCCGCTTGAATCATGTCGCCATCGCCGTTCCGGACATCGCCGCCGCCAGCGCGACCTATCGCGACACGCTGGGCGCTGTGGTGACCGAGCCGCAGGCACTTCCCGATCACGGCGTCACGGTCGTCTTCATCGATCTCGGCAACACCAAGGTCGAATTGCTGGAACCGCTTGGCGCAGGCTCTCCGATCGCCGCCTTTCTGGAGAAGAACCCGTCCGGCGGCATGCACCATGTCTGCTACGAAGTGGACGACATCGTCGCTGCGCGAGACCGCCTCAAGGCAGCCGGCGCGCGCGTGCTGGGCGATGGCGAGCCGAAAGTCGGCGCGCACGGCAAGCCCGTGCTGTTCCTTCATCCGAAGGATTTTTCCGGTACGCTGGTGGAATTGGAGCAGGCATGAACTGGCTCGTCTATGTCGCCACTTTCTTCATATCGTGGTGGTTCTTCCTTTTCATGGTGCTGCCTTTCGGGCTGAAGACCCAGGACGAGGAAGACGACGTGACGCTGGGCACTGTCGCCAGCGCTCCGCGCGGACCGCATATGCTTCGCGCGGTGCTGTGGACCACGCTGATTACCCTGCTTTTTGTAGCGGCCATGTATTGGTTGTTCGAGGTGTACGGCTTTGCCTTCGATGACCTGCCGCGGATCGTGCCGGACTGACGCCGGCCAGATTCGTATCAGCTTCGCGTGTTGCGCAAACCGGCAGCGCGAACGTGATGATTGCACAAAAAAAATGCAAGGCACGAGGCCTTGCAATTTAACGCGTCCGATCTGCTTTCCGGTATCCGGCGGCAGCGAGTGACCGCGCCTAGATCGCATCCTCCCAAGACTTTGACCGCGTAGGAGTACGGATGTTTTTCCGTTCTCTCGATTATCAAGAAACCCTAGACCAAGCGCGCTCGCATTGTCACGAAAAATTTTATTCGGAAACAGCTCTTTCGATGCTGCGATGCACAATAAGAAGGCAAGAGGTGCCCGCATATAGCCCATGCCGTCGGTGCCCGCTCAACGCGTGTCGGCGGGTTTCCATTCCGCCATGAAATGGCTATGAAGCCCTGCAATCAGCAAGTTGCGCGCCGATTCCTGCGCGCCGTCTTTTTCACGGATTCCTGCATGCGTCTTTCGCGCTACTTCCTGCCCATCCTGAAAGAAAATCCGCGCGAGGCCGAGATCGTCTCTCACCGGCTCATGCTGCGGGCGGGAATGATCCGTCAGCAGGCCGCCGGTTCCTTTTCGTGGCTGCCGCTTGGCAAGCGCGTTCTCGACAAGGTCTGCCATATCATCCGCGAGGAGCAGAACCGGGCAGGCGCGCTGGAGATCATCATGCCGACCATCCAGTCGGCCGATCTGTGGCGCGAGAGCGGCCGCTACGAGGACTACGGCAAGGAGATGCTACGCATCAAGGACCGGCATGAGCGCGACATGCTCTACGGCCCGACCAACGAGGAAATGGTCACCGAGATCTTCCGTTCCTACGTGAAGTCCTACAAGGACCTGCCGCTCAATCTCTACCATATCCAGTGGAAGTTCCGCGACGAGGTAAGGCCGCGCTTCGGCGTCATGCGCAGCAGAGAATTCCTGATGAAGGACGCCTATTCCTTCGATCTCGATTTCGAAGGGGCGAGGGCGGCGTATAACCGCATGTTCGTCGCCTACCTACGCACTTTCACGCGCATGGGCCTCCAGGCGATACCGATGCGCGCCGACACCGGCCCGATCGGCGGCGATCTCAGCCATGAGTTCATCATCCTGGCCGACACCGGCGAGAGTCAGGTCTATTGCGACCGGCACTACCTCACGCTCGACGTGCCGGGCGCAGACACCGATTTCGGCAACGACGCCGAGATCGCCGGCATCGTCAAGACATGGACGACGCCTTATGCGGCAACCGACGAGATGCACGACGATGCGGCCTGGAACAAGGTGCCGGATGCCGAGCGCCTGTCGGCGCGCGGTATCGAGGTCGGCCACATCTTCCATTTCGGCGAGAAGTATTCCAAGCCGATGGGCGCCAAGGTGACCGGGCCTGACGGCAAGGGTCATTTCGTCTCGGGCGGTTCCTACGGCATCGGTCCTTCGCGGCTGGTGGCGGCCATCATCGAGGCGAGTCACGACGAGAGCGGCATCATCTGGCCGGAGGCGATCGCACCTTTCCATGTCGCGCTCATCAATATGAAGCCGGGCGACGCAGCTTGCGACGCGCTGTGCGAAAAAATTCAGGCGGCCTACGAGAAGGCCGGCCGCGACGTGCTCTATGACGACACCGACCAGAGGGCGGGCGCCAAGTTCGCCACCGCCGACCTGATCGGCCTTCCCTGGCAGGTGATCGTCGGCCCGCGCGGCGCTGCCGAAGGTACGGTCGAGGTCAAGAACCGCAGGACGGGCGAGCGCGACGTAAAGAGGATCGACGACCTGATGACGATGGTGGAGAAGGCCGCGTGAGCAACGCCGCGGCCGCGACGGCCAAACCGGCAAAAAGCCAAGAGGCGGGTGCCGGCCCGTTTTCCGGCTTCGAGCGCATGGTCGCTTGGCGCTATCTGCGCTCGCGGCGCAAGGAGACGGTGATCTCGGTCATCGCCTCGATCTCGTTCCTCGGCATCATGCTGGGCGTCGCTACGCTGATCGTCGTCATGGCCGTCATGAACGGGTTCCGCGCGGAACTTCTCACCCGCATCCTCGGCATCAACGGGCATCTGATCATCACGCCGATCGACATGCCGCTGGAGGACTATGCGGCCATCGCCGACCGCATCAACAAGGTGCAGGGCGTCAAATACGCGGTGCCGCTGATCGACGGACAGGTACTGGCGCAAGGCTCGGTCGGGTCGGGCACAGGCGCGCTGGTGCGCGGCATCCGCGGCGAGGATCTGGCGAAGATCACGCTGGTCGCCAACAACATCAAGCAGGGCTCGCTGGTCGGCTTCGACAAGGGCGAAGGCGTCGCCATCGGCACGCGCATGGCCGAAAATCTCGGGCTGGCGCTCGGCGATTCCATCAACCTGATCTCGCCAGACGGAGATGCGACGCCCTTCGGCACCACGCCGCGGATGAAAGCCTATCCGGTGACCGCGATCTTCGAGGTCGGCATGTCGGAATATGACAGCTCGATTGTCTACATGCCCTTTTCGGAAGCGCAGCTTTATTTCAACCAAGAAGGCAAGGCGCAGAGCATCGAGGTCTATGTCGACGATCCCGACAACGTCGATGCGCTGAAACCGAAGATCGAGGCGGCGGCGCAGCGCCAGATCCTGATGACCGACTGGCGCGACCGCAACAAGACGTTCTTCGACGCCTTGCAGGTCGAGCGCAACGTCATGTTCATGATCCTGACGCTGATCGTTCTGGTCGCGGCGCTCAACATCATTTCCGGCCTCGTCATGCTGGTGAAGGACAAGGGACACGACATCGCCATCCTGCGCACCATGGGCGCGACGCGAGGCGCCATCCTGCGCATCTTCCTGATGACGGGCGCGGCGATCGGCGTGATGGGGACGCTGGCCGGGGTCGTGCTGGGTGTCGTCATCTGTCTTAACATCGAGCGCATCCGCGAGTTCTTCTCCTGGCTGTCTGGCGAGGTGCTGTTCAATCCCGAGCTCTACTTCCTCAGCCAATTGCCGGCCCGGATGGACCTTGGCGAGACCCTCTCGGTCATCGCCATGGCGCTGATATTGTCGTTCCTCGCGACGCTTTTCCCGGCATGGCGCGCGGCGAGGCTCGAACCGGTCGAGGCGCTGAGATACGAATGAAGCGCGAGATCGTCATCGAACTGAAGGACGTTGCCCGCCACTATGTCCAGGGCGCGCGCAAGCTGACCATCCTGAACGGCGCGAATTTCTCCCTGCATCGCGGCGAGATGGTCGCGCTGGTGGCGCCGTCCGGCACCGGCAAATCCACCCTGTTGCACACGGCCGGCCTGCTCGAAAAACCCGACGCCGGCGACGTTGTCCTGTCCGGGCGCACCTGCGGGCGCCTGTCGGACGACGAGCGCACCGCGATCCGGCGCAACGATATCGGCTTCGTCTACCAGTTCCACCATCTGCTGCCCGAGTTCTCGGCGCTCGAGAACATCATGATGCCGCAGTTGATCAAGGGGTTGTCGCCCAGGGAGGCTTCGGCGCGTGCAGCGCAGTTGCTCGACTACATGCAGATCGGCAAGCGCGCCCAGCATCGGCCTGCCGAGCTTTCCGGCGGCGAGCAGCAGCGCGTCGCCATCGCCCGCGCGGTGGCCAACGCGCCGCTGGTGCTCATGGCCGACGAGCCGACAGGCAACCTCGACCCGCACACTGCCTCCTACGTGTTCGATGCGCTTGAAGCGCTGGTGCGGCAGTCGGGGCTTGCGGCGCTGATCGCGACCCACAATCACGAACTCGCCGCGCGCATGGACCGCCGCGTGACCCTTTCCGAGGGAAAAGTCGTACCGCTCTGACGGGCATTCGCCCTGCGATGTGTTGCAGATGACGCTCGCACTCGATGTGGCCTACGGCGAAAAAAAGAAAGGAGCAGGGGAACTGCTCCTTTCTCGCTTGGATATCTCGATCTTTGCCGATCCGGGCGTAGGGCGATCAAAGCGAGTCTTTGATCTTTTCCTTCACGTCGCCGTAGGCTTTCTGGACCTTGCCAGCCACCTTGTCGGCCTTGCCTTCGGCCTGCGTCTTGCGGTCACCCGTCACCTTGCCGGCGGCGTCCTTGACGGAGCCTTTCACCTGCTTGGCAACGCCCGAAACCTGATCCTTGTTCACCATGTCGCATCTCCTGGTTGTGTGTCTGTTCGCGCATGAAAACGGACGGGCAGGATTTAGGCTCCGCCGGTTGGCCATCCTTTCTTCAAAGGCTGTTCCCGCTCTTCAACTCTGCCGGATCGAACCTACTTAGGGTCGGGGTGGCGCGAATTCCTGGAGCAAGATCATGACTTCTCATTCTTCCGGTCCCCTCGCGGGAAAAGTGGCGCTCGTGACTGGCGCATCGTCGGGCATCGGCGAGGCGACTGCGGCGGCGCTTGCTCAAGCCGGAGCGAAAGTGGCTGTTGCGGCGCGACGAACCGACAGGCTCAAGGCGCTCGCCGATCGCATCGGGGCGGCCGGCGGCGAGGTCCTCGTCATCGAGGCCGACGTCACGCACGATGCCGACATCAAGACGATGATCGACAGGACAGCCGCGCAATGGGGACAACTCGATATCCTCGTCAACAATGCCGGCCAGATGCTGCTGTCGCCTCTGGCCGAGGCGAGGGCGCAGGACCTTCGGCATATGGTCGATCTCAACCTGACGGCCCTCATGGAGATCACCCGCCAGGCCCTGCCGCACCTGAAAGCCGCCAAGGGGCACATCGTCAACGTCTCGTCGGTCGCCGGGCGGGTCGCCAATCCGGGTTCCAGCGGCTACGCGGCGACCAAGTTCGGCGTCGTCGGCTTTTCGGAAGCCGTGCGGCGCGAGGTCTATGCGGACAAGGTCAGGGTCACGCTGATCGAGCCGGGCCTGGTGTTGACGGAACTCGGCGATCACATTCCCAATGCCGGGATGAAGGCCGGACTGGAGAAGCGCAAGCAGGCGATGGAAGGTCTGGAATCCGAGGACATCGCCGCCGCCATCCTCTACGCCGTCAGCCAGCATCCGCGCGTCAACGTCAACGAGATCTTGATCAGGCCGACCGATCAGGAACGGTAGGAGGCACCGCTGATACCAATCTTAACGAAATCTTAACCATCGGGATTCAGGATCAAATCCAACTGTCGTATTGCCGTAACATTCTCTCGGTAGAAGGCAGGGTGTCGAACGAGAACCGACCGCGGATGAACCGGCGGTCTCGCGACAGACGAGGAAGCGGGGCCTTGGCTCCGCTTTTTTGTTGCCCTGGCCTCACTTCTTCCGCGCAAGAAAAAGCCCGCCGGCAGGAAAGCGGCGGGCTGGAAGGATACGGACTGTCCTGACCGTGTCACGCAGCGGCAAGCGCGGCCTTTGGCTCCGCCACCTCGTAACCGAGCGATTCAGCGACGGCACGGCTGGTGATCTTGCCTTTGTGGACGTTCAGGCCGTTGCGCAGGTGCTGGTCGTCGACGATCGCCTTGAGGCCTTTGTCCGCAAGCTGAAGGCCGTAGTGAAGCGTGGCGTTGTTGAGGGCGTGCGCCGAGGTCACCGGCACCGCGCCGGGCATGTTGGCGACGCAGTAATGGATGACGCCGTCGACCTCATAGGTCGGATCGGCATGGGTGGTGGCGTGCGAGGTTTCGAAACAGCCGCCCTGATCGATCGCGACGTCGACCAGAACGGATCTCTTCTTCATGCCCGACAGCATCTCGCGGGTAACCAGCTTCGGCGCCGCAGCGCCCGGGATGAGCACGGCGCCGACGACCACGTCCGCGGAAAAGCATTCGTCCTCGATCGCCTCGACCGTCGCATAACGGGTATGGACGCGACCGTTGAAGATGTCGTCGAGCTGCCGCAGGCGCGGGATCGAGCGATCGATGATGGTGACGTCGGCGCCGAGACCGGCTGCCATCTTGGCCGCTTGCAGGCCCACCACGCCGCCGCCCAGCACCGCGACCTTGCCGGGCAGGACGCCCGGCACGCCGCCCAGCAGCACGCCACGGCCGCCGTTGGCCTTTTGCAGAGCCGTCGCGCCAGCCTGGATGGCTAGACGGCCCGCCACCTCGGACATCGGCGCCAGCAGCGGCAGGCCGCCGCGGTCGTCGGTCACGGTCTCATAGGCCACCGCCGAGACTCCCGATGCGAGCAGGCCCTTGGTCTGCTCCGGATCGGGAGCGAGATGAAGATAGGTGTAGAGGATCTGGCCTTCGCGCAACTGCGCCCACTCGCCAGGTTGCGGCTCTTTGACCTTGACGATCATGTCCGACTTCGCGAACACGTCCGCCGCCGTCTTGGCGATCTGCGCACCCGCCGCGCGGTAGGCGTTGTCGTCGGCGCCGATGCCCGCGCCCGCGCCCGTCTCCACCAGGACCTCGTGGCCGTGCGCGACATATTCGCGGACTGAGCCGGGGGTCAGGCCGACCCGGTATTCATGGTTCTTGATTTCCCTGGGGCATCCGACGCGCATTTGGTGATCTCCTCTTCAGCCTTCGCGGCTTTCCCTGTGCCGATCATTGAACCATGAATCGGTGCGCAGGTCCTTGCGAATGCGCTTGCCTCTCGCGGGATTCATCGATAATTGTTGCGTAAAATTGCTCATTATTCGCAGGAAAGTCGAGAAATGGCCCTGGATAGGATCGATATCGCTATTCTGGAGGCATTGCAAAAAGACGGGCGCATGCCCAACGCGGCGCTAGCCGAAAAGGTCGGCCTTTCCCAATCGGCCTGTTCGCGGCGGCTGGACAATCTGGAGAAATCCGGCACGATCCGAGGCTATCATGCGCGGCTTTCCAGTGCAGCTCTCGGTCATCAGATGACTGCGATCGTGCACATCTCGCTGTCCGGTCAGTTCGAGAAGACGTTGTCGGATTTCGAAACGGCCATCAAGCGCTGTCCGAACGTGTTGTCGTGCCACCTGATGTCGGGGGAATACGATTATATCCTTCGTATAGCCGCCAGGGATCTTGCCGATTACGAGCGCATCCACAAGGAATGGCTGTCGGCCATGCCGCACGTCACCAAGATCAACTCGTCCTTCGCGCTGCGCGAGATCGTTGACCGCACGGCAATGGGGTTGAAGCCGGAGATGGTCTGAGGAGATGTCTTGATTTTCGCACCTGCGAAACCACCTTCGGCTTGAACGAGGTGAGTCATGAGCAGCCACCATCATATCGTCGTCGTCGGTGCGGGGTTTGGCGGTCTGGAATTCGTCCGGGCCATCGCCGGTTCCCCGGTCGAGGTGACGCTGATCGACCAGCGCAACCATCATCTCTTCCAGCCGTTGCTCTATCAGGTCGCGACCACCTCGCTGGCGACGTCCGAGATCGCATGGCCGATCCGCCATCTGGTGCGCCGCTACAGGAACGTCACGACCCTGCTGGGCACCGTCACGGGGGTTGATGCCGACGCCAGAAAAGTGCGGCTCGACGATGGCTGGGAGATCGGTTACGACACGCTCGTGCTGGCAACCGGCGCGCGCCACGCCTATTTCGGCCACGACGAATGGGAAGAGTTCGCTCCGGGGTTGAAGACGCTGGAGGACGCGACCGCCATTCGCCGCCGGTTGCTGCTCGCCTTCGAGCAGGCCGAGCGGGAGACCGATCCGGTGGCGCGCGCCGCGCTGCTGACCTTCGTCATCATCGGCGGCGGTCCGACCGGCGTCGAGCTTGCCGGAACCATCGCCGAGCTTGCCCATGTCACCTTGCGCGGCGAATTCCGCAACATTGACACCGCAAAGACGCGGGTGGTGCTGGTCGAGGCCGGCGAGCGGGTGCTGGCCGCCTTCAAGCCGGCCTTGTCAGACTACGCCAGATCGGCGCTGGAGCGTCTGGCCGTTACTGTCGAACTGGGCAATGCGGTTACCGCCTGCGACGCCGAGGGCGTGGTCTTCGGCGGCCGAAGGCTGCCGGCGCGCACGATCATCTGGGCGGCCGGCGTGGCGGCTTCGCCGGCGGCGCAATGGCTCGGGGCGGCGGCCGATCGGGCAGGGCGCCTCGTCGTCGAGCCCGATCTGACGGTGCCGGGGCACCCGGACATCTTCGTGATCGGCGACACTGCGCAGGTCGCGCGTCCAGAGGGCGGTTTCGTTCCCGGCATAGCGCCGGCCGCCAAGCAGGCCGGCAAATATGTCGCGGCGACGGTGAAGGCCAGGCTTGCCGGCGATAACCACTTGCGGCCTTTCCGCTACAAACATGCGGGCGACCTTGCCACCATCGGCAAGCGCGCCGCGGTCATCGATTTCGGACGCCTGCGCTTCACCGGATGGCTCGCCTGGTGGCTGTGGGGCATCAGCCACATCTTCTTCCTCATCGGCCTGCGTTACCGGCTGGCGGTGGCTCTGAGCTGGTTGTGGATCTACACGACAGGGCAGCGCAGCGCCCGATTGATCACCCAGGGCGACGCGGACCAGCCTCGGTGACCACCGCATCCATCGGGATATCGTGCGGCTGCGGGTAGATCGTCGCAATGCGCTGGAGCTCGTAGCCGATGCCGATGACCAGAGGCTTGCGCGGCATGGCCGCAATCGTGCGATCGAAGAAGCCGCCGCCATAGCCGAGCCGGTAACGATTCGGATCGATGCCCACGATCGGCGCGATGACCACGTCCGGAAACACCGGGTCGCCGGCGGCCGGGACAGGGATGTTCCAGACGCCTTTTTCCAGCGGTTCGCCCGCTTTCCAGGCCTTGAAAACCAAGGGATGGCCTTTTTCGATCACAATGGGGAGCGCGGTCTGGCCGCCACGGTCCACGACGGTCGCCATCCAGGGACGAAGGTCCGGTTCGCCGCGGAATGGCCAGTAGAGGCTGACCATCTTTCCGGCGACGTCGCCGATCAGTTCGTCGAGGCCGTCGGCGATGCGTGCTGCCATCGCGGTGCGGGCGTCGGCGGAGACCGCGAGCCTGGACTGGATCAGGCGCTCGCGCTCGGCCTTGCGCCAGCGGCGCACGTCACTCCAGTCGGCAACCGGCGCCTGGAAGGAAGGATCGAGCTCGTGCATGAAGCAGGGCGGTGACGCATACTGCGCCCCGCCTTCGTCGTCCGTATCAGTCATTGCTCATGTCTCGCTTGTCCACCTTTTCATCCTACGCCCGCCGAAGAACGAGGATTTCCCGCATGCGACCCCCGCGGTCGTTTGCCGGATCGTTCTCGCCCTGAAGGCGGGACGGCCGTCCGCCTGTCACTATATCGTTTGGAAAACGCATGATATGATCGGCCATGCGCTACGTCATCTTCTTCGCGGCATTGGGATTTTTCGCAGCGTGGGACATCATCTATAATCACGGGCAATATATCGACGAGGTTATGCGCTTCACGGCGCATCTCGTCCGCTCGGTCACCGGCTGACTGTCTCGGCAGCCTCGCGCCCGCGACAAGCTGCCGGTTGACGCGAGCATCCCGGGGAACCAAAACCACCCTCCGGAAAGGGGCAGGTCGCCGTCGGTGCGGCCGGATAGTCGATCCCGTTTCACAGGAGGCATCGTTGATCCGCCATATCGTATTCTTCAGCGCCCGCGACAAAAACGAAATGGAGCGCGTGCGCGTCGGATTGATGGAACTCGGCCGCATCCCTCATTCGACATTCTTCGAGGTGGCGTTGAACAGCAAGGTCGATCCCATGTCCGATGAGATCGATATCGTGGTCTATGCCGAGTTCACCGACCAGGCTGCGCTTTCCGCCTACAAGGCGCATCCGATCTATGCCGAGACCACCGCCAAGGTGCGGCCCATGCGCGAATTGCGGTACTCCGCCGATTTCCAATCGAAGAGCGCCGCAACCGTGTGACGGGGCGTCGTCCCTATCGAGGGGCGCGGCCGCAATGCCGTTCCATTCTTGAAATCATGCTGCCGCGACAGGAAGCCAAGTCAGGCGACCTCGCGTCCGGCGACATCTCTGCCTGCAACGTGTCCCGGTAGGTCCTCTCATTTTTCCCCGAAAGAAAAAGGGCGGTCGTTGCCGACCGCCCCTTTTTTGTGTGCCTGAAAGGCTGGATCAGAAGTCCATGCCACCCATTCCGCCCATGCCGCCGCCGGGCATGGCCGGGGCCGGAGCGTCCTTCTTCGGAGCTTCGGCGATCATGGCCTCGGTGGTGACCAGCAGGCCGGCGACCGAAGCGGCGTCCTGCAGCGCGGTGCGCACGACCTTGACCGGATCGACGATGCCGAGCGAGATCATGTCGCCATATTCGCCGGTCTGGGCGTTGTAGCCGAAGGTGGCCGACTTGTTCTCGAGGATCTTGCCGGCAACGATCGAGGCTTCAGCACCCGCGTTCGACGCGATCTGGCGGGCCGGAGCCTGCAGGGCGCGCTTGACGATGGCAATGCCGGCCGCCTGGTCGGCGTTGACGCCGGTCGCCTTGATGGCGGTCGACGCACGCAGCAGAGCAGTGCCGCCGCCGGAGACGATGCCTTCCTCTACCGCCGCGCGGGTGGCGTTCAGGGCGTCGTCGACGCGGTCCTTCTTCTCCTTGACCTCGATCTCGGTCGCACCGCCGACGCGGATGACGGCGACGCCACCGGCCAGCTTGGCGAGGCGCTCCTGCAGCTTCTCGCGATCGTAATCGGAGGTGGTCTCCTCGATCTGCTGCTTGATCTGGGCAACGCGGCCCTGGATCTCGGCCTTCTTGCCGGCGCCGTCGACGATCGTGGTGTTCTCCTTCTCGATGCGCACGCGCTTGGCGCGGCCGAGCATGTTGAGACCGACGTTCTCGAGCTTGATGCCGAGGTCTTCCGAGATCACCTGGCCGCCGGTCAGGATCGCGATGTCCTCAAGCATGGCCTTGCGGCGGTCGCCGAAGCCCGGAGCCTTGACGGCGGCGATCTTCAGGCCGCCACGCAGCTTGTTGACGACCAGCGTGGCAAGCGCCTCGCCTTCGACGTCCTCGGAGATGATGAGGAGCGGCTTGGAGGTCTGGACGACGGCTTCCAGAACCGGGAGCATCGCCTGCAGGTTGGAGAGCTTCTTCTCGTGCAGGAGGATGTAAGCGTCTTCCAACTCGGCGACCATCTTGTCGGGGTTGGTGACGAAGTAGGGCGACAGGTAGCCGCGGTCGAACTGCATGCCCTCGACCACTTCCAGCTCGGTCTCGGCGGTCTTGGCTTCCTCGACGGTGATGACGCCCTCGTTGCCGACCTTCTGCATCGCCTCGGCGATCATCTTGCCGACCGACTCATCGCCATTGGCCGAGATGGTGCCGACCTGAGCGACTTCGTCGGAGGTCTTGATCTTCTTGGCCGACTTGCCGAGAGCAGCGACCACTTCGCCGACGGCGAGATCGATGCCGCGCTTCAGGTCCATCGGGTTCATGCCGGCGGCAACCGCCTTGGCGCCTTCCTGAACGATCGACTGGGCGAGCACCGTGGCGGTCGTGGTGCCGTCGCCGGCGATGTCGTTGGTCTTGGAGGCCACTTCGCGCACCATCTGGGCGCCCATGTTCTCGAACTTGTCCTCCAGCTCGATCTCCTTGGCGACGGTGACGCCGTCCTTGGTGATGCGCGGAGCGCCGAACGACTTGTCGATGACGACGTTGCGGCCCTTGGGGCCGAGCGTGACCTTCACCGCATCGGCGAGGATGTTGACACCGCGCAGCATGCGCTCGCGGGCGTCACGGGAGAATTTTACTTCCTTGGCTGCCATTTCAATACTCCTGGATCTTCAGATCCGAAATTCAGTTTGGCTTGTGAAGAATGGGACGCCGGCCGATCAGCCGATGATGCCCATGATGTCGGATTCCTTCATGATCAGAAGGTCTTCGCCGTTGAGCTTGACTTCGGTGCCGGACCACTTGCCGAACAGCACACGGTCGCCGGCCTTGACGTCCAGCGGAACCAGCTTGCCGGCCTCGTCGCGGGCGCCGGAACCGACGGCGATGACTTCGCCTTCCTGCGGCTTTTCCTTCGCCGTGTCGGGGATGATGATGCCGCCAGCGGTCTTCTCTTCGGAATCAACACGCTTGACGACCACGCGGTCATGAAGCGGGCGGAACTTCGACTTTGCCATTTGCTTGCCTCAGTACGATGTGAGAAAGGATTCCTCCGTCCGGCTTGCGCCGAACACAATTAGCACTCCCCATTGGCGAGTGCTAACGTGCCGGTGAGATAGTTTTCCTCACTTCGTGAGTCAAGAAGCGCGAGCCCGCGCGACGTAAAAATAACGGAAGGCGCCGCTCTTTTGTCCGACCTGCCCCACGCAGGATCGCAAATATGGCATCGTTCGCGATAGATAGTTGACTCAGTCAAATAAAGTTCCGATGCTGCCGGTCGTTATCGGAGGTCGGCGGAAATGGAAATATCCGAGGAAGGCACGATCGCTGCGGTTCGACGGTTCAACCGCTTCTATACGCGGCAGATCGGTCTGCTCAGCGAGGGGTTGCTCGATAGCCGGTTTTCGCTGACCGAAGCGCGCGTGCTCTATGAACTCGCGCATCGCGAGGCATCCGTCGCCAGCGAACTCTGCCGCGGCCTGGGTCTCGACGCAGGTTATCTCAGCCGGATGCTCAAGCGCTTCGAGGAGAATGGATTGATCGCGCGCACGCCAAGCGATGCCGACGCGCGCCAGGCTTCGATAGTCCTGACCAAGACCGGCCGTGAGGCTTTCGGCCCGTTGGATGCTGCGTCGAGACACCAGGTGACGGCGTTGATCTCGCACCTGGATGAACCCAGCCGGGCGCGTCTGGTCGGCGCGATGGAAGATGTACGTGCATTGCTTGGCGCCGATGCTCCGCCGTCGTCTTATATCCTGAGACCGCTGCAGGTGGGCGACATCGGTTGGATCACACATCGGCAAGGGCTGCTCTATGCCCGTGAATACGGGTGGGACGAGACATACGAGGCGCTTGTGGCCGAAATCCTCGGTGCCTTCGTCAGGGATTTCGACCCTGAGCGCGAGGCATCGTGGGTCGCCGAACGGCGAGGCGAGGTGATCGGTTCGGTCTTTCTCGTGAAGAAATCCGATACGATCGCCAAGCTTCGGCTTCTCTATGTCGAGCCCTCGGCGCGCGGTCTCGGTCTCGGGTGCCGTCTGGTCGACGAATGTATCGCCTTCGCCCGCGCGAAGGGCTATCGCCGGCTGACCCTGTGGACGAACGATGTGCTGGTCTCGGCGCGCCGCATCTATCAGGCGGCGGGCTTCACGCTTGCCGACGAGGAGAAACACCACGCTTTCGGCAAGGATCTCGTCGGTCAGAACTGGAATCTGGACCTGTAGCGTTCCTGGCGCCGGTCGGTAACCGGTTCTTAGGGACGTCGTGATCCGGCATGGCTGCCATGCGTTTTTGTGCGATGCAGCGGATTGAATGATAAGCACGCTTATAATATATGCCGCTCATGGTTTCGAATGGCATAGAGAATTTGGGATTCCTGATCCACGACGTGCAGCGCCTTTTGCGCAAGCGTTTCGAGGCGCGCGCCAGTGAAACAGGACTTTCCGCCGCACAATGGCGATTGCTGGTACGTGTCGCCAAGGAAGAGGGCGTTGCGCAGGCACGGCTGGCCGAACTTCTCGAGATCGAGCCGATCAGCGTTTCGCGCCTGATCGACCGGATGGAGGAAGGCGGCTGGATCGAGCGGCGGCAGGATGTCAACGACCGTCGTGTCCGCACCATCCATCCGACGCCCAGGGCGCGTGAGGTTTATACGGAGGTCAAGGCGCTGGCTGCCGAAGTCTACGAGGAATCGCTCAGAGGCGTTTCCCTGGAGACCCGTCGCGGCCTGATTTCCACGCTCAAGGCGATGGCAGAAAACCTGTCCGATGGCGAACAGCCGCCCTGCGGCACGATCAAGACTTCAGAAGGCATGACAACAGCATGAACGCGGTGGCAAAAGTGGATGAGAACGTGACCAAGGTGGAGATGGAAGGTCCGGCACAACCGGCCCAACCGACTCCGGCTACGCCCGCGGACGAAGCGCTGAAGCAGGATGCGCCGAAGCAGGCGGAAGCCGCACATCCGGCGCCGGTGGCGCCGAGACGGAAAAGCCGCCGGACGGGCCGCTTTGCCCTGATGCTCGCCCTGCCGCTTCTGCTCCTGGTCGGTGGCGGCTACATATGGGTGACCGGCGGTCGCTACGAAGAGACGGAAAACGCGAATCTCCAGCAGGCGAGGGTTTCAATTGCCGCCGATGCCGCTGGTCGCATCGTGGACGTCGACGTCGCCGACAACAAGGCTGTCAAGAAAGGCGACGTGCTGTTCCGCATCGATCCGCAGCCATATGACATTGCACTGGCACAAGCCGATGCGGCCGTGGCCAATGCGCGCCTGAACGTCGAGCAGTTGCGCGCGGCCTATCATCAGGCGATTGCCCAGGAGAAGTCTGCGCAGAGCGAAGTCAACTACGCGCAGTCGCAGTACGATCGCTCGGCCGATCTCGCAAAGAAGGGCATCAGCGCGACGTCGTCGCTGGACGAGGCGCGCAACGATCTGGACAAGTCGAAGATGCAACTGGCCGTCGCGCAACAGGGCATCGAGAGCGCTAAAGCGGCTCTCGGCGGCGATCCCGATATCGAGACCGACAAGCATCCTGCGGTGCTGGCGGCCCTTGCGGCGCGCGCCAAGGCGGCCTACGACCTTGCCCAGACCACGGTGCATGCGCCGGCGGACGGCGTGGTTTACCAGGCCGCGTCTTTCCGGGTCGGTCAATATGTGACCACCGGCACGGCCCTGTTCACGCTGGTCGAAACGGGCGACACCTGGATCGACGCCAATTTCAAGGAAACGCAGCTGACGAACATGAAGCCCGGTCAGAAGGCCGAGGTCGTTCTCGACACCTATCCGGACAAGACGTTCGCGGCCACGGTCGAGGCCATCGGGGCCGGCACCGGCGCCGAGTTCTCGCTGCTTCCGGCGCAGAATGCCACCGGCAACTGGGTCAAGGTTACCCAGCGCATTCCGGTCCGGCTGAAACTCGACGACGCCGGCGGCAAGCTGGCGCTGCGCGCCGGCATGAGCGCCGACGTGTCCGTCGATACGGGCGTGGCGCGCGGCCTGCCGAGCTTCCTCGGCGGTCACGCCGTGGCCGCCCAGGACGAGTAAGGCGCCGGTCGCGGTTGAGTTCAGATCATGGCCCAGGCTGATCCGGTCAATCCCTATGACGTACCGCATCGCGGGCTGATCACGGTCGCCCTCATGTTGGCGACGATCATGCAGGCGCTCGACACCACGATCGCCAACGTGGCGCTGCCGACGATGATGGGCAATCTCGGCGCGTCGCCCGACAACATCAACTGGGTGCTGACCTCCTACATCGTCGCGGCCGCAATCATGACGCCGGTGACGGGCTGGCTGGCCGATCGGCTCGGCCGCAAGGAACTGTTTCTCACCTCGGTCGTCGGGTTCACCGTCTCCTCCATGCTGTGCGGCATCGCGTGGAGCCTGGAGACGATGGTGCTCTTCCGCCTCCTGCAAGGCGTCTTCGGAGCGGCCATCGTTCCGCTTTCCCAGACGTTCCTGCTCGACATCAACCCGAAGGAGCGCCACGGCCAGGCGATGGCGATATGGGGCGCCGGCATCATGCTCGGCCCGATCCTCGGGCCGATGCTGGGCGGCTGGATCACCGAGAACCTTACCTGGCGCTGGGTGTTCTTCATCAATCTGCCCATCGGCATCCTGGCTTTCGCGGGCATGTTGATTTTCCTGCCGAAGATTCCCCGGCGCGCGCGCGGCTTCGATTTCTTCGGCTTCGCCATGCTCTCGCTTGGCGTCGGCGCGCTGCAGATGCTGCTCGATCGCGGCGGCGAGGTGGACTGGTTTTCCTCGGTCGAGATATGGATCGAACTCGGCCTGTCGCTGTGCGGCTTCTGGGTCTTCATCATCCATATGATGAGCGCCGATCACCCCTTCATCGATCCACGCATATTTCTCGACCGCAATTTCGTCACCGGCCTCGCCTTCATCTTCGTCATGGGCGTGCTGATCCTGGCTTCCATGGCGCTACTGCCGCCGATGCTGTCGACCATCTTCGGCTACCCGAGCGTGACCACCGGTCTCGTGATGGGACCGCGCGGCGTCGGCACGATGATCTCCATGCTTGTCGTGGGGCGGCTCGTGGCAAAAGTCGATGCGCGGATTCTCGTCGTTATCGGCTTTCTGCTCACGGCCCAGTCGCTGTACACGATGGCGGGCTTCTCGCCGCAGATGGACGACAGGCTGATCCTGGTTTCCGGCGTCGTCCAGGGACTCGGCATGGGCATGGTGTTCGTGCCGCTGTCCACGATCACCTTCGCGACACTCGACGCGCGCTACCGCACCGACGCGACCGCCCTGTTCAGCCTCGTGCGAAATCTCGGCTCGTCGATCGGCGTGTCAGTGGTGTCGATGCTGCTGAGCCGTAATATCCAGGTGAACCACACCGAGCTGTCGGCCTTCGTCAATCCATACAATCCGAACCTGCAGGCGATGTCGCCTGCTGCCGTCAGCGGCGACCCGGTCGCGCTGTCCCAGATCGACGGACTGGTGAACATGCAGTCGCAGATGATTTCCTACAACAACGATTTCTGGCTGCTGATGCTGATGACGCTGGTGGCGGTGCCGTTCGTCATTCTGCTGCGCAAGCCCAAGGCGGCCCCGGCAGGAGCGCCTTCGGTGCATATGGACTGAGGCAATCGGCAGTCGACTCCCTGGAAACCTTTCCGATTGCGGATCTGCCGACTGCCGCTACTTTCCAAGCACCAGCGCCCAGTACCGCCAGTCGGCGTTCTTGCTGTCACGGACATAGGCCAGCCCGAAGCGCATGAAGCGGGCGTCGAGCATGTTGCGGCGGTGCGGCGGCGATTTCATCCACATGTCGAACAGCCGGGCGAGGTCCATGCGTCCTTCGGCGATGTTTTCCGCCGCCGCACCGGCAATGCCGTTGTCCTTGACGCGGGAAGCGAAATCCTTGCCCCAGCCGGTCGTGTGCTCCATGCGCCGGGCGCCGGCCATGTAGCCTGCCTGCTGCAGGGCCGCCTGTTCGAGCCGGCTGTCCGTTGCGAGAGCGGAGAGTCCGTTCGCGGTTCTGTAGCCGTTGATGATCGACGCGGCGGAGGCCGAGGCGCCGGCGCCCTGGCCGGTCGGCCGCAGCGTGCCGCAGGCGGCCAGCGCGGCGAGGGCGCCGAGACCGGTCAATCGGAGAAGCTGGCGCCGGTCGGGCATGAGAAGGGTCGGCTGCGCGACGGGGGAATGCGTTTTGGTCATGTCGTGCCGGGATAGCCGCAATCATGGCATTTGACAGGCAAACGCATGAAAAATCCGTCATCGGCGGGTTTCGCCTCCCGGACAACTGAACAGGACGGATACCAGGCAAGCGACAGCAGCGACAGAACCTGCTATGGTCTCCCCGTTCAATGTGGCAGCCACGGGCGGCCATCATGGCGGTGTCCGCCCGCGCAACGCACGGGAGGATGGTTATGGCCAATTTTCACGTCATGGCAGGCGCGAGCGGGAGTCTTGTCCAGCCCGCGATCAGGCAGATTTCCGTTGGTGACCTGATGGATGCGCTCAGGTCCGGTTTCGAGGATTTCTGGGCGAAACCCTCTCATTACGTGTTCCTGTGCTTGATCTATCCTATCGTCGGTCTGATCCTCACCCAGTGGTCGTCAGGTTCGAACGCTCTCCAGCTTGTCTATCCGCTGATGTCGGGCTTCGCGCTGGTCGGTCCCTTTGCAGCGATTGGATTGTACGAGATCAGCCGGCGGCGCGAACTGGGCGCGGATACCTCATGGCGCCACGCATTCGATGTCCGGCATTCGCCTGCGCTGCCCTCGATTGCGGCGGTCGGAATCATGCTTGTCGCCTTGTTCCTGCTTTGGCTGTATGTCGCGCAGTCGATCTATATCGGTATTTTCGGCGATCAGCCGCCGGCCTCGATCGGTAGCTTCCTCGACCAGATATTCGGGACCAGCCTGGGCTGGAAGCTCATTCTCCTCGGCAACGTCGCCGGCTTCCTGTTCGCGCTCGTTGCGCTTGCGACGACCGTCGTGGCGTTCCCGCTGCTGCTCGACCGCGACGCCGGCGCGGTAGCGGCGATCGAAACCTCGTTCCGGGCCTTGATCGCCAATCCGGTTCCAATGCTTTTATGGGGACTGATCGTCGCCGTACTGCTGGTGATCGGCTCGATCCCGCTGTTCGCCGGCCTGGCGGTTGTCGTGCCGGTGCTCGGTCATGCGACCTGGCATCTCTACCGCAAGGTGGTCGAGCCGAGCCGCCCCGCCGAGCGCCGTCCGATGTGACCGGCTTGCCGCTTCCGACCTCGCCGCGCTCCGGCCGCTGTCGTGAATGTCGACGCGGCCGGCGCTGGACAGTTCCCGGAGGACCGTCCATGCACACCCGGCCACGAAAGCTGGTGACAGGCCGGAGCGGTTCGGCTAATTGCGGGCATCCGGCGTTCCGCCGGCTTCATCCTCGCAATGTGCACGGGACACGGCATGGCCGATTTGCCGGAAACGATCGATTCGCTGGACATGCTCTTTCCCCGCTATGGCGCGCTGCTGTGCGACGTGTGGGGTGTAATCCACAACGGCGAGAAACATTTCCCCGCCGCCGCGGCGGCGCTCCAGCGGGCGCGCGAGTCGGGTCTTGCGGTGGTGCTCATCACCAATTCGCCGCGTCGTAGCAAGGACGTCGCTGATCAGCTTCGCATGATCGGCGTTCCGGAAGGTTCCTTCGATCGGATCGTCAGTTCGGGCGACGTCACGCGCGAGCTGATCGCCGAAGGGCCGCGCCGAATCTTCCATATCGGCCCGGACCGTGACTTCAATCTCTACGACGGGCTGGATGTCGAGCTTGTCGAGGAGTTCGAGGCCGATTCCGTCGTCTGCACCGGCCCGTATAATGACGATGTCGAGACGCCGGACGACTATCGCGACCTGCTGATGCGTCTTCGAGCCCGCAACCTGCCTTTCATATGCGCCAATCCCGACATCGTGGTGGAACGCGGCGAACGGCTGATCTGGTGCGCCGGTGCCATCGCCCGCGACTATGCCCAGCTTGGCGGGCGGACGCTGATCGCCGGCAAGCCACATGCTCCGATCTATCGCGCCGCGCTGAAGGCGGCCGGCGAAGTGGCGGGCCGCGACCTTTCTCTTTCCGACGCGCTGGCGGTCGGCGACGGCATGATGACCGACGTCAAGGGCGGGGCCGACAACGGTTTCGACGTGCTCTACGTCTCCGGCGGCATCCACGCGCGCGACTACGGCGAGCCGTTGGCGCCCGATCCGGCGCTTTTGGCCGCCTTCCTCGACAAGCATGGCTATCATCCGGTGGCGATGATGCCGAGGTTGCGCTAGGGCTCGCTCATGGCCGGGACGTTCGAGCGCCTTACCGGAGACAAGCCGCTGCCGCATCATCTGCGCGGCGGCGTGGTGGCGATCGGCAATTTCGACGGCGTGCATCGCGGCCATCAGGTCGTGCTCGGCCGCGCGCTTGCAGAGGCACGGCGGACCGGCGCGCCGGCGCTGGTGCTGACGTTCGAGCCGCACCCCCGCAAGGTTTTCCAGCTCGATGCGCCGCTCTTCATCCTGACGCCGCCGGCCATGAAGGCACGACTACTTTCATTTCTCGGCTTCGACGCCGTGGTGGAGCAGTGCTTCACCAGGGAGTTCGCGTCACAGTCGGCCGAAACTTTCGTCATCGACGTGCTCGAGAAGTGCCTCGGCATCAGCCATGCCGTGACCGGGTTCGACTTTCATTTCGGCAAGGATCGGCAAGGCGGTCCGGCCTTTCTGATGGACGCGGGCAAGCGCCACGGCTTCGGCGTGACGCCCGTCGACGCCTTTCGCGACGAGGGTGCCGAAGTCGTCTCCTCGAGCCGCATCCGCGCGCTGCTGGAGGAGGGCGACGTGGCACAGGCGGCCGGGCTGCTTGGCTATCGATTCACCGTGGAAGCCGAGATCGGCGGCGGACAGAAGCTCGGCCGCACGCTCGGCTTTCCGACCGCCAACATGACGCTTCCGCCAGATACGGCGCTGCGGCACGGCATCTATGCGGTGCGTTTTCGCCGCGCCGACGGATCGCTCCACGACGGCGTCGCATCCTTCGGCCGCCGGCCAACCGTCGACGACAATGGCGCGCCGCTGCTCGAAACCTTCCTGTTCGACTTTGACGGTGATCTCTATGGCGAGACCTGTGCGGTGTCGTTCTTCGGCTGGCTGCGCGGCGAGGAGAAATTCGACGGACTGGATGCGCTCGTCGCGCAGATGAAGCGCGACGAAGCGGAGGCGAGGGCGCTGCTTTCAGGCGTGCGGCCGCTTTCCGAACTGGACGGAAAAGTCGCGTTCTGACCCTATCGCTTCAGCGCGAGCCCGAACGCGATGAAGCTCCAGCCCTGGAAAACCAGGTCGATGGCAAGGAAAAGGCCCAGCACCCACAGGCTGTTGACCGGCCAGTGCATGGCGATGACGAGACCGGCGAGCGCGGTCACGATGCCGGCCGTGACGATCCAGCCCGAGCCTTTTTCCGACCAGTGCTGATAGGCGACCCACACCCTGAGCAACCCTGAGGCGATCAGGGCGATTGCCAGAAGGAAGGTCAGCACCGCCGAGGCGAGCAGGGGGTTGTAGAAGGCGAAGAAGCCGGCGAAGGCGTAAAGCAGGCCGGACAGCAGCCAGTAGAAGAAACGGCCCCATGTCTTGACGCCGAAGGCGTGGATGATCTCGACAGCGCCGGCCATCAGCATGAGCCAGCCGATCAGATAGACGGACGCCACCGTCGCGATGAAAAGATTGCCGAAGGCAATGCCGCCGAAGATCAGCAGCAGCACGCCGAGCGCGACGAACCAGCCCCATTTGTCGCGTGTTGCGCCGATTGCGTCTTTCAAGGTGTCGTTGTGCAGGGTCATGGCTTGGTCTCCACCGCCGCAGGTTGGACTCCGGCGGAGGTTAGCGCCGCACGGGTTTTGCGTCTACTGGCTCGTATGCTTGCTTCTGATGGCATTGCCGCAACGGATTTAAATCAAATTTTACCGGATTCCGGACAAGGGTTCCGATAAACCTCAAGTTGTGCGTAGGGTGTCCGAATGACTCGCTTTTCCAAGACAGCAATCGCGTCGATCTTGCTGGCGCTGGCGCTGGCGCCGGCGGCCGCGCAGGCGGGCGAGGGGCCGATGGGCTGGCTCTCCGGCGATTGGTATCTGACGGTCGGCGCGACCGGCCTGGTGGCGCCGGATTTCGAGGGAAGCAACAATTACCTGTTCAGCGCCCAGCCGCTGATCTCGCTCGGCAAGGCAGGCCCGCAGGCGCGATTCGTCTCCCGCAACGACAACATCTCCTTCAGCCTGTACGACAGCGGCGCCGTGCGCGCCGGCTTGACCGGCAAGATCATCTGGGGTCGCGACGGCGGCGATGCCGACGCCTTGAAGCACCTCGATCCCGTGCGCTTCGGCGGCGAGATAGGTGGCTTTGCCGAAATCTATCCGACAGACTGGCTGCGCGTGCGCGGCGAAGTCCGCCAAGGCATCCGCTCGCATCATGGCGTCGTCGCCGACGTCGCCGCGGATGCCTTCCAGGACGTGACGCCGGACATCCGCGTTTCCGGCGGCCCGCGCCTGTCCTTCGCCTCGTCGGACTATTTCGATGCCTATTATGGTGTCGACGCCGACGAGTCGGCGGCGTCGGGCCTGCGCGAATACCATCCCGGCGGCGGCCTGAAATCGGTCGGCGTCGGCGGCGCTGTGACGTGGAAGACCACGGACAGGGTCACCACCAGCCTGTTCGGCGAATATGCGCGGCTGATGGGGCCGGCCGCCGATTCCAGCCTTGTGAGGGAGCGCGGCGACCGCAACCAGTTCACGGTCGGCGTCTCGGCGAGCTATCGCTTCGATTTCACCATCCGCTGATCGAAGCGCTTTATTCGCGCTGCGCTTTCCGCTAGAAGCGCGCGCATGACGATGGTTGCGCCTCTTGTGGCGATACGAATTAGTGGCCCGGTGTTCCGGGCGGCCCGACGGTCGTAGACCGGAGGCCGCCGGAGCCGCCGGGATTTTTCGCGCGACGGACCCTCGCGCTTTTTCCGAAACATGATAGGTGAACGCCCGGGCTCTTTTGCAGCCGGGCAACGCATATGGCAGACCGATGACCGATACCCCCAGCACCGACAAAGAGACGATCGACTATTCCAAGACGCTCTACCTGCCGCGGACGGATTTTCCCATGCGCGCGGGCCTGCCTGAGAAGGAGCCGCTGCTGGTCAGGCGCTGGCAGGACATGGACCTCTACAGGCGCCTGCGCGAGACCTCCGCCGGTCGCCCGCTCTACGTCCTGCACGACGGCCCGCCCTACGCCAACGGTAACATCCACATCGGCCATGCGCTGAACAAGATCCTCAAGGACGTCATCACCCGCTCGTTCCAGATGCGCGGCTACAATTCCAACTACGTGCCGGGCTGGGACTGCCACGGCCTGCCGATCGAGTGGAAGATCGAGGAGGAAAACTACCGCTCGAAAGGCAAGTCGAAGCCGGACCTGTCGGACCCGGCGGCGATGATCGAGTTCCGCCGCGAGTGCCGCGCCTATGCCGAGCATTGGATCAAGGTGCAGGGCGCCGAGTTCCAGCGGCTTGGTGTCGTCGGCGACTTCAAGAACCCGTATCTGACGATGAGCTACCATGCCGAGGCGCGCATCGCCGGCGAGCTCTTGAAATTCGCGATGTCCGGCCAGCTCTATCGTGGCTCCAAGCCGGTGATGTGGTCGGTGGTGGAGCGCACCGCGCTCGCCGAGGCCGAGATCGAGTACCACGACTACGAGAGTGACACGATCTGGGTGAAGTTCCCGGTTTTGAATGTGAATACCGAACCAAGTTCAATCCTTGGCCATGACCTTGAACTGGCAGAACAATTGAAGAAGGCAGCAGTCGTTATCTGGACGACCACACCTTGGACTATCCCTGGCAACCGTGCTGTCGCTTACTCTCCGCGCATTCCCTATCGCCTTTATAAAGTCACGCAGGCCGAAAACGATTTCGGCCCGCAGCCGGGAGAGTTGCTCATTTTCGCGAAGGCATTGGCGGAAGAGGCATTTGCTAAGGCAAAGCTGCAATTCATAGAAGTAGACGAACTCGATGAGAATGAGCTTCGCCAACTTACGCTCTCACACCCCTTCAAGGGTCTCGGCGGCGGCTATGAATTCGCCGTTCCTATGCTCGCCGGCGACCACGTCACCGACGATGCCGGCACCGGCTTCGTCCACACCGCGCCCGGTCATGGCCGCGAGGACTTCGACGCCTGGATGGACGCCGCGCGCGACTTGCAGGGCAGGGGCATCGACACCGCGATCCCCTTTACCGTTGACGATGCCGGCTATTACACCAAGGACGCGCCGGGCTTCGGCCCGGATCGCGAGGGCGGGCCGGCGCGCGTCATCGACGACAACGGCAAGAAGGGCGACGCCAACAAGGCCGTCATCGACGAATTGATCGCGCGCAATGCGCTGTTCGCGCGCGGCCGGATGAAACACCAGTACCCGCATTCCTGGCGTTCCAAGAAGCCGATTATCTTCCGCAACACGCCGCAGTGGTTTGTCTATATGGACAAGGACCTCGGCGGGTATGGACTCTCCCCCCTTGAGGGGGAGATGGCCGGCAGGCCAGAGGGGGTGACTTCAGAAGGCACCGCCAATGAGGCGTCGATCAAGGCCGCGGCGACCCCCTCCGCCGCCTTCGGCGGCACCTCCCCCTCAAGGGGGGAGGATACGCTGCGCAACCGCGCCCTCGCCGCCATCGACGACACGCGCTTCGTGCCGGCGGCAGGCCAGACGCGGCTGCGCGCCATGATCGAGGAGCGGCCGGACTGGGTGCTGTCGCGCCAGCGCGCCTGGGGCGTGCCGATCTGCGTCTTCGTGGACGAGGACGGCACCGTGCTGAAGGACGAAGCGGTCAACCAGCGCATCACAGAGGCTTTCGAGGCCGAGGGCGCGGACGCCTGGTTCGCCGAAGGCGCGCGCGAGCGGTTCCTCGGGTCGAGAGCCAACGAACCCTGGGTCATGGTCAAGGATATCCTCGACGTCTGGTTCGATTCCGGCTCGACGCACACCTTCACGCTGGAGGACCGCCCGGACCTGAAATGGCCGGCGGACGTCTATCTGGAAGGGTCCGACCAGCATCGCGGCTGGTTCCATTCCTCGCTGCTGGAAAGCTGCGGCACACGCGGCCGCGCGCCCTACGACGCCGTCATCACCCACGGCTTCACCATGGACGAGGAGGGGCGCAAGATGTCGAAGTCCCTCGGCAACACGGTCGTGCCGCAGGACGTCATCAAGCAATCGGGCGCCGATATCCTGCGCCTGTGGGTCGTCACCACCGACTACTGGGAGGACCAGCGGCTCGGCAAGACGATCCTCCAGACCAATATCGACGCCTATCGCAAGTTCAGGAACACCGTCCGCTGGATGCTGGGCACGCTGGCGCACGACGAGGGCGAGACCGTTCCGCTCGCGGACATGCCTGAACTGGAACGGCTGATGCTCCACCGGCTGTCCGAGTTGGATGACCTTGTGCGCGCGGGCTACGACGCCTTCGAGTTCAAGCGTATCACCCGCGCTCTGCTCGACTTCATGGTGGTCGAACTGTCGGCCTTCTATTTCGACATCCGCAAGGACGCGCTCTACTGCGAAGGCCCGTCCAGCGTGAAACGCAAGGCGGCGCTGCAGGTGGTGCGCCATCTGTTCGACTGCCTGGTCAAATGGTGGGCGCCGATGCTGCCCTTCACCACCGAGGAGGCCTGGCTCGAGCGCAACCCGCAGGCTCAGTCGCTGCACCTTGAGCAGATGCCGGACGTGCCGGCCGAATGGCGCAATGATAGGCTGGCCGAAAAATGGAAGAAAGTCAGGCAGATGCGGCGCGTCGTTACCGGTGCGCTGGAGATCGCCCGCGCCAACAAGCTGATCGGCTCGTCGTTGGAGGCGGTGCCAACGGTCTATCTGGACGACCGCCAACTCGAGAAGGACATCGAGGGCGTCGACATGGCGGAGATCGTCATTACCAGCGGCCTTGCCTTCTCGTATGACCATGCTCCGGCCGATGCCTTCGCGCTGGATGACGTGAAGGGGATCGCCGTGATTGTCGGAAAGGCGGAAGACGAAGGCCTGCGCAAATGCGCGCGGTCATGGCGCTATACGGCCGATGTCGGGTCCGACCCGGCGTTTCCGGACGTGTCGGCGCGCGACGCCGCCGTGCTGCGGGAACTCAAGGCGCTCGGCCGGCTCTGAGCCGCGATGCACAAATGTCACGTCCGCCTTTCGTCGGCGGGCGTGCGTTGCCCTTGACGGGCCTTTCGGTTAGACAGGCCGAACTCGTTTCCCGGTCCGGCAGACAAACTATCGCCGGATTTGCGTTCAAGGAACGGTGACGGGCGGGCGCCGGGCTGGCCGGCAGCGGTTCAGAGGTTCGAGAGTGGGATTTTTCGGTATAGACGACAGGGTTTGCGCTCGTGCGCTCGTTCTGGTGCCGCTGGTTGCCGGCGTAGGCGTGCTGTCCGGCTGCGTCAGTTCCCCCACCTACGGCACCGACAAGACCGCCAACGAGCAGCTTTTGAGCGACCTGAACGGCGCGCTGACGCTGGCGCCGCCGAAGAAGCAGCATATCGACTATACGCCGCGTCCGGCGCTGGTGAAGCCGGCCCCCGGCGAAAAGGAAACGCTGCCGCCGCCGCAGGAAAGCATCACGGCCAGCGCCGAATGGCCGGAATCGCCCGAGCAGCGGCGGGACCGCATCAGGCAATACGCCACCGAGCATCGCGACGACCAGAACTTCGAGCCGCAGGTCATCAACGACGTTCCGGCCAGTCCAGCCGCCGATGAATCGCGCGACAAGCTGGCGTTGGATCACCCGCGGCCGACCGCTTTCTCGAACGGGATGAGCGCCAAGCAGCGCCGCGAAGAAATCAACCGCCGGCTGGTCGAGCGCAACCAGGGCGATCCGACGAGCCGCAAATACCTGAGCGAGCCGCCGATCGGCTATCGTCAGCCGGCCGCTACCGCGCCCCAGGACGATATCGGCGAGGACGAAGTCAAGAAGGAGCGGCGCCTCAAGAAGGAAGCCGCCGCCAGGAGCGGCAAGAAGAGCGGCATGTTCGACTGGTTGCCCTGGTAAGGCTGCCGGCGCTCTATCGCCGGTCCCGGAAGAACGATTTCAGCATTGCCGCCGCTTCGGTTTCGCGTATGCCGGCATAGACGTCCGGCGCATGATGGCATGTGGCCGACGCGAAGAACCGGGGGCCGCTGACGACGGCGCCGCCCTTGTCGTCCGCCGCGCCGAAATAGAGCCTGCGCAGCCGCGCGAACGAAATGGCCCCGGCGCACATGGCGCAGGGTTCCAGCGTCACATAGAGATCATGGTCGATGAGGCGCTCGCTGCCTGTGGCGCGGCAGGCCTCCCGGATCGCCAGCATTTCGGCGTGCGCGGTCGGGTCGGCCAGTTCCCGGGTACGGTTGCCTGCCGCGGCGACGATCGCGCCGTTCGCGGCGATCACGGCGCCGATCGGCACCTCGCCGCGCGTCGCAGCGGCCTGGGCCTGTTCCAGTGCGACAGCCATGAAGTCGGGTCGTGTCAAGCGATCCTGCCTTGTCGAAAACGCCTCGTCACCGGGGCATGATCCTGTTATCTAGCCGCGCAAAAGGGCAAAGGCCACATGAACGACGACAACAACAAGAAGCCGCCGCGCCGGAACGGTGGCAAACCGACGGGCGCACGCGGCGGTTTCGGCGCGGGCAAGGGCGGCAAGCCGGCGGGCGGCAAGGCGAAATTCGGCAAGCCGCGCGGCCCTGCGGCCGAGGGTGCGCGCCACGGCAAGCCGTTCGAGAAGCGTGGTTTCAAGCCGCGCGAGGAGACAGATGCCCGGCCGCGCCGCGACTTCCAGCGAAGCGACCGGCCGAGGGATAACCGTACCGGCGAACCGGGCGCGGACGGTGCCTCACGCGAAAAGCGGCCGTTCCGCAAGGAAGCCGCTGGCGACAGGCCCTTCCGCAAGAAGCCCGACAGCGGAACCTACCGGGCGCGGGACGACAGGCCGTCCGGCAAACGCGAATTCAAGCCGCGCGACAGGGGCGAATTCAAGCCGCGCGATCGCACCGAATTCAAGCCTCGTGACCAAGGCAACGGCAAGTCCTTCACTGAGGGTGAAGGCAAAGAGCGGACCTATCGTTCGGGCCGTGTCGAGCGATCTGCCAGCCACGATGGTGCCAGGACAACCGGCAGGCCGCGCTTCGAGAAGCATGATGGCGGGGCCCGGCCTGACCGCAAGCCTTTCGTCAAACGCGAACGGATGGACGCCGCGCCTTCGCAGGAGGGCAGGCGCTTCGACCGCCCAAAACGCGACTTTCCCGACCGCAAGCCGTTCGTCAGACGTGACCGCGAAGAGGCTTCCCCGGCAGGCACGAAGCGCTTCGATCGTCCCAAGAGCGATTTTTCCGACCGCAAGCCCTCGGGCGGTGGCTTCAAGCCGCGGCCACGCGCCGACGACGCGCCGCAGGAGGGCGAGCGCATCGCCAAGCGGCTCGCGCGCGCCGGCATCGCGTCGCGACGCGACGCCGAGGAACTGATCGCCGCCGGCCGCGTCAAGGTCAATGGCAAGGTTCTGGATACGCCCGCCTTCAACGTGTCGGCGTCGGACGTCATCCATCTCGACGACACCGAGATACCGGCGGCCGAGCGCACGCGGCTCTTCCTCTTCCACAAGCCGGCCGGAGTGGTGACCACCAACCGTGATCCGGAGGGACGCAAGACCGTCTTCGAGGTGCTTCCCGCCGAATTGCCGCGGCTGATGACGGTGGGGCGGCTGGATATCAATACCGAAGGCCTGCTGCTGTTGACCAATGACGGCGGCCTGTCGCGCGTGCTTGAACTGCCTTCGACTGGATGGCTGCGCCGCTACCGGGTGCGCGTCCACGGCAAGGTCGAGGAGAAAGCACTGGCGGACCTCGCCAACGGCATAGCGGTCGACGGCGTCTTCTACGGCGCGGTCGAAGCGAGCCTGGAGCGTACGCAGGGCACCAACGCCTGGCTGACCATCGGTCTGCGCGAAGGCAAGAACCGCGAAGTGAAGAACATCCTCGGCGCGCTCGGGCTGGAGGTGACGCGGTTGATCCGCATCTCCTACGGACCGTTCCAGCTCGGCGAACTGCCCGAGGGCCATGTGCTCGAGATCAAGGGCCGCACCTTGCGCGACCAGCTCGGCGAGCGGCTGATCGAGGAGGCGGGCGCCAATTTCGAGGCCGACATCGCCACGCCCTTCTCCAACAGGCCGGTCCGGCGCTTCGAACCGCGGACCGAGCAGGGCGACCGGCCGAAACCGCCCCGCAGGGAGCGCCAGCCGATCGGCGAAGGCGGGCTGATCAAGGCGCGCAAGCGCCGCGAGAACAGCCGCGACGAAGCGCTCGGCAAGCTTTCGACACGGCCGGACCGGGAGCGTTTTGGCGACAAGCCGGGTTTCGGCGGCAAATCCGGCTTTGGCGAAAAGCGTGAGGGCAGGGCTGGCCGGGAGTCGCGGCCGATCGATCCGCCCGGCCAGCGCCGGGCCAACGTCTGGATGGCGCCCGGCGCAAGGCCGCAAGGCGAAAAGGCGAAGGACAAGGAGAGCGGTTCAAACACCGATCGCTCGTCGCGGCCAAGGTCCGGCGGAGACAGGCCGCGTCCTCGGCCGGGCAAGCCGAAAAAGCCCTGATGCGGATCGTCGGAGGCGATTTGCGCGGCCGGCCGCTGGCCACACCACAGGACCAGTCGATCCGCCCGACGACGGATCGGGCGCGTGAAGCTGTTTTCAACGTGCTCGCGCATCGTTTCCCCGAGCATCTGCACGGCGCGCGCGTCCTCGACCTTTTCGCCGGTACCGGTGCACTCGGTCTGGAGGCGCTGTCGCGGGGAGCGAGCTATGCCGTCTTTATCGAGGAATCGGCGCAGGGCCGGGGTCTGATCCGAACCAATGTCGAGGCTTTCAGGCTGACCGGCAGGACCAAGATATTCCGCCGCGATGCGACGAAGCTCGGCGAGGCGGGCACGCTGGCGCCCTTCGATCTGGTCTTTGCCGACCCGCCTTATGGCAAGGGCCTCGGCGAGCGGGCGCTGCATTCGGCAAGGCAAGGCGGCTGGCTGACGCCCGGCGCGCTCTGCGTCATCGAAGAGGTTGCGTCCGCACCTTTCGATCCTGGCCCGGATTTCGTGGTCGCGGACGAGCGATCCTATGGCGAGACGGTCATCCGGTTTCTCGAAATCCGGTGAGATGCCCGACTTCGGCCGTCTTTGCCGGCCAATGACGAACAGTTCATTTTCCGCGTCCGGCGTGTCCCCCTATCGTCCGGCCGTCCATCACCGGAGATGCCGATGAGTCCCCTGGCCGGTCGCCCGCGACGCGTTCTTTTTGCGGTCCTGCTGGTTTCGGGTTTCGCGAATGGCGCGGCCGCTGCCGGCTCCTCGCCGGGAGACGACGGGAAAGTGACCGATTTCACCCTCGCCAACGGCATGGAAGTCGTGGTCATTCCCGACCATCGGGCGCCCATCGTCACGCATATGGTGTGGTACAAGGTCGGCAGCGCGGACGAGCCGCCCGGCAAGTCGGGCATCGCGCACTTCTTCGAGCACCTGATGTTCAAGGCCACGACCAACCACAAGGCCGGCGAATTCGACGCGGCGGTCTCGGCCATCGGTGGCAACAACAACGCCTTCACCTCCTACGACTACACCTGCTTCTACGAGACCGTGCCGGCGCAGGCGCTTCGGGAGATGATGGATTTCGAGGCCGACCGGATGCGCAATCTCGTGCTGGACGACAAGACGGTCGCCACCGAACGTGACGTCATCCTGGAGGAGCGACGCTCACGCATCGACAACAATCCCAATGCCGTGCTGGACGAGGAACTTGACGCGACGCTGTGGCAGAACCAGCCCTATCGCATCCCGGTGATCGGCTGGATGCAGGAAATGCAGCAATTGAACCGCACCGACGCTCGCGCCTTCTACGACCGCTACTATCGCCCCAACAACGCCGTCCTGGTGGTGGCCGGCGATGTCGAACCGGACGATGTGAAGGCATTGGCGCAAGACACGTTCGGTAAGCTGGCGCGCGGCCCGGACCTGCCGGCGCGTATCCGGCCGGTCGAGCCGGAGCAGAACACCAAGCGCACGGTGACGCTGTCGGACGCGCGTGTCGGGGTTCCGAGCTTCACCACGCAATGGGTGGTGCCGTCCTACCGCACGGCGAAGCCCGGCGAGGCCGAGGCGCTCGCGCTGCTGGCGGAGATCCTTGGCGGCGGATCGCGCAGCCGTCTCTACCAGGAACTGGTGGTGAAGAAGGGCATCGCCGCCAGCGCGGGCGCCAGCTACCAGGGCAACATGCTCGACGCCACCAATTTCGCCGTCTACGGCGCGCCGCGCGGCGCCGCGACGCTGGGCGAGGTGGAGACGGCCCTCGATGCCGAAGTGGCGCGCATCGGCCGCGACGGCGTTACCGCCGACGAACTGGAAAAGGCCAAGAACCGGCTGGTCCGTTCGATGATCTTCGCGCGCGACCAGCAGCAGGCGATGGGCAATATCTACGGCTCCACACTGGCCGTCGGCGGGACGGTGGCGGATGTCGAGGAATGGCCGGCGCGCATCCGCAAGGTGACGGCGGACGAGGTCAAGGCTGCTGCTGCGCGCTATCTGGTTTTCGACCGGTCCGCCACCGGCTATCTGATGCCCAAGACACAGGCTGGGAACTGAACATGGCCGGAAAGCCTATCCCGCAGCGTCTGGCCGGCCCCGCCGTTACGCTCGTCCTCTCCGTTCTTTTCCTGATATTGCCGGCGATCACGGCCCGCGCGGCCGTGGCCATCCAGGAGGTGAAATCCGAGTCTGGCGTCACCGCATGGCTGGTCGAGGACTACACGCTGCCGATCGTGGCGGTGCGCTTCGTGTTCGACGGCGGCTCCTCGCAGGATCCGGCCGGCAAGGAAGGGCTCGCCAACCTGATGACGGGCCTCTTCGATGAAGGCGCGGGCGACCTCGACAGCGATGCCTTCCAGACCCGCCTCGACGACGCCGGCGCCGAAATGAGCTTCAGCGAGACCCGCGACGGCATCTACGGGGCGATGCGGATGCTTTCGGAGCATGAGGATGAGGCATTCGACCTGCTCAGGCTGGCGGTGACCGCGCCGCGCTTCGATCAGGCGCCGATCGACCGCATCCGCTCGCAGATCGTGGCCGACATCATCTCCACCCGGAACGATCCCGATACGATCGCCGGCAACAAGTGGGCGGAGGCTCTCTATGGCAGCCACCCCTATGCCAGGCGCGACGAAGGCACGAAGGAAAGCCTGGCGACCGTCACGGCCGATGATCTGCGCGCCGCGCACCGCGCCATGTTCGCGCGCAGCGGTCTTCACGTCGCCGTCGTCGGCGCCATCGACGCCGAAACGCTGAAGCGCAAGCTGGATGCGGTTTTCGGCGGCCTGCCGGAAAGGCAGAAGCTGACGCCGGTGCCGGACGTCGCGCCGAAGTTCGGCAAGGAGTTGCAGGTCAATTACGACCGGCCGCAGACAAGCCTGCGACTGGCCTTTCCGGGCGTGCCGAGAGCCGCGCCGGATTTCTATGCGGCTGCCGTTATGAACGAGATACTCGGCGGCGGCACGTTCACTTCGCGCCTGTTCGAGGAAGTGCGGGAGAAGCGCGGACTGGCCTACAGCGTTGATTCCGGCCTCATGAACCGCCGCCATACGTCCGCGTTGCTGATTTCGACCGCCACGCGCTCCGACCGCGCCGCCGAAACGCTCCAGGTGATCCGCGACGTCGTCAAGCGCATGGCCGAACAGGGACCGACGGAGGCCGAGCTTGCGGCGGCCAAGGAATATCTGGTCGGCGCCTATGCCATCAACAACCTCAATTCGTCCGGCTCGATCGCGGCGACGCTGGTCGAACTCCAGCTCGATGATCTGGGCAGGGACTACATCGAGCGCCGCAGCGCCTATATAAATGGCGTGACGCTCGATGAGGTGAAGGCCGTGGCCAGGAAACTTCTGTCCGTTGATCCGGCGACCCTGATCGTCGGGCCGCCTTTGGCGACGGAGGAGGGCAAGGGGTGACCCCGCGTTTCGGCATTGCCTTCGGCGGCGGCGGCGCGCGAGGGCTGGCGCATATCCATGTGATCGAGGCGCTGGACGAACTCGGCGTCAGGCCGGTTGCGATCGCTGGCTCCTCCATCGGGGCGATCATGGGCGCCGGCATGGCGGCAGGCATGAGCGGCCGTGACATCCACGATCACGCCCGTTCAATCCTCGGTACCCGCGCGCAGGTAGCGACCCGCATGTGGCGGGCGCGACCCGGCACCTTCGCCGAGGCGATGGAAGGCGGATTGCGGGTGTCGCAGTTCAACGTCGAGCGCATCCTCAAGGCGTTCCTGCCCGAGGCGGTGCCGGAAACCTTCGAGGAACTCGAGATTCCGCTGAAGGTGACGGCGACGGATTTCTTCGGTCACAAGCTCGCGGTCTTCAGCGAAGGTGAGCTGCATTCCGCCTTGGCGGCTTCAGCCGCCATTCCTGCCGTCTTTCGGCCCGTCGCGCGCGGCGGGCGGATGCTGATCGACGGCGGCATCTACAATCCCGTGCCCTTCGACCTGATCGAGCACGACGCCGACATCACCATCGCCATCGACGTGGTCGGCGCGCCGACCGAGGAGGAACGCAAGCGGCCGACCTCGGTCGATCTCATGTTCGGTGCCACGCAGCTGATGATGCAGTCCATCATCGCCAACAAGCTCCAGCAATGCCGGCCCGACATCCTCATCCGCCCGCCGGTGTCGCGTTTCCGGGTCCTCGATTTCCTCAAGATCGACGCGGTGATGGCCGAGACCGCGGCGGTCAAGGACGAGGTGAAACGGGCCGTCGAGGCCGCGCTCGAAAGCCACTACCAGCCGAAGCGGCACTGACCCGCGACGCCTTCGGCATTGCACAACAACCGATGCGGCAATAGATGGAGCCGCAGGAGCGGCTCGCTCCACAAAAATGACAGGACTCCCTCATGAACGACAGTCTGGACGCCGCCAAGCTCACCGACCGCGTCGCGGCGCTGGTGGAGGCGGCCATGCGCGCCGGCGCCGATGCCGCCGACGCCGTCGTGGTGCGCGGCCGCTCGATCGGCGTTTCAGTGCGGCTCGGCAAAGTCGAGGACACCGGTGCCTCCGAGTCGGAGGACATGGCGCTGCGCGTCTTCGTCGGCAAGAAGGTGGCCAGTGTCTCGGCGACCGCCGCGTCCGAAGCCTCCATGCTGGCGGAACGGGCGGTGGCGATGGCCAAAGTGTCGCCGGAAGATCCTTTCCAGGGCCTCGCTGACCCGGCTCTTCTGGTGAAGACCGTCCGCGATCTCGATCTTCATGACTCGACCGAGATATCGGCTGAACGCCTGAAGGAGGACGCGTTCGCCGCGGAAGAGGCAGCACTTGCGGTCAAGGGGGTCACCAATTCCTCCGGCAGCAGCGCCGGCGCCGGCATGGGCGGCCTCGTGCTCGCGACGTCGGGCGGCTTTCTCGGCGAGTACGCGGCGACGCGGTTTTCCCGGTCCGTCAGCGTCATCGCCGGCGAGGGCACCGGCATGGAGCGCGATTACGAGTATTCGTCACGTCTCTATTTCTCCGATCTCGATACGCCGGAGCGGATCGGCAAGTCGGCGGCGGAGCGGGCGGTCCGGCGCATCGGCGCGCGCAAAGCGAAGACCGGCACCGTCTCCGTCATCTTCGATCCGCGCGTCGCCCGCGGCATCGCCGGTCATCTGGCCGGCGCCATCAACGGCGCCTCGGTGGCACGCAAGACGAGCTTCCTGCGCGACATGATGGGCAAGCCGGTCGCCTCGTCTGCCGTTACGGTGACGGATGATCCGTTGCGGATGCGTGGCCAGGCCTCACGGCCGTTCGACGGTGAAGGCGTCGAGGGCGAGCGGCTGGTGATGGTCGACAGGGGCGTTCTGAACCACTGGTTCCTCTCCACCTCGGCGGGGCGCGAACTTGGCCTGTCGACGAACGGCCGCGGTGCTCGCGGCGGCTCGCAGGTATCGCCGTCCTCCACCAACCTCGCCATCGAGCCGGGGCAGGTCGGCCCTGAAGACATGATCAAATCGCTGAAGTCGGGTTTCTATGTCACGGAAGTCTTCGGCCAGGGCGTCAACATGGTGACGGGCGAATACAGCCGCGGCGCTTCCGGTTTCTGGATCGAGAACGGCGAACTTGCCTATCCGGTGTCAGAAGTGACCATCGCCTCCAACCTGAAGACGATGTTCCTTGCCATGCAGCCGGCCAGCGATCTCGATCGCAATTTCGGCACCGCTGCGCCGACCTTGCTGATAGAGGGGATGACCCTTGCCGGAAGCTGATACGGCAGCGGCCGTCGCGTCGGCGGCGCAAGATCTCGACCTGCTGCTGACCTCTGCGCGCGAGGCGGGTCGCATCGCCATGCGCTATTTCGGCGGCAAGCCGGAAGTCTGGATGAAGGGCGGTACGTCGCCGGTCAGCGAGGCAGATTACGCCGCGGACAATTACCTGCGCGAAACCCTGACGGCCGCGCGGCCGGATCACGGCTGGCTGTCTGAAGAAACGGCCGACAGTCCGGATCGCCTCCGGGCGCGCCGCACCTTCGTCGTCGACCCGATCGACGGTACCCGTGCTTTTCTCGACGGACGCAAGACATGGTGCGTGAGCGTGGCGATCGTGGAAGCCGGGGAATCGATCGCTGGCGTGCTCGAATGTCCCGCCCTTGGCGAGACATACTGGGCGTTGCCGGGGCAGGGCGCCTTCCGCAACGGCGAGCGCATCCATGTGCGTGCGCCAAGCGCCGAATCGGAGGTGGCCGGTCCGAAAGCGCTGCTCGACCGGATACCCGATGCGTGGCAGCCGCGCATCAGGCGAGCGGCCTACGTTCCCTCGCTTGCCTACCGGCTGGCGATGATTGCCGGCGGTGTGCTCGACGGAACCTTCGTCAAACCGGACGCCCATGACTGGGATATTGCCGCAGCCGCGCTGATCCTGCGTGAGGCAGGTGGCACGCTGGTCGACGATCGCGGCCGGACGCCGCGTTTCGCCGGGGCCGAGGTCCGGCACGGCGCGCTCGCGGCCGGCAGCGGCGACCTGATCGACATGATGTCGGCCGTGCTCGCGTCGGGCAGGGCATGACGTCTCCAGGACGGTTTCCAATTCTCTCGCTTTGGTCTAGACCAAGCGCCGAACGCACAGGACATCGAGAACGGACATGACCGCAGAAGAGGATAAGAAGCAGCTCCTGCATCTGGTTTTCGGCGGCGAGCTCAAGAAACTCGGCGGCACGGAGTTCCGTGATCTCGACGCGCTCGACATCGTCGGCATCTATCCCGACTACCAGTCTGCGCAGACGGCGTGGAAGGCAAAGGCGCAGGCCAGCGTCGACAACGCGCATATGCGCTATTTCGTGGTCCACCTGCACAGGCTGCTCGACCCGGAAGCCAAGGCCGGCGCCTGAGGATGGAGCAAAGGGTGGCCACCCCGCCGCGCGAAGAGGGTGCGCGCAAGCGCCGCGCTGATCGACCCATGAGGGCGTTCTGGAAGCGCATTCGCAAACCCCTGGCCGAATCGCAATTCGCCAAGGGGCTGCTGGTGAACCTGCTTGTGCAGGCGATGTGGTTCATCCGCCTGACCAATCGGCAGGTCGCCGATTCGGTGCGTTTCGAAGGCAGCCGCTACGAGGCGCTGGAGCCGGGCATTATCGCGCTGTGGCATGGACAGCATATCCTCATGCCCGCCTTCTACCCGAGTTCCCGGCCCCTCGTGGCCATGGTATCGCGCAGCGCCGATGCAGAGATCAACGCCATGATGATCGAGAAGTTCGGCATCGAGGCTGTTCGCGGCTCGGGCGGACGCGATAGTGCGCGGCATCTCGACAAGGGCGGTGCGAAGGCGCTGATTGCCCTCAAGAAAGCCTTGGGCGCAGGCAAGAACGTCTGCATGATCGCCGATATTCCCCACGGCACGCCGCGGGACGCCGGCATGGGCGTCGTGCTTCTGGCCAAGCTCTCGGGACGACCGATCTTCCCGGCAGCGTTGGCGACGAGCCGTCGCAAGGTCCTGGAAAAAAGCTGGGACAAGACGACCATCAACCTACCGTTCGGCAGGGCCGCCATCGCCGCGGGCGAGCCGATCTTCGTGAATGCCGACGCGGACGATGCGGAGATGGAGCGTAAGCGCCGGGAACTGACCGTGCAGTTGAATGCAGCGACCGAGGAAGCCTATCGGCTCGTGGATGAAAAGCCATGAGCGGGCGCTGGGCGCGTGTGATGCTTTCCGCATACAGCTATGCAGGTGCTGCGGCCTATCCGCTGGCTCGGCCTTACGTCGCCTGGCGCGCCTCGAAGGGCAAGGAAGACAGCAAGCGCAGCCGTGAACGCTACGGCATCGCCGGCCATGCACGGCCCGACGGCCCGCTGATCTGGGTCCATGCGGCCAGCGTCGGCGAAACGATCGCGGTAGCCTCGCTCATCGACCGAATCCTGGGGCTCGGCGTGAGTATCGTGCTGACGACCGGCACCGTGACCTCCGCCAAGGTCGCGAAGGATCGCTTTGCCGACCGCGTCATCCACCAATATGTTCCGCTCGATCTGAAACCGGCCGTCAGCCGGTTCCTCGACCATTGGCGACCCGACTTGGCCGTCATCGCCGAATCCGAAATATGGCCGATGACCATCCTGGAACTCGGTGCGCGAGGCGTGCCGCAGGTCCTGGTGAACGGCCGCATGTCCGACCGTTCCTTTGCGTCATGGAAGAAGCGGTCTTCGCTCGCCGAGGCGCTGTTCGAGAATCTGGCCCATGTGGTCGCGCAGTCCGAGATCGACGGCGAACGCTTCCGCACGCTCGGTGCCCGTCCCGTCACGGTTTCGGGCAACCTCAAGGTCGATACGCCGCCGCCGCCTGCGAACGAGAAGGCACTTGCATCGTTGCAGAGGCAGATCGGCGAACGGCCGACCTGGGCTGCCGTTTCCACGCATGACGGTGAAGAGAAGATCGCCGCGGAAGTCCATGTCGCCCTGCGCCGACGTCATGCGGGATTGCTCACCATCATCGTGCCGCGTCATCCCGAACGGGCCGAGGCGCTTGCCGCCGAGATGACGGCGATGGGGCTGGCCGTGGCGAGGCGCAGCCAGGACGGCAGGATCACGGCCGACACCGACATCCTGCTTGGCGACACGATCGGCGAGATGGGGCTTTATCTCCGCCTCACCGAGATTGCGTTCGTCGGCCGCTCGCTGACGTCCGAAGGCGGTCAGAACCCGCTGGAACCGGCCATGCTGGACACGGCCGTCCTGTCCGGCCAGAACGTGCAGAATTTTCGCGAATCCTATCAGAAACTGCTCGGCGCCGGCGGCGCCAAGCTGGTGCGCGACCGCAACATGCTGGCGGGAGCGGTGAATTTCCTGCTGTCCAACGAGACCGCGCGCCATGAGATGATCGCGGCCGGCTCCGCGACCGTCGAGGAGATGCGTGGCGCGCTCGCCCGCACCCTCAAGGCGCTGGAGCCCTATGTCCAGCCGCTCGTCGTCAAGGCGCGGCTGGCGCGCTCGAACGGCAGGTAGGCGTGGCCAGCGAAGCGCCGCCCTTCTGGTGGGGAAAGCCGGACTGGCGCGCTTATGCGCTGTCGCCGCTGTCGCTCGCCTACGGAGCGGTCGCGAGGCGGCAGATGAAGCGGGCGAAACGCCGCAAGGTGGATGCACCGGTTCTGTGCATCGGCAACTTCACGGTCGGAGGCAGCGGCAAGACGCCGGTGGCGATAGCGCTGGCCGCGCGGGCGCGAGCAATGGGGCTGAAGCCCGGCATCCTGTCGCGCGGCCACGGTGGGAGTTTTTCGGCAGAGCCGCATCTCGTCGATGCCCGGCACGACGCCGCAAAACATGTCGGCGATGAGCCGCTTCTGCTGGCCGAACATGCGCCGGTCGCCGTGTCGCCGGACCGGGCCGCGGGGGCCGCGCTGCTCATGGAACGGCAGGGCTGCGATTTCCTCATCATGGACGACGGTTTCCAGAGCGCGCGCCTCCATATGGATTTCGCTCTGCTGGTGGTCGATGCGCGCTTCGGCCTCGGCAACGGCCACGTCATCCCCGGCGGACCCTTGAGGGCGTGCCTGCGCGACCAGTTGCTCTATACCGATGCGCTTCTGAAGATGGGCGAGGGAACCGCCGCCGATGCGCTGGTGCGCCGTGCCGCGCGGGCCGGCAAGCCGATCTTCGACGCGCGCGTGCGGCCGCGCGATGCCGAGATGTTCGCCGGCCGGCAATTCCTCGCCTTCGCCGGCATCGGCCATCCCGAAAAATTCTTCGACAGCGTGACGCAGGCAGGCGGCACGGTGGCCGTCAGTCGCCCGTTTCCCGATCATCACCTCTACGCGCAGGACGAGTTGGCCGACCTTCTGGCGCTGGCGCGCAAGTCTGGTCTTGATCTCGTCACCACGGCCAAGGATGCGGCAAGACTACGCCACGGGCCGCTGCCGCCGGGTTTTCAGGAAAGCTTGAAGGTGCTCGGGATCGAAACGGTCTTCGATCCGCCGCATGTCCCGGAACGGATCATCGAGGAAACGCTGGCGGCCTGGCGGCGGCGCCGGCTGGAGCGTTGAGAAACCTTACCCCCGGCTGCGCAGGCCGGGATTTTCCTCGATCTCGCGCCGCAGCGACGCTTCAGCGTTGAGATAGGGCTCCTGACGGGCAACGCTCCAGTATTTCAGCTCGTCGAGCGGAATGGATTCGTGAGTCACCGCGCAACGCACGAACGAGCCGGGACTGACGACCTGGAAATCGCCGTCGAGATAGCGGATGCGGGCCTCGCGGCTGCCGGGGCCTTCGAAACGGTTCATCATGCAGGCACAGTCTCGCTCATCGGCTTCATCCGCCATAAATGTCGCGACGGGTCAAGCTTTGCAAGCGCGGTATAAGGCGGCTTCCTTCACCTGTCTTCGCTGAGGAAGGTCTCGATGCGTTCCGGCGTGACACCGGCCAGCGCGCCGATGCGGCGCGCCAGTTCGGCAGCGGCGGCGCGCGGACGCGCCATCGGACGGTCCAGCCAATAGGAGACGGGATTGAGGGCTGTGCGCCGGTCCACCGCGACGATGCGGCCCGATGCGATCTGCCGTTCGGTCAGCGGCGGCCGGGCCAGCGCCACGCCCAGCCCGTAGGCGGCGGCGTCGAGCACCAGATTGTAGTCTTCGAAGCGCCGATCCTGCGGACGCGGTCGATAATCCATTCCCTGCGCCGCGAACCATGCGCGCCAGCCGGATGCGTCCGAATCGTGGATGAGCGGATATTTCAGGAGCCGCGCCGGATCGCCGGAGGCGATGGAAGCGGCCAGTTCCGCGGAGGCGATAGGGAAGACGTGTTCCTCGAACAGTTGCAGCGACACGCGGCCGGGCACGCCGCCGCGCCCGCAGCGGACCGACAGGTCCATGCCCTCGTCGGCGAGGTCCGCCTGCTTGATGTCGACGTCGAGGATGACGCGCAGCTTCGGATCTCCGCCTTCCAGGGACGACAGGCGCGGCATCAGCCACAGGCCGCTGATGGAGGGGATCGTCGTCAGGCGCACGACCGCCGTGCCGCGCGGTTCGACCCAGCGGTCGGAATGGCTGGCGATCAGCGCAAAGGCTTCGGACGTGCGCAGATGCAGGCGGTTGCCCTCCAACGTCAATTCGACACCGCGCGCGCCTCTGTCGAACAGCTTCAGCCCGAGCCAGCCCTCCAGCTTGGCGATCTGGCGGCTGACGGCGCCGTGGGTGAGGTTGAGTTGGCCGGCCGCTGCCGAGAAGCTGCCGGTGCGCGCTGCGGCGTCGAAGGCGCGCAGCGTTTCCAGCGGCAGCATCGGGTCCAAGCTGTGATCCATATTCACAGGTGATGCTCGATCCCTTCGTTTGTCAACCGCAAGGAACGGGTGTCTGGTTGCCCGACAGGGCGGTATAACGCCTCTCGGTTTCAGGAGGACGGCCCATGAGCGGGGCGACGACGACGATGGACGCCAGCCAGCGGCTGGACGCGCAGGCGGGGTTGGCGATCGCGGTCACGGTGGTCGGATGGGCGTCCGCCTTTCCGGCGATCCGCGCCGGGCTGCACGCCTTCAGCCCGCTCGAACTCGGCGCGCTCCGCTTCGCCATCGCGGCGATCCCGGCGGCGATCTATCTTGCTCTCAAGCGTCCCGCGCTGCCGAACCTCGGTGAATCCTGGCGGTTCGCTTTCGGCGGCGCCGTCTTCGTCGCCCTCTACACGGCCATGCTCAATTTCGGCGAGCAGACGGTGTCGGCGGGCGCGGCCGGCTTCATCATCAATGTCAGCCCGATCTTCACCGCGCTCATGGCGATGGTGCTGCTCGGCGAACGGTTCTCGCTGACGGCGTGGGCCGGCACGTTTATTTCCTTCGCCGGCATCGGCCTGATCGCGCTTGGCGAAGGCGGCGGCCTGCGCGTCGAGACCGGCGCGCTGCTGGTGCTCGGCTCGGCGCTGTGCAGCGCGGTCAACACCATCGTGCAGAAGCCGCTGTTCGCACGCCATCATCCGCTGACCGTGGCGGCGTCGAATATGTTGCTCGGCGCGCTCTGCCTGTCGCCGTTCCTGGCATCTGGGCTTGCCGAGGCGCGTGTCGCCGACATGGCCGGCATCGGCGCCGTCGTCTATCTGGGTATCGTGCCGAGCGCGATCGCCTACAGCGCCTGGGCCACCGCCCTGTCGCGCCTGCCGGCGGCGCGCGCCTCGAACTTCCTCTATCTGGTCTCGCCCGTCGCGACGCTGATCGGCTTCTTCTGGCTCGGCGAAGTGCCGACGCTGCTCGGCATCTTCGGCGGCGCGCTGGCGCTCGGCGGCGTGATGGTGGTGAATTTGAAGCGGTAGCAGAGGGTTATGCGAGAAAGTTGCAGCGGGGGAGGGTCGGTGAACGCCGGCCCCTTACTTCATCGCCGTCCGAACAATCTCTCGATGTCCGCGAGCTTGAGCTCGATATAGGTCGGCCGCCCGTGATTGCAGGTGCCGGAGCCCGGCGTCGCTTCCATCTGGCGCAGCAGCGCGTTCATTTCGTCGGCTTTCAGGATCCGCCCCGAACGCACCGAGCCGTGGCAGGCCATCGTCGCCGCGATATGATGGAGCCGCTCGACCAGCGTATCGACCGTGTCGTTGTCGGCGATCTCGTCGGCCAGGTCGCGCACGAGCTGCTGCACGTTGGTCTCGCCGAGCATCGCCGGCGTCTCGCGCACCGCAACCGCGCCCGGTCCGAACCGCTCCAGGGTGAGGCCGAAACGCGCCAGTGTTTCGGCATGCAGGGCAAGCCGCCCGGCGTCCTCTTCCGGCAGGTCGACGATCTCCGGCATCAGCAGCATCTGCGCCGACAGCGGGCGCGCGTGCAGCGCCGTCTTCAAGGCCTCGTAGACCAGTCGTTCATGCGCGGCGTGCTGGTCCACGATGACCAGGGAATCGCGCGTCTGGGCGACGATGTAGTTCTCGTGCACCTGCGCGCGGGCGGCGCCCAGTTCCCGGCTCATCAGCGCCTCGCTCGGCCTGTCCGAGCCGGCACGCGTATCGGCGCTGGCAAGCGGACCGGCGTCGAAAGCCGTCTGGCCCGGTTCGGCGAAACCGTCGAGTCCGTCCAACCCTCGGTTCCGCGGTTCGCCGTCGAGCGGCCTGTATGGCGAGCCGCCGGGATCGAACCCTGCCGCGCCGGACGCGCGAAAGCCGCTGCCGTGAGGATACGGGCTGGCCGCCCCTGCATGGGGTGCGGCTCCCTTCGACCGGAAAGCCGCCATCATCCCGGCCGTGCCGGTGGTGGCCGGGCGGATGCCCGCGCCGGCCAGCGCCTGCCGGATGGCGCCGACGATCAATCCGCGTACCAGCCCCGGATCGCGAAAACGCACGTCGGCCTTCGCCGGATGGACGTTGACGTCGACCAGTGCGGGGTCGAGCGAGAAGAACAGCACCGTGACGGGATGGCGGTCGCGCGGCAAAACGTCGGCATAGGCGCCCCGGATCGCGCCGGCGATCAGCTTGTCGCGCACCGGGCGGCCGTTGACATAGGCATATTGCTGCAGGCTGTTGGCGCGGGTGAAGGAGGGGATCGAGACGTGGCCGGAGAGATGTATGCCTTCGCGCTGGGCGTCGATCTCCAGCGCGTTCTCCGGAAACTCCCGGCCCATCACCTGCGCGATGCGCTCGAGCCTGCCCTGTGGATCGTCACCGGCGGCGGGAAGCTCCAGCACGGTTCGGTCGGTGCCGGCCAGCGTGAAGCGCACCGCGGGGAAGGCGATTGCCGTACGCTTGACGATGTCGCTGGTGGCCGAACTTTCCGCGCGCTCGCCTTTCATGAATTTCAGGCGGGCAGGCGTGGCGAAGAACAGGTCGCGCACTTCCACCGTCGTGCCGCGGTTGGCGGCGGCCGGTTTTGCAGGGAAGACGCGGCCGCCTTCGACGGCGATCTCGGCGGCGCTGTCGCCGCTTCCGGTGCGCGAGCGCAAGGTGAGCCGCGCGACCGAGCCGATCGACGGCAAAGCCTCGCCGCGGAAGCCGAGTGAATTAATGGCGTTGATGTCGTCGGACAGTTTCGAAGTGCAGTGCCGTGACACGGCCAGCGCCAGTTCGGGCTCGGCGATGCCGGCGCCGTCGTCGGTCACCCGGATCAGGTTCAGGCCGCCGCCCGAAGTGACGATCTCGATGCGCGACGCGCCTGCGTCCAGCGCGTTCTCGACCAGTTCCTTGACCACGCTGGCCGGACGCTCGATGACCTCGCCGGCGGCGATCTGGTTGATCATCGTTTCGGAAAGCTGGCGGATGGGCATGGCCGCTTATATCGGGATTCTGGCCGGGGAGGCCAGACCAGGGAGGGATAGTGCCGACTTATGCACTGTCGGCGCAGTATGCCGACAGGCTTTCGACCAGATGGTCGAAGGTCGCGCGGATGCGCGGCACCCGCATCAGGTCTTCATGCATGACCACCCATGTCGGCAAGTCCATCTCGAACTCTGCACCGAGCACTCGTTTCAGCTTCGGCTCGCGCCTGGCCAGCGGCGTCTGGCAAACCCCGACGCCGTAGCCGGCACGAATGGCCGCCAGTTGTCCGAGATGGCTGTCGGTGCGCAAGGCCAGCAACTGCGACGGCGGCAGCCTGAAGATATCCGTATAGGCGCGCAGTTCGTCACCCTTCCGGTCCGGGCCGATCAGCGCGAGGTCCGCGAGGGCGTCCAGCGTCTGTGGTTCGCCGTGAGCGGCGAGGTAGGCGGGGTGGGCGAACAGGCCGAGCTTCACCGCGCCGACATGCTTCATGACGAGCGCCGCCTGCGAGGGCCGCACCATGCGCACGGCGATGTCGGCTTCCTGCCGCAGCAGGTCCTGCGTCCGGTTGCTCAGATGAACCTCGAAGCGCAGCGCCGGATGCTTTTCCCGCAGGCCGGCCAGCATTGTCGGCAGCACCTCCGCGCCGACGATTTCGCTGGCCGTGATGCGCACCGTGCCGCCGATGACCGTGGGCGTGGCCGAGGCCGCGCGCTCGAAGGCTTCGGCGGCGGCGGCCATGACTTCGGCATGCACGCCGAGTTCCCTGGCTGCGTCCGTAGGCGACAGGCCCGAGGGAGATCGCGTGAACAGCGCACTGCCCATCGCCTTTTCCAGCGCTTCCAGCCGCCGGCGCACGGTCGGCTGGGCAATGCCGAGTTCGCGCGCGGCTGCCGAAAGGCTGCCGCCGCGCAATACGGCCAGGAAGGCACGCTGGTTTTCCCAGTCTCCGATCGACGGGCTCATACATTTTATACTACCCGATGGAACGGCTTTGACAATTCCATTCGAACGATCGGCAGTCCATCTTCTCCTCACAAGACAGGAGACGAACATGACTTCGACCGGCAAGACAGCTCTCATCCTCGGCGCCAATGGCGGCGTCGGCGGCGAAATCGCCTCGGCGCTTCTCAAGCGCGGCTGGACCGTGCGCGCCCTGGTGCGCGACGTGGAAAGCGCCGCAAGGCGTTGGCGCGACAAGGAAAACACGCCGCTATTCGTCAAAGGCGACGCCATGCGGCGCGACGAAGTGGCCGCGGCCACCGACGGCGTCGCCGTCATCGTCCATGCCGTCAATCCGCCCGGCTATCGCGACTGGGACAAGCTTGTCTTGCCGATGCTGGACAACACCATCGCTGTGGCGACGGCCATCGGCGCGCGCGTCGTGCTGCCGGGCACGGTCTACAATTTCGGACCGGACGCTTTCGCCAACCCGACGGAGGATACGCCGCAGACTCCGAGGACCCGCAAGGGCGCCATTCGGGTGAAGATGGAGAAACGGCTGCGCGATGCCGCGAAGGCCGGCGCGCCGGCGCTGATCCTGCGCTGCGGCGATTTTTTCGGCCCGCATGCCGCCAACAACTGGTTTTCGCAAGGACTGGTGAAGCCGGGCAGGCCCGTGACCTCGATCAGCTATCCGGGGCGCAGGGGCGTCGGCCATCAATGGGCCTATCTGCCCGACGTCGGCGAGACGGTGGCGCAGTTGCTCGAGCGCCGCGAGGCGCTGGAACCCTTCGCCGTCTTCCATATGGAAGGGCATTGGGACGCGGACGGCACGCGCATGATCGAGGCGATCCGCGGCGCTATAGGAAATCCAGGCCTGCCGGCGCGCGCCTTTCCGTGGTGGCTGGTCACGGCGGCGTCGCCCTTTTTCACGCTGTTTCGCGAGATGCAGGAAATGCGCTATTTGTGGCGGGTGCCTTTGCACATGACCAACCCCAAACTCGTCGCCTTTCTCGGCCGCGAGCCGCATACAGGCTGGCAGGAGGCCGTACGGGAAACGCTGAAAGGCATCGGTAGCCTGCCGGCCTGAGGCGCTTCAGCCCTGCGCCGCCAACCAGTCGCGCACTCTCTTGGCGGCATCGGGCAGTTCGCGGTTCTTGGGCCAAGCCACGTGAAAGCTGGCGTCGGGCAGCATGACATGGTCGGTGATACGCATCAGCAGGCCGCTGGCGACCAGCCGCTCGGTCAGATGCCGCCAGCCGAGCGCGATGCCTTGCCCTTCCATCACGGCCTGAATGACCAGCACATAGTCGTTGATGGTCAGGCCGCGCCGGGCCACCGCGCCGTTGATGCCGGCCGACCGGAACCAGTCCTTCCAGGTCGCCGCCGGCCGGTAAGGCTCCTCCAGGTGGATCAGGTGGTGGTTGGTGATCTCGGCCGGCGTTTTCGGCAGCCCGGCGCGCTGGACATAGCCGGGGCCGGCGACCGCATAGATTTCCTCCGGCGCGATGGGCAGCAATTCGTAGTCCGGCCAGTCCGCCGCCGTGCCGCCGCGGATGCCGAGAGGAATGTTCTCCGCCAGAAGGTCCACGTCCCGGTCCGCTGTCTGGATGCGCAGGTCGATCCCCGGCAGTTCGTCGCGGAACCGTTGCAGGCGCGACATCATCCAGAACGAGGCGAAGGCGGTGGAGGCCGAAAGCGTGACATGCGTTCCATAGGCGCGTCCGCGCAATTCCTCGGCCGACTTGCGGATATGGGACAGGCCGAGCGTGACGTCCGCCAGAAAGCGCTGGCCGGCGTCCGTCAGAAGAACCTGCTTGTGGCGGCGCTGGAAAAGCTGGACGCCGAGTTGGTCCTCCAGCCCGCGTATGGCGTAGGAGACCGCCGCCTGCGTAATTCCGAGTTCACGGCCGGCCGAGGTGAAGCTCGATAGCCGGCCGGCCGCCTCGAAGACGATCAGATTGCCGGCCGACGGCAGAAGGTGGCGAAGGTTCTGCATAAGCATAGCTTATACAGGCAATCAGGATTTTCCAGCATCACATCCAAATTTCGCTTCGCTAAGCTTGCCCGATACAGGGATGGAGAGTTGCATGGAAGCGCCAACCATCGAAACTGCCGAACACACGCATCGCCGCGGCGGTGGTCGCGTTGGCAGAAGGGCCATGCGGGCCGCCCCGATCGCCTCTTTCCCGACCCTGGTCAGGAATATTCCTGTCTACGAGATCGTGCCCGATGAAGCAGTCGAGCTGATCCATCAGGAATCGCTCGCGATCCTCGAGGAGGTCGGCTGCGAGTTTCGCGACGACGAGGCGATTTCGCTCTGGAAGGCGGCGGGCGCCGATGTTTCCGAAACGCGGGTGCGCATCGATCGGGCCTTGCTGATGGAGCTTGTCTCCAAGGTTCCGCCGGAGTTCACCCTTCACGCGCGCAACCCCGAGCGCACCGTCAAGGTCGGCGGCCAGAACTCCATCTTCGTGCCCATGTACGGCGCGCCCTATATCCGCGACCTCGACAACAACCGGCGTTACGGCACGCTGGAGGATCTGCAGAACTTCCACAAGCTCGCCTACATGTCACCGGCGCTGCATTCCTCCAGCTCCATCGTCTGCGAGCCGATGGAAATTCCGGTGCCGAAGCGCCACCTCCATATCGTCCATTCTGCGCTGAAGCATTCCGACAAGCCGTTCATGGGCATCGTCACCTCGAAGGAGCGGGCGGAAGACACGATGGCGATGGCCGGCATCGTCTTCGGCGAGGATTTCGTGAAGGACAATTCCGTCCTCGTCTCCGTCACCAACTGCAACTCGCCGCTGGTTTGGGACGCCACCATGCTGGACGCGATGAAGGTCTATGCGCGCCACAACCAGCCGCTGATCCTGGCGCCGTTCGCGCTTTGCGGCGCCTCGACGTCCGCCTCGGCTGTCGGCGCGGTCGCGCAGGTCAATGCGGAGGCGCTTGCCGGCGTGGCGTTCACCCAGCTTCTGCGCCCGGGCTCGCCGCAACTCTACGGTCAGTTCATGGTGACGGTAGACATGAAGACCGGCGCCCCGATGGGCGGCACGCCGGAGGCCGCGCAGATGATGTATCTGATGGGCGCGCTGGCAAGAAAATACAGGCTGCCGTGGCGCACCTCCGGCTTCCATGTCGGCTCCAAGCTGAACGATGCCCAGGCCGGCTACGAGGCGAACATGCTCATGCACGCCGCCATCCTGTCCGGCGCCAACTACATCTGGCACGCCGCCGGCTGGCTGGAGGCCGGCCTGACCTGCGGCTACTCGAAATTCGCCACCGACTGCGAGCAACTCGTCGGCTGGTACAAATATGCCGGCGGCCTGCCGTTCGACGACTTCAAGGAAGCGCTCGTCGCGATCCGCGAAGTCGGGCCACAAGGCCATTTCCTCGGAACCCAGCACACGCTCGACCATTTCGAATCTGCGTTCTTCATGCCGACCCTGATGGACTTCAACTCGTATGAACAGTGGAATGCCGAGGGCGCGAAGGATCACGATACCCGCGGCCGCGAGAAGGCGCGCAACATGCTCGCCGACTATCAGGAGCCGAAATTGGAGGATAGCGTAGCGGAAGGTCTCAAGGATTTCATCGCGCGCCGGGAGGAGAAACTTCCCGAAACCGTCAACTGAAACTGCGACCGCTTTTCGGGCGATCGTCTCAAAAGAACAGGAGGGAGAACGATATGGCATTTTTCAGGAACAATGGCGGCAAGGTGCCGCCGGCCGTGACGCAGATGGCGAAGGAGACCCGCGAAGGCCGGATGGACCGGCGCGAATTCCTGGCCATCGCCAGCGCGCTCGGGGCATCCACGGCGCTCGCTTACAGCCTGGCGGGACTGGCCGCGCCGACGCATGCGCTGGCCGAGGAGCCCAAGAAGGGCGGCACGCTGCGGGTGGCCATGCCGGTCAAGGCCCAGAAAGACCCGCGCACATACGACTGGGTCGAACTCGCCAACATCTCGCGCACCTGGCTGGAGCCGCTGGTCCGCTACACCCGCGACTTCACCTTCGAGCCGGTGCTGCTGGAAAGCTGGGACGTCAACGACGACGCCACCGAATACGTGCTGCATGTGCGCAAGGGCGCGACCTGGAACAATGGCGACGCTTTCAACGCCGATGATGTCGTCTACAATCTCACCCGCTGGTGCGAGAAGGAAACGGCCGGCAATTCGATGGCCGCGCGCGTCGGCGGATTGATCGACACCAAGACGGGCAAGGCGCGCGACGGTGCGATCACCAAGGTCGACGACAATACCGTCAAGCTGAAGCTGGCCGAGCCCGACATCGCACTCATTCCCAATTTCACCGACTACCCGGCGCTGATCGTGCACCGCAATTTCGATGCCGACGGAGCCGACCCGATCAAGAAGCCGATAGGTACGGGGCCGTTCGAACTGGTGTCCTATGCCGTGGGCTCGCGCGCGGTCGTCAAGCGGCGCGAGAACGGCAAATGGTGGGGTGGCGAGGCGCCGCTCGACGGCGTCGAGTTCACCGACTACGGCACCGACTTCTCGGCCACGGTCAACGCTTTTGACTCCGGGGAAATCGACCTCAACCTGGAGACGCCGGCCGACTTCATCGACATCCTGGACAATATGGATCTGGTGAAATCGGAGGTGGCGACCGCCACGACACTGGTCGCCCGCACCAATGTCACCAACAAGCCTTATGACGACCAGCGCGTGCGCAACGCGCTGCAGATGGCGGTGGACAACAATGTCGTCCTGAAGCTCGGCTACGAGGGCAGGGGAACGGTGGGCGAAAACCACCATGTCAGCCCGATCCAGCCCGAATACTATCCGTTGCCCAAGAAGACGCGGGACATGGAAGGCGCCAAGAAACTGATGGCCGAGGCTGGCCAGGCCGACTTCGAGCACGAGTTGATCACGATCGAGGACGACTGGCAGAAGAACACCGGCGATGCTATCGCCGCCCAGTTGCGCGAGGCCGGAATCAAGGTCAAGCGCACGGTGCTGCCGGGCTCGACCTTCTGGAACGACTGGACGAAGTATCCCTACTCGATGACGATCTGGTACATGCGGCCACTGGCCGTCCAGACGTTGGCGTTGGGCTACCGGACCGGAGAGGCATGGAATGAATCGGGCTATTCGAACCCCGAGTTCGACGCCAAGCTCAAGGAGGCGCTGTCGATCAACGATGTCGACAAGCGCAAGGAGGTGATGAAGGACCTCGAGCAGATCCTGCAGGACTCCGGCGTCATCATCCAGCCTTACTGGCAGAAACTATTCAGCCACATGAGCAGCAAGGTGAAGAACTACGGCGTCCATCAAACCTTCGAGATGGACCTCTACAACGTCTGGCTCGACGCTTGATCCCATCGGGAGCGGTGATAAGGCTGTGACGACTTCATCGGCCGCAAAAAAGCCGGGTTGGCGGGGGCGACTGACCAGTCGCGCCCGTCGATTCTCGAGAGGACCCTATGAGGCTGTCGCTTGCTTTCACCGTCCTGGCTTTCGCAACGCCGGCCTTCGCAGGACCGGCGTCGAACGCTGTGAAGTTCTTCTACACGCCGCAGGTGAAATTCGAGGCGGACGCGAAATACCGCGACCGCTTCACCGAGCCGGTGACGAAACTGTTCGAACTGAACGACCAGGCGCAGGCGAAGAACCCCGACATGGTCGCCTGCATCGATTTCGATCCCGGTCTGGACGCCCAGGATTTCGACCAGAAGACGCTCGACAGGACGCTCAGGCTGGTCGAGACCCTGAACGGCGGCGAGGGAACGGTGACCGCTACTTTCAGCCTTTTTCCGGATGCAGCCGAGGGCGCACAGCGCGAGATGGTTTGGTCTGTGCGCAAAGTGGACGGCAAGTGGAAGATCGCCGATATCGCCTCGAAGACCAACGGGTGGACGCTCAGCCTGTTGCAGTGCATGGCCGGGCAAAGCCTGGAATAGACCGACTTGGAAGGGCGGCGGTTCCTCGTTTGTTTGGTGACCGCTTCGGTCCTCCTTGCGGGCGCCGGTGCTCTGCGCGCGGACGGGCTTCTGGGGGCGCCGTCGCCGCAGCCCAGCCAGCCGGCGCCGACAGCCGGCGGCATCACGTCCCGCCCGGCGCCCGGCTCGCCCACGGCGCTGGTCCTGCCGTTCTACGAGAAACCGGGATCGGAACTCGCCCCCACCCGGCGGGGCGATTTCATCGATCCGGCGCGGAAGGTGCTGGACGACAACGAGGCGCTGCAGAAATCGGGGCAGGGGGATTGCCTCGATCCCGATATGGCGCTCGACAACGCGGCTTCCGACGAAGCGCAGATCGCGGCCAGCCTGAAGACGCTGGAGGCGGTGAACGGCGAGGCTGCCAAGGTGATCGTGGCCTTCGTCGAGGACGGGAAGCCGCATCGGCTGGAATGGAAACTCCGGAAGGTGGACGGCGTCTGGAAGATTTTCGACCTGTTGTCCGTGACCGGCGAGTGGGAACTCAGCCAGTACCAGTGCGAATAGGCTCAGCCGCGTCCCCTGTATGGTGGCACGCCGGTCTCCGGCAGCCAGGCGCCTTCGGGCGGCGCGCCGGTCTGCCAGAACACGTCTATCGGGATGCCGCCGCGCGGATACCAGTAGCCGGCGATGCGCAGCCACAGCGGTTCCGTCGCCTCCACAACGCGGCGGCCGATCATGACCGTGCAGTCCTCGTGGAAGGCGCCGTGGTTGCGGAACGCGGTCAGGAACAGCTTCAGCGACTTCGATTCCACCAGCGCGGAATCCGGCGCATAGTCGATGACGATGTGCGCGAAATCCGGCTGGCCGGTCACCGGGCAGAGCGACGTGAATTCCGGACAGGTGAAGCGCACGATCGCCGGCGCCCCGTCGCCGCGCGTGAACGGCACTATCTCCAGCACCGCCTCTTCGGGGCTTCGTGGAGTCTCGACGCGTGCGCCGAGTTGAGTCAGTTTTTCGGTCGTGGTCATCGGGTGGGCTCCTTTTCGGACGGCTCCTAGCATGTAATCGGAATGCCAGCATATGAACGCCAGCAACGATCCGCTTCTTCAGCCCTTTCAGCTAAAGCACCTGACGCTCAAGAACCGCGTCATGTCGACCAGCCATGAACCGGCCTATTCCGAGGACGGCATGCCGAAGCAGCGCTACCGGCTCTATCATGCCGAGAAGGCGAAAGGCGGCATGGCGCTGACCATGACAGCCGGCTCGGCGGTCGTATCGCGCGACAGTCCGGCAGCCTTCGGCAATCTGCACGTCTATGACGATGCCATCGTGCCGTGGCTGAAGGAACTGGCGGACGATTGTCACCAGTACGACTGCAAGGTGATGATCCAGATCACCCATCTTGGCCGCCGCACCGGCTGGAACAAGGCCGACTGGCTGCCGGTGCTCAGCGCTTCGCCGGCGCGCGAGCCGGCGCACCGTTCTTTCCCGAAGACGGCCGAGGACTGGGACATCGAGCGCATCGTCGCCGACTATGCAAGCGCCGCCCAGCGCTGCCAGGCCGCGGGCCTCGACGGCATCGAGTTCGAATCCTACGGCCATCTGATGGACGGTTTCTGGTCGCCTGCGACTAACCACCGCGACGACGACTTCAACGGCTCGCTCGACAACCGGCTGCGCTTTACCGACATGGTGCTCGACGCCGTGCGCAAGGCGGTAGGCGAAAAGTTCGTTGTCGGCATCCGCATGGTCGCCGACGAGGACTTTTCCGCCGGCCTCTCGAAGGAAGAAGGGGTGGAAATCGCCCGCCGGCTGGCGAATTCCGGCAAGGTCGATTTTCTCAACATCATTCGCGGGCATATCGAGACGGACGCGGCGCTGACCGATGTCATCCCGGTCACCGGCATGCGGTCGTCACCGCATCTCGACTTCGCCGGCGAGGTGAGGGCGGCGACGAAATTTCCGACCTTCCATGCCGCGCGCATTTCCGACGTCGCGACGGCGCGCCATGCCATCGCAACGGGCAAGCTCGACATGGTCGGTATGACGCGCGCCCACATCGCCGACCCGCATATCGTCAGGAAGGTGATGGAGGGCAGGGAACACGAGATCCGGCCCTGCGTCGGGGCCACCTACTGCCTCGACCGCATCTACGAGGGCGGCGAGGCGCTGTGCGTCCACAACGCAGCGACCGGCCGTGAGGCCTGGATTCCGCATGTCATCCGCAAGGCCGATGGGCCGGCCAAGAAGATCGTGGTCGTCGGCGCCGGTCCGGCCGGTCTGGAAGCCGCGCGCGTGGCCGCCGAGCGTGGTCATCGCGTAACGGTGCTCGAAGCATCTTCGCAGGCCGGCGGACAGGTGCGCCTCGCCACCCACAATCCGCGCCGCAAGGAGTTGATCGGCATCGTCGACTGGCGGTTGGCGGAACTGGAACGGCTCGGCGTCGAGATCCGCTACGACACCTGGGCGGAAAAGGACGACGTGCTGTCGCTGACACCCGACGTCGTGGTGATCGCCACCGGCGGCCTGCCACAGAACCCGCCGCTGGAGGCCGGCGACGATCTCGTCACCTCGAGCTGGGACATCATGGCCGGCACAGTGAAGTCGGCCGAGACGGTGCTGCTCTATGACGACAATGGCGGCCATCAGGGCATGGGCGCGGCGGAAGTGATCGCCAATGCCGGCTCGAAGCTGGAACTGGTCTCGCCCGAGCGCTTCTTCGCGCCGGAAATGGGCGGCATGAACCACGTTCCCTACATGCGCGCCTTCCATGAAAAGGGCGTCACGATCACCATCAACACGCGGCTGAAAGCGGTACGGCGCGAGGGAAATCAACTGGTTGCGACGCTTTCCTCGGATTTCGCCGAAGGCTGGTCGGCGGAGCGCCGCGTCGACCAGATCGTTGTCGAGCACGGCACGCTGCCGCTTGACGATCTCTATCTGGTGCTGAAGCCGTCGTCGCGAAATCTCGGTGCGGTGGACTACGAGCGGCTGGTGAAAGGCGGCGAGATATTCCCCGAAAAGAACCCGGACGGCAGCTTCATGGTCTTCCGCATCGGCGACGCCGTCGCCTCGCGCAACATCCACGCCGCCATCTATGACGGCATCAGGTACGGCATCAGGATTTAGTATCGATCGGCATCCGCGGCCCTGGCTAGAGGTCGAGACTGCGGTAGTTTGCAATGTCGGCGCGGATGCCGAGGCAGTCGATGGTCTCGCGGGGGTTGAAGCCGATCCTCTCGTGCATGCTGGCGACCTCCGCAGTAACGTGGTCGAGGACGTCCGGATCGGACCATTCGACCAGTGTGACGAAGTTGAATTCGCCCGGTCCTGACTGTTGCTCCAGGATAACGTCGCGGACGAAACCGTCCTGGGCTCTCAGGACGGCATGGGTCTGCGCAACGCGGCTGAGAAATTCCTCCCTTCCCGAAGCTGGAACGACGAACTTATCGACCCGGAAAAGGTGCCCTGTTTGGTCATCGATGCTTATATCGCTCATGGCGAGTTCCTTGATTTCGTCAGGATTGAGTTTGGGAAGGGGTGGTCAGAACATGCGGGCGATTGCCATGCAGAGCACGGTCAGCGCCAGGAGCCGCGCCGCGATGCGCTCGCCTCTGGCCATCCGTGCGCGCAGCAGGGTTTCCTTCTCCGGCGCAGCGCCGGCCAGTTGCGCGCGGGCCGGGCCAACCAGCGCACCAAGTACGCCGGCTGCCGCAAGGGCGGAGACAATGCCGAGCGCCAGCACCATTTCCATGTTACCGAAGAGGCCATTGTGGAAGAAATACCAGAGCAGGGCGCCGGTGATGACCGCAAGCGTTGCCGACCCCATCTGCGGGCCAAAGAAGCGTTCGGCCTTGATTTCGGGATCGCGGGCGATCGTAAATGTCGTGCCGGCCCAGAAGACGCCAGCCATGACATGAAGACCGAGAGCGACGATATAGACGTAGTACATCCTGACCCTTCTCCTCGTCACTGGGTATCTATGCGATAGTTAGATATCAAACTGTTTGATGTCAATGTGTAATGTGAGATGATCCTCCCGGAGCCTGTTGAATGAAGACGCCGATTAGACCGCCGATCGGAATGGAGCTGTTCCGTACGACCAAACTGGTGTCGCAGGCCTTCGACGCCGCGCTCGAGGAGGCGGGTGGCACGTTGCCGGTGTGGCTGACGCTGCTGTCGATCAAGTCGCGGGCCGCCGCCAACCAGCGCGAACTGGCGACGATGATTGGCATCCAGGGCGCGACGCTGACGCATCATCTCAACGGCATGGAGAAGCAGGGCCTGTTAACCCGGCGCCGCGACCCATCCAACCGGCGCGTGCATCAGGTCACGTTGACCGAAGCCGGGGAGGCGCTTTTCCTGCGGCTCAAAGATGCCGCGATGGCCTTCGACGAAAGGCTGCGGAACGGCATCGACGACGAGCGCATAGCCGGGCTTTCGGCCGACTTGGCAGCGCTGCGCGTCAATGTAGAGTGATGAAGGTGACGCTGCGGCCCTACATCCGCACCCGCTCGGACTTTGGGTCGTACAGCGGCCTGAGCGAAGCCTCGGCGGCAAAGCGCTCGCCGGCGATTTCGATCTCATAGGTCGAGCCGAGAACCTCGGCTTCGCTTTCGCCTGCGCAGGGCACGTAGCCCATGCCGATCGCACCGCCGAGGAAATGGCCGTAATTGCCGGAGGTGACGGTGCCGACGACCTCGCCGTCGCGCAGGATCGCCTCGTTATGAAGGACCAGGGGCTCCGGGTCCTTCAGCCGGAACTGCACCATGCGGCGTTCCAGCCCGGATTCCTTTTTGCGCAGCACCGCGTCGCGGCCAATGAAGTCGCCCTTGGCCGTCTTCACCGCAAAGCCGAGGCCGGCCTCAAGTACATGGTCCTCGTCGGTGATGTCGTGGCCGAAATGGCGGAAGGCCTTTTCGATGCGGCAGGAATCCAGCGTGTGCAGGCCGCACAGCTTCAGGCCGACATCCGCGCCGGCCGCTTCCAGCGTCTCGAAAACATGCGCGGTCTGGTCGGTCGGTATGTAAAGCTCCCAGCCGAGCTCGCCGACATAGGTGACGCGGTGGGCGCGGGCGAGGCCCATGCCGACCTCGACCTCCTGCGCGGTGCCGAACGGGAAAGCCTCGTTGGAGAAATCGTTCGGGCTGATCTTCTTCATCAAGTCGCGCGCCCGCGGCCCCATCACCGGCAGCACGCTTTCGGAGGCGGTGACATCGGTGATGACGGCGAATTCGTCGCCGAGATGCCGGCGCAGCCAGGCGAGGTCGCGCTGCAGGGTGGCGCCCGGCACGACGAGGAAGAAGGCCGTCTCGGAAAGCCGCGTGACGGTGAGGTCGCTTTCGATGCCGCCGCCCGCGTTCAGCATCTGTGTATAGACGATCTTGCCCGGCGCCACGTCCATGTCGTTGGCGCACAGCCTTTGCAGGAAGGCCAGCGCGTCGCGCCCCTCGACCCTGATCTTGCCGAAGGAGGTCATGTCGAACACGCCGACGTCGGTGCGCACGGCCATGTGCTCGTCGCGGGCATTGTCGAACCAGTTCTGCCGCTTCCAGCTATAGCGGTACTCGCGCTCCTGGCCTTCGCGGGCGAACCAGTTGGCGCGTTCCCAGCCGGCCGTCTCACCGAAGACGGCGCCGCGCGCCTTGAGATGCTCGTGCAGCGGCGAGCGCCGCACGCCGCGCGCCGTCGCCGGCTGGCGATAGGGGAAATGGTCGGCGTAGAGCAGGCCGAGCGTCTCGACCGAGCGGTTGTAGAGGTAGGTCCTGTTGCCCTGGAAGGGCTGGACGCGGCGAATGTCGACGTCCCAAAGGTCGAAAGGCGCCTCGCCGTCCTCCATCCATTGCGCCAGCGCCATGCCGGCGCCGCCGGAGGACTGGATGCCGATGGAGTTGAAGCCGCAGCAGACCCAGAAGTTTTTCAGGTTCTGCGCCTCGCCGAGGTAGTAGCGGTCGTCCGGAGTGAAGCTCTCCGGACCATTGAAGAAGGTGTGGATGCCGGCGGTGGCGAGCAGCGGCATGCGCTTCACCGCTTTCTCAAGAATCGGCTCGAAATGGTCGAAATCCTCCGGCAACTGGTCGAAGCAGAAATCCTCCGGGATGCCCGCCATGCCCCACGGCTTCGCCACCGGCTCGAAGGCGCCGAGCAGGATTTTCCCCGCGTCCTCCTTGTAGTAGGCGCACTCGTCCGGCACGCGCAGCACCGGCAGGCGGCCGAGGTCTGGAATGGCTTCCGTGACGATGTAGAAATGCTCGCAGGCATGCAGCGGCACCGTTACGCCGGCCATGCGGCCCACGCCATGCGCCCACATGCCGGCGCAATTGACGACGTGGTCACAGGCGATGCGGGTCGTCTCGCCTTCATGCTCGACGGTAACGCCGGTGACGCGACCGTTGTCCTTGTGGATCTCCAGCACCTTGGCCTGCTCGACGATGCGCGCCCCGTTCATGCGCGCGCCCTTGGCCAGCGCCTGGGTGATATTGGCCGGGTCGCCCTGGCCGTCCTTGGGGATGAACACGGCGCCGACCACGTCGGAGATTTCCAGGTGCGGGTATTTTTCCTTGGACTCGGCGGGCGAGATTTCCTCCACCTCGACGCCACGGGCACGGCCCATCGAGGCTTGCCGTAGAAGCTCTTCCTTGCGCTCCTCGGTCAGCGCGACCGAGATTGAACCGCACTGGCGCATGCCGGTGGCGACGCCGGTTTCTTCCTCCAGCCGGACATAGAGATCGGCCGTGTATTTGGCGAGCCGGGTCATGTTTGAGGAGGCGCGCAGCTGCCCGATCAGCCCCGCCGCATGCCAGGTCGTGCCGCTGGTGAGTTGCTTGCGCTCAAGCAGCAGGATGTCCGTCCAGCCGAGTTTGGCGAGATGATAGGCGACCGAGCAGCCGGCGACGCCGCCACCTATGATGACGACACGGGCTTTGGAGGGGAGCGAGGTCATGGTTGTGTGATCCGTATCGACGCACAGCGTTTGAGCGAGGCACCCCCACCCCTAACCCCTCCCCTCAAGGGGGAGGGGGATTCAGGGCGCGGCAGCTTCCCCTCCCCCTTGAGGGGAGGGGTTAGGGGTGGGGGTGAGATGAGAGGTGGAATCAAGCCGCCTTGCTCCGGTAGGTCGAAGCAAAACGGCGAAGCCGGTTGGCGGCCTCGCGCAGCACGTCTTCCGGCTGGCACAGGCTGATGCGGATGTGCCCCGCCGCCGCCTCGCCGAAGGAGGAGCCGGGCATGACCGCCACCTTTTCGGTATCGAGGAAGGCCCAGGCGAATTTCTCGTCGTCCGGCTCGACCGCCGAGATGTCGAGCATCACGTACATGCCGCCGTCCGAGCCGCGCACCGTCACATCGTTCATCCCGCGTACCGCGTCGAGGAAAACTGCACGGCGCGCCGCATAGAGCCCGGCGATTTCCTTCACGCCGAAGTCCCCGTTCAACGCCTCGATCGCCGCGCGGCTGATGAAGTCGTTCAGGCCGTAGGTGTTGACGAGGTTGAGGCTGACGAGGAGCGCGATGAATTCCGCCGGCCCGGTCAGCCAACCGAGGCGCCAGCCGGTCATGCCGTGGCTCTTCGACATGGAGTTGATGACCAGCGTGCGCTCGGCCATGCCGGGCAGGGAGCGCGGCGAGACATGCTCGCCGCCGCCCAGCGTCCAGTAGACCTCGTCGGACAGCAACCACAGGTCATGGCGCCGGCAGACGTCGGCGATACCCTCCAGCGACTGCCGCGTATAGACCGCGCCGGTCGGGTTGTTCGGCGTGTTGAGGAGAATGGCGCGTGTGTTCGGCTGCACGGCCTTTTCGATGGCGGCGGCATCCGGTTGGAAACCATCCTCTGGCCGCGCCTCGACCACGGTGAAACCGGCTTCCGCCGCGCGGAAGGTACCGGGATAGGTCGCGTAATAGGGCGCCACGACGATGGCGTGGTCGCCGCTGTCGATCACGCCCTGCACGGCTGCGTAGAGCGCCGACTGGCCACCCGGCGTGGCGATGACCTCATCGGGCCTCGTCGGGACTCCGGTGCAAAGCGTCGAGATGCGTGCCATCGCCTCACGCAGCGCCGGCAGGCCCGCCAGTTGCGTGTAGTGATGGTGACCGGCGCGCAGCGCCGTCACGCAGGCCTCGACTGTTTCGGTGGGCGTATCGAAGTCGTGATCGCCGACGGACAGCATGACGATGTCCTCACCCGCCTGGCTGCGGGTCATGGCGGCGAAATGCACCTCCCAGCCGTCCTTGCCGGAGGGGATGATGCCGGAAATCCGCTTCGATGGCTTCGGCATGTCAGGCCTCCGCCTTTTCGAGGAGCCGCACCTGCCGCGAAACCGTCAGCCATCCGTTTTGGTCAGGGAGACCACGCACATCGTCGTAGCCGGTCAACGTCGGGTGGCGGATTTCGGTGGGATGACGGTGTGTGGCCGTGATCACCGCCAGCGCGGTTCCGGCCGCTTCGGCGGCGGCGATGCCGGCGGGCGCGTCCTCGAAGACGAGGCAGTCGGCCGGATCGAGGCCGAGCCTGCTGGCCGCGAGCAGAAAGCAGTCTGGGGCCGGCTTTCCGTTTTCGACCTCCTCTCCGGTCACCATCATGGCCGGCACCGGCAGGCCGGCCGCTTCCAGCCGGCGCAGGGCCAGCTTGCGCGGTGCGGACGTGACGATCGCCCAGCGGTCACCCGGCAGGCCATTCAGGAATGAAGCAGCGCCTGAAATTGCGGTGATGCCCTCGACGTCGTCCATCTCGGCCTGCGTGAGCCACGCGGCCTCGGCCGCCAGATCGATGCCGGCGAGGTTCTGGCGGCGCATCGTCTCTGTCGCGCGCATTCCGTGGATGGTCGGCAGGAAGCTGGCGGCGTCGATGCCGTGCCTTGTCGCCCAGACGGACCAGACGCGCTCGGCGGCGGCGATGGAATCGAGGATCGTCCCGTCCATGTCGAACAGGAATGCGCCGAAGGAGCGGTCGAAAAGGGGCTCGGTCATGCACGCAGCCTTTCGTTCTTCGGGTCCCACAGGGGCTCGTCCTTCTGCACGACGGCCTTGAAGCGGTCGCCGAAGATCTCGACCTCGACGGTGGAACCGGGCTCGGCGAGGTCGGCCCGGATCATGCCGAGCGCGATCGACTTGTCCACCCTGTGGCCCCAGCCTCCTGACAGCGTTTCGCCAACAATCTTGCCGCCGCTCCACAGCGTCGACATGTAGGGTGCGTCGCATTCGCCGGGATTCTCCATCACCAATGTGACGAAGCGTTTGGCGACGCCCCGCTGCTTTTCATTGGCAAGCGCCGTTTTGCCCCGGAAATCTGGCTTCTCCCATTTGACGAAGCGCTCCAGTCCACCTTGCAGGACCGTGTAGTCGGTCGACAGGTCCTGCTTCCAGGCGCGGTAGCCTTTTTCGAGCCGGAGCGAATCCAGTGCGAACATGCCGAACGGCTTCAGCCCGTGCTTCTGCCCGGTATTCCAGACGGCGTCGAACACGGCGGCGGTGTCTTCCACCTTGGTATGCAGTTCCCAGCCGAGTTCGCCGGCGAAGGAAACGCGCACCAGTTGCAGCCAGCGCCCGCCGATCCGGCAGGACTGGTGCGTGAGCCAGGGGAGAGACAGGTCGGCGTCGCACGCTTCGGACAGGATTTTCCGCGCGTTCGGCCCGGTGAGGATATGGCAGGAGAACCGCTCGGTGACGTTTTCCAGCGTCATTGACGTGCCTTGCGGCAAATGACTTCGCAGCCATTCGAAGTCGTGCTGTTCCGCGACGGCGGCGGTGATGAGGAAGAACAGGTTCTCCTCGATCGCCATGATCGACATTTCGGTGACGATCCGGCCCTTGTCGTCGGCGAAGTAGCCGAGGCCGATGCGTCCCGGCTTGGGCACGATGCCGGTGATCTGGCTGGACAGCCAGTCGCGTGCGCCGTCGCCGGCAAGCCGGAAGCGTGCGAAGCCGGGCAGATCGAGGATGCCGGCGGCGTCGCGGACGGCCAGACATTCTTCGCGGATGCGCTTCTGCCAGGGGCCGTCGCGGCGGAAAGTCTGGGTCGATTCCTCGGACGTGTCGTCGCCGGGATGCGCATACCAGTTGGCGCGCTCCCAGCCGTTGGCGACGCCGAACTGCGCCCCCAACGCGGCGATGCGGTCGTGGATGGCCGAGAGCTTGCGACCGCGCGCGGCCGGCCAGGCATGGCGCGGGAAATGGATGGCGTATTCGTGGCCGTAGACCTCCATGCCCTTGGCCACGGCGTAGTCCGGTTCGGAAGCGAAGGCGGTGAAGCGGCGCGGATCGCAGGACCACATATCCCATTCGGTCGCGCCTTCGGTGATCCATTCGGCCAGAACCTTGCCGGCCCCGCCGGCCTGGGCGATGCCGAAGGTGAAGACGCAGGCCTCGAAGGCGTTCGGCACGCCCGGCATCGGCCCGATCAGCGGATTGCCGTCCGGCGCGTAGGGGATCGGACCGTTGATGACCTTCGACAGGCCGGCGGTGCCGAGGATCGGCACACGCCCGACGGCGTCGTTCAGATACCATTCCAGTCGTTCGAGATCGTCCGGAAAGAGCTGGAACGAAAAATCCGCCGGCATGGGATCGTCCGACGACGCCCAATGGGCACGGCAGTTGCGCTCGTAGGGGCCGAGGTTCATGCCGTTCTTTTCCTGGCGCAGATACCAGGACGTATCGACGTCACGCAGCAGCGGCAGCTTGTGCCCGGCTTCCTTCGACCATGCGGCCAGTTCGGGAATTTCCTCGAACAATATGTATTGATGGCTCATCACCATCATGGGGATATCGCGGCCGAACATCTTTCCTACTTCCGCCGCACGGTAGCCGGCCGCGTTGACGACGATCTCGCAGCGGATATCGCCCTTCTCGGTCCCGATCACCCATTCGTCGTTTTCGCGCCGTACGCCGGTGACCGGGCAGAAGCGCACGATCTTCGCGCCGAGGTCGCGAGCGCCCTTGGCGAGTGCCTGTGTCAATTGCGCGGGATCGATGTCGCCGTCGTTCGGATCGTACAGCGCACCCTTCAGCTCATGCGTGTCGATGAATGGGTAGCGCTTGACGATCTCGTCCGCGCCGATGACGTCGATGTCCATGCCCTGGTAGCGGCCCATGCCCTTGGCGCGCTGGAATTCGCGCATGCGCTCGTCCGTATGGGCGAGGCGCAGCGAGCCGGTGACGTGGTAGTTCATCGGATAGTCGACCGCCTGCGCCAGCCCGCGATAAAGCTCGGTCGAATAGCGCTGCATGTTCATCAGCGACCAGGAGGTCGAGAAGGTCGGCACGTTGCCGGCGGCGTGCCACGTCGAGCCGGAGGTCAGCTCGTTCTTTTCCAGCAGAACACAGTCGGTCCAGCCGGCCTTGGCGAGGTGATAGAGCGCAGAACAACCGACGGCGCCGCCGCCGATGATGACCACGCGCGCCCGTGCCGGTAGTTCCGCCATGTCGAACCTCCCAATTTCCTCAATACACCGGTGGCGAAACCACCCAGATGACGACCGCCGGTTCGGTGCCGGGATTGCGCCAGCGGTGGGTCTTCTTCTCGAAGCGGAAACTGTCGCCGGGCCCAAGCCTGTGCCAGACGCCGTCGATCTCGATCTCGAAGACGCCGGAAACGATATAGCCTGCTTCCTCGGTCTGCCTGAGTGACCGCGTCGGCAGTTCGGCGCCGGGCGCGAATTCCGAGCGCACCATCTCGAAGCTGCCGCCAAGGTCCGGCGACAGAAGTTCCTCGACCAGGCCGGTCTCGCGCGTGCCGAGGGTGCGGCGCCGGCCGGCGCGGACCACGGCGCCCCGCTCGCTCTCCTCGGGAACGTCGTGGCCGAAGAACAGGCTGATGGGGACGTCGAACAGGGTCGCGAAGGCTCGCATGTCCGCCAGCGAAGGCATCGACAGACCGCGTTCCACCTGGCTCACCCAGCCGACGGAACGGCCGAGCTCGAGCGCGATCTCCGTAAGCGTCAGGCCGCGTGCCTTGCGCAGCGCGCGAATGTCGCCCGCCAGAAGATGCTCATGGCCGGCGGCTTCAGGCTTCTGCGATTCCGATTTTGCGGCCGGTTGCGCCACGTTGGAACTTTCATGAAAATTTCCGTATGAATTTCATGAGAGCCTCGTGCTCTGAAAAAATCAAGCGGAATTTCACACCTGCCAAGATTTGCTTGCGGACAACCGGCGCTTGGGGCAAGGCAGGCCGGCGAATGCGAGAGGGGCTGCAGGCGCGATTCCTGGCGAGAGGGTGAGCATGCTGGCCCCTGACAAGACCATTGCCGACACGGATACCGTAGCGAGCGTTGACGCGGCGATCGTGTCGAGACGCTCGGTACGGGCATTTCTTCCCCGCCCGGTCGATGAGGCGACGATCCGCGACATACTCGAAGTGGCCGCCCGCGCGCCGTCCGGCACCAATATGCAGCCCTGGCGGGTGTATGTCGCCACGGGTGCAGTCAAGCAGCGCATCGGCGACGCGATCCTGAATTGCGGCATCCGCGCCGAAAAGGCCGAGTGGGACGAATACAAATACTATCCCGACCAGTTCTTCGAGCCGTATCTGACGCGCCGCCGCGCCAACGGCTTCGGCCTCTATAGCGTGCTGGGCATAGGCCGGCGCGAGGTCGACCGCATGCGCGCGCAGCACGACCGCAACTTTGTGTTCTTCGACGCACCGGTGGGCATGATCTTCACCATCGACCGGCGGCTCAACCAGGGCTCGTGGATCGATTACGGCATGTTCCTTCAGAACATCATGATCGCGGCACGGGCGCGGGGGCTGGACACCTGTCCGCAGGCGGCCTTCGCGCCCTATCACCGGCAGATCCGTCCGGTGCTCGGCATTACCGACGAAGAGGTCGTGGTCTGCGGCATGGCGCTCGGCTACGAGGACACGTCGAAGCCCGAAGCCACCTTCCGCACCGACCGCGCGCCGCTGGACGAGTGGGTGACGTTTGCGGAGTAAAGGCAGCCGGCAATCGGCAGTCGCCAATCGGGAATAGACAGCGAACGCAATCTTCCGACTGCCGATTGCCTACTCACTACCCACCACCACATTCCCGCTCACATGCGCACCGTCTTGCGGCGTGAGTTTCAGATAGGCGAACAGCGCGCTCAGCGTGACGAGCGCTTCGGCGATGAACAGAATGCGGAAATCGCCCGTCGCGGCATGGCCCTTCGCGGACGACAGCAGGGACAGCGCCGCCGCGGCGGTGCCGATACTGACGGCGACGGCGAGCTGCCACAGGATGTAATAGAGCGCGCTGAAGCGGGCGAGTTGTTCCGGCGCGATGTCCGAATAGGAAAGGTTGCCGGACGAGGCCCATTGCGCCGAGCGGAAGACGCCGAAGACGAAGATGTAGGCCAGAACGATCCATACCGGCGTCGTCGCCTGGAACAGCGCGAAGCCGGCGACCAGCGCCGCGCAGATCGGCGTGTTGATGACCAGCAGACGGCGAAAGCCCAGCCGGCGCAGCACCATCGGCATCACGAAGCGCGTCAGCAGCGAGCCGACCGCCGCTACGAAAGTCAGCGACCCGGCGCGCACCGCGCTCATGCCGAAGCCGAGCTGGAACATCAGCGGCAGCAGGAACATCACCGCGCTCATGCCGATCGTGTCCAGCCCGCCACCGGTCGCGAACGAAATCCGGAACGTGCGGATGCGCAGGAGTTTCAGGTCGAGGATGGGGTTCGGGCTGCGCAGGCAGTGGAACGACGCGACGGCCAGAACCGCCGTCGCCAGGGTGATCTGGAAAAGGATGGGACCGATGGCCAAATCCTTCTCCGCCATCGAATCCATGCCGAGCACCAGAAGCACCATGCCGACCCCGACCAGGCCGAATCCGGTCAGGTCGAGCGGCGTGCGGACCGACTTGCGCGCAGAGGGGAACAGGACGGCGCCGAACAGCGCCACCACCAGCGCGATCGGAATATTGATGAAGAAGATCCAGCGCCAGGAAACGTAGGTGGTGAGCGCGCCGCCGACCAGCGGTCCGACCAGCGGTCCGGTCTGTCCCGCCAGCGATATGTACATGTTGATCTTGAGCGTGCGGCTGCGCGGAAAGCTTTGCAGTACCGTCACCTGCCCCAGCGTGCCCATCAGCGCGCCGCCGAAGCCTTGCAGGGCGCGCGCGCCGACCAGCGTCCACAGGCCGCCGGCCATGCCACATAGGGCCGACGCCGCGCCGAAGATCAGCACGGCGACGCAATAGGCGTTCCTCAGGCCGAAGCGGTCCGCGGCCCAACTGCCGATGGGCATGGAGACGATCAGACTGGCGACATAGACGGTCACCAGCAGCCCGAGTTCGCTGGGCGGCCGGGCGAGGCTTTCGCCGATGCCGGGCAGGGCGGTGACGATCACGTTCTGGTCGAGGCTCGTCATGAAGACGCCGAAGGCGACGGTGACGGGAACCAGCAGCGACACCCCGCCCGACTGGTCGAGGCGGGCCGATTCTGTCGCCGTGATGTCTGCGCTCATGAAGGCGAACCGGATTGCCGTGCGGCGCGCGGATATGCGCTGAGTCCGGCGCCATTATCGGACAGGCGAACAGCCCCTCAAGCGACAGTGGCGCCGGCCGATGATGCCAGAAGAACAAACGCCGTCGAGCAGCCGGGTGTCAGGCGACCTCGTATCCGACTTCCGCCGCGCCGTGGCACAGCGCTTTCCAGAACGAGCGCGCGAAAGAGCGGAAGACGTAGATGTCGAACTGCTCGGGCGCGCTGCGCTGGATTTGCGCGAACACGTCGTGATGCATGGTCGAGCGCCCGGCTCCGACCGGGAAAACGGAAAGCGCGAAGTCGATCGCGAAGAACTTCGCCATGATCCATTCGGCTTCCGGCCCCTCGACGCGGATGACGGTGCGGCCGTGAGAGAGGTCGGTGACCGTGCCGATTGCCGGCGTGACGGCCTTGGCGAACGCGGCCGCCAAGTCGTTGTCGCTACTGGCGAGGAATTTTCCCGGTGCGATGCCGAAAGCCGCCTTCGCGCCGTCGGCGCTGCCGCTGCCCGGCTGTTCGGCGATCGTCAGCCCCATCACTGAGCCGATGATGTCGCGGAGCTTTCCCTCCTGGCCTGGCCATGCCGCAAGCTGAACGATCGAGGCCGGCGCGGTCTCGCTCAGCGCGACGCCGATGCCGCTTTCGAAATCGCCATGCGAACCGGGGCGGTAGACCGGGGCCAGCGGCGATTCACGCTCGACGAGGCTACGCGCCGCCGCGCCGGCCGGGACTAGTGCGCTTTTCCTAGCCATGCATGCGGCTCCCTTCGGGGTCGAAGAAATGATGGCTGACGATCTCGACCGGGCCGTAGCGGCCACGCAGCGGGTCCGAAGTGAAGGCGCGCGTGCCATGCAGCGCCTTGCCGCCCTCCACGAGAGCCAGTCCGATGTATTTGCTGAGCGAAGGCGAATAGCAGACGGCGGTGATATGGCCGATCGAGCCGTGCGGGTTCTCCTTGTCGATCTGCCGCACGACATGCGCGCCGCCGTTGAGCGGGCGGTTGTCGAGCGAGACGAGGCCGACCAGTTGCAGCCGGTCCCTCGCGACCAGTCCCTCGCGGTCCATCATGGCCGAGCCGATGAACGGCTTCTTCTTCGACAGCATCCAGTCGAGGTGAAGGTCTCGCGCCGTGGTGCGGCCATCGATCTCTGCGCCGGTGACGTGACCCTTTTCGATGCGCATCGTGCCCAGCGCTTCCATCCCGTAAGGAACGAGGCCGAACGGTTTGCCGGCCTCCATCAGCGCTTCCCATACATGCGTGCCCCAGCCGGCGCCGCAATAGACCTCGAAGGCCATTTCACCGGAAAAGGAAAGCCGGCAGATCATCACCGGGACCCCGGCGATCTCGCCATGCACCAGGCCCATGAAGGGCAGCGCCGCGTTATCGACGGCCGTACCCTTCACACATGCCGCCAGAATGGCGCGGGCGTTCGGGCCGCCGATCGCCGCGCCCGCCCATTCGTCGGTGACGGAGGTGACGGTGACCTTGAGGTCCGGCCAGATCACGTCGAGGAAATATTCCAGATGCTGCATGACCTTGCCGGCATTGGCGGTCGTCGTGGTCATGAGGAAGTCCTGCTCGCCCAGCCGCCAGGTGGTGCCATCGTCGAAGGCCAGTCCGTCCTCGCGCAGCATCAGGCCGTAGCGCGCCTTGCCGACTGCGAGCGTGGAGAACATGTTGGTATAGACGCGGTCGAGGAACTCGGCCGCATCCGGCCCCTGCACGGCGATCTTGCCAAGCGTCGACACGTCCACGATTCCGGCCGAACCGCGCGTGGATCTGGTCTCGCGGACATAGGCCTGCTCGACGGTTTCGCCGGCATGGCCGTAGATCTGCGGTCGCCACCACAGGCCGGCGGGCTGCATGGTCGCGCCGTTGGCGACGTGCCAGTCGTGCATCGGCGTCAGCCGCTCGGCCTTCAGGTCGCCATAGCGTTCGCCCGCCAGCGAACCGATCGAAACCGCCGCATAAGGCGGGCGGAAGCGGGTCGTGCCGACCTCCGGGATCGGCTTGCCGAGCGCCGCCGCCATGATGGCGAGGCCGGGCACGTTGGAGGTCTTGCCCTGGTCGGTCGCCATGCCGAGCGTGGTGTAGCGCTTCAGGTGCTCGACGGAGACGAAGCCCTCGCGATGGGCGAGGCGAACGTCGGCGGCGGTCACGTCGTGCTGGAAATCGACGAAGCTTTTTCCCGGTGCCTTGATTTCGAAAACCGGCGCGGGCTCGGCGTTGCCGGGCAGTGCATCGACCGCCGGCGGATCGAAACCCGCCGCCTTGCCGCCTGAAGCCGCCACGCCTGCCGCATGACCCTCGGCGATCGCGGCTGCGGTCTCCATCGTGCCGTTGAACGCGCCGGCGCCGGTCCATTTCTGCGTCGGCTGCGGCGGCAGGAAGGCCTGCAAGGCCTCGTTCCATTCGGCCTTGGCGCCGGCCTGGCTGGCGAGATGGATCGCCGGCGACCAGCCTCCCGAGACGATCAGGCAATCCGCGTGGAGGCTGCGCGCCTCGCCGGACAACGCGCCGGTCACCTGGTCGAACCGCTGGACCTTGATGCCCGACAGCGCCTTGCCGCCTTCGGTCGCGACCACGGCATGGCCGGCCAGCAGGTCGGTTTCCGCTTGCGTGGCCAAATCGCGCATTGCGGCCGATACGTCGGAACGGACATCCACGATCGTCACGATCGAAGCGCCGGCGTTCTTCAGAGCCAAGGCCGCGCCATAGGCGCTGTCGTTGTTGGTGAAGACGGCGACCTTCTCACCGACGAGCACGCCGAACGCGTTGGCGTAGCGCTTCGCCGCGTCCGCCAGCATCACGCCCGGCCGGTCGTTGCCGGGAAACACCAGCGGTCGTTCGAGCGCGCCGGTGGCGAGCACGACCTGGCCGGTGCGGATCGTCCATTGCCGGTGACGCGGCTCGCCCTTGGCGGGATGCTCCTTGTGGTCGCTGACCCGCTCGACGGCGGCCATCGTGTTGCCGTCGTAATAGCCCCAGACCGTCGTGCGCGGCTGCAGCCGCACGTTCGGCAAAGCCTTGAGCTCCTTGACGAGCGAGGCGGCCCAATCGGCGGCGGGCTGGCCGTCTATGGTCTCGCCCGACCAGTTCGCGGACCCGCCGAAATTCGCATCGATGTCCGCCAGGATCACGCGCTTGCCTTCGGCGGCCGCAGTCCTTGCCGCGGTCAGCCCCGCTGGGCCGGCGCCCGCCACCAGCACGTCGCAGAAGGCGTTCATGCGTTCGTAGCGCGCCGTATCGGCCTCGCGGCCGGCGCGACCCAGGCCGGCGGCACGGCGGATGAAGTGCTCGCAGAACATCCAGAACCGGGTGCCCTTGAGCGGCCCGATCACCGGCCCCATGAAGGTCTTGTAGTAAAAGCCGGCCGCCAACAGCTTGCCGCCGAGCTGGTTCACCGCGCCGACATCCCATGCGAGCGAAGGAGAGCAGTTCTGGCTCTCCGCGCGCAACCCGTCGTGGATTTCGATCATGGTGGCGGGAATGTTGGGGTCGCGCACCTGCTGCCCCGCCTGTTGTCCCACGGGGCCGCGCAACACCGTGACCAATGCGTTCGGCTCGTCGACGCCGGCGGTCATGACCCCGCGCGGGCGGTGGTACTTGAACGAGCGGCCGAACAGCGAGACGCCGTTGGCGAGCAGGGCGGACGCCAGCGTGTCGCCGGCATGGCCGGTGTAGGAAACGCCGTCGAAGGTGAAGCGGACGGTCTTCAGGCGATCGACGCGCCCGCCGCTGTCCGACCGGCGCGGGCTCACGAGCGCGCTCCCTTGCGTGCGGCGGCGCCGGCGGGTTCGCGCACCGGGACGGGGGACGACATCTCATGTGTCAGCGTATTGCGCACCACACGCAGATGGATGCGGCAGCCGCCGGAATGCTGCCAGATCTCGTTGTGGTCGCCTGCCGGGTTGAGCCGGCCGTAGACATAGTCGTTCCAGGCGTCGAGATCCTGCGACGCCGCTTCGGGGCGCCGGCGGTTGCCGTCTCCCTGATAGGTGAATTCGGACACGTCGCGCGGGCCGCAATAGGGACAGGTGATCAGCATGAGGCTTCTCTAATGCAGCCTGGGCGTGGCGCCCTGGCCCTTTTCGTCGATCAGGATGCCGCGATTGAAGCGGTCGAGCGTGAAGGCGGCGTTGAATTCGTGCGGTTCGTCGCGGGCGATGGTGTGGGCGAAGCAGAAGCCGGAGGCTGGAGTCGCCTTGAAGCCGCCGTAGCACCAGCCGCAATTCAGATACATGCCGGGCAGGGGGCCTTTGGTGATGACCGGAGAGCCGTCCATCGACATGTCGCACACGCCGCCCCAGGAGCGCAGCAGCCGCACCCCGCCGAGCGAGGGGAACATCGCCAGCATCTCGCTCATCACGTCCTCGACGATCGGCAGGTTGCCGCGCTGGGCGTAGGAATTGTAGCCGTCGATGTCGCCGCCGTAGACGAGCCCGCCCTTGTCGGACTGGTTGATGTAGCAATGGCCCATGCCGAAGGTCACGACCGTATCCAGGAACGGCTTGATCGATTCGGTGACGAAGGCTTGCAGGACGTGGCTCTCGATCGGCAGGCGATCGATGCCGGCCAGTTGCATCACGCGGCCGGTCGAGCCGGCCACGGCCACGCCCACCTTCTTCGCCCGGATCTCGCCGCGCGAGGTGGTGACGCCGACGATCCGGTCGCCGTCCCTGAGGAAGCCAGTGACCTCGCAGTTCTCGATGATGTCGACGCCGCGCCGATCCGCGCCGCGCGCATACCCCCAGGCGACCGCGTCATGACGGGCCGTGCCGGCGCGCGGCTGCATCAAGCCGCCGTGAATGGGAAAGCGGGCACTTGCCGAAATGTCCATGGCCGGGATCAGTTTCTTGATCTCGGCCGGCGTCATCAGTTCGGCGTCGACGCCCTGGTGGCGCATGGCATTGCCGCGTCGGGCGAAGTCGTCCAGTTGCGCCGGTGTATGGGCGAGGTTGAGAACGCCGCGCTGCGAGAACATGACGTTGTAGTTGAGGTCGTGGGAGAGGTTCTCCCACAGCTTCATCGAATGTTCGTAGAAGCGCGTGTTGGGCGGCAGCATGTAGTTGGAGCGTATCGTCACCGTGTTGCGGCCGACATTACCGGAGCCGAGATAGCCCTTCTCGAGCACCGCCACATTGGTGACGCCGTGTTCCTTGGCGAGGTAATAGGCGGTTGACAGGCCGTGGCCGCCGCCGCCGATGATGATGACGTCGTAGGAAGCCTTCGGCTGCGGCTTGCGCCACGCCGGCTTCCAGTCCTTGTTGCCGTTGAGGGCATTTTTCAGCAGCGCGAAGGCCGAATATTCCGCCATTGAGTCAGTTTTCCAGTTCGGGCGTCGGCAGACTATAGAGCAGGCGACACGGCCAAGGCCAATATTACGCCATCGCTTTTCGACAGGCCGACGTGCCTTGTTGCGGCCGCGCTTGCCGTATACGTCGCCGGCCACTATCAATTGCCGGCATTTCGAGAAGCCGAATCCGCCGAAGGTCACTGCCCTTGATTCGCCTTTCGCTCTCCCGATGGTTCCTCCGGCTGCTGATTGCGCTCATCGTGTGCGCTGGCGCCGTGCCGGCGCCGTTTGCCGCCGCTGTCGCGCAGGACATTGGCCAGACCACCCCGGCCAATCTCGTCGCCGACCAGCAGAAGGCGCTGAAGGATATCGCCGCGAAGGTCGACGATCTCGAAAAACAGATCGAACAGAACGGGCAGGATGACGACAAGCTCGTCGAGATCAAGCTGCAGCTCGAGGGCTTGGCGCCGCAGGTGCTGCAAAGCGCCGTCGCGTTCAGGCCGCGCCTGAACGACATCAACAAGCGGCTGGAGCAACTGGGGCCGGCGCCCGCCGAAGGCCAGCCGGCGGAGCCGGACATCGTCGCCACCGAACGCCAGGCGCTGGTGGCGGAGAAGGCCGATATCAATGCCGTCGTCGCCTCGGCCGAGGCATTGTCGGTCGGCATCGGTGGTCTCGTCAACGAGGTCGCGACGGCTCGCAGCGATCTGTTCCGCAGTTTTCTGACGAGGCGCTACGAACTGACCGACGCCTTCACCAGCAAGGTGGCCGCGGACGCCAAGGCGGAATTCGGAAATTTCGGCAGGACCATATCGTCCTGGCTCAACTTCGCTTTCAGGTTCAAGTTCCAGTCGGTGGTGGCGGCGACGTTCATGGCGCTCGCCGCCGCCTTCATTCTGCTGTTCGGTGGCCGCCGCCTTTTCAGCAGGCTCATAGACCCGACGATCCATGCCGACGGTCCGTCCTATCTCAGCCGGCTGTCGCGCGCCTTCTGGTCGACGCTGCTGCCGACGCTGGCCCTGGCCGTGTTTTTCACGGCCACCTATTTCTTCTACGACTATTACGGCGTTCTGCGCGGCGACATCGGCATATTCCTGCGCGCGGCCATGACGGTTATCGGCCTCGTCTTTTGCGTCAACCGGCTCACCAATGCCGCTCTGTCTCCGTCGCAGCCGCAATGGCGTCTGATCCCCGTCGAACCCCGCGCAGGGCGCTGGCTGGCGGCGCTGGCGACGGTGATGGCCGCCGTCCTCGGGTTCAACACCTTCCTGTCCATCGTCAATGACCAGATGGGCTCGCCGCTGTCGCTGACGGTCGCGCGCAGCTTCCTGGCCACGATCGTCGTCGGCATCCTGCTGATCCTGATGGGGTCGCTGAAGCCGTTCCGCTCGCAGTCCGGCGAGTGGCGGCGCTGGCCGATGTGGCTGCGATGCACGACCTTCTTGCTCGGCATCTTCACGATCGGGGCGGCCCTGCTCGGCTATATCGGCCTTGCGATCTTCGTGTCGCTTCAGGTCGTGGTTACGGGCACGATCCTGATCACCGCCTATATCGGGCTTCTGTCCGCGCGCGCCCTCGGCGCCGAGGGTGGGTTCGGAAATTCCTCGCTCGGACAATGGCTCGGCAGGAACTCGTCGCTCGAGGAAGGCACGCTCGATCAACTCGGGCTGGTCGTGAGCGTCGCGCTCAACATCCTCATCGTCGTCGTCTTCCTGCCGCTCATCCTTTTGATGTGGGGCTTCCGGTTCGGCGACATCGAAGCGTGGATCTACAGGCTGGCGACCGGCGTCACCATCGGATCGGTGACGATTTCGCTTGCCGACATTCTTTCGGGCATCGTCGTCTTCGTCATAGGCTACTTCCTGACACGGTGGTTCCAGGGCTGGCTCGACGGCTCGGTCATGGCGCGCGGCAAGGTCGACGCCGGCGTGCGCAATTCCATCAGACTGGTTGTCGGCTACGCCGGCATCGCGATCGCCGCGCTTGTCGGCATTTCCGCGGCGGGTATCGATCTTTCCAGCCTGGCGCTCGTCGCGGGCGGGCTCTCGCTCGGCATCGGTTTCGGCCTCCAGAACATCGTCCAGAATTTCGTATCCGGCCTGATCCTTCTGGCCGAGCGACCTTTCAAGGTGGGCGACTGGATTGTGGCCGGGACCACCAGCGGCACGGTGAAGAAGATCAGTGTCCGCGCGACCGAGATCGAGACGTTCCAGCGACAGTCTGTGATTATGCCGAACTCGGAGCTGATCAACGGGGCGGTCGGCAATTGGACCCATCGCAACAAGCTCGGACGGGTCGAGGTTCCGGTCGCGGTCGGATATGATTCGGATGCAAGGAAGGTTCATCAGATACTTCTCGACATCGCCACGTCCCATCCGATGGTGCTGAAGAACCCGGAACCGTTCGTGCTGTTCGCCGGCTTTGGCGACTCCGTGCTGAATTTCGAGATCCGCGTGTTTCTGGCCGATGTCGGCAACGGGTCGACCGTGCAGAACGATATTCGTTTCGCCGTACTGGAGGCCTTCCGCAACGAGGGTATCGGACTTCCGTTCCTGCAAAGGGACGTTCATATCAAGCGCGAGACGGCTGACGGAAAGCCGTGGCCGTCCGACGACGACAAGTCCGAGGTCGAATTGGCCGAACGCCATGCCAGACGCGCGGCAGCGCGGGCCACCAAACCCGCAGGGCGCCGAAGAAAACCCGATCCGGGCTGAGTTTCCATGCCGGCGTCGGTCCAATTGCGGCATGAACAAGGCATTCAGTTGCGGTTCAGCTTCAATCGCCTATAGATTGGCCTACAAGCGGAAGCAGGGGCGGTGGCGACACCGGGATTGATATGTTGAAATCGGCTATTGCCGTTCTGGTGGTTCTGGCCTCGGGTCAGGCCGCATTCGCGGCCACCGCCGTCAACAATGACAAGCAGCCCAGGACGCTGGTGGTGACGGAAGGCAGCAGCAAGTCCGAACTCTCGCTGGCTGCCGGCGAGACCGCGGAGTTCTGTCCCAACGGTTGCTTCGTCACCTTGCCGAACGGCGATCTCGAAGCCCTGAGCGGTTCCGAAACGGTGACCATCACCAACGGCGTCGGCACGGTCAAATAGCGGGGTCGTGACCAGCAGCGAAGGCCGGGCACTGCCCGGCCTTTTTGTTTGCGGCCGTCGTCGCGCCGCTGGCCTGCCGTGTCGCAAACAGGCGCTGGCGCCGGCGCCGCCCTCTGCATAGTGTGCGCCGAACGGGACGGTGGACGATGCCCTCCCGAAGGCATGAGAGCACTCGGAGCAGGCGCGATGGCAGAGTTTCCAAACAAGGCGAAGGTTGTCATCGTCGGCATGGGCGGCATCGTCGGCGCCTCCGTCGCCCATCATCTGATCGAGCGCGGCTGGGACGACATCGTCGGCATCGACAAGTCCGGCATCCCAACCGATATCGGCTCGACCGCGCACGCCTCGGACTTCTGCTACACGACCAGCCACGATTACATGTCGGTCTGGACGACCCAGTATTCGATCGATTTCTACGAGAAGATGGGCCATTACGCCCGTGTCGGCGGGCTCGAAATCGCCCGCGCCGGCGACGCGACCTGGATGGAGGAGATCAAGCGCAAGGTCAGCTCGGCCAAAGCCTTCGGCACGCGTGCCCGTCTCGTCACACCGGCTGAGATCAAGGCGCTCTTCCCGCTGATCGAGGAAGACAAGGTCATGGGCGGCATGTTCGATCCCGACGCCGGCCTCGTCGTTCCGCGTTCGCAGACGGTTGCCGGCAAGCTGGTCGACGCGGCCGAGAAGGCCGGCAAGCTCAGGGCCTTCGCCAACACGCCCGCGACCTCGCTGATCGTCGAGGACGGCCACATCAAGGGCGTCGTCACCCATCGCGGCACCATCATGGCTGACTATGTCGTCGTCTGCGCCGGCATCTGGGGCCGGCTGATCGCCGAAATGGTCGGCGAGGATCTGCCGGTAATGCCGGTCGACCATGCGCTGACTTTCTTCGGCCCGTTCGATGAATTCGCCGGCACCGGCAAGGAGATCGGCTATCCGCTGCTGCGCGACCAGGGCAACTCCGCCTATATGCGCGACACCGGCGACCCGAAGACCACCGAGGGCGGCCAGATCGAGTGGGGCTATTACGAGACCGACAAGCCGCGTCTCTGCCATCCGCGCGACATTCTCGAGAAGAACGAGGCACGGCTGTCGCCTTCGCAGCGCGACCTCGACATGGAACAGATCATGGAGCCGCTGGAGCGGGCCATGGAACTGACGCCGATCCTCGGTGAACTCGGCTACAACGAGAGCCATTCCTTCAACGGCCTGCTGCAGGTCTCCGCCGCCGGCGGTCCGTCCTGCGGCGAGAGCCAGAAGGTGAGGGGCCTGTGGTACTGCGTCGCCATCTGGGTCAAGGACGGCCCCGGCTACGGCAAGCTGATCGCCGACTGGATGACGGACGGGCGCACCGAGATCGACCACAACGGAATCGACTATTCGCGCTTCTACCCGCACCAGCTTGAAGAAAAATTCATCGAGGGGCGCACCTACGAGGCGGCGCAGAAGATCTATTTCCCCGCCATCCACCCGCGCGAACCCTACGCCACCGGTCGCAACGTCAAGCGCTCGCCCTTTTACGAGCGCGAGAAGGAACTCGGCGGCTATTTCATGGAACTCGGCGGCTGGGAGCGTGCGCATGGCTACAAGGCCAACGAGCACCTGCTGGAAAAATACGGCAACCGCGTCCCAGTGCGCGAGAACGAATGGGATAACCGCCATTTCTGGCGCGTCTCCAATGCCGAGCATCTGGCGATGAGCGAGGATTGCGGCATCGTCAACCTGTCGCACTTCCACATGGTGGACATCGCCGGACCGGACCATGTTGAACTGCTCGAATGGCTGTGCGCGGCCAAGATCGGCGGCGACAACAACATCGGCAAGGGCATCTACACCCACTTCCTCGACGACGAGGGCATGGTGCGCGCCGACTTCACCGTCTTCCGCATGGCCGACCGCTGCCGCCTCGTCAACGGCGCCGATGCCGGCCCTCGCGACTTCCACTACATGAAGCGCGTCGCCGAGGATCGTGGCCTCGACGTCACCGTCACCGATGTCTCGGAAAAATTCATCACCATCGGTGTCTGGGGACCGAACGCTCGCGCCACGCTGAAAAAGGTGGTGGCGGATCCGGCCGGGCTCGACCCCGAGAACTTTCCCTTCGCCGCTATCAAGCCGATCGAGATCGCCGGAAAGCCTGTCACCGCTTTCCGCATCTCCTACGTCGGCGAGCAGGGCTGGGAACTGCACATGAAATACGAGGACGGCCTCGCTGTCTGGGACGCGCTGCGCGCCACAGGCGTGATGGCCTTCGGCGTCGAGACCTACGCCAATTCACGCCGCATGGAAAAATCGCTGCGTCTCCAGAACGCCGATCTTCTGACGCAATACAACCTCATCGAGGCCGATCTCGCCCGCCCGAAGGTCAAGGAGGCCGATTTCCGCGGCAAGGCCAAGCACCTCGAATACAAGGCGCGTGACCACCAGCCGGCAATGCTGTGCACGCTGGTGATGACGGACAACCGCGACGCCGGCGGCGTGCCGCGTTATCCGGTCGGCTCCATGCCGGTCATCGATCCCGTGACGGGAGAGACGTTGGTCGACGAACTCGGCCGCCGCTCCTACACCACCTCGGTCGCCTACGGTCCGACCATCGGCAAGAACATCGCGCTGGCCTACCTGCCGTGGGCTTACTGCCAGGAGGGCAGGAAACTCCAGGTCGAGTATTTTGCCGAGACTTATCCGGTCGAGGTCGTCGCCGTGGGTTACAGGCCGCTCTACGATCCGGAGAACCTCAAGCCGCGAAGCTGAGGATAGTCGCAGCCAGGGACCTGAAAGGCTTTGGTGCCCTCCGGATCGTGACCGTGACGGCGGCCGTCGGCACCGTTTCCTATGACGGCGGTTTGCCGTATCCTTGGCCATGTCCCGTCGGGTTCCTTCATGGTGGATCGCCTTGGGCGGCGCGCTGCTCGCCCTGTCGCCGTCGAGCGCCCAAGCGGTCGAGCCTGTTGATGTCGAACTTGTCCTTGCGGTCGACGTTTCCCTTTCCATGTCGCTCGCCGAGCTGGAAATCCAGCGCCGCGGCTATGCCGCCGCGCTGACCCATGACACGGTTCTCCAGGCGATCGCCGACGGCGCTTACGGCAGGATCGCGGTCACCTATGTCGAGTGGGCCGGAACGACCACGCAGCGCGTCGTCGTGCCCTGGACGGCGATTTCCGATCGCGCCGACGCCGAGCGCGTGGTGGCGGGAATGTCGGCGCGGCCGCCCGGCAGCGCGCGCCGCACCTCGATTTCGGCTGCGCTGGAGTTCGCCGGCGACCTGTTCGCCGAAAGCGGCTTCAAGGGGATGAAGCGGGTGGTCGACATCTCGGGCGACGGATCGAACAACCAGGGCGGCCCCGTCGCGGCGGTACGCGACCGGCTGGTCGGCGAAGGCATCACCATCAACGGCCTGCCCCTGATGACAACCGGCGGCTATGCCTCGATCTTCGACGTTCCCGATCTCGACCGCTACTACAGCGATTGCGTCATCGGCGGGCCGGGCGCGTTCATGGTGCCGGTCAACGACTGGCCGCAGTTTCCCGAGGCCGTCCGGCGCAAGCTGGTGATGGAACTGGCCGGTCCCGGCTCGCCGCGCCGCTCGGCCGAGGTGGCTGCACAGCCTCCGGTGCTGCTGGCGGCGGACGGGCCGGCGGTCGATTGCCTCGTCGGCGAGAAGATGTGGCGCAACCGTACCTGGATGTATGACGACGGCAACCGCTGACAGTTGCGAAACCGTCTGCTTCCCGCTGCCGTGGCATCACCTTTCCCTTCTGGCGCAACATCACCTTTCATTGACAACGCAAATCGCGTCTGTGACAGAATTGGGAAAACACAGCCTACAGGGGAACCACCATGAAAATTCGCACTCTTCTCGCCGCGGCCGCCATGCTGGTCGCAGGGGCGGCGATGCCGGCCGCCGCCGCCACCCAGGTCACCATCGGCATCAGCGGCTGGACTGGCTTCGCGCCACTTACGCTGGCCAAGGAGAGCGGTATCTTCGAGAAGCACGGTCTGGACGTGACCTTGAAGAAGGTGCCGCAGGCCAGCCGCCCGTTGGCGATTGCCAGCGGTGACCTGCAATGCGCCGCGACCACCGTTGAAACCTGGATCGTGTGGAACGCCAGCGGCGTCACTACCAAGCAGATCTTCCAGCTCGACAAGTCCTATGGCGCCGACGGCATCGTGGCGCGGCCCGACATCAAGACCGTGGCCGACCTCAAGGGCAAGACCGTGGCGTCCTCGGCGCCGGGAACCTCGCCCTACTTCCTGCTCGCCTGGGTGCTGAACAAGAACGGCATGTCGACCAAGGACGTGAACGTGGTCAATCTCGAGCCGGACGCGGCCGCGCAGGCTTTCCTCGCCGGTCAGAACGACGCGGCCGTGACCTACGAGCCGTTCATCTCCGCCGTCCGCGACAAGCCAGACCAGGGCCACATCATCGCGACCACCCTGGACTATCCGATGGTGCTCGATACGGTCGGCTGCACACCGGACTTCCTCAAGGCCAATCCGGATGCCGCCAAGGCGCTCGCCGACAGCTACTTCGAGGCGTTGGACGCGATCAAGAACGATCCTCAGAAATCCTACGAGATCATGGGCGCGGACGTGAAGCAGTCGGCGAAGGAATTCGAGGAGTCGGCCAAATACCTGAAATGGGCCGACAAGGCGGAGAACAAGCAGTTCTTCACCAAGGATTTCATCGATTTCTCGAATACCGCATCTGACCTGTTGCTCGGCATGGGCCTGATCAAGGAAAAGCCGGACGTCTCGACGCTGGTGGATACCAGCGCCGTTTCCGACTAAGAAACGCACGGCAATCTTGCGCGGCGGCGTCTCGGGCGCCGTCGCTTCCTTTTCAACGACAGGGTTTTTGCAAATGATGCGCCCCCTGCATCCGGTTTCCCCGGGCCTTCGCGCCTTGTTGGGAATCTCGTTTTTCGTGATCTTCGTGGCTTTCTGGGCGTGGTTGACGTTCGGTGGGCACGTCAACCGCATCTTCCTCGCCGATCCGCTGTCGATGTTGCGCGACGGCTGGCGGCTGCTGGTCGAGGACCGCTTCTGGCTCGATATCCTGATTACCATCTGGCGCGTCTTCGGCGGCTTCCTGATGGCGACCGTCGTCGCGGTGCCGCTCGGCATCGCCATGGGCGCGTGGAAGCCGGTGGAGGCGTTCCTGGAGCCGTTCGTGTCGTTCGCCCGCTACCTGCCGGCGTCGGCGTTCATTCCGCTGCTGATCCTGTGGGCCGGCGTCGGTGAGTTCGAGAAGCTGCTCGTGATCTTCGTAGGCTCGGTCTTCCAGGTCATCCTCATCATCGCCGTCCATGTCGGCAATACGCGGCGCGATCTCGTGGAGGCTGCCTACACGCTCGGGGCTTCGGATGGCGGCATCGTGCGACGCGTCATCATGCCGGCCAGCGCGCCGGCGATTGCCGAGACGCTCAGGCTGGTACTCGGCTGGGCCTGGACCTACGTGATCGTGGCCGAACTGATCGGCGCGTCATCGGGCATCGGCTACATGATCATCAACAGCCAGTCGCGTCTGGCGACGGGTCAGATCATCTTCGGCATCATCGTCATCGGCCTGATCGGTCTTCTTTCCGACTTCGCCTTCAAGGCGCTCAACCGCCGGCTCTTTCCGTGGAGCCTGGCATGAGCAAGCTCAGGATCGAGAATGTCAGCCGTACCTTCGCCGGCGTGCATGGGGGCGACGCGGTGAAGGCGCTGCAGCCGACCGATCTGGAGGTTTCGGCCAACGATTTCATCACCATCCTCGGCCCGTCAGGCTGCGGCAAGTCGACCCTGCTGCGGATCGTGGCGGGGCTGGACCAGCCGACCACCGGACGCGTGCTGCTGGACGGACGCCCCGTCACGCGGCCGGGGCCGGATCGCGGCATGGTATTCCAGTCCTACACACTGTTTCCGTGGCTGTCGGTAGGCGAGAACATCGCCTTCGGCCTGCGCCAGAAGGGTGTGCCCACCAAGCAGCAGCGCGAGATCGTCGCCAATTATATCGACCTCGTGGGGCTGCGCGGCTTCGAGAACCATTGGCCGAAGCAACTGTCCGGCGGCATGCAGCAGCGCACGGCGATCGCCCGCGCGCTCGCCAACGATCCCGAAATCCTGTTGCTGGACGAACCCTTCGGCGCGCTCGACAACCAGACGCGCGGCCTGATGCAGGAACTGCTGCTCGGCATATGGGAGCGGGAGAAGAAGACGGTGCTGTTCGTCACCCACGACATCGAGGAGGCGATCTTCATGGCCTCGCGGGTGGTGGTGATGACGGCGCGGCCAGGGCGCATTAAGTCCGACGTGCCGGTCGACCTGCCGCATCCGCGTCATTATACGGTGAAGACCAGCCCGGAATTCTCCGCCCTAAAGGCGCGGCTGACGGAAGACATCCGCGTCGAAACCATGCGGACGGTGGAAGCGGCGTAGCCTTTCCCTCACCCCGTAAACGGGGAAAAGAAATTACGCCGCCAGCAACTGCTTCCTGTCCACCCGCTCCTGCTGCGGTGAGCGGGCGTATAGCTCGCGGTAGCATTTCGAGAAATGCGACGCGGAAACGAAGCCGCACGCGACGGCTACCTCGACGACCGGCATGGACGACTGGATCAAAAGGTGCCGTGCCCGGTCGAGCCGGATTTCCAGATAATAGCGGGCAGGGGAGCGGCCCATCTCGGTGCGGAACAGGCGTTCGATCTGCCGGCGCGACAGATCGACATGATCCGCGATCTCGATCAGCGACAGCGGCTCGGCCAGATTCGCCTCCATCAATTCGATGATGGCCAGGACCTTGGAATTCTGCACCCCGAGACGGGCGCGCAACGGCAGGCGCTGCCGGTCGGTCGGGCTGCGCACCCGGTCGGTCAGCACCTGCTCGCACACCCGGTTGACCAGGCTCTCGTCGAAATCGTCGCCGATCAGCTTGAGGATCATGTCCAGCGCGGCGGTGCCGCCGGCGCAGGTGTAGATGTTCTGGTCCACCTCGAACAGGTCGGCGAAGACATTGGCCTTCGGGAAAGCCTCCTGGAAGCCCGGCAGGTTCTCCCAGTGGATGGCGCAGCGCTTGTTGGACAGAAGACCGGCGGCGGCCAGCACATAGGCGCCCGTGCACAGGCCGCCGATGGCGACGCCGCGGTTGTATTCCTCGCGCAGCCAGGCGAACACCGATTTGTTATGATAGCGGTCGACATTGATGCCGCTGCAGACGATCGCCATCGACGGCCGGTCGGGGCCAGCCATCTTGCGGCGCTCGTCATCGAGCGAGGAATGGACGGCGCATTCCACGCCGTTGGAAGCCCGCACGGGCTTGCCGTCTATGCTGGCGAGTCTCCACTTGTAGGCCTCGTAGCCCAGCATCCTGTTGGCCAGCCGCAAGGGGTCCAGCGCGGTCGCAAACGCGACCATCGTGAAGTCGGGAACGAGGAAGAAGACGAACGACCGTTTGACCGGATCCTTGATAGCGTTCACGAGTGACCCTCACCAGCCAATGACGCGAATTGAACGTCGCTATCAGCATAGCGTCATCAGGAAAAACCTTAGCTGTCAATCGGGTAGGCGGCTCACGACAGATTAAATTTGCGACATGGTTCATTGAGGGGTCGCAAATCGGCAACCGTCGCGCACGTCGATCCCGGCCGGCGGAAAAATGCCGCGGACGCACAAAGGCCGCCCCGATCTGTCATCGAGGCGGCCATGTCATGATCGGGGCCGCAACGAAGCGTACGGCACCAGATTCGGCTTAGGCGACGAAGCCCAAACGGGCAGCGGCGACGGCGCCGGTCTGGCCGGGCATCGTGCGGGAAAGGCGCTGGCGTTCCATGACGGTGGTCATGTTGCTTTCGCGGCGGGCGAAGAAGCGGCTGAACAGCTTCATATCAATCTCCATTCGGTTGCTCAGACGGGTCGCCTTCGCGTTATGGAGTGGGGCCGGCTCGTTGATTGGCCTGCATATAGGCCTGCGCGGTTCGCCGTGAAATCGCAAATGCGAAGCGCTTGATATGAAAAGCGACATGCGACATGTCGCTCATGGTCGATTTGGGTGAATCACCTGTGTTTACAGGCAGGTAGCCAGGTTGCGGCAAGCCATGCGGCCGGTTCACATGCGCCATGCAGGCAAGGCGGGTCTCGATGGAGGCAATAAAAAAGCCCGCCGGACGGCGGGCTTCTCAACACACACTGTCACAGGTCATTTCGCGCCGGCCCAATCATGAACGCGGTTGAAGAGGGTAGTGTTTGCACCGCGCGCTTCCGGCCAGCCGATATCCTTCTGCAACTCGATCGGAAGGGCATAGATGGCGCGTTCCGTCCGGTAGCGCGTCCTCGCGGCGTTGAATTCGCTGGCAATCCGACCGATGGTCGACAGGATCGTTGACATGGTCTTCCTCCTTGGTTGGCGGCGGCTTGCCGCTACGGCGGGTCGCGTTCGCTGTCGTCTATTGACAGGAACCATATGAGCTCGGATTGACGTTCAATCAAACGAAATGGTATGATGTTTTCTATCAGAAAAATTGAAAGGTGAAGCGTGAACGCTCCTCTCAATCATCCCCTTCCGCTGCTCGATCTGGATGTTCTGCGCACGTTCGTGGCCATCGCCGAGACCGGCAGCTTCACCACCGCGGCGACGGCGGTCTACCGCACGCCGTCGGCCGTCTCCATGCAGATCAAGAAACTGGAGGATATCCTCGGTCGTTCGGTGTTCGCCCGCGATGCGCGCTCCGTGTCGTTGACGACCGACGGCGAGATGCTGCTCGGCTATGCGCGCCGGCTGCTGGCGATCAATCGCGAGGCGGTCTCCAAGTTCATCGTGCCCGACATCGTCGGCGTCGTGCGACTGGGCTCGCCGGATGACTATGGCGAGCGGGTTCTGCCGCATGTCCTCAAGCGTTTCGCCCAGTCGCATCCGGCGATCGCGGTGGACGTGACCATCGACCAGTCGATCAATCTCAGGCGGCGCATGGACGACCGGGCGCTCGACATCACGCTCTTGACCAATTCCTATAAGGCCAGCGCCATCGGTGCCGAAGTGCTGCTGACGGAGCCGATCGTGTGGGCGGGCGCCAAGGGCGGCTGCGCCCATCTGCGTGACCCCATGCCGATATCGGTCTGGGAGGAAGGCTGCGCATGGCGGGCAGGCGCGCTGGAGGCCCTGGGCCGCGAGGGTCGCAACTATCGCGTCGCCTATATGAGCGCGCATACGGCCGGCCAGCGCGCCGCGATCATGTCCGACCTGGCGATCGCGCCCCTGCCGCGCTCGTTCCTCGGAAGCGACATGGTTGCGCTCGGTGCCAAGGACGGCTTGCCCGAGATCGGCAACTACAGTCTGGCGATGGTCGTATCACCGGAAGCCAGCGCGCCGGTCAAGTCGGTCGCCGACCATATTCGCACGACATTCGAAGTGTTCAGGGAAACCGGAAAGTTCTGAAGCAACGCCTGCGCCGTCAGGCTCGGGCTTATCTCGGGTATTCGCTCGACGATTGACCTGTCGACAACCGAATTCACCGGTGTGCGGAGGTTTTCGGTCTCCGGCGGCCCAAAGCCGCGTCCAGAAGGCGTCGGTGAAAACCGCTCAGCTCGTATGAGCGATTAGCTTGTCGACCGTTTCGGGGAAGAACTCGGCCGCGCCGCGACGCTTGCCGAACATCATGTCGTACTGGAGATAGCGGAAATCGCGGACCATCGGGTCGATCTTCTTCTGACGCGCCCAGTCCATCACCGCTTGCCCGTCCGTTTCCAGCAGCATGTTGCGGTCGACCACCGCATAGTGCTTCTGCAGGTCGCCGAGGAAGCCGGTGTAGTAGGGGTGGGTGATACCTGCCGTCTTGAGGATATGATAGGGCAGGAAGGCCGGGCTGACCGGTCCGAGATCCTTGACCGGTCCCGTCTTGTTCGACCAGATCACCAGCGGCGTCTCGTGGTGCGGCTTCATCTGCTCGGCCGGCTCGCGGCGCGGCGCGACATTGTCTTTCAGGAAGCCGGTTTCAACATAGACGGGACCGAGCGGCGGCAGGTGGTCGCCGAAGAAAGCAATGACCGTCGGGCGCTTGCGCGCCTTGGCCCATTCCACCAGTCTCTCGAGACCCTTGTCGGCGTCCGACGCGCCCTCGGCGTAGCTAAGCAGCGAGGCGCATGCCCAATCGCTGATCGGTGCCTCGACGGTGTGCGTTGTGTCCGAATAGCGGTGCGGCTCGTAAGGGCCGTGATTCTGGAGGCTGACGGCGAAGAAGAAGAACGGCTTCTCGGTGGCGTCGGCTTCCTTGATGATCTCGTCCGTCATCGCGGCGTCCGAGGCGAGCGGCCCACGCTTCTGCATCGGCGGCAGCGTCTCTTCGGACTTGAAGTCGTCGAAGCCGAAGTCGGCGTAGACGTTGGTCCGGTTCCAGAACCAGTTGGTGCCGGGGTGGATGGCACGCGCCTCGTAGCCTTCGCTCTTCAGGAAGTTGGCAACAGATGGGATCGGCGCGCGCACATATTGCTGGTAGGGAATGCTGCCGGTGGGCAGGAATGCGTTCGAAAAACCTGTCAGCGTCTCGAATTCGATATTTGCGGTCATGCCGCCGAACTCGGGCGAAAACATCGAGCCCGAGCGCAGCGACCTGACGTGCGGAATGGGATCGGGCGTGATCGACACGCCCGGCAGTTGCGTCGGATCCCAGAAGGATTCGCTCATCACGATGATGATGTCGGGCTTTTCCGCCGGCATCGACGGTGCGACCCTCGGTTTGGCGATTGCGTCAATGGCCTTGGCGGAATAGCCGGAGGGCGCGCCGACATGCGCCATAGGCACGTTGAGCGCAAAGGCGAGTGCGAAACCGTTGGAAGCGTAGTTTTCCTTCTGGTCCCACATCATGGGGATGATCTGGAGGCGGTCGCGCGTCCACGAAAACGTCGCGTAGTCCATGATCGAGACGAAGAAGGCCAGCATCGGCAGGCAAAGCGCAAGGCGCGCCAGTCTGCCCTTATAGGTCAGGCGCGGCATGCGTCGGCGCCATTCACGCCATGTGTAGACGAGAAGCGCAAGCCCGGCGACGATGCCGACAGCCATGGCGACGGCGGTCCATGGACGTTCACGCACAAGCAACGGCATGAGATCGACGATCTGGCGCGCATAGAGGAAATCGGTTGGATAGAGCGGGTCGCCAAGATAGTGCGACTTCTGGTGGCCGACGAAAGCCAGCGACAAGGTCAGCGGCGCGACGACCATCAGTCCCTGATACCTGCGGCCAAGGATGGCATCCAGCGCCACCAGAATAAGCGTGAAAAGGATGACGGTCGTCCATCCTGGTTTGAAGGGTTGCAGGAAGAAACCGACCGTAGCAGCGAAATCGCCACGGAAAATCAGCTCGATCAGGAAGACGAGAACGGCCGCGGCAAGGAGCGAGACAAGGGCGTAGCCCAGTCCGGCCCTGAATGATGCCCACGTGCCGGAGGCTGAAAATTCAGCGTCGGCGACTGGCGGATGCGCCCGATGGCGGGTGTCTTTTTTCCGTTCCAATTCCAAGCCCTCAGCCGTGAAAAGCGTCACGGAACCGTCATCTCAATGTCATATCAGCCTAAAGGTTGCGGCAAAATTGGGAAGAGCCGGCAAAAGATTCGTGTTCGGTTTTAATCATGAGTGATCGAAAAAGCTCTTTTGAAACAGGTGGGTTAGCCTTTCAGCTCTTCGAGGCCGCCGGGGACGGGGCTTGACTTGCAAGGCCGCCTTGGTCACACGCAGGGCGATCGAAAACGGGGCGTAACATGGCCATCGCATTTACATTTCCCGGACAGGGCAGCCAGGCGGTCGGCATGGGCAAGGACCTTGCCGAGTCATACCCGGAAGCGCGCAGGGTCTTCGAAGAGGTCGATGAAGCGCTCGGCGAGAAGCTGTCGAAGCTCATCTGGGAGGGGCCGGAGGAAACCCTGATGCTGACCGCCAATGCGCAGCCGGCACTGATGGCGGTTTCGCTGGCGGCCATGAGGGCCTTGGAATCCAGGGGGTTCTCCCTGAAGGACAAGGTCGGCTACGTCGCCGGTCATTCGCTGGGCGAATATTCCGCGCTCGCTGCCGCGGGATTCGTCTCCATCGCCGACGCGGCCCGGCTCCTGCGCATCCGCGGCAACGCGATGCAGTCGGCCGTCCCGGTGGGCGAGGGGGCGATGGCCGCCATCATCGGGCTGGAGCAGGCCGACGTGGAGACGGCCTGCGCCGAGGCCGCGCAAGGGGCGGTGTGCCAGGTCGCCAATGACAATGGCGGCGGGCAACTCGTCATTTCCGGCGCCAGGGCCGCCGTCGAGCGGGCAGCCGCGCTGTGCAGCGAAAAGGGTGCCAAGCGCGCCCTGATGCTGCAGGTCTCCGCGCCCTTCCACTCGGCGTTGATGCAGCCCGCCGCCGACGCCATGCGCGAGGCGCTGGCGGGCGTGGCGAAGAATCCGCCGGTCGTGCCTGTGGTGTCCAATGTGTCCGTGACCCCCACCAGCGATCCGGAAACAATCGCCGCGCGTCTGGTCGAGCAGGTCACCGGACGGGTGCGCTGGCGCGAGACGGTGGAATGGTTCGGCGCCGAGGGCGTCACCACGCTCTACGAAATCGGAGCCGGCAAGGTGCTTTCGGGATTGGCGCGGCGTATCAATCGCGATATCGCGGTAGCCAATGTCGGCGCGCCCGCCGATGTCGATGCAGCTCTGGCGTCGCTCGGCTAGGCATCTGGATTGACTTCTCCCTTATGAGGGAGCGATCGAGGAGAAAAAAATGTTCGACCTGACCGGCCGCAAGGCGCTCGTCACAGGCGCATCCGGGGGCATCGGCGAGGCGATCGCGCGCATCCTGCATGCGCAGGGCGCCATCGTCGGGCTGCATGGCACTCGGGTCGAGAGACTGGAAGCGCTGGCAGGCGATCTCGGTGAGCGGGTCAAGCTGTTTCCGGCCGACCTCTCTGACCGGGATCAGGTCAAGGCGCTCGGCCAGAAGGCGGAGGCCGAACTGGAAGGCGTCGACATTCTGGTCAACAACGCCGGCATCACTCGCGACGGACTGTTCGTCAGGATGTCCGACGAGGACTGGGACGCCGTGCTCGACGTCAATCTCGGCGCCGTCTTCCGGCTGACGCGGGAACTGACGCATCCGATGATGCGCCGCCGTCACGGCCGCATCATCAACATCACCTCCGTGGTCGGCGTCACCGGCAACCCGGGCCAGGCCAACTACTGCGCCTCCAAGGCCGGCATGATCGGCTTTTCCAAGTCGCTGGCGCAGGAGATCGCCACCCGTAACATCACGGTCAATTGCGTGGCGCCGGGTTTTATCGAATCGGCCATGACCGGCAAGCTGAACGACAAGCAGAAAGAAGCCATCATGGCCGCCATCCCCATGAAGCGGATGGGAACAGGCGCCGAAGTGGCTTCGGCCGTCGCCTGGCTGGCCTCGGACGAGGCGGGCTACGTGACGGGGCAGACCGTTCACGTCAACGGCGGAATGGCCATGATCTGAGCGTCGCGCGAGGGCTTGGGAAAGGCCATTTCGCCTTGGACAGTGCCGCCTTTTCGTGTATTGCGACCCGCAACCTGGCGACCCGGCACCAGACTTCGGCGTTCGCCCGGCGATTTCAGCAGGACTATCTTTGCCCTTGATTAGCGGCATTGTGGCCGCTAACGAAGACAGACATAACATCAGACGAGGATGCCCACATGAGTGACACCGCAGAGCGCGTCAAGAAGATCGTTATCGAGCATCTTGGTGTGGATGCCGACAAGGTAACCGAACAGGCGAGCTTCATCGACGACCTTGGCGCGGACAGCCTCGACACGGTCGAACTCGTCATGGCGTTCGAGGAAGAATTCGGCGTCGAGATTCCGGACGATGCGGCGGAGACGATCCTCACCGTCGGCGATGCCGTGAAGTACATCGACAAGGCTTCGGCCTGACGCCTGCGAATCGCATCCGCGGGATAGGCATGTGATGCGGCGCGTCGTCGTAACGGGCCTTGGGCTCCTTTCGCCGTTCGGCATGGGCTTCGAGCACAGCTGGCAACAGCTGCTCACGGGGCGCAGCGCCGCGCGGCGCGTGACGGAGTTCGAGGTCGACGACCTGCCGTGCAAGATCGCCAATGTCATCCCGCGTGGCGATGGCGCCGGGGGCACCTTCAACCCCGAGACGGTCCTGGAGCCGAAAGAGCTTCGCAAGATCGGCGACTTCATCCTCTACGGCATCGCGGCCGCGGACGAGGCGTTGCGGGATTCCGGCTGGGTTCCGCAGACCGAGGCGGATCGTTGCGCGACCGGCGTGATGATCGGCTCCGGCATCGGCGGCATCGAGGGGATCGCCGAGAACGCTCTGCTCATGCAGGAACGCGGCCCGCGCCGCATCAGCCCGTTCTTCATTCCCGGCAACATCATCAATCTGGTGTCCGGCCAGGTGTCGATCAAGCACGGGCTGAAAGGCCCGAATCATGCCGTGGTCACCGCCTGTTCGACGGGCGCGCACGCCATCGGCGACGCGGCGCGGCTGATCCAGTTCGGCGACGCCGACGTCATGGTGGCCGGCGGTGCCGAAGCCGCCGTCACACGTCTGTCGCTGGCCGGCTTTGCCGCCTGCCGCGCGCTCTCTACGGACTACAACGACACGCCGGAGAAGGCGTCGCGACCGTATGACCGTGACCGCGACGGCTTCGTCATGGGCGAGGGCGCCGGCGTGGTGGTGCTGGAGGAACTCGAGCACGCCAAGGCGCGCGGCGCGAAAATCTACGGCGAGGTCGTGGGGTACGGGCTGACGGGCGACGCCTACCATATCACCGCACCTGCAGAGGACGGCGACGGTGCTTTCCGCTGCATGACTGCGGCGCTGAAGCGTGCCGGCCTGACGCCGGGCGATGTCGACTATATCAACGCCCACGGCACGTCGACCATGGCCGATACGATCGAACTCGGCGCCGTCGAGCGCCTCGTCGGGGACGCTGCCTCGAAGATATCGATGTCGTCGACCAAGTCCTCTATCGGCCATCTGCTTGGCGCGGCCGGTGCCGCAGAAGCCATTTTCTGTATCCTGGCGATGCGCGACAACATCGCGCCGGCGACCATCAATCTCGACAACCCCGAGCGGGAAACGGCCATCGATCTCGTTCCGAACAAGCCGAGGCAGCGGCGGATCGATGTCGCTCTGTCGAACTCCTTCGGTTTCGGCGGAACGAACGCGTCGCTGGTTTTCAAGCGTTACGATGGGTGAGGCCGGGCGGTTTCCTGCCGGTCCGGCTGTCAATTTCGCCATATTCGCTTCTACTGTTCCGGAGGGGATTCGTGGAACAATCGAACGGTAGCGCGTCATGAACAGCAATCCACCGAATGATGGTGAATTCGGACAGCGTCCGGTCCCGCCCACCACCATCGTGCCGAAATCGGCCAGCGAGGCGTTGCGCCCGGAGGCCGGCACGCCGCCGCCCGGCAAGCGCTCGCGCGCGTCGCGCAGCCAGATCATCGTGTTCATGAACTTTGTCGTCTCCTGCGTCATGCTTCTGGTGCTGGCGGCTGGTGTGGCGCTTTATTTCGGCAAGCAGGAATTCGTCGGGCCAGGCCCCTCGCAGAGCGGCGACACCTTCGTGGTCAAGCAGAACAGCGGCGTGGCGGAGATCGCCACGCAATTGGAGAGCCGCGGGCTGATCAGCAATTCGAGGATTTTCCGGCTTGGTGTCCGCGCCTACGGCAACGACCAGGCGCTGAAGGCCGGTGAATACCGGATCAAGCCGCACGCCTCGATGCGCGACATCATGGACCTTTTGAAGAGCGGCAAGTCGGTGATGTATTCGCTGACGATACCGGAAGGCCTGACCGTCGAGCAGGCGTTCGAGAAGATCGCGTCGCAGCCGGAACTCGACGGCGACATGCCGGCCAGCCTCCCGGCGGAAGGAAGCCTCGCCACCGATACGCTGCGCTTCACGCGCGGCGCCACTCGCCAGGAGATGGTGGACAAACTGCTCGCCGATCAGAAGAAGCTGGTCGCCGATATCTGGGCCCGCCGCTCGCCGGACCTGCCGCTGGCGAATGTCGACGAGTTCGTGACCCTTGCGTCCATCGTGGAAAAGGAAACCGGCAAAAGCGACGAGCGCTCGCGCGTCGCCGCCGTCTTCCTCAACAGGCTGGCGAAGGGAATGCGGCTGCAATCGGACCCGACGATCATCTACGGTCTGTTCGGCGGCAAGGGAAAGCCCGCCGACAGGCCGATCTACCAGTCCGACATCGACAAGCAGACACCCTACAACACCTATCAGATCAACGGGTTGCCGCCCACGCCCATAGCCAACCCCGGTAAGGCCGCGCTGGAAGCCGTCGCCAATCCGTCGAAGACGGACGATCTCTACTTCGTCGCCGACGGCAACGGCGGCCATGTGTTCGCCGCCACGCTGGAGGAGCATAACCAGAACGTCGCCCGCTACCGTGCCTTGCAGAAGAAGCAGGCAGAGGAGGCGAAGCAAAATGGAGCGCAGGCACCGGCCGAAGAGGGCGCCGGGACCGGGGTGCTGCCTGTCCAGTGACGGCGGGCGGAAAATAAGAGGGGCACATGAACCTGCAAAGCATGACGGGCTTCGCCCGTGCGGTGTCCGATCATGACGGCGCGGCGATCGCCTGGGAGGTAAAATCGGTCAACGGCAAGGGGGCGGAAGTTCGCCCCAGGCTGCCACCCGGCTGTGAGCGCCTCGAGCCGCAGGTGCGGCAGGCCATCCAGAAACGTTTCGCCCGCGGCAATTTCCAGGCTGCGCTGACGCTCGGCCGCGGAGCGGGCGCGCAGGCTGTCCCGATCGTCAACGAGGCTTTTCTCAAGGATCTCGCAGGCCTCGCACAGCGCTTGCAGGAGCAATTCAATACCGCGCCGGCCACGGCGGACGGCCTTCTGGCGCTGCGGGGCGTGCTGGAGGTTCCCGACGCAATCGAGACAGAGGAAGCGCGCGCAAGCCTCGACCGGGCGATCGAGGCCACGCTCGACAAGGCGCTGGAAGGACTGGAACAGGCGCGTCTGGCCGAGGGAAAGGCGCTGGGCTCCCTGCTTTCCGGTCATCTGGATGCCATCGAGGCGCTGACGCTGCGCGCCGAGGCCGATCCGTCGCGCGAACCGTCGGCGATCCGCGAGCGCATCGCCGAGCAGGTCCGGTTGCTGATGGATGCAAGCGCCGGCCTCGACGAGGCGCGGCTCAATCAGGAAGCCGCCTTCCTCGCCACCAAGGCCGACATCCGCGAGGAAATCGACAGGCTCAAGACCCATGTCGCCTCTGCCAGGACGCTGCTGTCAGGAGGCGGCGCGATCGGCCGCAAGCTCGATTTTCTGGCACAGGAATTCAACCGCGAATCGAATACCTTGTGCTCCAAGTCGAACGCCGCGACGGTGACCGCCATCGGCCTGGAGCTGAAGGCGGTGGTCGACCAGTTCCGTGAGCAGGTCCAGAATCTGGAGTGACTGATCTTGGCCAAGGACGCCGGTTCCCGCATTCGCAGGCGGGGTTTGATGCTGGTCTTGTCGTCGCCGTCGGGCGCGGGCAAATCGACCATTGCCCGTAACCTGATCGAGAGCGATCAGGCTTTCGAACTGTCGGTCTCCGTGACGACGCGGGCGCGGCGCGGCAGCGAGATCGACGGCATCCACTACCATTTCCGCTCGCGGCGTGAGTTCGACATCCTGCGCGACAACGACGAACTGCTCGAATGGGCCGAAGTTCACGGCAATTTCTACGCCACGCCGCGCGAGGCGGCGGAAACGGCGATGGCCGAGGGGCGCGACATGCTCTTCGACATCGACTGGCAGGGCGCCAAGCAGCTCAAGGAAAAGATGCGCGGCGACATCGTCTCGATCTTCATCCTGCCGCCGTCGATGGCCGAACTGAAAGCACGGCTCAAGCGCCGGGCCGAAGATCAGGAACAGGTCATCGAGACGCGGCTGAAGAATGCGCGCGACGAGATCGAGCATTGGACGGAATACGACTTCGTCGTGATCAATGACGATCTCGACCGGGCTTTCGGCGAGGTGAAAGCGATCGTGACGGCGGAACGGCTACGCCGCGACCGCAGGCCGGGCCTTTTCGACTTCGTTTCAGGGCTGCTGGACGAGAAGACGGAATAGTTTTTCCTTCTCCCCGCAAACGGAGAGAGGAGAACTATACCGCATTCGCCAGCCGGACGAATTCCTCGACACTCAGCGTTTCGGCCCGCCGTGTCGGATCGATCCCGACCCGCCCCAGCAGCGCCTCGCCGCCGAGGCCCTTCACGCTTTGGCGCAGCATCTTGCGGCGCTGGCCGAAGGCCGATTCCGTGACGCGGCCGAGCGTTTTCACATCCGCCGGCAGCGGTGCTTGCCGGGGGACGATATGCACCACGGACGACGTGACCTTCGGCGGCGGCGTAAAAGCCTGGGGAGGGACGTCAAAGGCGATCTTCGCCTCCGTCCGCCATCCGGCGAGCACGCCGAGCCGGCCATACGCATTGCTGCCGGGTTGCGCCACGATCCGTTGCGCGACCTCGCGCTGGAACATCAGCGTCATCGACCGGTAGAAGGGCGGCCATCGCTCCACGGTCAGCCATCGCACCAGCAACTCGGTTCCGATGTTGTAGGGCAGGTTCGCGACGATCTTTTTGTCCTCGCCGGGCGCGAGCGCGGAGAAGTCGGTCTTCAGGGCATCGCCTGAAATCACGTCGAGCCGGCCAGGATAGTGCGCCGCGATTTCAGCCAATGCCTCGAGGCAGCGCTCGTCGCGCTCGATGGCGACGACCTTGCGCGCACCATTGAAAAGAAGCGCGCGGGTCAGCCCTCCGGGCCCGGGGCCGACCTCGATGACCGTGCAGCCGGCGAGGTCGCCTGCGGCCCGCGCCACCTTGCCGGTCAGGTTGAGGTCGAGCAGAAAATTCTGGCCGAGCGATTTTTTCGCCTGCAGCCCGTGTTTGTCTATCACATCCCGCAGCGGCGGCAGTCCGTCGACCGTCACGGCTGTCCCGCCATGTCGGTGCGGTCTGCCAGGAAGCGCGCCAGCTTGAGCGCGGCGATCAGGCTGTTTGGACGGGCGATGCCCTTGCCGGCGATGCCGAACGCCGTTCCGTGGTCGGGCGAGGTGCGCACGAAGGGCAGGCCGAGCGTTACGTTGACCGCCTCGTCGAACGCCAGCGTCTTGGCCGGGATCAGCGCCTGGTCGTGATACATGCACAGCGCGGCATCGTAGCCCGCGCGCGCCTGCGGATGGAACATGGTATCGGCGGGCAGGGGGCCGACAGCGTCTATCCCTTCGCTGCGGAGCCCGGCGACGGCGGGCGCCACGATCTCTCCGTCTTCCCTGCCCATCGATCCGTCTTCGCCGGCGTGCGGGTTGAGGCCCGCGACCGCCAGGCGTGGCTTGCCGATGCCGAAACGCTCCCGCAGATCCCTGGCCGTTATCCGCCCCGTCTCGATAATCAGCGACGTGGTCAGTTGAGCGGGAACGTCGGAAAGCGGGATATGGATGGTGACGGGGACGGTGCGCAGGTCCGGTCCGGCCAGCATCATGACGGGTCTCGCTTCCTTGCCGGTATGGCGCTCGGCCAGAAAGGCGAGATACTCGGTATGGCCCGGAAAGCCGAACCCGGCATCGTAAAGGGTCTTTTTCGCGATAGGGCAGGTAACGACCGCGGACGCTTCGCCCGAGAGCGAACAGGCGACGGCGCGGTCGATCGCCTCGATTATGCCTGCCGCATTCGCCCGATCGGGTACGCCGGGTGTATCCGCCAGCCTCGCCTCCAGCGGCACGATTGGAAGCGCCCGGCCGAACGCCGATCCAGCCTCGCCCGGCGTAACCTCGCCTATTGCAATGTCCAGTCCGGCCGCGCTTGCGCGAGCGCGCATCAGGTCCGGATCGGCCAGCAGGAAGAAAGGCGGCACGGCCATCGCTTCGCGCCGCTGCCAGGCCATGGCCGCAATCTCGGGTCCGACGCCTGACGGGTCGCCGACGCTCAGCGCCAGCGCGGTATTGGCGCGCACGGCGGGGTCAGCGCTTGACGATGCGGGCTCGCTGCCGGAGCTCCGCGACATATTTCTTTTCCAGCGCTTCGGTATCGCTGTTCTTTTCCGCCCCGTCGCCTCCGAGCATCAGCTCGGCAACCCTGTCGTCGGAAACCTCACGGGCCGAGCAGATACCGATGAACTCCACCCCGCGGCTGGTCTCCTTGACGGGCGTGGCGGCGCCCACCTTGGTCTTCTTGATCTGGTCGGCCCAATCGCTGGGCAGCGACGGCGCCAGCACGCGGCCGAGATCGCGAACAGTGACGTCGAGAAGGCCTTTGGCGAATTCGCGCGTGGTGTTGCAGCCGTTGAACCGCGCGCGCATCGACTCGGCCTCGCGCTTGCGCTTTGCGAGAATGGACTTTCGCTCGGCCGTCGGAACGACGAAGATCACCTGCTGCAGCATGTATTCCGTCGCCGTGGGCTTCTCGCCACCATTGTCCAGCATCTTGCGGACCGCTTCCTGTTCGCTCGACAGACCGCTTTCCGAGCGCGAGCGCGCGCTGACGGCCTGACCCCAGGCCATCTGCGTGCGGATATATTCCTTGAAATGCTCGGCCGTCACACCTGCGCGCGCCATGATTTGCGTAAGCTGGGCTGGCTGCATCTTGTTGTTCTTGGCGAAGCGGTCGAAAGCATCGTTCACCTGGGCGTCGCTGATGCGGATGCCGAGCCGCTTGGCCTCGGCCAGCTTGAGCGTCTGTTCGATCATTTCGTTGGCGGCGTCTCCCTTCCTGTGCTGCAGGCGCAGAAAGGCTGCCCGATGCTGAATGTCGCCGGTGGTGATGGGAACGTCGTTGACGATGTACTTGATCGTGCTGGCATAGGCGGGCGGCGAAACAAGAACGGACCCCGGCACGGTCGCGGTCGCGATTAACGCCGCCATGCCCACGTAGAAGAGCCGTTTCCTCATCAATATTCCAATCGGCTGTGCTGTCATTCCGGATGATGAACTCTTGCCGGCCTATGCGGCGAAACCATGTCGCGGAAACGCCGCGCCGGTCAATCCTGCACCGCCGCCGCTGGTTTCTGCGTCAATTCTCCGCGAAGGCGCTGGTCGCCGAGCCGAAATCGCCAAGCGTGCGGAAGGAGATGTTGAAACCGATGTTCGTGCTGGTCTTCACTTCGTCGTTATACAGATTCCGGCTTTTCGTCTCGGAGAATGTCATCAGATAGGTGAAGCACTCGTCGCTGTAGGAGAAACCGAATCCCTTGCTGGTCATCAGGGAGTGCTCAATGTCATAAGTTCCAGAGCCGAACAGACGCCAATATTTGTCGAGGCGGGCGGAGCCGGCCAGGCTCACCTCGCGACGATCGTCATCGAAGCCGTAGAGAGGCTGGTTTTCGATGAAGGCGTATCTGGCTGTCAGCGACAATGGTCCGGCCGAGAAGCCGGTCTTGGCTTCCATGCGGCGAACGTCGAAGCTCTGCTCGTCGAACCGCCCGCTCAGCGATGCCGAGAAACCGTTGGGGCTGCTCAGGCCGACAAGACCGACATAGTCGGACGTATCGGTTTCGAGCCCGGAATTGGCGCCGGCATTGACGAGGTCGGCCGAGGCGAAGGAGTTGCGCCCGCCAAGCTGGTAGGACTGACCGAAGATGGCGTTGGTGGCCCAGCCATTGTCGTAGCTGCCGGAATAGCGGAAGCCGAGATTGGCGCGGGTGCCGCCCTCGATGCGGTCGTAACCGGAAAACTTGTCACGCTCGAACAGCGTCGCAGCATCGAAGACGAAGCTTTGCGCATCCTCGTTCGGGATTTCCAGCCCTCCGACATACTGCTCGTTGGGACGGACGAAAAGCTGTGCCATCGGCTCGATGACGTGCGACGACCCGATCGCGGAGAACAGGATCGGATAGCGCAGTTCGAGGCCCGCGGTGGCCATATAGCGCGCGAAGGATGAGCGGAAATCGGAGGCGTCGGTGGCGGGCTTGCCGGCCATTAAATTGATGGCGGTGAGCGAGTCCGAACTCGCATTCGCGTAGTCGACGTCGGCCTGAAAGGCGAGCAGCGGCGTGATGACGAGGCCCCCGTCCGTGACGACCGTCTTCTTCCACTCGGCTTCGCCAGTCAGTCGCCCAGAATCACCCTCAATGCCACGGACGCGCTCGACATCGCCTGCATTAACCGCCTCATCGAGCTTGTTTCGTATGTTCAGGCGCGAATTGAGATTGAATGTCAGTTGCCCGCCAGCCACCGAAGTCTCGGGGATATACGCGTAATCGAGCGAGGGCAGAACCCAAGGTTGCTTGTCTGCTCTTGCGCCTGGGTTCTCTTTACCCGGCGCATACTCGTTCAGAATATTCTCCTGCACCTCGAAATGCTGCGCGCGCAGGTCGAAGTAATTCCGGTCGTTGAGCCCGGTCAGGTAGACCTCCGAGCGATGGACGGAATCATCGAAACCGTCGATGCCGTAGGCGTTCGAGAAATTCTTGTCCGTCTGCAAAAGGACGTCCCAGCCGAAGTTCCAGCGCTCGTTGATGGCGAACTGGCCCTTCGTGCCCATCATGCCGCGGAACTTTGTCGGATCGTCGGTCGGTCCGTGGTTAACTGTATTCTTGTCGAACGCCTCGGGGTCGTTCTGGCTGATGCCTGCAGCCCTTATCGTGTAGCCGCCATTGTCGAAGCGCTGGCGCCACTCCGCCTCGCCGAGGAAACCCTGTTTGGAATAATACGTGCCCTGAACCGTTAGGTCGTAGGTCGGCGACAGCGCGAAATAGTACGGCACCGATACGCCGACACCGAGATCGGTCTTGTACTTGATGCCGGGCATCAGGAAGCCGCTCTTGCGCTTGACCGTGGGGTCAGCGATCTCGAACGCCGGCAGATAGGCGAGCGGGAAGCCGAAGAACTCGAACTTCGAGTCCTCGAAACGCACCGTGTGCGTCTGTCCGTTCCAGACGATCTTCTTGGCCTTGACTCGCCAGATGGGCGCGCTGTTCGGCTTGTCCTCGCAGGGCTCGCAGGCAGTGTAGACGCCGTTGTGGAACGTGGTCAGCACGCCGCCCATGCGCTCGGCGCTTTCGGCGCCGAAATAGGTCTTGTCGGGGGTCTCGACGCGCAGCGCATTGACGAAGCCGTCGGCAAAGTCGTCGGTGACGTCGATATGCTGCGAATTGATCTTCGTCCCGTCGCTGTCGATGATCTGCACGTCGCCGGTGGCGACCATGCGCCGCGTGTTGCGGTTATACTCAACCCGCTGGGCGACCAGCTTGTTGCCGCCGTAATCGATCTGGACGCCGCCGACGGCGACGACGGTCTGGTTGTCGTTGTCATAGACGAGGGTGTCGGCTTCCAGAAGCATCTGGGCACCGGACGGCGTCTTGGCTTCGAAATCCGAGACGTTCTGTGCACTGGCTGGCTGGAGCGCGAAGCCGCCCACGAGGAACGCAAGGGCGCTCACGCCGCACAGCAGCGCTGCCCGGACCGGCCTACGGTTTTGTGAAACCGCCCCCCTCACTAGCCGTCTTCCTTGTACAGCAGGAACGTCACCCCGAAGAACATTGCCACGACCACCGGAAACCATGCCGCCACTACGGTCGGCACGAAACCGGCCACTCCGAACGCCTTGACAAGGACCGAGACCACATAAAGCAGAAAGCCGGCCAAGATACCACCCAAAATCATCGTCGCCGACTGCCCCATTCTGGCGAACCGCATCGAAACCGTCGCCGCGATGAGTGTCATCGCAATCAGCAGGACCGGCAGCGCCACCAGCGAATCGAGCTGCATGGCGAACGCATTTGCCTTCAGGCCGAATGAGCGGGCAACCTCAATCTTCTGGGGAAGTTCGTAAAAGGGAATTGTTTCCGGCCTTGCGAGCCGTTCCTGCACGAATTCGGGCTTCAAATCGGTCGGTATCCGGTCGCTGGCCTTGGTGGTCAGCGTGCCGTCCGCATTCAGCACGCGAACGTCCTTCAGCTCCCAATAACCATCCCTGAGAAAAGCTTGCCTTGCGTCTCGGCGCTCGATGATGTTGCCCTGCGGATCGAGGCTGAAGAAGCTGGCGTCGGCCATCGCCAATCCCTTGTTCAGGATCGCGCGCGCGCCGATGATGGTGTCGCCGGACTTCGTCTTCTGCCTGAGCCAGGGCGTGACGTCGGCCGATGTTTCGTTGGATTTGCCTGAGCGCAACTCGCTTTCTATGCGCTCCGACTGGGACAGTCCGTAGGCAGAGATCGGGTTGAGCACGGCCACCGCCAGAATGCCGAAGAGCAGGGCGCCCAGGCAAGGCGGAACCAGGAACTGCCAGGCCGATATGCCTGCCGAGCGCGCAATGACGAGCTCGTATTTCCTGTTGAGCGACACCAGGGTCGCCATCGCCGCGAAGAGCCCCACGAAGGGCACGGTCTGCAGAACGATCATCGGCACGCGCAAGCCCGAGATCGCGATCGCGGTAGCATAGCTGAACCCGTCGATCCGCGCGATCCGCCCTGTCAGTTCCGTGAAATCGACCAGGAATACCAGGGCGAAGATGCCGAGGAAGAACCACAGCGTGATCGTGGCGTAACGGAAGAAGAAGTAGCGGCCGAGTGTCCAGCCCATTACGCCGACCCTCCGCGGGACGCCGCTCCGGCGAGGCGGAGCCATCCTCTGGTCACCGCGTTGCGCAGGCGCGCCAGCAGCGACAGGCCCGCTTCGGCCCAGCCGATGGGAAGCTCCATCGCCCTTTGCGTGCGGATGAACCAGGCGGAAATCAGCGACATAACGATCGGAATGGCAACCATGACATAGACGAAGGAAGTGTCGCTCTTGGCCTTGCCTTCGGCGAAGAACGCGAACCAGCGCACGATCAGTGCGATCGATATGGCGGTGATCAAAGGATGGATCCTCGCCTCACGATGCGACCGGGCGTCGCCCGCCACGGCCAGCGCTATCAGGGCGAAGGCGATCGGGAACATCCATTCGGTGAACCGCTTCGTCAGTTCGACGGTATAGTTGTTGGGGGAGCGTTTGAAATAAGCGTCATTGGGATCCGGGTGCATCAGATACGCGGTCGTCTGGTCCTTGGGCAGGCGGATCGGGTCGTCGGAATCGGTCGCGAAGGCCGACAGGTCGAAAGCATACGAGGTGAAGTGGATGACGGAGATGTCTCCGTTCGGCGTCCTGCGGTGAACGACGCCGTCGTTCATCAGGAGAACCTTGTCGTCGGCCTTGTCCACCACCGCACCGGTCTTGGCATAATAGACCAGGTCGGTGCCCTCCTGTCGCGAATCGGCGACGAATATCTGGCCGAGCCGACCGTCGGGCAGCCGTTCGCCGATCTGCACGAACAGACCGTCCTCGACCTTGCGGAACGTGCCTTCCTGGATGAGCAGGGTAAGGAAATCGGCGCGGGCGCTCGCCACCAATTCGCGGTTGCGCTGGCGCGCATAGGGGTCGATCCCGTTCTGCACCACGAAGCATAATACGCCGGCCGCCACCGCGAGCAGGATGACCGGCTTGATCACCGTCAGCCGCGACGAGCCGGCGGCATTGATCACCACCAGCTCCGAATCGGCGTTCATCACGCTGAGCGTCTGCGCGACCGCCACGACCAGAGCGAAAGGCACGACGATCGGAATGATAGAAGGGATGATCAGCGAGGCGACCTGGAAGAAGGTGAGGGCGGACTGGCCGCTGTCGGTGACCAGATCGATACGCGCCAGCACTTGCGTCGTCCACACGATCGCCAGTGTCCATGCGAGCGCCGCGATGAAGAGCACGAAAGCGCGTCGCAGGATGTAGCGTTCTACGACCTTCATTGAGCTCTCTTCTCGGGTTGCGTCTTTGTTTGCGCCTGAGCGGTGCACGATATCGGCCCGGGAAATTCCACACAACCGGGGCAGGCTTTTGTTCTTCTCGTGTTGCCGCTGGGACTCTCGACGCCAATGGATAAAAAAGGGCGAAACGAAATGGTTAGCGACGAGTTAAGGCGGCATTTCGACGGTGAATGAACAGACTTCGACATTTGAATCAAGCTGGCTCATTGTGCGGGCGTTGCCGGACCGGCTAGAAAAGTGCGGGATGCCCGCGCGTCGACACGCCGTCCGCGTGTCGGAAAACAGGATTTCGCATGAGCCAGAAACCGTCGATCACATTCACGAAACTCGCCGCGCCGCGCAAGGGAAGCGTCGTCGTGTTATGGGCGGAAGGAGCAGGCCTGAGCAAATCGGGCGCGGCCTGTGATCCTGCGAACATCCTTGAGCGCGCAAGCGAGGTCGCGGATTTTTCCGGCAAATCGGGCAGCGTGCTGGACGTGCTGGCGCCGGAGGGGCCGGGGCTGGATCGCCTGGTCGCTATCGGCGCCGGCAAGGCGTCGGAGCTTGACGATTATGGCTGGATGAAGCTGGGCGGTGTCATTGCCGCGACGCTTCGCAGGACGCCCGATGCGACGGTCGTGGCGGATTTGCCGGATGCCGCTGCCGATGCCGGGGGTGCGGCGGCCCTGGCCGCCGGTATCGTGTTGCGCAGCTACTCCTTCGACCGTTACAAGACGCGCAAGGGCGAGACGCCGGACGACGAGGCCCAAAAGCCGGGTAAGATCACGATCCAGACCAGCGATCCGGCAGGGGCAAAAAAGGCGTTCGCGGCTATGTCGGCTGTGGCCGATGGCGTGCTGTTGGCGCGCGATCTCGTCAACGAACCCGCGAATGTGCTGGGGCCGCTCGAATTCGTCGAGCGCATCCGCAAGCTGGCGCAACTCGGCGTCGAGGTCGAGATTCTGGCCGAGAAGGAGATGAAGAAGCTCGGCATGGGAGCGCTGCTGGGCGTCGCGCAGGGATCGCCGAGAGGCGCTCGGCTGGCCGTCATGCGCTGGAACGGCGGCAAGGCGAAGGACAGGCCGGTCGCCTTCGTCGGCAAGGGCGTGACCTTCGACACCGGCGGCAACTCGATGAAGTCTCCCTCCGGCATGGAAGACATGAAGGGCGACATGGGTGGCGCGGCCGCGGTCACCGGCCTCATGCACGCGCTGGCGGCACGCAAGGCGAAGGCGAATGTCGTCGGCATCGTCGGCCTGGTCGAGAATGCGGTCGACGGCAACGCGCAGCGGCCAGGCGATATCGTCACCTCGATGTCGGGGCAGACGATCGAGGTGCTCAACACCGACGCCGAGGGCCGCCTGGTCCTGGCCGATGCGCTCTGGTATTGCGCGGACCGGTTCAAGCCCGCAGCGATGATCGATCTCGCCACGCTCACCGGCGCGATCATGGTGGCGCTGGGACAGCATCACGCCGGCCTGTTCTGCAACGACGACGAACTGGCCGGCTGGCTCGCGCAGGCGGGCAGCGAGACGCATGAGCGGCTGTGGCGCATGCCGCTCGGGCCGGAATACGACAAGCTGATCGATTCCAAGAACGCGGACATGAAGAATGTCGGCGGCCGCTATGGCGGCGCGATCACCGCCGCGCAGTTCCTGCAGCGCTTCGTCAAGGACACGCCCTGGGCGCATCTGGATATCGCCGGCACCGCGATGGGCGCGCCGTCCAGCGAGATCAGCCAGTCATGGGGGACAGGATTCGGTGTCCGGCTGCTCGACCGGCTGGTGCGCGACCACTACGAGAAATGAGACCCGGCATCGCATGACCGAGGTGCTGTTCTACCACCTGACCGAATCGACACTGGAGGATGCCCTTCCGGGCCTGCTCGAGCGCAGCGTGGAGCGCAGTTGGCGCGCCGTCGTGCAGACCGGCACGGAAGACAGGCGCGACGCGCTGGACGGCCACCTTTGGACCTATCGCGACGATTCCTTCCTGGCCCATGCCACCGACCGCGAGCCGCATCCGGCCGAGCAACCGATCCTGCTGACGACCGGCGAGGGCAATCCGAACGGATCGAAAATCCGCTTCCTGGTCGACGGAGCTTCGCCGCCGGCCTTGGCGGACTACGACCGAGCCGTCTTCCTTTTCGACGGCCATGATGCGGCGCAGGTCGAGTCGGCACGCGCACACTGGAAATCGATGAAGGAAGCCGGCCACGCCGTGACTTACTGGCAGCAGAACGCCGATCGGCGTTGGGAGCGCAAGGCTTGAGGCGGACCATGTCTAACGGCGGCACAAGGTAAGACCTGTCGATGCGTTTTATATTCGGGCTGATTCTCGTCGCCGGCCTGGTCATGATCGGCTACCCGCGACTGGCGCCCGGCGGCGGCCGCGAACCTGTCGGCACATGGCGCGTGTTCCAACAATCGACGGGCTTCACGCCGGTTGAAACGCAGCTCACGCCGGACAATTCGCCCCTCGACGTTTCGGTGGAAATGACCACGACCGGGTTGCAAAGCCTGCCGAAGGGCGCGGCGCTGCTGACCGTCACGGCAGCGGCGAACGGTCAAACCGTTCTCGCCCAGGCGCTGGATTTCGCGAACGCCACGAGCCGCGACACCAATCCCCAGACGCAGGAGAAGGCTTTTCACGCTGATGTCGGGGTGATCGATGCCGTCAAGGCTGGTTCCTATACTTTCACCGTCGACAGGGGCGATGCGGACGGCGTGCCGATCCGCGCCGTCGATCTTGTTCTGAGCCGTGGCACAACCGCGTTCGACAAGCGCCTGCAGCCGATCGGTTTCTCGCTCACGGCCATCGGCTTCATCGGGCTGGTCCTGGCTTTCAGGCACCGCTTCGGCGCTCCGCCGCCGAACCCGAATTCGCAGCCGCCACGCCCGCGCTGGGGCAGGGGCGCATGAATTACCGCCATGCCTATCATGCAGGCAATTTCGCCGACGTCGTCAAACATGCCGTGCTTGTCCGGCTGGTCGAATATCTGAAGGGCAAGGATAAGGCGTTCCGGGTCATCGACACCCATGCCGGGATCGGCCTCTACGATCTCGCCTCGCCGGAAGCGCAGAAGACCGGCGAATGGCGTGACGGCATCGGCCGGCTGCTCGAAACGTCCCTCGTACCGCCGGCTGCGGATTTGCTGGCGCCCTATCTCGAAATCGTGCGCGACGTGAATGGCGGGGACGGCCTGCGCCGCTATCCCGGCTCGCCGCTTCTGGCGCGCCGCCTGCTGCGGCGGCAGGACCGGCTCTCTGCCATCGAGCTTCATCCGCAGGACGCCGTGGCGCTGAAAGGCCTCTTCGACGGCGATTTTCAGGTTCGCGTTATGGAACTGGACGGCTGGTTGGCGCTCGGCGCCCATCTGCCGCCCAAGGAGAAGCGTGGCCTGGTGCTGGTCGATCCACCCTTCGAGCAGGCAGGCGAGTTCGACCGGCTTGTCGATGGCCTGCGCAGGGCGCACCGCCGCTGGCCGGGCGGCATCTATGCGCTGTGGTATCCGGTCAAGGACCACGCGGCGGTCGCCGCGTTCCGCCGCTCCCTTGCCGAATCGGGCATCCCGAAAATCCTCGACGCCGGTTTCGAGATCAGGCCGCCCTCCGCGGAGCCGCGTCTCGATGGTTGCGGCATGGTGGTGGTTAATCCGCCGTTCACGCTCGAGGCGGAACTGCGAGCGCTATTTCCGGCGTTTATGAAAGCGTTCGGTGGGACGGGGCGCTGGTCGCTTGATCGGCTCACTGGAGAAAACCATACCGCTTGACGGTGCGCGAGCGGCATTTCACAGTGCGCCAATCTGGAGGCCGACCATGAATCGCTTTGCCGTCACCGCCCTTTCCGCCCTCGTCGGCCTCGCCGCGCCCCTGACCGGTATGTCGACGGCGCGCGCCGCAGATCTTCCCGGCTATGTCGATTATGGAGATGACGGCAGCGTTTGTGGCGACGCCTGGGTCCTGAACAAGATCACCAGTCGCTTCAATTATCAGGTTCACCACGTTCCGAACCTTCCCTACGTCGAGATCATGGATTTTCGCGGCATTCATCAGGCCCGCTATCTGCCGGCCGGCGAGAAGTGGCCGATCGAGCGTCACTATTGCCGGGCCAATGTGGCGCTGTCGGACGGGCGCGATCGGGCGATCTGGTACCTGATCGAGCGCGGGCAGGGGTTTGCGTCGATGGGCGACAACGTCGAGTTCTGCGTGTCGGGATTCGACCGCTGGATGGTCTATAACGGCCGCTGCCGCGTCCTTTGGTAGGATATTGTCCACCTGATACGCCATGAGCGGATGGCTGCGCCGGATATTGCTCCTGCTGGCGGTCGGCGTGCTGTTGGCTTTGCGCGCATGGCTGCCTTCGTCCGGCAATCATCCAAGCACCAGGCATCCAGACCCCGGGCAACCAAGACCCCAGGCTTCGCAAAAACCCGCCACCGGAACCGGCGAAGCCGTCAGGCCCGCCTCCAACCGTTCAAATAGTGAAATTGCTTCCGGCGACGGTTTCGATTTCTACGTGCTCTCGCTGTCTTGGTCGCCGAGCTATTGCGCGGCGGAAGGCGGCAAGGCGGACAGGCAGCAATGCGCGGCTGCGCGGCCCTACGCCTTCATCGTGCACGGGCTCTGGCCGCAGAACGAGCGGAGCTATCCCCGCGACTGCCCCGCGAACCACCAGCAGGTGGATTTCAAGATCGCGCGCGGCCTTTCCGACATCATGCCGTCGGTCGGCCTGATCCGCCACGAATGGAAGACGCATGGCGCCTGTACGGGCCTCGACCAGGCCGACTATTTCCGCATATTGCGCGCCGCGCGCGACAAGGTTTCGGTCCCGGCCCAGTACCGCCAGACCGATCGCTACCGACAGGTCGCGCCCGGCGAGGTGGAGGCCGCGTTCCTGCGCGCCAATCGCCGGCTTCCGGCAAACGGGGTCTCGGTCACCTGCGACCGGCGGTTTCTGCGCGAGGTTCGCATCTGCCTGACCAAGGATCTCGACTTCAGGAGTTGCCCGCAGGTCGACAAGCAGTCCTGCCGAAGGTCGAAGGTGGTGATGCCGCCTGTGCGTGGTGGATAGGTTTCGCTGCACTGGCAATTGCGCCGGAGCGCAAGGAGGGGCAAACAAGGCCCGGTTTTTCAACAAGGATTACGCCATGCCGAAACTTCTCTATGCCTCTGCCTCGCCCTACAGCGCCAAGGTGCGCATGGCGGCGCTCTACGCAGGCGTCGATATCGAAGCCGTGCCGACCAAGACGGATGAAGAGCCGACGGTGCTCATCTCGGCCAATCCGCTGGGCAAGATCCCGGTCCTCGTCCTCGACGACGATCGCGCCGTCTACGACAGCGCGGCGATCGTGCAATATCTCAACCGTGTGTCGAAGGTCGCGCTGCTGCCGCGCAACGCCGACAAGCGCACCGACGCCGAAATCCTGGAAGCGCTTGCCGACGGCGTCTGCGATTCGGCCCTCGCGATGGTCTACGAGCGCCGCCACCGGCCCGAGGAAAAGGTTCATCAGCCCTGGCTCGACAAGCAGTGGTCGAAGATCGCGCGGGCGCTCGATCATCTGAACGCCAACCCGCCGAAGCTGCCGAAAAAGATCACCGCCGGTCATATCGCGCTGCGCGCCGCGCTCGGCTATCTCGCGCTGCGCTTTGCCGGCAAGTGGGAGAAGGGGCGCGGCAAACTGGTGCGCTGGGTCAAGCGCTTCGACGAGAAATTTCCGGATTTGGCCGCCGTCGTTCCGGCCTGAGCGGTATTCCCATAGCGAAAAGCCGGGCGCGAGGCCCGGCTTTCCTGACTTGAACGACGCGTACTGAACTGGAACGCGTACTCAGAACTTCATGCCGACGCCGAAGGTGACGCGGTTTTCGTTCGCCTTGACGCGACCGACATTGTCGAAGTCCTCGTGACCGAAGTCGGTGTAGCGATATTCGACGCGGCCGAAGATGTTGTCGGTGAGCTTGATGTCGGTGCCGACGCCCGCGGTCCAGCCGAGCATGGTCTGCTTGTCGCTGGAGACGCCGTCATCGATCTTCAGGCTCTTGGCGGCGCCGCCGGCGGTGCCGTAGACCAGAATGTCGGGCGACACCGAGTAGCCGAGACGGGCGCGCAACGAGCCTTCGAGGCCGCCCTTGGTCTCGATGCCGTTCTTGTCGCCCTTGACGCCGTTGTAGCCGAGATCGGCTTCAGCACCGTAGACGAAGTTGTCCGACTGCCAGTTGTAGCCGCCGAACGCGCCGCCGACGAAACCGTCGGTGCCGACATTGGTGCCGACGTCCGGCGCCTTGGTGTGGCCGCTGAAGCCGTAGCCGAGGCTCAGACCGGCATAGGGGCCGGCCCAAGAAGCGACGGGCAGTTCGGCGATGGGGGCCGGAGCCGGGGGCTCTTCCGTGGTGATCGCATCGGCGGCGTAGGCGGGAATCGCGCCTGCAAAGGCAAAAAGCCCAGCCGCAGCGGCGAGTTTGAGATTGGATTTCATAGTTCTAACTCCTTAAGCCACAGACACAGGCTTGTTCGTGAGCGCCCCGGTCCGTTCGGGGGGAGAAACGGGCCTCGCGCTCATCGGTTCCGGAATTTGGTGACGAAATGCGGCTGAAGCGAACCTGAAAGTGGGTCATTCCCCGGCGCCAATGAGGCGGAACCTTGACGTTGCCTTCATGCAACAGGGATGTCAGGAGGATGACGGTCTGGTCTCTCCAGCCCGCTTGGTGCAAGGGTTTGCGGCACCTATATTGAGTCCCGGGAAGCCGCTTCGCGCTGATTTCCACGGTTCGTCAGCGCCCGTCGTCACAATATCGCCAAAGGCCATAACGCAATAACGGCACAAAGCCTTCCCCAAAAGGGTTTGTTAACGCCGTTTCGCGGCGAAAGGGTTGACCATGCAAGAGGCCGTTGGAACGGCTTTGATTACGGGCGGCGCCAGACGGATCGGCCGGGCGATCGTCGAAGACCTGGCCGCGCACGGCTTTTCCGTCGCCATCCATGCCAACCGGTCTATCGCCGAAGCGGAGGCGCTCGCGTCGCGGATCGTCGCGGACGGCGGCCGGGCGACGGCGCTTCACGCCGATCTTGCCGATCCCGAAGCGGCCGGCGGCCTGATCGAAGCGGCGGCTCAGGTGACGCTGGGGCCGATCTCGCTGCTGGTCAATTCGGCTTCCGTGTTCGAAGACGACACCGCGCTCGACCCGGACTGGCGCGCCTGGGACCGGCATTTCGCCATTCACGTCAAGGCGCCGGTGCTGCTGTCGCAGCAGCTTGCCCGCGCCCTGCCTGAAGGGCAGGAGGGCCTTGTCGTCAATATCGTCGATCAGCGCGTCTGGCGGCTTACGCCACGCTATTTCTCCTATACGCTGTCGAAGTCCGCGCTGTGGACGGCAACCCAAACGATGGCGCAGGCGCTGGCGCCGCGTGTGCGGGTCAATGCGATCGGGCCCGGGCCGACCCTGCCGAATGTTCGCCAGACCGATGCGGATTTCGCCGCGCAGGTGAACGGGCTGATCTTGGGGCGCGGCCCCGAACTGGCAGAGTTCGGGGCGACGATCCGTTATCTTTGGCAGGCGCGCTCGGTGACGGGCCAGATGATTGCGCTCGACGGCGGTCAGCACCTTGCCTGGCGCACGCCCGATGTGACAGGCATGGCCGAATGACGAACGTTTCTTCAAGAGTCGCGCGAGGCCTGACCGCCGCCGCCGATCTGCCCGACACGGATTTCGACGACGAGGCCGAGGAGATCGCCGCCGTCGGTCCCGATGTCGCCTTCACCACGATCGACTGGACCGCCCATGCCGGTGACGCCGACGGCAAGGTCGGCGCCGAAGTCATCCAGACGCTGGTCAAGCGGCTGCCCAATGCGCCGGGCGTCTATCGCATGATGAACGCGGCCGGCGACGTGCTCTATGTCGGCAAGGCACGTTCGCTGAAGAAACGCGTGACGCAATACGCGCAGGGGCGCTTCCACACCAACCGCATCGGCCGCATGGTGCGCGAGACGGCGACGATGGAGTTCGTCGTCACCCGCACCGAGATTGAAGCGCTGCTTCTGGAAGCGAACCTTATCAAGCGCTTGCGGCCGCGCTTTAACGTCCTGATGCGGGATGACAAGTCGTTCCCCTATATCCTCATCACCGGTGATCATCACGCACCCGGAATCTACAAGCATCGCGGGGCGCGCTCGCGCAAGGGCGACTATTTCGGCCCTTTCGCCTCGGCGCAGGCGGTGGGGCGCACCATCAATTCGCTGCAGCGGGCCTTTCTGCTCAGAAGCTGTACGGACTCCTTCTTCGAGAACCGCACGCGGCCCTGCCTGCTCTACCAGATCAAGCGCTGCGCCGGCCCTTGCACCGGCGAGATATCGCACGGCGCCTATGCCGAATTGGTAGAGGAGGCGAAAGGCTTCCTGTCCGGGCGCAGCCAGAAGGTGAAGACCGAAATGTCGTCCGCCATGCAGGAGGCGGCCGAGGCGTTGGATTTCGAGCGTGCCGCGATCTTCCGTGACCGGCTGGCGGCGCTGTCACATGTGCAGAGCCATCAGGGAATCAATACCCAGGTCGTCGAGGAGGCGGACGTCTTCGCCATCCATCAGGAAGGCGGGCAGGTCTGCATCCAGGTGTTTTTCTTCCGTACGGGCCAGAACTGGGGCAACCGCGCCTATTTCCCCAAGGCTGATCCTGCATTGGAAGCCTCTGCGGTGCTGGGGTCGTTCCTGGCGCAGTTCTACGACGACAAGCCGACGCCGCGCATGATCCTGCTCTCGCACGCCGTCGACGAGCAGGACCTGCTGGCAGAGGCGCTGTCGGCGCGCGCCGGCCGTAAGGTCGCGGTTTCCGTTCCGCAGCGCGGCGAGAAGAGAGATCTTGCCGACCATGCCCTGCAGAACGCGCGCGAGGCGCTCGGCCGCCGGCTCGCCGAAACCTCCACGCAGGCGCGGCTTCTGGCTGGGTTCGCCGAAACGTTCGGGCTGGACAAGCCGCCCGTGCGCATCGAGGTCTACGACAACTCCCACATCATGGGCACGAATGCGGTCGGCGCGATGATCGTCGCTGGACCGGAAGGCTTCGTGAAGAATCAGTACAGAAAATTCAACATCCGCTCGACCGACATCACGCCCGGTGACGATTTCGGCATGATGCGGGAGGTGATGGAGCGCCGTTTTTCCCGTTTGCTCAAGGAGCACGGCGACGACGCGCCGGGCGAGGCCGAGGACGACGATACGCCGGGCTCCGGCTTCCCCGCCTGGCCGGACGTCATCCTGATCGACGGCGGGCAGGGGCAGATGTCGGCGGTGCGCAAGATCCTTTCCGATCTCGACGTCGAGGATCGCGTCGTGGCCATCGGCGTCGCCAAGGGCCAGGACCGCGAAGCGGGCAGGGAGCGCTTCTTCGCACAGGGAAAGCCGTCCTTCACGCTGCCGGTGCGCGATCCGGTGCTCTATTTCGTCCAGCGCCTGCGCGATGAGGCGCACCGCTTCGCCATCGGGTCGCACCGGGCGCGGCGCAAGAAGGAAATGATCAAGAGCCCGCTGGACGAGATCGCCGGCGTCGGCCCCGGCCGCAAGCGCGCGCTGCTCCTGCATTTCGGCACCGCCAAGGCGGTAAGCCGGGCCGCGATCGAGGATCTGATGACCGTGGACGGAATTTCGGAATCGGTTGCGCGCACCGTCTACAACCACTTCCACGAACGATAAGTGCGAAGGAGGCGAGGGCGCGGACCGGCTTTTTGTGAAGACGCATCGCTATTCGCCAGTTGCTCCGCGCCTGCGCTTCTGGTTTGACTAGCACGCGATAGAAGTGGCGACCCATGGCAAGACGCGCGTTCAACCTTCCCAACCTGCTTACCTACGCCCGCATCGTCGCGGTCCCGCTGGTCGTGCTGTGCTTTTTTCTCGAAGGACATTTGAAATCCAGCGATTTCGCCCGCTGGTCGGCGCTGGTCATCTTCATCGCCGCGTCCGTAACCGATTATCTCGACGGCTATCTGGCACGCGCCTGGCAGCAGACCTCCAATATCGGCAAGATGCTGGATCCGATCGCCGACAAGCTGCTGGTCGCGACCTGCCTGCTGCTGCTCGCGGCCGATACGGACCGCCACGCGGGAATCGCCGGCTGGTCGCTCTGGGCCGCCATCATCATCCTGTGCCGCGAGATCCTGGTTTCGGGCCTGCGCGAATATCTCGCTGCCCTGAAAGTCTCGGTGCCGGTGACGCAGCTCGCCAAGTGGAAGACGACGATCCAGATGGTGGCGATCGCTTTCCTGCTCGTGGGGCCGGCCGGCGACAAGATCTTTCCGCTGACCACCCAGATCGGCATGGTGCTGCTGTGGATCGCCGCGGTCGTCACGCTCTATACCGGCTACGACTATTTCCGTGCCGGGCTGAAGCATATCGTCGACGAGTGAAACCATGAGATTGATCTATTTCGCCTGGGTGCGCGAGCGCATCGGCAAGCCGCAGGAAGATTTGGATCTGCCGGCCGGCATCGAGACCGTGAACGACCTGCTGGCTTGGTTGAGATCACGCGGCGAGGAATACGAGCAGGCGCTGAAACATCCGGACGTGATCCGCGTGGCCATCGACCAGGAGCATGTCGACCACGACGAAAAGATCGCGGGCGCGCATGAGATCGCGCTGTTTCCGCCGATGACGGGGGGATGACGGAATGACGTTCCGGAACTTCGGTCCTGTCGTTCCGGTCGTGCGCGTCCAGGTCGAGGATTTCGATGTCGCGTCCGAGATCGCCGCGCTGACCGCGAACCGGCCGGATATCGGCGCCGTCGTCACCTTCTCCGGCCTCTGCCGGGACGAGAATGGACAATTGTCCGCGCTGGAACTGGAGCATTACCCCGGCATGGCCGAAGGCGAGATCGGCCGCATCGCCGGCGAGGCGGCGGCGCGCTGGCCCTTGCAGGGGCTGACGGTCATCCATCGTTACGGCCGCATTCCGGCAGGCGAAAACATCGTGCTGGTCGCCGCCGCCTCGCCGCACCGACAGGCGGCGTTCGAGGCCGCGAGCTTCCTGATGGACTACCTGAAATCGCGGGCGCCTTTCTGGAAGAAGGAACATCGCGTCGACGGCTCGGAGGGCGAATGGGTCGAGGCGAAGGAGACCGACGACGCAGCCGCGGCGCGCTGGCGCAGCCGAGACAGGCCTCAGTAAGGAACGCTTGAGCCCACTGGCTCGCCGGAAGGATTTCATGAATTGGTCCGCGCCGGGCCACGGAATGTCCGCAATCGTCAGGCGTTGTGCGCTCTTGAGGAGAGCGCCATGCTGGATCGGATCGCCGAGTTCCTTATTTTCGGATTCACGCCCCTGCTGGTGGTCACGTTGATCGCACCGGATCATTCACAGGCGGCGGAGCGCACGATGAGAGGCGAGGTCGTCTATCGGGAACGCATGGCCCTGCCTCCGGACGCGGTGGTGACGGTCCAACTCGCCGATGTCTCGCTGACCGACGCGCCAGCCGCTGTGGTTGCGACGCAGACGATCAAGCCGACAGGCCAGGTGCCGATTCCCTTCGAGCTGAAATTCGATTCTTCGGCCATCCGCAAGAACGCATCCTATGCACTGCAGGCGCGCATCACTGTGGGCCACAGGCTGATGTTCATCAACGACGTGCGTCACACGGTCGATCCGCTCGACGACAAGGCGCAGGCGGTTTTGGTCAGGAGAACGGCCGCCAGCGAGACCGACAGAGAGTCATCGATCGTCGGCCAGATGTGGTCGCTTCAGTTCATCGAGGGCGTCGGCGCGGTCGAGTCCAAGGCGACGCTCCATATCGACGAACAGGGCAAGGTGACCGGGCAGGCGCCGTGCAACCGCTATTTCGCAACAGCCGCCCTCAAGGGTACGGACATCGCCATCGGCAAGGCGGGCGCCACCATGATGGCCTGCGAGCAAAAACTGATGACCCAGGAGAGAGCTTTCTTCGACGCAATGGAGAAGGTGGTTTCATTCGAGGTCGAGAACGGACGGCTGATCCTCAGGGATGCCGCCGGACACGATCTGCTCCGCTTCGGCGCCTCGGCTTAAGACGCGACAACCAAACCTTTCAATGGCGGGACGGGTGGACCGACCCCACGCCCACGTCGAAGATGATCGAGCCCGAAATGCGGACATCGACATCGCCGACCTTGAAATGGTTGTCTGTCCCCGCTTGCGCCGGCTCGTCATCCGGTTCCGGTAGCGGCTTGACGATGCTGTAGCCGTCGGTCACGCCGGGCAGGGTCTTTGACGGCGCCTTGGCGGCATCCTTGGCCGCAGCCGTTGCGCAACCGAAAGCTGCCATGACCGTCAGAACGAAGCCTGTCCGAAAAGCGCGCATCGATACCCTATACCGTCTTCCAGGTTTGAGGGCCATATCCCCGATCCTTGACAGGATAGGCATGAGGGCATAGAACATATAGAGAACAAAAATAAAAACACCGGGGAAAAGACCCGTAAGGGTGGGCGCGCCGGGGCCATTGCCTATATGGTGCGCCCTCAAATTGTTTCGGACGAGCGTGGAGAAGGTTCATGGCTGGCAGCGTCAACAAGGTCATTCTGGTGGGCAATCTCGGCGCCGACCCGGAAATCCGCCGGCTGAATTCCGGCGATCCGGTCGTCAACCTGCGCATCGCCACGTCGGAGAGCTGGCGCGACAAGAATTCCGGCGAGCGCAAGGAAAAGACCGAGTGGCATAGCGTCGTCATCTTCAACGACCAGCTCGCCAAGGTCGCCGAGCAATATCTGAAGAAGGGCATGAAGGTCTATCTGGAGGGCCAGCTCCAGACCCGCAAATGGCAGGACCAGCAAGGCCAGGACCGCTACACGACCGAAGTGGTGCTGCAGAAATTCCGCGGCGAGTTGCAGATGCTGGATTCGCGTGGCCAGGGCGAGGGCGGTCAGGTCGGCTATTCCGGCGGCGGCCGAGATAGCTTCGGCCAGTCCGACAGCTTCGGCAACCGTGGCAGCAGCGGTAGCAATGCCGGTCGCGGCGGCGGTGGCGGCGCATCGCGCGAACTGGACGACGAAATCCCGTTCTGAGCGGTAGCCCGCGGCGAGACGCAGCATGCGCTTGATGAATATGGAGCGGCCTGGCTTTATGAAAGCCCGGCCGCTTTTGCGTGAGGGAGTTTTTCGATGAAGGCGCGGATCAAATGGGTCGAGGACAGGACCTTTATCGGCGAATCCGGCTCCGGCCACGAATTGGTGCTGGGCGCGGCTTCGCAGCCTGGCGACGCAACGCCCGGACCGAGCCCCATGGAATTGGTGCTCATCGGCACCGGCGGCTGTTCGGCCTACGACGTGGTGCATATCCTTGAGAAGGGCCGCGAAGCGGTCGAGGACTGCGTCGTCGAACTCGACGCCGACCGCGCCGAGACCGACCCGAAGGTCTTTACCCGCATCCACATGCATTTCATCGTCAAGGGGCGCGGCCTTTCCGAGGCCAAGGTCAAGCGCGCCATCGATCTCTCGATCGAGAAATACTGCTCGGCCTCGGCGATGATGGCAAAGACCGCGACGGTGACGCATGATTTCGAGGTGGTCGAAACGGCCGGCTGAGGCGACAGTCCGCGTCAGCCGGCCGCCAGCGCCTTGATGCCGTCGGCGACGAACTGCACGGCCAGCGCCGCCAGTATGACGCCCAGCAGGCGGGTGAGGATGGAGCGGCCGGTCTGGCCGAGCGCCTTGTCGATCCATTCCGACAGCACGAACACCAGATAGGTGATCAGCAGGCAGGCGAAGATGATCGCGATCAGGGCGAGCCGCGATCCGACGCCCTGAAATGTGCCGGAAAGCAGCACCGTCGCCGATATGGCGCCCGGCCCGGCGATCAGTGGGATCGCCAGCGGGAAAGCGGCGATGTTGTGGATGTGGTCGCGAGTGATCGCCACATCGGAGATCTTCTCCTTGCGGTCCTGCCGGCGCTCGAACACCATTTCGAAGGCGATGAAGAACAGCAGGAAGCCACCGGCCACGCGGAACGCCGGCAGGGTGATGCCGAACACAGAAAGTATCCCCGCGCCGGCGATGGCGAACAGCGCCAGCACGCCGAAGCCGATCACCGAGGCACGGACCGAGACCTGGCCGCGCTGCTCGCGGCTCATGCCTGCGGTCACCGCGAGAAACAGCGGCGCCAGCCCCGGCGGGTCTATCGTCACCAGGATGGTCACGAAGGCATTGAAAAGACTGTCGAAATTCGGCATTGACATGTCCCCGGCACCGTCAGGCTAACGTGATCGGCGCGGGCGCGCCAGCCCTCTCATGCGCACCGGAAGGCCATGCCGGACAGGAACGATCGAGCAAGCCCGTTGGCCGCCAACGGATATTTTTACAAAACTCGGTCTATCCATTTGAAATATCGTTGGAAATCAATTCTGGAAAACGCCCCGCGCCATTGGAGAATTGGCGCGCGATCCTATATAAAAGTGGAACATGATTCCCAGATTGCGTGATCCGATTTGACCGACCAGAACACACCGAGCGGGCCGGACGGCCCATCCGGCATCGAGCCGATCTCGATCATCGAGGAAATGCAGCGCAGCTATCTCGATTACGCCATGAGCGTCATCGTGTCCCGCGCGCTGCCGGACGTGCGCGACGGGCTGAAGCCCGTCCACCGCCGCATCCTCTATGCGTCCCATGAGAGCGGCTATCACTGGAACCGCAAGCATGTGAAGTCGGCCCGTCCCGTCTCCGACGTGATGGGCAAGTACCATCCGCACGGCGACGCCTCGATCTACGACGCCCTGGTGCGCATGGCGCAGGACTGGTCGATGCGGGTGCCGCTGATCGACGGGCAGGGCAATTTCGGTTCCATCGACGGCGACCCGCCTGCGGCCATGCGTTACACCGAGGCGCGGCTGACCAAGGTGGCGCACGAGATCCTCGAGGACATCGACAAGGATACCGTCGATTTCCAGGCGAACTACGACGGATCGGATAGCGAGCCACGCGTATTGCCGGCGCGCTTCCCCAACCTTCTGGTCAACGGCTCGGGCGGCATCGCGGTGGGCATGGCCACCAACATCCCGCCACACAATCTCGTCGAGGTCTGCAACGCCGCCATCGCCGTCATCGACAATCCTGCGATCGACCTGCCGGACCTGATGGAGATCATTCCGGGTCCGGACTTCCCCACCGGCGGCCTCATCCTAGGCCGCTCCGGCATCTATTCCGCCTATTCGACCGGCCGCGGCTCCATCGTCATGCGCGGCAAGGTGCATGTGGAGGAGAGCCGCGGCGACCGCGAGGCCATCGTCATCACCGAGGTTCCCTATCAGGTGAACAAGGCGACGATGATCGAGAAGATGGCCGAACTGGTGCGCGACAAGCGCATCGAGGGCATCTCCGACATCCGCGACGAGAGCGACCGGCAAGGCTACCGCGTCGTGGTCGAGCTGAAGCGCGACGCCAACGCCGAGGTCATCCTCAACCAGCTCTACCGCTTCACGCCGCTGCAGACCTCCTTCGGCGCCAACGTCGTGGCGCTGAACGGCGGCAAGCCGGAAGTGATGACACTCGTCGACATGCTGAAGGCCTTCGTCGCCTTCCGCGAGGAGGTGGTGAGCCGCAGGACCAAGTTCCTGCTGCGCAAGGCACGCGACCGCGCTCATGTGCTGGTCGGCCTTGCCATCGCCGTCGCCAACATCGACGAGGTGATCAAGCTGATCCGCAGCGCGCCGGACCCGCAGACGGCGCGCGACCAGTTGATGACGCGGCGCTGGCCGGCGGCCGACGTCGAGGCGCTGATCCGGCTGATCGACGATCCGCGCCACCGCATCAACGAGGACGGCACCTACAATCTTTCCGAGGAACAGGCGCGCGCCATCCTCGACCTTCGCCTGCAGCGCCTGACTGCGCTGGGGCGCGACGAGATCGCCGACGAGTTGAACAAGATCGGCGCTGAAATATCCGATTTCCTAGACATTCTTTCTTCTCGCGCGCGCATCCAGCAGATCATCAAGGACGAGCTGGCTGCCGTGCGCGACGAGTTCGGCACGCCGCGCCGCACCGAGATTTCGGACGCCGGCTCCGACATGGAGGACGAGGACCTCATCCAGCGCGAGGACATGGTCGTCACCGTCACCCATGAGGGCTATATCAAGCGCGTGCCGCTGTCGCTTTACCGGGCGCAGAATCGCGGCGGCAAGGGCCGCTCGGGCATGTCCACCAAGGACGCGGATTTCCTGACGAGGCTGTTCGTCGCCAACACGCACACGCCGATCCTGTTCTTCTCTTCACGCGGCATCGTCTACAAGGAAAAGGTCTGGCGTCTGCCGATCGGCAGCCCGCAATCGCGCGGCAAGGCGCTCATCAACCTTCTGCCGATCGACAACGGCGATCGCATCACCGCGATCCTGCCGCTGCCCGACGAATCCGAGTGGGACAGGCTGGACGTGATGTTCGCGACGACGCGGGGCACCGTTCGCCGCAACAAGCTGTCCGATTTCGCCGACGTCAAGCGCAACGGCAAGATCGCCATGAAGTTCGACGAGGAGGGCGATGCCATCCTCGCCGTCGAGACCTGCACGGACAATGACGACGTGCTTCTGACCGCCGACAGCGGCCAGTGCATCCGCTTCAACGTGGGCGACGTGCGCGTGTTCGCCGGACGCTCCTCGCAGGGCGTGCGCGGCATCGCCATGGCTGAGGGCGAACGGGCGATCTCGATGACGATCCTCGAGCATGTCGACGCCGACCCGGCCGAACGCTCCGCCTATCTCAAGCGTTCCGTGGCAGAGCGTAAGGCGGCTTCGGCCGAGGCCGAGGAAGAGGTCACGCTGACCAACGAGGAGGTTGGCGAGGACGCGCAGCTTTCCGACGAGCGCTACGAATTCCTGCAGCAGCACGAGCAGTTCGTGCTGACCGTCACAGAATTCGGCTATGGCAAGCGCTCGTCGTCCTACGACTTCCGCCTGACGAACCGCGGCGGCAAGGGCATTCGCGCCACCGACGTTTCCAAAGTCGACGAGATCGGCCGCCTGGTTGCCGCGTTCCCCGTCGCCAACGAGGACCAGATCATGCTGGTGTCCAACGGCGGCACCGTCATCCGCGTGCCGGTCGGCAATATCCGCTTCGCCAGCCGCACCGCCAAGGGCGTCACCGTATTCAATACGGGCGAGGGCGAGAAGGTGGTGTCGGTCGACCGCATCTCCGAGCCGGAAGATGAGGAAGGGATGGAGGTCGTCGACGAGTCGGGCGACGCCGCCTCTGATGATTCCGAAACGCCGCCGCCGGCTGACGACACGCCGCCTGCCGGGGAATGAGCACGGCGGCGGCCACCGGCGGCGAGACGGGCGTTTTGCGCCTCGCCGGCGCCGGTGACCTGCCGTCTATCTGGGCACTGACGGAAGAGGCGTACAAGCCTTACACGCAAGTACTGGACGCGCCGCCTATCCCGGTCACCGAGGATTATGCGCCGCGTATTGCGCGGGGCGAGGTCTGGCTGCTCGACGTGTCTGGCGAGATGGCGGGATCGATTGTCCTGGAACGCCATGCCGATCACATGATGATCTTCAGTGTCGCGATGGCGCCCAGGTTCCAGGGCAGGGGACTGGGGCTGAAACTGCTGCGCTTTGCCGATGAACAGGCAACGCAGGCGGGCTATGAAGAAATCCGGCTCTACACCAATGCGCGCATGGAGCGGAATATCGCGCTCTATACGGCCTTCGGTTATCGGGAAACGGGACGCAGGCCAAACCCCATGCGGAAAGGTTGGATTCTGGTCGACATGACCAAGAGGCTCTCTCGCGAGAGCCCCGGCCCGTAGATCGTTCAGAAGCGGCGATGACCGAAACGGTCGATGCGCCGAGGCTCGTATTTGAGGCGCTGGGTTTCCTGGTACATGCCGAAGACGGTGGCGATCAGCATGGCGACGGTCATTGCGGCGGCGAGCATGAAAATCATCATGGCATTGGTCTCCTGGTCCCAACAACGGCCGGGCCGCAGATTGGTTGCACCCTTACGCTCACCTCTTGTACGGGCCGAGAATTTAACCAGTGCTGACCGGCCCGTTCATCTGTCGTTCATGGTTTCCGAAAGGTTCACGGCATTCGGGAAGCGAATTGCCTTTGCCGGAGCAGACCGCTAGAAGCCTGCCATGAGCGAACGCACCGCCCTCTATGCCGGCTCTTTCGACCCGCTGACCAACGGGCATCTCGACGTGCTTAAGGCGTCGCTGGCGGTCGCCGACACGATCTACGCAGCCATCGGCATCCATCCGGGCAAGACGCCGCTGTTTTCCTTCGAGGAACGGGTCGCGCTGATCGAGGAGACGGCGAGGGCGGAGATGGGCGGAGACCACAAGCGTATCAAGGTCGTCGCCTTCGGCGGGCTGGTGATCGAGGCGGCGCGCAAATACGGATGCTCGATCATGATTCGCGGCCTGCGCGACGGCACCGACCTCGACTACGAGATGCAGATGGCGGGAATGAACGAGACCATGGCGCCGGACCTGCAGACGGTGTTCCTGCTGGCCAGTCCTTCGGTGCGCACCATTACGGCCACACTCGTGCGCCAGATTGCCTCGATGGGCGGCGACATCCGCCCCTTCGTGCCAGCGGCGGTCGCGCCGGCGCTGGCGGCAAAGTTCGCGAAATAGGTTTCTGTCGGAGACGTTCCATGAAGCTCAAGGGCCTCGCTGCCTCGCTCGTCATTCTTGCCGCCCTAGCGGGCGGCGCCACTTCGGCGCTTGCCGCCGACCCCGAGAACACGATGGTCATCACGTTGAAGGACGGCGACGTGACGGTCGCGCTGAGGCCCGACCTCGCGCCCAAGCATGTCGCCCAGATCAAGAAACTGGTGCGCGAGCATGCCTATGACAACGTCGCCTTCCATCGCGTCATCGGCGGCTTCATGGCGCAGACCGGCGACGTGAAGTTCGGCAACATGAAGAAGGGCTTCGATCCGAATCTGGTCGGCACGGGCGGCTCCGAGTTGCCGGACCTTCCCGCCGAATTCTCCAGTGAGCATTTCGTGCGCGGCGTCGTCGGCATGGCGCGTTCGCAGGACCCGAATTCCGCCAACTCGCAGTTCTTCATCATGTTCGCGCCGGCGCCGCCGCTCGACGGGCAGTATACGGTCGTCGGCGATGTCGAGAGCGGTATGGAGGCTGTCGACAAGATCAGGAAGGGCGACGACGCGCAGAACGGCGCGGTGTCCCAGCCCGACCGTATGGTCAAGGTCCGCATCGCGGCGGACAAGTAATTCAACCGGCATCGATTGTGGCAATCACGAAAGGATTTTAAAAATGGCCGACATCAAGGATCGCGAAAACACGCTCATCATGGAAACGACCCAGGGCAAGGTGGTCATCGAGATGCTGCCGGACCTGGCGCCCAACCACGTCAAGCGCATCAAGGAACTGGCGCGTGAGGGCGCCTATGACGGCGTCGTTTTCCACCGCGTCATCGACGGCTTCATGGCGCAGACGGGCGACGTGAAGTTCGGCAATTCCAGCAGCCCGAACTACGCCCCGTCCCGTGCCGGCATGGGCGGTTCCGACAAGCCGGACCTGAAGGCCGAGTTCAACAACATGAACCACGGCCGCGGCACATGCTCGATGGCGCGCGCGCAGAACCCGAACTCGGCCAACTCCCAGTTCTTCATCTGCTTCGACGATGCCTCGTTCCTCAATCGCCAGTACACCGTCTGGGGGCAGGTGATCGAAGGCATGGACAACGTCGACAAGATCAAGCGTGGCGAACCCGTGCAGGACCCGGACAAGATCGTCTCGCTGAAGGTCGCCGCCGACGTGGCGGCCTGACATCCATTCGCGTCATTCCGGGGCTGCGCAGCGGAATCCGGAATCTAGTACGCCGGTCTTGCTCGCGCAGTCTCGGATTGGCAACGTTACCGCTCTGGATTCCGGGTTCTGCTGCGCAGCCCCGGAATGACGGTCGGTGTGTGCCACTTAAAGCGGGAGAACATGGAATGGGGCTGGTCTGGTCGCTGCTCGGCATCCTGTCGGGCGCTTTCATTGCCGTGCAGGCGCCGATCAATGCGCAGCTTGCGCGCGGGCTCGGCCTGCCCGTGGCCGCCGCCGCCTTCTCGTTCCTGTCGGGTGCGATCGTGCTCGGCATCATCTCGATCGTCGTGACGCGCTTCGACGGGATCGCGCTCGACTGGAAAGCGCCGGCGCCGTGGCTGTTCGTGGCCGGCGGCGTGCTCGGCGGCTTCTATGTCACGCTCTCGACGATCCTGATCCCGCGCATCGGCACGGCCGCCTTGATGGCGTTTCTCGTCGCGGGTCAGCTTATGGCCGGCATGGTGCTCGACCGGATCGGATTTCTCGGCATTGCGGTGCGCGAGATTTCGCTCGGGCGCATCGTCGGTGCGGTGCTTCTTCTGGCCGGCGCGCTGCTGGTACGGCTGACCTGACGGCTGTCCGCTATCGCTTCGTCACCACCACATGCATGGCGCGTTCGGACTGTTCCATTGAAGTGACGGCATAGCCGAGCGCGTCGAGGTCGAGCCCCTCGAACAGGTTCTCGCCACGACCGAGCAGGACCGGCCCGACCGCAAGGTGCATCTCGTCCACCAGACGCGCCTGCAGATACTGCCGCACGGTCGAGACACCGCCGCCGATCTTCACGTCCAGATCTCCAGCCGCCTTTCTCGCTTTGTCCAGTGCGGACTCGATGCCGTCGGTAACGAAATAAAAGGTCGTGCCGCCTTCCATGACAATTGGATCGTGCGGATGGTTGGTCAGCACGAACGTCGGGGCGTGATAGGGCGGATTGTCGCCCCACCAGCCCTTCCAGTCCTCGTCCGGCCAGTCGCCACGGATCGGCCCGAACATGTTGCGGCCGAGGATGAAGGCGCCGAAGCCGTCCATCGCGCGGAAGGCGTATTTTTCGTCTAAACCCTCGGAGTCGCCTGTTTCACCTTCACCGTGCATCGCCCGGAACGTCTTCGTGTGGAAGAACCACTGGAAGATTTCCGGTCCGCGCTTGCCAAGCGGATTTTCAAGGCTCTGGTCTGGGCCGGCCGAATAACCGTCGAGAGATACCGCGAACCCGCCGACACGCACTTTGCCCATGTGATCTCCCGAGCCGTTTTTGCGAAAGCGGCAGAAGAGTACCCTGCCGATTGCGAACCGCAAGTTGATCGCGGGAATTCGCTTCCCTGTCGTTGTTCTTTCCTGACAGAAACTGAAACGACGTGTTCCTAGTGGAGGTGCTGCAACAAGGCGGTGGCGATAGCGGCCGCATCGGTTTATTGCCTCGGCCATGAAAGTTGATCTTTTCGATTTCGATCTTCCCGAGGAACGCATTGCGCTGAGACCGGCGGAGCCGCGGGACGCCGCGCGGCTGCTAGTGGTGCGGCCGGGGGAGAAACCTTCTGACCGTGCCGTGAACGACCTTCCCTCGCTGCTTCGGGCCGGCGACGTCCTGGTGTTCAACGACACAAAAGTGATCCCGGCGCAGTTGCGCGGCATCCGACGGCGCGGCGAGGCGGCGGCGCAGGTCGAAGCGACCTTGCATATGCGCACGGCGCCCGACCGCTGGCTGGCCTTCATGCGGCCGGGCAAGCGCGTCGCCGTCGGCGACCGCATCCATTTCGGCCATGACGGCAATTCCTGCTTTCTCGGCCAACTCGACGCGACGGTTCTGGAAAAGCATGACGGCGGCGAGGCGCTGCTCGGTTTCGATCTTTCCGGCGCGTTTCTCGACGAAGCTTTGCACGCGGTCGGCCATATCCCGCTTCCGCCCTATATCGCCTCGAAGCGTGACGACGATGCGCGTGACCTGAGCGACTACCAGACCGTCTATGCGCGGGAGGAAGGGGCCGTCGCCGCGCCCACCGCCGGCCTCCACTTCACGCAGGCCCTCTTCTCCGCGCTCGACGCCGCGGGCGTGGAGCGCCGGTTCGTCACGCTGCATGTCGGGGCAGGGACCTTCCTGCCGGTCAAGGCGGACGACACGGCGGACCATAGGATGCATTCGGAGGTCGGGGTCGTCTCATCCCAAACGGCCGCCGCGCTGAATGCGGCGAAGCGAAGGGGCAGCCGTATCGTCGCCGTCGGCACCACGTCGCTGCGCCTGCTCGAAAGCGCGGTGAGGGAGGACGGGACGATCGAGGCGTGGTCGGGGCCGACGGACATCTTCATCACGCCGGGCTACCGTTTCCGCACCGCCGACATGCTGATGACCAATTTCCACCTGCCGCGCTCGACACTGTTCATGCTGGTTTCCGCTTTCAGCGGGCTCGAAACCATGCGCGGCGCGTACCGCCATGCCATCGACAGCGGTTACCGCTTCTATTCCTACGGCGATTCCAGCCTGCTGTTCAGGGACGACGCCGTGACGGCATCCGGTCAGAACCAGTAGTCGGCCACGCGCTTTCCGTCCCGCGGCAGGTCCTCGAAGCTGTGCAAACCGTCGAAGTGGTCGATGGGTATATCGGCGACCGCCTCGGGTTCGGCCAACCTGACATTGACGGCAAGACGCCGCCTGCCGTTCTTGCCGATATGGTTCGATCTCCACGAGACCACGCAGCCGCATTCGGGACAGAAGTTGAAGTTCAAATATTTCCTGCCGCGCGCATAGGCCTTTGTCGGACCGTCCACGAACACGTCTTCGCCTTCGTGACCATATATCCACAGCACGCCATAGCGGCGGCAGACGGTGCAGTTGCAGGCCGTCGCGCCTTCCGGCGTCGCTTCAAAGCGCCAGCGCACCGCGCCGCAATGGCAGGACCCCTCGATCACCCTTTGCCCTCGAATACTCTGGCCTCGACCGGCGGAAGCGTATTCGGGTGATCGATAAGCGGCAAGCGTCGCTGCGGCCGCTTAGCGATTGTCTTGGCGCGCCGTGGCCGCTAAGGGCAGGGCCATGAGCACTCCGTTTTCCTTTTCCATTCTCGCCACCGACGGCAAGGCCCGCCACGGCGAGATCTCGATGCCACGCGGAAAAATCCGGACGCCGGCCTTCATGCCGGTCGGCACCGGCGGCACCGTCAAGGCCATGTATATGGAGCAGGTGCGCGGCGTCGGCGCCGACATCATCCTCGGCAACACCTACCATCTGATGTTGCGGCCCGGCGCTGAGCGGGTGGCGAGTCTCGGCGGTCTGCACGACTTCGCCCGCTGGCCGTGGCCGATCCTGACCGATTCCGGCGGGTTCCAGGTGATGTCGCTGGCCGGATTGCGCAAGCTTAGCGAAAGCGGCGTGACCTTCCGCTCCCATATCGACGGCAAGCCTTACGAGATGACGCCCGAGCGTTCCATCGAGATTCAGGGACTGCTCGATTCCGATATCCAGATGCAGCTTGACGAGTGCGTCGCGCTGCCGGCCGAGAAGAAGGAAATCGAGCGGGCGATGGAACTGTCGTTGCGTTGGGCGGAGCGCTGCAAGGCTGCTTTCGGCGACCAGCCTGGCAAGGCGATGTTCGGCATCGTGCAGGGCGGCGATAGCGCTTCTCTGCGCGTGAAGTCCGCGCAGGCACTGGCCGGCATGGACCTCAAGGGCTACGCCGTCGGCGGGCTGGCGGTCGGCGAGCCACAGGAGGTGATGCTGGACATGCTCGACATCACCTGTCCCGAACTGCCGGCCGAAAAGCCCCGCTACCTGATGGGCGTCGGCACGCCGGACGACATCCTCAAATCCGTGGCGCGCGGCATCGACATGTTCGACTGCGTGATGCCGACGAGGGCAGGGCGGCACGGTCTTGCGTATACGCGGCGCGGCAAGGTCAATTTGAAGAACGCGCGCCACGCCGACGACCCGCGCCCGCTGGACGAGGAAAGCGACTGCCCGGCAGCCCGCGATTATTCCCGCGCCTACCTGCACCACCTCGTGCGCTCGCAGGAGGCGCTGGGCGCAATGCTGCTGACCTGGAACAATCTCGCCTACTACCAGAGCCTGATGCAGGACATCCGCGGCGCGATAGAGGCGGGAAGGTTCGAACAGCGCACCGAAGAAATCTCGGAAGGCTGGAAACGTGGCGACCTGCCTCCGGTCACCTGACAAAAAGGTGAAATTGATATTCAAGTTTTTACTTGCTCATGACGGGAATAATCCTCATTTCGAGACGTTGAAACAAGGAAAAGGACCATCAAAGCATGATTTCCAGCCTCGAGACCGTTTGGGCGCCGCGTCTTTTGTCGGTGCTGCGCATCATGACCGCGCTCCTGTTCATGGAGCACGGTACGATGAAGCTGCTGAATTTTCCGGCATCGGACAATCCCGGCCCGGTGTTGTTCTCCCTGATGGGCTTCGCCGGCATGCTGGAACTCGTCGGTGGCCTGCTGCTCGTGCTTGGCCTGTTCACCCGTCCGGTCGCCTTCATCCTTTCGGGTCAGATGGCGGTCGCCTATTTCATGGCACATGCGCCGCACAGCTTCTTTCCGATCGTCAATAAGGGCGAAGGCGCGATACTGTTCTGCTTCGTCTTCCTCTATCTGGCGGCCGCCGGCGCGGGACCGTGGAGCGTGGACGCCGCCCGCAGGTCGAACGCCTGAGGAACCGTCCTACCGCTGTCACCGGCCCGCTTGAAAGCGGGCCGGGAGTTTGCGACAAGGCAGCCTGGCGATGCGGCACAGGCGAGTGAGGCGATGAAGACGTTTTTCGTGCAGATCAAATGCGACCTCGGCCAATCCTATGAGGTCGCCAGCGCGCTGGCCGACGCCGAGATCGCCTCGGAAATCTATTCCACCGCCGGCAATTTCGACCTGATGGCCAAGTTCTATGTCGACGACGACGTGGATGTGGGGCATTTCGTCAACGAGAAGGTCCAGGTGATTTCCGGAATCAAGGACACGTTCACGACCGTCACCTTCAGGGCATTCTAGCGCCGCTTTCCGACGAGTGCCGCGCGCAGAGGCAGCGCTTGCCCGGCCGCCGTTGTGGTTGCCCAAAAAGCGGGCAGGTTCTCCCAATCGGCGCGTCCTGACCCGCAAATAACCGATTGCGCTTGATTTTTCTCCCTTGCCGACTTTCAAATAGCGGCACGGGGAGTGCGCGATTGGTCGCTTTTGACGAAATGCTTCCGGAAACCGCCGGTACGAGACGGCCTTACGCCGCCTATGACGACTGGCTGAGGGAGCAGGACTCCGCCAGGCTGATGCAGAAGATGGAGGATGCCGAGCGCGTCTTTCGCAAGACCGGCATCACCTTCGCCGTCTATGGAGAGCAGGAAGCGTCGGAACGGCTGATACCGTTCGATATCGTGCCGCGCATCATGTCCGGCCAGGAATGGCGGCGGCTGACGCAGGGTATAGAACAGCGCGTCCAGGCGCTGAACGCCTTTCTCGACGACATCTACCACCGGCAGGAGATCCTGCGCGCCGGCCGCATTCCGAAGGAACTCATCGCCGGCAACGATGCCTTCCTGCCGGAAATGATCGGCGTGAGGCCACCCGCCGGCGTCTACACCCACATCATCGGCGTTGACATCGTGCGCACCGGCGAGAATGATTTCTTCGTTCTGGAGGACAATGCGCGCACGCCCTCGGGCGTTTCCTACATGCTGGAGAACCGCGAGACGATGATGCAGCTCTTTCCGGAGCTGTTCCAGCAGATCAAGGTTCGACCGGTCGAAAATTATCCGGCGCTGCTGCGCCAATCGCTGGCGGCGGTGAAGCCCGATGGGGTCGCCGGTGCGCCCACCATCGCCGTGCTGACGCCAGGCAGTTTCAACTCCGCCTATTTCGAGCACGCCTTCCTGGCTGACCAGATGGGTGTGCAGCTTGTCGAGGGGCAGGATCTGCGTGTCTCCGACGGCCATATCGCCATGCGCACGACCGAGGGCTACAAGCAGGTCGACGTGCTCTACCGCCGCGTTGACGACGCTTATCTCGATCCGTTGACGTTCCGGCCGGACTCCGCGCTCGGCGTACCCGGCATCATGGACGTCTACCGTGCCGGCAACATCACCATCGCCAACGCGCCCGGCACCGGCATCGCCGACGACAAGGCGATCTATTCCTACATGCCCGAGATCGTGGAGTTCTACACCGGCCGCAAGCCGATCCTCGGCAATATCCCGACCTGGCGCTGCTCGGAGCCGGACAGCGTCAAATACGTGCTGGAACACATGGCCGAACTGGTCATCAAGGAGGTCCACGGCTCCGGCGGTTACGGAATGCTGGTGGGGCCGGCATCCTCGAAGAAGGAGCGCGAGACCTTCGCGGAAAAGCTGAAGGCAAAGCCTTCCAACTATATCGCCCAGCCGACCCTGGCGCTCTCGACCTGTCCGATCCTCACCGAAAAAGGCCTGGCACCGCGCCATGTCGACCTCAGACCCTTCGTGCTGGTCTCCGACCGCATCCAGATCGTGCCGGGCGGGCTCACAAGGGTTGCGTTGAAAGAGGGATCGTTGGTCGTCAACTCATCGCAGGGTGGGGGGACGAAAGATACGTGGGTGTTGGATGACTGAACCGGTGAATGGTGAATGGTAAAATGGTGAATAGTCGCTTCGATCGCGAAACTAAGCCAAGGCTCAGTGGAGCTGCTCGAGAAATCTTTGTCCATTCGCCATTCACCATTGACCATTCACTCGCCCGAAGGACGGCATGACATGCTTCTCGGCCGCACCGCCAACGGTCTCTATTGGATGAACCGCTATATCGAGCGGGCCGAGAATATGGCGCGGTTGGTGGACGCCGGCCTGCGCATGGCGCTCACCCGCACACAGAGCGCATCCGACGAATGGGCCTCGGTGGTCATCAGCGCCGGGTCGGATGTGGCCTACAGCCAGAAATACTCGGAGCATAATGCCGCCAATGTCTCCGATTTCCTGCTTCGGGACTGCAAAAATCCTTCGAGCGTGCTTTCCTCCATCGAGACCGCGCGCGCCAACGCGCGCATGGTGCGCACGGCGCTGACCCGCGAAACCTGGGAATCGATAAACGAAGCCTGGATGGCGCTGAAGCGTATTCTGGCCAGGCCGATCGATGAGCGCGACCTGCCGACGGTGCTGGATGCCATCAAGCGCGAGACGGCGCTGATCCGCGGCGCCTTCTACGGCACCATGCTGCGCAACGAGATCTTCGACTTCTCGCAGCTCGGCACCTATGTCGAGCGCGCCGACAACACCGCCCGCATCCTCGACGTCAAATACTACGTGCTCTTGCCATCGATCTCCTGGGTCGGCTCCTCGCTCGACAACTATCAGTGGGAATCCATCCTGCGCTCGGTCTCGGCGCACCGGTCCTACCGCTGGGTCTACGACGCCGACTACAAGCCCACCAACATCGCCGACTATCTGATCCTGAACGCGCGTATGCCGCGGTCGCTGACCTTCTGCTACCGCTTCATCCTCGAGCATCTCAATTTCCTCGGCAGCGACTACGACGCGCGCCATGCCTGTCACGCGATGGCCGAAGGAATACACGGCACGCTCAAGGTCGGCTCGATCAAGGACATCTTCGACGCCGGCCTCCACGAGTTCCTGTCCGGCTTCATTCGCGAGAACACGCGTCTCGGCGACGAGATCGCCCTCGACTACCGGTTTCACTGATGCTGCTGAAGATCACCCATCGAACCGAATACAGCTATGATGCACCCGTGTCCTACGCCCTGCAGCGGTTGCGCCTGGTGCCTTCCAGCGGGCCGCTGCAGACCGTGCGCTCCTGGAATCTGGCCATCGAAGGTGCGCGCGAGGAGGTGAAGTTTCCCGATCATTTCGGCAACGACACGCGCCTGCTGAGCGTCGAGGGCGCTCCGCACGCCATCGTCGTTGAGGTATCCGGCGAGGTCGAGACCAGTGACAAGGCCGGCATTCATGGACCGCATACCGGCTTCGCGCCGCTCTGGGTCTTCCGTCAGGAAACCGCATTGACGGCGGCGGGCGACGGCATTCGGGCCATGACGGCCGCTCTCCCCGATGGATCCGAGCTCGACAGGCTGCACGGCCTGATGGCGGCGATCACCGGGAAGGTCGCCTACACGCCCGGCACCACCGGCATCGAGACCTCGGCGGAAGAGGCGCTGGCGCTCGGCGCCGGCGTATGCCAGGACCACAGCCATGTCTTCATTTCCGCCGCGCGCGTCATCGGCTTTCCGGCGCGCTATGTCAGCGGCTACCTGATGATGAACGGCACGATCGAGCAGGCCGCGAGCCACGCCTGGGCGGAAGCCTATGTGAACGGCCTGGGCTGGGTCGCCTTCGACGTGGCGAACGGCATTTCACCGGACGAGCGCTATGTGAGGGTCGCGACGGGCAGGGATTATCGCGACGCTGCACCAGTTTCGGGGATTCGCCTTGGTCAGGCGCAGGAAGCGCTTGCGGTAACGATTACCGTAGAGCAGTAATCCACGCTGGAGCGTGACGCCTGAAGAGATTCCATGACGTATTGCGTTGGCCTGAAGATCGACCGCGGACTCGTGTTCATGTCCGATACTCGCACCAATGCGGGCATCGATTCCATTTCCACCTTTCGCAAGATGCATGTCTGGGAGCAACCCGGCGAGCGCGTCATCGTGCTCATGTCGGCCGGGAATCTCGCCACCACGCAGGCGGTGGTCAGCCTGCTGGACGAGCGCGCCAAGGCAATCTCCGAGCGTCACCAGACACTGCTCGAGACGCCGTCCATGTACCAGACGGTGCGCATGGTCGGCGACACGGTGAAGGAGGTCATCGCCTCGTCGGCGCCGGTCGGCGAGAAGGCGGATTCCTATTTCAACGCCTCCTTCATCCTCGGCGGGCAGATCAAGGGCAGCGAGCCGCGCCTGTTCATGATCTACCCGGAAGGGAATTTCATCGAGTCGAGCGAGGACACGCCCTTCTTCCAGATCGGCGAGACGAAATACGGCAAGCCGATCATCATCCGCGCCTACGACCGGAAGGCCAGCTTCGCCGAGACGGCGAAACTGCTGCTGGTTTCCTTCGACTCCACGCTCAAGTCCAACCTTTCGGTCGGCCTGCCGCTCGACCTGCTGTTCTACGAGAAGGACACGTTCAAGGTGGGGATGAAGAAGCGCATCGCGCAGGACGATCCCTACTATCGCACCATTTCCGAAGGCTGGTCGGACGCGCTGCGGAACGCCTTCCTGCAATTGCCGGACTTTCCCGGCTAGCCTCGTTTTCCGGAACAGCCCGGCCGGTGGCGTCCGTTTTGCACAGGCCAGTCTGGAGTTAGGAAAGAACCAACCCGTCCGCCTGGAGGAGCGCCTTGGACGAGAACAGCTTTCGCGAGTGGTCGCGGCGCGCAGCGGACTGGGGCGTGGACTATCGCCGCTCGCTGCCCGAAAAACCCGTGCGGCCGCGCATGGAGCCGGGCGCCGTATTCCGCTCCATAGAGGCGTCGCCGCCCGAGCAGGCGGAATCGATGGAAACGGTCTTCGCCGATTTCGAGGAAAAGATCCTGCCGGGCATGACGCACTGGCAGCATCCGCGCTTCTTCGCCTACTTTCCGGCCAACTCCGCGCCGGTTTCGGTGGTCGCCGAATATCTGGTGTCGGCCATGGCCGCACAGTGCATGCTGTGGCAGACCTCGCCGGCCGCCACCGAACTTGAGACGCGCGTGGTGGATTGGATGCGCCAGGCGCTCGGCCTGCCTGAAGGGTTTTCCGGAGTCATCCAGGATTCGGCCTCGTCGGCGACGCTCGCCGCCGTGCTGACGATGCGCGAAAAGGCGCTGAACTGGCAGGGCAACGGCAAGGGCCTGGCGGGGCAGGCCGCCGTGCGGGTCTATTCGTCAAACCAGGTGCACACATCCGTCGACCGCGCCATATGGGTGGCCGGGATCGGCGAGGGCAATCTGGTCCGCATTCCCACGGCCGGTCGCTGGCGCGCGATGGACGCTGAGGCACTGGACGCCGCGATCCTGGCCGACCGCGCCGCCGGCCTGCTGCCCGCCGGCATCGTCGCGTGTGTGGGCGGCACCAGCACCGGCGCAACCGACGACATCGCCGCGGTCGCCGCGGTGGCGAAAAGGCACGGGCTTTATCTGCATGTGGATGCCGCCTGGGCGGGCTCCGCCATGATCTGTCCGGAATACCGGCATTTCTGGGCGGGCGCGGAGAGTGCCGATTCCATCGTCTTCAATCCGCACAAATGGCTGGGCGCGCAGTTCGACTGCTCGATCCAGTTCCTGCGCGATCCGCAAAGCCATGTCCGTACGCTGGCGATCCGGCCTGATTATCTGAAGACCCATGGCCATGACGGAATCGTCAACTATTCCGAATGGTCGGTGCCATTGGGGCGCCGCTTCCGCGCGTTGAAACTGTGGTTCCTGCTGCGGGTGCACGGGCTGGAGGGCCTGCGCACCATGATCCGCAACCATGTCGCGTGGAGTACCGGGCTGGCGCGCCGCCTGGCCGCCGAACCCGACTTCGAGATCGTCACCGAGCCGATGCTGTCGCTGTTCTCGTTTCGCCATCGGACGGCAGAAACGGATTCCGACACGCATAACCTCGCCCTGGTGAATGCGATCAACGACGACGGCCGCATCTATCTGACGCAGACGACGGTCGACGGACGCGTCGCCATCCGTTTCCAGGCGGGCGCCTTCGCCACGACCGAGGCGGATGTCGATCAGGCGTTCCGCGCAATCACCGAAATCGCCCGCCGGACGGACCGATAGCGGGCGGGAGTTGGAAAAGCCGCTTTCCGCTTTGCAAACAGGCAGTTTCGATTAGCCGGCTCATGCCTTTGCATCGTTTTCGTTTTCCTTTATGACTATTGAAAACGAAAACGGGAGGGATCGAGATGTATCTGTCGCCGCGTCATTCGGAAATCATCCAGCTTGCCAAGGACAACGGGCGCGTGCTCGTCGAGGAACTGGCCGGGCATTTCGCGGTCACGCCCCAGACCATCCGCAAGGACCTCAACGATCTCTGCGACCAGCGCCTGCTCACCCGCATCCACGGCGGGGCGCTGTTTCCGTCCGGCATCGAGAATATGGAGTACGAGGCGCGCCGCAAGATCGCTGCCGACGAAAAGGAGGCGATAGGCCGCGCCGCCGCACGGCTCATCCCCGACAACGCGTCGCTGTTCATCAATATCGGCACCACGACCGAGGCGGTCTCCAAAGCTCTTCTCGATCATGCCGGCCTCATGGTCATCACCAATAACATCAATGTTGCCAATAGGATGCGCGTCTATCCTTCCATAGAGGTCGTCATCGCGGGCGGGGTCGTGCGCGGCTCCGACGGTGGCATCGTCGGCGAAGCGGCCGTCGATTTCATCAAGCAGTTCAAGGTCGATTACGCCGTCATCGGTGCGTCCGCCATCGATCATGACGGGGCGTTGCTCGATTTCGATTTCCGCGAGGTGAAGGTTGCGCAGGCGATCATCGCGAACGCCCGGCACGTTATCTTCGTTTCCGACCGGACCAAGTTCGAGCGCACCGCGCCGGTGCGCATCGGCCATCTCAGCCAAGTCGACACTTTCATCACCGACCGCTGCGACATTCCCTCGATCCGCCGGATCTGCCAGGAATCCGAAGTCGAGCTTCTGGAAACCGCCTTGGAATAGCGACATCTTCTCTCCGTCGAGACGCAGGTCACGTTTTCGTTTGACATTCGTTCTGATTTCGAAATAATCGCGAGACGGTTTCGAAACAAACAATAATGTTGCAGTGCGAAATCGCGGGAGGGACATGGTGAGCGCAACCCCGATGGTTGACGTCTTCGTCATCGGCGGCGGCATCAACGGCTGCGGCATCGCCCGTGATGCGGCGGGCAGGGGGTTTTCCGTTTTCCTCGCCGAGATGGGCGATCTGGCGAGCGGCACCTCATCCGGCTCCACCAAGCTCATTCACGGCGGCCTGCGCTATCTCGAGTTCTTCGAATTCCGGCTCGTGCGCGAGGCGCTGATGGAGCGGGAGGTGCTGTGGCGCAACGCGCCGCACATCATCTGGCCCATGCGCTTCGTGCTCCCGTTCTTCAGCGGCGGGCAGCGGCCGGCGTGGATGCTGCGGCTCGGGCTTTTCCTCTACGACCATATCGGCGGCAGGAAGCTGCTGCCGGCGACCCGCACGCTCGACATGCGCGGCGACCCGGCGGCGAAGCCGTTGAAGCCGTTGTTTTCGAAAGCGTTCGAATATTCCGACGGCTGGGTCAACGACGCCCGCCTGGTCGCCCTGAATGCGCGCGACGCCGCCGATCGCGGCGCGGTGATCCGCACGCGCACGAAGGTCGTCAGCGCGCGCCGCGAGAGCGACGGCTGGACCGTCGTCCTGGAAGACGCGCAAAGCGGCGATAGGGAAGAAGTGCGGGCGCGCCTGCTGGTCAATGCGACCGGTCCCTGGGTCGATCATGTCCTGTCGGAGGCCGTCGGCCGCAACGACGTTCACAACGTCCGCCTGGTCCAGGGCAGCCATATCGTCGTGAAGAAGAAGTTCGACGATCCGCGCGCCTATTTCTTCCAGAACAAGGACGGCCGCATCATCTTCGCCATTCCTTACGAGGAGGATTTCACGCTGATCGGAACGACCGATCGCGATTATCCCGGCGATCCGCACGACGTGAGGATTTCCGAGGAGGAGATCGACTATCTGTGCGCCGCCGCCAGCGAGTATTTCATCGAGTCCGTGCGGCGGGCCGACATCGTCTGGACCTATTCGGCGGTGCGCCCGCTCTATGACGATGGCGCGTCGAAGGCCCAGGAAGCGACGCGCGACTATGTGCTGAAGGCCGAGGGCGGCGAGGGCAGGGCACCCCTGATCAACGCCTTCGGTGGCAAGATCACCACCTACCGCCGCCTTTCCGAACATATGCTGGAAAAGATCGAGGGCTTTCTCGGCCGGCGCGGCCCATCGTGGACGGCGGAGGCACCGTTGCCGGGCGGCGACTTCCCGGTGACCGGATTCGACGTGGAAGTCGGCAAGCTCAAGAGCGCCTATCCGTTTCTCGATGCGAGGCTGGCGCGACGGCTGACCCGGCTCTACGGTACGCGTGCGCGCAAGCTGCTGGGGCTGGCACGGTCCGTCGCCGATCTCGGGCGCAATTTCGGCGCCGATCTCTATGAGGCCGAAGTGCGCTATCTTGTCGAGAATGAGTGGGCCGTCACGGGGGAGGATGTTCTGTGGCGGCGCACCAAGCGCGGCCTGCATCTCAGCCGCGAACAGGCGGCCGCACTGGACGAATTCATGCGAGAGCTGGACGCCGGAAGGACGGAAGCGGCGGAATAGCGCTCGTATCGGGGGAGAAGTGAATGCTGGAACTGCGCAACGTGTCGAAGGTCGTGGGCGGCGTCACGCACATCCGTGACGTGTCGTTGACGCTGGAGCACGGCTCCCTGAACGTGCTGCTGGGGCCGACGCTGTCCGGCAAGACCAGTCTCATGCGACTGATGGCGGGACTCGATGCGCCGACTACGGGCTCTGTCTGGTTCGACGGCAAGGACGTGACCGACAAGCCCGTGCAGCAGCGCAGCGTCGCGATGGTCTACCAGCAGTTCATCAACTACCCGGCCATGACGGTCTACGAGAACATCGCCTCGCCCTTGCGGGTGGCCGGCGTGGACAAGGCCAGGATCGACGGGGAGGTTCGCAAGGCCGCCGATCTGTTGAAGCTGACGCCCTATCTCGACCGCACGCCGCTCAACCTCTCGGGGGGCCAGCAGCAGCGCACGGCGCTGGCGCGCGCCATCGTCAAGAACGCCAGCCTCGTGCTGCTGGACGAGCCGCTGGCCAATCTCGACTACAAGCTGCGCGAGGAACTGCGCGAGGAACTGCCGAAAATCTTCGCCGAGTCGGGCACTATCTTCGTCTATGCCACGACCGAGCCGCACGAGGCGCTGCTGCTCGGCGGCAACACGGCGACGCTGAGCGAAGGACGGGTGACGCAGTTCGGCCCGACGGTCGAGGTGTTCCGCAGGCCGGTCGATATCGTCACTGCGAAGACCTTCGCCGATCCGCCGCTCAACACGATCGTGCTGCGCAAATCCGGCGGTAATTTCCGCCTGGACGGCGGGGTGGACCTGCCGGTGCCCGCCGATCTGGCCGGCATTGCCGATGCAAGCTACACGATCGGCTTCCAGCCGCATCATCTGTCCCTCGAACGACCCAATGCGGCGGCGGTTCCGGTTCGCGCCAAGGTGTTGATCACCGAGATCACCGGCTCCGAAAGCTTTGTGCATCTGCACTTCGCCGACGCGCGCTGGGTGATGCTGGCACAAGGCATCCGCGAGTTCGCGCCCGACGAGGAGGTGGAGGTGTTCATCGACCCCCGTCATCTCATGGTTTTCGACGAGCAGGGGCGCTCGATGGCGGCCACTCGCAAGATGGCGGCGTGAGGAGCGAAAGATGGCCCGCATAGACCTCAACCACATCCGCCATTCCTATCTTCCCGACCCGTCGAAGGAGTCCGATTTCGCGCTCAGGGAAGTCGACCATACGTTCCAGGACGGCGGCGCCTACGCGCTGCTCGGCCCTTCGGGCTGCGGCAAGACCACCCTGCTCAACATCATATCGGGCCTGCTCAAGCCCTCGCACGGCAGCCTGCTGTTCGACGGCAGGGATGTGACCGGCCTGTCCACGCAAGAGCGCAACATCGCGCAGGTCTTCCAGTTCCCGGTCATCTACGACACGATGACCGTCTACGATAATCTGGCCTTCCCGCTGCGCAATCGCGGCGTGCCGGCCGATGCGGTCGATCGCCGCGTGCGCGAGACGCTTGACATGATCGACCTGGCGGATTGGGCCAAACGCAAGGCGAGGGGGCTTACCGCCGATCAGAAGCAGAAGATCTCGCTCGGTCGCGGCCTGGTGCGCTCCGATGTCAATGCCGTCTTGTTCGACGAGCCGCTCACCGTCATCGACCCGCACATGAAATGGGTGCTGCGCTCGCAGTTGAAGCAGCTCCACCGCCGCTTCGGCTACACCATGGTCTACGTCACCCATGACCAGACCGAGGCGCTCACCTTCGCCGATCAGGTGGTGGTCATGTATGACGGCGGCATCGTCCAGATCGGCACGCCGGCCGAACTGTTCGAGCGGCCGAAGCATACCTTCGTCGGCTATTTCATCGGCTCGCCGGGCATGAATTTCCTGCCGGTCTCGGTCGATGGCCGCCGGGCGAAGCTCGGGTCGCAGTCGATCGAGCTGCCGGGCACGCCCGAGAGCAAGGGCGGCGCCATGGAACTCGGCATTCGTCCCGAATATGTGCGCGTGGGCCGCGAAGGGATGCCGGTTTCGGTATCCAAGGTCGAGGACGTCGGCCGCCACAAGGTGGTGCGGGCAAGCCTCGAAGGACGCGACGTGGCGGCGATCGTCGGCGAGGACGAAGAGATACCCGCCGAGCCGAAACTGAGCTTCGACCCCGCCGGCATCAACATCTACGCCGATTCGTGGCTGGTCGAGATGGGGCGCGTCGAGAAGGGGCGTGCCGGGGTGGGAGGCTGACCGTGGAAAAGACCTGGAACAACAAAGCCTGGTTCCTCGTGCTGCCGGTTCTCGTGCTGGTGGCGTTCTCGGCTGTCATCCCGCTGATGACGGTGGTGAATTATTCGGTACAGGACACGTTCGGCAACAACCAGTTCTTCTGGAACGGCGTCGACTGGTATCAGGAACTGCTGGCGTCGAACCGCTTCTGGGAATCGATGTTCCGCAACCTGATCTTCTCAGGCGTCATCCTGGCCATCGAGGTGCCGCTCGGCATCTTCATCGCGCTCAACATGCCGCGCAGCGGCTGGGGCGTCCCTGTCTGCCTGGTGCTGATGGCGCTGCCGCTCCTGGTGCCGTGGAACGTGGTCGGCACGATCTGGCAGGTGTTCGGGCGCAGCGACATCGGCCTGTTCGGCTATTATCTCAACGCGCTCGGCATCGACTACAACTACGTGCAGGATCCGTTCGACGCCTGGGTCACGGTCGTCATCATGGACGTCTGGCACTGGACGAGCCTGATCGTGCTGCTCTGCTATGCCGGGCTGGTCTCCATTCCCGACGCCTTCTATCAGGCGGCCAAGATCGACGGCGCGTCGCGCTGGGCGGTGTTCCGCTACATCCAGTTGCCGAAGATGCAGCGCGTGCTTTTGATCGCCGTGCTGCTGCGCTTCATGGATTCCTTCATGATCTACACCGAGCCCTTCGTGCTGACCGGCGGCGGCCCCGGCAACTCGACCACCTTCCTGTCGATCGACCTCGTCAAGATGGCGCTCGGCGAATTCAACCTCGGGCAGGCCGCCGCGATGTCGCTGGTCTACTTCCTCATCATCCTCCTGCTGTCATGGGCGTTCTACACGGTCATGACCAACTACGACGCGAAGCGCTGAGCCATGACCGAAGTCAACGAGAGAACGCGGCAGGCGATGGGCGAAGACGACGCCACGACGGTCGACGCCGCGACCCGGGAGCGCCTGGCGCGACGCATGCGCCGGCGCGGCGACGAGCCCCGTTGGTGGTGGCTGGTGCCGACGCTCTACATCGTCTTCCTGCTGGTGCCGATCTACTGGCTCGTCAACATGAGCTTCAAGACCAACCGGGAGATCGTGACCTCGCTCACGCTCTATCCTCATGCGCCGACGCTGAGGAACTACCACATCATCTTCACCGATCCGTCGTGGTATTCGGGTTACATCAACTCAATCAGCTATGTCGTTCTGAACATGGTGATTTCGGTCGCGGTAGCGCTGCCGGCGGCCTATGCCTTTTCGCGCTATCGCTTTCTCGGCGACAAGCACCTGTTCTTCTGGCTGCTGACCAACCGCATGGCGCCGCCGGCGGTGTTCGCGCTGCCCTTCTTCCAGCTCTATTCGGCCTTCGGCCTGATCGACACCTATTGGGCGGTGGCGCTGGCGCACTGCCTGTTCAACGTGCCGCTGGCGGTGTGGATCCTTGAAGGCTTCATGTCCGGCGTGCCGAAAGAGATCGACGAGACCGCCTATATCGACGGCTATTCGTTCCCGCGCTTCTTCATAAAGATCTTCATGCCGCTGATCGCGAGCGGCATCGGCGTGGCTGCCTTCTTCTGCTTCATGTTCTCCTGGGTGGAATTGCTGCTCGCGCGCACGCTGACCACCACCGACGCCAAGCCGATCGCCGCAGTGATGACCCGCACCGTCTCAGCCGCCGGCATGGACTGGGGCCTGCTCGCCGCCGCCGGCGTGCTGACGTTGATCCCCGGCGCGCTGGTGATCTGGTTCGTGCGCAACTACATCGCCAAGGGCTTCGCCCTGGGGAGGGTTTGATGACCGCCACGCGCAACTGGTTCATGCCGCTTCTCGTCGTCGTCGCGATCTATCTCGCCGCGTCGGGCGCGCTCTATCTCGCGCTGCCCGTCAAGGACGGCGTGCGCGACGTCTTCGCGCCTCTGGTCTCCGGGGGCTGGATGGCCTGGACCTTCCCGACGGCGATGTTCTTTCTCACCATCGCATTTATCCTGTCGCTGATGGCGGTGTGGGAGTACGCCTCGCCCGGCGGCAATCCGCGCGTCGGCCTGCTGCGCTTCGAGACGACGCGTGGCGACCGTCTGTTCATATCGCTGCTTGGCAGCGCCTTCATCCATCTCGCTTGGCTGGGTCTCGTCGGACCCAACCTGTGGTGGGCTCTCGCTCTCTCCGTGGTCTACGCCGTAGGGGTGTTCCGCTACGTTTAGGGGGAGAAACAGTCGGAGCGACGGCATGCAGGCCGCCGCCCCGGTATCGCACTTGAAACCTTGTGGAGGAGACTAATGCGACGGCACGTTCTAACATCGACGACGGCTCTCTTGCTATTGTTCGGAGCCAGCAACGCCTACGCCGGCATGGACGAGGCGAAAGCCTTTTTGGATAAGGAAATCGGTGACTTGTCGACGCTTTCACGCGCCGATCAAGAAAAAGAGATGCAGTGGTTCATCGACGCCGCCAAGCCTTTCCAGGGCATGGACATCAAGGTGGTGTCGGAAACGCTGACGACTCACGAATACGAGTCGAAGGTGCTGGCGCCGGCGTTCTCGGCGATCACCGGCATTCATGTCACCCACGACCTCCTGCAGGAGGGCGACGTGGTCGAGAAGATCCAGACCCAGATGCAGACCGGCCAGAACCTCTATGACGGCTGGGTCAACGATTCCGACCTGATCGGCACGCACTGGCGCTACAAGCAGGTGCGCAACCTGACGGACTTCATGGCCAACGAAGGCAAGGACGTCACCAACCCCGGCCTCGACCTGAAGGACTTCATCGGCACGTCCTTCACCACCGCGCCGGACAAGAAGCTCTACCAGCTTCCCGACCAGCAGTTCGCGAACCTTTACTGGTTCCGCTACGACTGGTTCAACGACCCGAAGAACAAGGCCGACTTCAAGGCGAAATACGGCTACGATCTCGGCGTTCCGGTCAACTGGTCGGCCTATGAGGACATCGCCGAGTTCTTCACCGGCCGCGAGGAAGACGGCAAGAAGGTCTATGGCCACATGGACTACGGCAAGAAGGACCCGTCGCTCGGCTGGCGCTTCACCGACGCCTGGCTGTCGATGGCCGGCAACGGCGATAAGGGCATCCCGAACGGTCTGCCGGTCGACGAATGGGGCATCAAGGTCGACGAGAACTCGCGTCCCGTCGGTTCCTGCGTGGCCCGCGGCGGCGACACCAACGGCCCGGCGGCGGTTTATTCGATCCAGAAATACCTCGACTGGATCAAGGCCTATGCTCCCGCCGAGGCGCAGGGCATGACCTTCTCCGAGAGCGGCCCGGTGCCTGCGCAGGGCAACATCGCCCAGCAGATCTTCTGGTACACCGCCTTCACCGCCGATATGGTCAAGCCCGGCCTGCCGGTGATGAACGACGACGGCACGCCCAAGTGGCGCATGGCGCCGTCGCCGCACGGCGTTTACTGGAAGGACGGCATGAAGCTCGGCTACCAGGACGTCGGCTCGTGGACGCTGATGAAGTCGACGCCCGACGACCGCGCCAAGGCCGCCTGGCTCTACGCGCAGTTCGTCACCTCCAAGACCGTGGACGTGAAGAAGAGCCATGTCGGCCTCACCTTCATCCGCGACTCCACCATCCACGACAAGAGCTTCACCGAACGCGCGCCCAAGCTCGGCGGCCTGATCGAGTTCTATCGCTCGCCGGCCCGCGTACAGTGGTCGCCGACCGGCACCAACGTGCCGGATTATCCGAAGCTGGCCCAGCTCTGGTGGCAGGCCATCGGCGATGCCTCTTCGGGCGCCAAGACGGCCCAGCAGGCCATGGACTCGCTCTGCGCCGAGCAGGAGAAGGTCATGGCCCGCATCGAGAAGTCGGGCGTGCAGGGCGACATCGGTCCGAAGCTCGCGGAAGAGCACGACCTTCAGTACTGGCATGACGACGCCGTCAAGAAGGGCAACCTCGCGCCGCAGCTCAAGATCGAGAACGAGAAGGAAAAGCCCGTCACCGTCGACTACGACGAACTGGTGAAGAGCTGGCAGGAACAGTAACCGGGATGCGGGCGTTCGCGCCCGCCTCTTGAATGCGGGGGAGACGGCGGCAAGCCGTCTCCCTTCGTTTGCGGTCTGGAGGAGAGGTCATGACCGGAAATATTCTCGCCATCGACCAGGGCACCACGTCGAGCCGCGCCATCGTCTTCGACGGCGCCATGAAGATCGCGGGCGTCGGCCAGAACGAATTCGCACAGCATTATCCGGCCTCGGGCTGGGTCGAGCACGATCCCGAGGAAATCTGGGAGAGCGTCGTCTGGGCCGTGAAGACCGCGCTGAAGACAGCCGGACTTGCGGCGGGCGACATCGATGCGGTCGGCATCACCAACCAGCGCGAGACCGTCGTCATCTGGGACAAGGCGACCGGCAAGCCGATCCACAACGCGATCGTCTGGCAGGACCGGCGCACCGCGCCGCTGTGCGCGAAGCTGAAGAAGCGGGGGCTGGAGCCGAAATTCACGAAAAAGACCGGTCTTCTGCTCGATCCCTATTTCTCTGGCACAAAGATCGCCTGGATGCTGGACAAGGTGAAGGGTGCGCGCAGGCGCGCCGAGCGCGGCGAATTGCTGGCCGGCACGATCGACAGTTTCCTGATCTGGCGGCTGACCAGCGGCAAGGTGCATGCGACGGATGCGACCAACGCCTCGCGCACGCTGCTCTACAACATCGGTGAAAATCGCTGGGATGACGAATTGCTGGGCATTCTGGGCGTGCCAAAAATGCTTCTGCCGGAAGTGAAGGACTGCGCCGACGATTTTGGAATCACGGACAAAAAGCTGTTCGGCGCCGAGCTGAAAATCCTCGGCGTCGCCGGCGACCAGCAGGCCGCGACAATCGGCCAGGCCTGCTTCAAGCCGGGCATGCTGAAATCCACCTACGGGACCGGCTGCTTTGCGCTGCTCAACACCGGCGCGGATATGGTCAGGTCGAAAAACAGGCTGCTGACGACGATCGCCTACCGCCTGAACGGCAAGACGACCTATGCGCTGGAAGGCTCGATCTTCATTGCCGGCGCCGCCGTCCAATGGCTGCGCGACGGCGCGAAGATGATTGCCAAGGCTGCCCACAGCGGTGAGTTGGCGGCGAAAGCCGACCCGACCCAGAGCGTCTATCTGGTGCCGGCCTTCGTCGGCCTCGGCGCGCCGCATTGGGATGCCGAGGCGCGCGGCGCGATCTTCGGGCTGACGCGCAATTCCGGCCCCGCCGAGTTCGCGCGGGCGGCGTTGGAATCGGTCGCCTATCAGACGCGCGACCTGCTCGACGCGATGAAGAAGGACTGGAAGAGCGGCTCCGGCAAGACGGTCCTGAGGGTCGACGGCGGCATGGTGGCCTCGGACTGGACCATGCAATGCCTAGCCGACATTCTCGACGCGCCGGTGGATCGTCCGACCATATTGGAGACGACCGCACTGGGCGCCGCTTGGCTGGCCGGATCGAAGGCAGGCGTGTGGCCGAAGGAAGCGGCCTTTGCGAAAGCGTGGGCGCTGGACCGAAGGTTCGAACCGGAAATGGACGAAAAGACACGCTCGGTTCGGCTGAAAGGCTGGCGCGATGCGGTCAGGCGTACCCTGTCGACGAAGTGAGCCCGCGCCTGTGCGCGGGCTCCTGTCGATAAGATAACCTCAAGCCGTTAGCGGCGACGTCAGAGAGTGCACTGACGCCGGGGGCCGTTATACGGCTGGTAGGTGTTGTCATAGGCGCGATAGGACCGGTAACGGGCATAACAGCGCTGTTCGTGCGAGCTGCCGTAGGCCGGCCTGTCGTTGGCGATCGCGCCGCTGATGATGGCACCGGTGGCGAAGGCCGCAAGCGGGAACCAGAAATCGCCGTGACGCTTGTAGCCGTGCCGGTAGTGGCGATAGCCCCGATGGCCGCGCCAATAGTGATGGCCGCGCCGGACATAGACGCGGTTATGGCCGCGCCAGGCGACCTGCTGGACATCGGTGGACGCCGAAGCGACCTTGGGCAGGAAGACAGGCGCTGCATTGGCCGGGATGACAGCGGTAGCGGCAAGCGACGTTGCCAGGGCAGCTGCCAGAATGCCGGAAACAAACTTCTTCATCATGGTCTCCTTGAGGGTTCGCGTCCCTTTTTAACAGAATGATCAACGCCGCCAAAAGTTCCGTATTCAACCGATCGATATTTAGGTTTAGAAAACAAGAATTCCGGCGGCGATCCGCTATAGATTTTTGAGTTCGATCGCTCTCGTGGCAGCCGTTTTTTCCGGTTGACCGTGCCAGGCACTCTCCCTATGGTCCGCCGCACTTTCGGGGGTGGCTCGCCGCTGCCGGAATCCGTTGGTTGCGTCTCTGCGCTGCCGACGAAATGTCCTGCCGCTTCGACAGCATCGCCGGTTTTCCGGGCGCTGGTTGCGAAGCTGTCAGGCGGGCCGGTAGCTCAGCGGTAGAGCACGTGACTTTTAATCATGTGGTCGAGGGTTCGATCCCCTCCCGGCTCACCAATCAATCTGGAAAAAGCAGCGAGACCCGGCCGCCGGCGTGACGCTCGATCCGCCCGGCGAGATCCAGTTCCAGAAGCACCATGAAAACCTGCGCCGGATGCAGTCCGGTGTGCCGGATGATCGCGTCCACGTCGGTCGGCACAGGCCCCAGCGCTTCTACGATGCGGTCACGCTCATCGTCACGCGGCGGTGGCACGGCCGAAAAATCCGGAGGCTCTTCCAGAGCGTTGCCGGAAGTGCCGGGATTTCCCTTGAGCGGCGAAAGGGCGGTGAGAACGTCTGCGGCCTCGGTCACCAGAATCGCGCCGTCCTTCAGCAATCCGTTCGCTCCGCCGGCGCGCGGGTCGAGCGGCGAACCGGGCACGGCGAAAACCAGCCGACCCATTTCCCCGGCCAGCCGCGCGCTGATCAGCGAGCCGGAGCGTTTCGCCGCCTCGACCACGACCAGACCGAGCGCCAGGCCCGCGACCAGCCTGTTGCGGCGCGGAAAATCCTGCGCGCGCGGCTGCCAGCCGAACGGCATTTCCGAGACGATCGCGCCGCCCCGATCGGCGATTTCTTCGCACAATCCTATATTTTCCGGCGGATAGGGGCGGTCGAGCCCACCGGCCAGCACGCCGATCGTGCCGGTCGCAAGGCTGCCCTGATGCGCGGCCGTGTCGATGCCGCGCGCCAGGCCCGAAACGACGGCATAACCTTCGTCGCCGAGCTCGGCGGCCAGCGTGCGCGCCATCCTGACGCCGGCGAGAGACGCATTGCGCGCGCCTACGATCGCGACGGACGGCAGCGCAAAGACGCCGCCGCCGCGTATGGCGAGCAAGGGTGGCGGATGCGGAATGGTCTTCAGGACGGCCGGATAGTCGGGCTCGCCGATGGCGACGAAGCGCGCGCCGGCCTTGCGTGCCGCCTCCAGTTCGACTTCCGCCTCGTCAACCGAGGGAATGCGCACGACGCGGCTGGCGCCGCCCGACAGCATCAGTTCGGGCAGCATCTGCAGGGCGGTTTCCGCAGAGCCGAAACGATTGACGAGGTCGCGAAAGGAGGCCGGGCCGACATTCGGCGTGCGGATCAGCCTCAACCAGTTCAGGCGCTGCCGGTCGCTGAGGCGGGGACCGGCGCCGTCGTTCACTTGCCGGCCCCGATCCTGCTTTCGGTTCCCGCCATCAACCGCTCGATGTTGGCCCGGTGCTTGTAGAAGATAAGGGCGCTCATGACGAGGAAGGCAAGCGCGAATGCGGGTTGGCCGAGCAGGTAGAGAGCGACCGGCACGACAACGCAGGCAACCAGCGCCGAAAGCGAGGAATAGCGGAAGAGGAGTGCCATCACGAGCCAGACCGCCGCGAAAAGCAGCGCGACCTTCCAGGCCAGGCCGATCAGCACGCCGAGATAGGTGGCGACGCCCTTGCCGCCCTTGAAGCCCAGCCAGACGGGATAAATATGGCCGAGGAAGGCCCCGAACCCGGCGACGGCGCCAGCGACCGGCCCATAGTGGAGCGCGAGCAGGGCCGGGACCGTGCCCTTGAGCGCATCCAGCACCAACGTCGCGGCGGCAAGGCCCTTGTTGCCGGTGCGCAGCACATTGGTGGCGCCGATATTGCCCGAGCCGATGGCGCGCACGTCACCCAGCCCGGCCGCGCGCGTCAGCAGCAGGCCGAAAGGAACGGAACCGCACAAATAGCCTGCCACGAGAGCGAGAACGGAATAGAAGGACATTGTTCCCCCGATGCGACCCTCGGATCTGCTGTCCGCTAGGCCGTGAATACTGTGCGGCCCGCAACCACGGTTTGCAAGACCCTGCCTTGCAGCCTGGCGCCCTCGAAGCAGGTGTTCTTCGAGCGCGAGCGAATGCCCGCTTCGCTGACGATCCACGGCTCGTCCAGATCGACGACGACGAGATCGGCAGGCGCGCCGGGCTTGAGCGTGCCGCCGGGCAGGCCGAACAGCCGGGCAGGGGCGGTCGACAGGACTTCCACCAGCCGGGAAAGCGGCAGGTCGCCATTGTGATGGAGGCGCAGCGCCACCGAAAGCAGCGTCTCCACCCCGACAGCACCAGCCGCGGCGTCGGCGAAAGGCAGGCGCTTGGTGTCGACATCCTGCGGATCGTGCGAGGAAGCGATCAGATCGATCGTGCCGTCCTTCAGCGCTTCGACCATCGCGAGACGATCCTCCTCGCCGCGCAGCGGCGGCATCAGGCGGAAGAAGGTTCGGTATTCGCCGACGTCGTTCTCGTTGAGCGCGAGATTGTGGATCGCGATTCCGGCCGTCACGGATGCGCCGTCCGCCTTGGCGCGGCGGATCGCGTCGGCGGACATGGCCGTCGATATCTTGGCGGCGTGGTAGGCGCCGCGCGTCAGCCGCGCCAAGGCGAGATCTCGCTCAAGGGGGATCAACTCGGCCTCGCGCGGAATGCCCGGCAGGCCGAGCCAGCTCGCATAGAGCCCTTCGTTCATGACGCCGGCGGAGGCGAGGCTCGCATCCTGCGTCTCATGCGCGACCACCGCGCCGAAATCGCGGGCATAGGTGAGCGCCCGGCGCATCACCAGCGAACTGGAAACCGTATGCCTTCCGTCGGTGAAGGCAACCGCGCCTGCCTCGCGCATCAGGCCGAATTCGGTCATCTCCTTTCCCGCCAGCCCGCGCGTGATGGCGGCGGCCGGAAAGACGTTGACAGCCGCCGTATCGCGGGCCGTGCGCAGCACGAACTCGACCAGCGCCACGTCGTCGATCACCGGGTCGGTGTCGGGCATCATGATGATGGAGGTGACGCCGCCTGCGGCGGCCGCTACGCTGGCGGAAGCGATGGTCTCGCGATGCTCGGCGCCTGGCTCGCCGATGAAGACCCGGCTGTCGACCAGCCCCGGCATGATCGTCCTGCCGGTGCAGTCGATGACGGTCGCGCCTTCGGGAGTGCCCTGGTTAAGGGCGGATTTGCCGGCGGCGGCGATCTTCTTGCCCTCGACGACGACCGTGCCGATTTCATCGATGCCGCGTGAGGGATCGACGATGCGGGCGTGGGAGAAGACAGTGATCGTCATACCGGCTCACCCCCACCCCTAACCCCTCCCCACAAGGGGGAGGGGGATTCTGCGGTGACGCCACGATGCGCGAGCGTTGGTGATCTGGACGAAACGGCGGTGCCAGTGTCTCCCTCCCCCTTGTGGGGAGGGGTCAGGGGTGGGGGTGCGCTGCCAGCGGACATCATTGCGCACCCCCGTCGTTTCGCCGGGGGTCGAGCAGCGCTTCCATCACCGCCATGCGCACGGCGACGCCCATTTCGACCTGCTCCTGGATGACGCTTTGCGGTCCGTCGGCGATCTCCGAGGCAATCTCGACGCCCCGGTTCATCGGTCCGGGGTGCATGACCAGCGCGTCCGGCTTCGCCGCCTTCAGCTTTTCGGCATCGAGCCCATAATAGCGGAAATATTCGCGCACCGAGGGCACGAAGGCGCCCTCCATGCGCTCACGCTGCAGGCGCAGCATCATGACGACGTCGGCATCCTTCAGGCCTTCGGTCATGCTGCGGTGGACGATGACGCCCATACGCTCGATTCCCGAAGGCAGAAGCGTGGAGGGGGCGACGACGCGCACCTGCGCACCGAGCGCATTGAGCAGGATGATGTTGGAGCGCGCCACGCGCGAATGCAGGATGTCGCCGCAGATCGCCACGATCAGCTTCGACAGCGGCCCTTTGGCGCGGCGGATCGTCAGCGCGTCGAGCAGCGCCTGCGTCGGGTGCTCGTGGGTGCCGTCGCCGGCATTGACGACCGAGCAGCCGACCTTCTGGGCAAGCAGCGACGCCGCGCCCGCCGACTGATGACGGATGATGAGGATATCCGGCCGCATGGCGTTCAGCGTGATCGCGGTGTCGATCAGCGTCTCGCCCTTCTTCACCGAGGAACTGGCCACCGACATGTTCATCACGTCGGCGCCGAGGCGCTTGCCCGCCAGCTCGAACGAGGACTGCGTGCGCGTCGAGGCTTCATAGAAGAGATTGATCTGGGTGCGGCCGCGCAGCGTCGATGTCTTCTTTTCCGACTGCCGCGAGATCGCGACGGCACGGTCCGCCCGGTCCAACAGAAGCTCGATATCGTCGGGAGAAAGGGGGCCGATGCCGAGCAGGTGGCGGTGGGGAAAGAGCGGCAGAGCGGTGGCGTCGGTCATCTCAAGGCGCTGCTATAGGATGCAGGCCGCCGCACCGCAAGGCGCAGCATCATGCTTCTCCCCGGTATTTTCGCGACGACGCTTGGTCTATAAAGCCGCGCGAGGCGCCGGATTCGGAGCGGTGCCATCAGGAACAGGAAGTGCGCGTGACCGAAGAGGTGCTGAACCAATCGCCCCCGCTGACCGGCGGCAACGCCTGGCGCAGCGATCCGCTGCTGATCCAGATCGCCGAGCGCTTTTCGAGCCCGGTGCGCAAGGAACTCGACGGCCTCGGCCGATTCGTGCTGACGCAGGAGGCGCAGGATCTTGCCCGTCTCGCCAACACCGAAACGCCGAAGCTCAGGACGTTCGACAGGCAGGGCCGGCGCCTCGATCTCGTCGAGTACCATCCCGCCTACCATGCGCTGATGCGCCGCTCGGTGGCGATGGGACTGCATTCCTCCGTATGGGAAAACGGCGACGCCGAGATCGGCCGCCGCCATCAGGTGCGGGCGGCCCGCTTCTTCCTCACCGCGCAGCTCGAGACGGGGCATCTGTGCCCGGTCACTATGACCAGCGCCTCGCTGGCCGCGCTGATGGCGAACCCGAAGCTGTTTCGCGAATGGGCGCCGCGCGTGACGACGCGCAAATACGACCAGTCACAAAAGCCGCCGGTCGAGAAGACTGGGCTGACGCTCGGCATGGGCATGACCGAGAAACAGGGCGGCACCGACGTACGCGCCAACACGACGAAGGCCGAGCGTGCCGGGTCGAGCGGTTTCTATCGCCTGACCGGTCACAAATGGTTCATGTCGGCGCCGATGTCGGACGCCTTCCTGGTGCTGGGGCAGGCACCGGAAGGGCTCTCCTGTTTCCTGGTGCCGCGCATCCTCGGCGACAGCTCCGGCAACGGCTTCCGTTTCCAGCGCCTGAAGGACAAGCTCGGAAACCGCTCCAACGCTTCCTCCGAGGTCGAGTTCGACGGGGCGATCGGCGAAATGGTCGGAGAGCCGGGCGGCGGGGTCAAGACCATCATGGACATGGTGACGCTGACGCGCCTCGACTGCGCCGTCGCCTCATCTGCGCTCATGCGCGCAGGCTTGGCCGAGGCCGTCCATCATACCCGCCACCGCAAAGTGTTCGGCGCCGATCTGGCGGAGCAACCGCTGATGCAGCGCGTGCTGGCCGACATGGCGTTGGACGTGGCGGCCGCCACGGCCCTGTCGTTCCGGCTGGCACGCTCCTTCGACGAGGCGGCCAGCGATCGGGGCGAGGCGGCCTTCGCGCGCGTCATGACGCCGGTGGTGAAATACTGGGTGTGCAAGATCGCCCCGGCGCTGCTTTACGAGGCGATGGAGTGCCTCGGGGGCAACGGCTACGTCGAGGAAGCGCCGCTGGCGCGCTACTATCGCGAGGCGCCCGTCAACGCGATCTGGGAAGGGTCGGGCAATGTCATGGCGCTCGATGTGATTCGCGTATTGTCGCGCGCGCCGAACCTGTTCGAGGACGTGCTCGCCGGCATCGATCGCGACCTCGGGGACTCCGGCCGCGGCACGGTCGGCGTGCTCAAGGCCGCCATGCAGGTCGCCGCGTCCGACGAAGGGTCGGCGCGGCTGTTGACCGAGCAACTGGCGCTGGCCGCCGCCGCCGCCGAGTTGCGGCGCATGGGGGCAGGGCGGATCGCCGATGCGTTCGTGGAGACGCGGCTGGCCGGACAGTGGCGTACGACCTACGGCATGATGGACGCGCGCCACGATGCACGCCTCATCATCGACACGCTCTATCCGCCGGCGAACTGACCGGCGACGAGTAGCGCGAGCGGGATGGTGGCGAACGACATCAGCGTCTGCAAGGTCGTGACTGTCGCGTAAAGGTCGGCATCGCCGCCCATCTGCTTGGCGAGAACGTATCCGTTCATCGCCGTCGGCATGGCGCCGCATAGCACAAGATAGAGAACCGGCTCGCCGGTCACCCCGACGATCATGGCGACGGCGAGAAACACGGCCGGAAACACGAGCAGCTTGACGATCACCGGAATGAGGACGGCGACGCGCAGGCGTACGAGATTGGCCAGTCGCAGCCCCGCGCCGATGCCGACCAGTCCGCGCCGCGGTCGGCGAAGCGGGTGACGACATAGACCGTCATCAGGTTGATCGGCAGGATGATGACGGCCATGACCAGCGCGACAACCGCCATTCCGGCGGGCGCGAACAGCTTCTGGGCGATGGCCAGAGCCATGAATCCGTTCCAGCGGATCGACGTCTGGAAGACGGACGAGAACTCGCTATGCCGGACCAGCCGGGCATTCCTGAGCGGCGGCCACAGGGCGAGCACGAGTACGAACATCAGCGGCAGGGCGAGGGCCAGGGCCACCATCAGCGGCCCCAGCTCGATGCTGCCGAAATCCGCGTCGAGGATCGTCACGAAGATCAGCGCAGGGTAGAAAAACCAGTAGCAGAGCTTGTTGACGCTATCCCAGCCGGCGTCGTCGGTCGCGCCCAACCAGCGCAGGACGTTACCGCACAGGATCAGCAGGAAGATCGGCACAAGGCTGTCGAATGTCGCTTGCATGGCTGCCCGATTGATTCATCGGGCAGGTCCCGACCTCTGCGGAGCCATATCAGGGCAGGGACGATTGTAAAGCGCCGGCGGCGGAGCACCTTTGGGCAGTTTCCCCTCGTGTCGAGGCGGGCTGTGGACGATCGTTAACCTTAACGAATGGTTTATATTGCGGCCGGTGGCACCAAAGCCCACTGTCATGGTTACCGTAACAGGACCGCCATGCGCCACCTGATGACCTCGTTCCTGGCTCTGCATTGGGCGCTGTTCTTTGCCCTGCTGGCCTATCTTTGCATCGACGACGGCGTCGAGGCGGCCTTGCGCATGCTTGGGGCAAACGGCCTGTCAGGACTGCTGCCCGAAAACGTCGGTGCGGGCGCATTGGCTCTCGGCTTTGCCATGATCGCCGTTCTCTTCCTGTGGGCGCTCATCGAGGCTTGCCTGGGAGCCGGGAACGGTGACGGCTCGGGACTGGACATCACCCGGATCGCGTTCGTCGCGGCCTGTGCGGTCTTTTCGGCGATGGCCCTGGTCTGCGCCATGAAAGGCGCCAGGGCGCTTCCCGGCGTTGTCGTCTATTTCCCCGCGCTGCTCGCCTGTTACCTGGCCGTGCTCGGCGAACGCTGGTTCGCGCTGCGCCGGGAGCCGGCGCCGACCGCAGCGGCGGCCGACATCAGGGGCATGGCGCGGTCGGCGGCGAACACGGCGCTGCTCGGCCGCATTTCCGGCCGGCCGGGCCTCGGAAAGGGCCGCTGATGCGAACGCTGCTCGCTCTCTGGGTCGCACCGCTCGTGCTGTTCTGGGGCTGGTACTTCCTGTCGCTCAACGACATGAATTTCGGCTACGTCATGCTCAGCCGCCCGCTGCATGACCTGGTCTTCCAGCTTTACGGCGAGATGCTGGGAATCGATCCCGCCATCATCCCCGGCATGGTGGCCAAGGCCTGCGTCTTCGATTCGTTCCTGGTGGCCGCGATCGTGGCGTGGCGGCGGCGGCGCCAGATCGCCGGATGGATCAACCGCCTGCGTCCGGCCGACCCGGCGATGACGAGCCGATCGCGCGAAGCCGGTCCAGAACTCCCTGCAGAATGAAGGCCGCGGCGGCCGAATCGATCTTGCCGGCCCGCTTGCGCCTCGAAAAATCCATCTCGATCAGGGTCCGCTCCGCCGCCACGGTCGAAAGCCTTTCGTCCCAGAAGGCGAAGGGAAGGCTTGAAAGCTGCGCCATGTTGCGCACGAAGGCGCGCGACTTCTGCGCCCGCGGTCCTTCCGAGCCGTCCATGTTGATCGGCAGGCCGATCACCGCCGCGCCGGCATTTTCCTTTTCGAGAAGTGCAAGAAGCCCGGCCGCGTCCAGCGAGAACTTGCGCCGCATGATGACGGGCCGCGGATGGGCGAAAGCCAGCCCGCGATCCGAGACCGCCACGCCGATCGTCTTGTCGCCGAGGTCGAGCGCGGCGAGCGGACGGCCGGACGCCAGCAGCGCCGGCAGGTCCTCTATGGCGACGACGTTTCTGGAAATGGCGGCTTTCCTTTGACTTGAGGTGCCCGCGTTCTATCCTTGTCGCGAGCAGAAATCGAGGAGTTGCGCGACGATGAAACTGACATGGTACGGCCATTCCGCCTTCCGCATCGAGGCCGGCGGGGCGACGATCCTGATCGATCCGTTCCTGATCGGCAATCCGTCCTGGAGCGGCGGCTGGGAAGGGCCGGCCGAAGGCGTCACCCACGTCCTGCTCACCCACGGTCATGACGACCATATCAGCGGCGCGGTGGAGGTGCTGAACAAGAGCGGCGCCATGCTGGTCGCCAATTTCGAAGTGTGCATGTTCCTCGTCGGCAAGGGCGTCAGCGACAAGAAGATCAATCCGGGCAACATCGGTGGCACGGTCGATTGCGGCGGCTTCACCACGACCTTCGTGCAGGCGCTCCATTCCTCGTCGTCGCAGGGCGAGGGCGGCTCGAACACCTATCTCGGCAATCCGGGCGGACTGGTCCTGCATTTCCCGGAGGACGAGACGCTCTATCACATGGGCGACACCGATATCTTCTCCGACATGGCACTGATCGAGGAGCTGCACCAGCCGAAGATCGGCATCGTGCCGATCGGCGACCGCTTCACCATGGGCGGGGCTGTGGCGGCGCTCGCCTGCCGGCGCTTCTTCAACTTCGAGACCGTCGTGCCCTGCCATTTCGGGACTTTTCCGATCATCGACCAGAGCGCCGACAAATTCGTCGCCGGCATGAAGGATTCAGGCGCAAAGGTGGAATTGCCGCAAATCGGCCAGGCTGTCACGATCTGACACGCAGCCGGTGAGGCGCCACTCCGCGGCATGGAGTCGTGGCGCGGTTGCGCCCGCCGCGCCTCGCCGCTATAGCGCTGCCAGGCTTTTTTCCAGTCATTTTCCGGGGCCATGCCATGTCCGTCGACACCAAGACCGTGAAGCGCGTCGCGCACCTCGCCCGCATCGCCGTGAGCGAGGAGGACGCCGAGCGCATGACCGGTGAACTGAACGCCATTCTGGGCTTCGTCGAGCAACTGAACGAGGTCGACGTGACGGGCGTCGAGCCGATGACCTCGGTGACGCCGATGGCGATGAAGAAGCGCGAGGACGTGGTGACCGACGGCGACAAGGCGGCCGACATCGTCGCCAATGCGCCGGCGACCGACGAGAACTTTTTCCTCGTCCCCAAGGTGGTCGAGTAAGGCATTGCGGCAGGCGCATGGAGATGGACGATCTTGAAATCCGCATCGAGACGCCGTTGCAGGACGACGTGCGCGCCATGGTGGCCGCGCTGAACGAGACCATGATCCCGCTGACCCCGCGCGAGTTCCAGTTTCAGTTGACCGTCGAGCAGATGGCCGAGCCGGCCGTGACGCTCTTCGTCGCCCGCGACTCCTCCGGCCGTCCGGTTGGCATGGGGGCCTTGAAGACGCATGAAGACGGCCTCGGCGAGGTCAAGCGTATGTTCACTTTGCCTGAAGCGCGTGGCAGGCGCGTCGGCGCGCGCATCCTTGGCCGCATCGAGGCGCTGGCGCGCGACAGGGCCATGTCCAGGCTCGTGCTGGAAACAGGCGAAGCCTCGGGCTTCGAACCGGCATACCGCGTCTATGAGCGCGGTGGCTTCACCCGTTGCGGCGCGGTGCTCGACTATCCCGATTCCGGTTTTTCCCGCTTCTACGAAAAGAACCTTTCATCATGACCGACCTGACGACGCTGACGATCGCGGAAGCCCGCACCAAGCTGAAAGCGAAGGAAATCCGCGCCGGCGAACTGACGGACGCCTACCTGTCCGCCATCGACCGGGCCAACCCCGTCCTCAACGCCTATGTGACCGTCACGCACGACAAGGCGCGAGCCATGGCGAAAGCCTCCGACGCAAGGCTGGAGAAGGGGGGAGAGACAGGCGCGCTGGAAGGCATCCCGCTCGGCATCAAGGATCTGTTTGCGACCGAGGGCGTCCACACACAGGCGTGCAGCCACATTCTGGACGGCTTCGAGCCTCGCTATGAATCGACCGTCACTGCCAATCTGTGGGCCGACGGTGCCGTGATGCTCGGCAAGCTCAACATGGACGAGTTCGCCATGGGGTCCTCCAACGAGACCTCCTATTACGGTCCGGTGGTCAACCCGTGGCGCGTCGGGGGATCGAACAAGCAGTTCGTGCCCGGCGGCTCGTCGGGCGGCTCGGCGGCGGCGGTCTCCGGCTTCCTGTGCGCCGGCGCGACAGCGACCGATACCGGCGGCTCGATCCGCCAGCCGGCCGCCTTCACCGGCACGGTTGGCATCAAGCCGACCTACGGTCGCTGCTCGCGCTGGGGCACCGTGGCCTTCGCCTCGTCGCTGGACCAGGCAGGGCCGATCGCCCGCGATGTCCGCGACGCCGCGATCCTGCTGAAGTCCATGGCCTCGGTCGATCCCAAGGATACTACCTCGGTTGACCGCCCGGTGCCGGACTACGAGGCGGCCATCGGCCGTCCGCTCAAGGGCATGAAGGTAGGCATTCCGAAGGAATACCGCGTCGACGGCATGCCCGACGAGATCGAGGCGCTGTGGCAGAAGGGCATCGCCTGGCTGAAGGACGCCGGCGCCGAGATCGTCGACATCTCCCTGCCGCATACGAAATACGCGCTGCCGGCCTATTACATCGTCGCGCCGGCCGAAGCGTCGTCGAACCTCGCGCGCTATGACGGCGTGCGCTACGGCCTGCGGGTGCCGGGCAAGGACGTCATCGAGATGTATGAAAACACCCGTGCCGCCGGCTTCGGCCGCGAGGTGAAGCGCCGCATCATGATCGGCACCTACGTCCTCTCGGCCGGCTACTACGACGCCTATTACCTTCAGGCCCAGAAGGTGCGTACGCTCATCAAGAAGGATTTCGAGGACGTCTTCCACGCCGGCGTCGACGTCATCCTGACCCCGGCCACGCCTTCGGCCGCCTTCGGCGTCGCCGACCAGGATATGGCAGCTGACCCGGTGAAGATGTATTTGAACGACATCTTCACCGTGACGGTGAACATGGCCGGCCTGCCCGGCATCGCCGTTCCCGCCGGTCTGGACGCCAATGGCCTGCCGCTTGGATTGCAGCTCATCGGACGGCCGTTCGACGAGGAAACGCTGTTCCAGACCGGGCATGTCATCGAACAGGCCGCGGGACGATTCTCACCCGAAAAATGGTGGTAGGTTACTGGCGTCATCCCGGAAGCCGTGCGCCGCGAAGCGAAGCGCGACTATCCGGGATCCATTCCGTAATGCTTCAGATATTCCGAAATGGATCCCGGCCCTCCCTTCGCGGCGCTCGGTCGGCCGGGATGACGCCGGACATTTGGAATCGGACTGACGATGTTCTTCATTCTTTCCAAGCTCTTCTGGGCGATCGCTCAACCAATCAACCTGATCGCCGTCATTCTAATGGTGGGCGTTGTTGCTGGCTGGTTCGGACACCGCAAGGTCCTGCGCGGCGCCGCAACGCTGGCGTTTCTCGCGCTTGCGCTCGCCGCCTGGACATCGCTCGGTGCGCTGATGCTCGGACCTCTGGAGGGACGGTACCAGCGGCCGTCGCCGCCGCCGGCGAAAGTGGACGGAATCGTCGTACTCGGCGGCGGGCTGGAAGGCGCGATCAACCTCGCGCGCGGAGGTTATGAACTGAACTCCGGCGGCGACCGTTTCGTGGAGGCGGCGGTTCTCGCCCGCCGCTATCCCGAAGCAAGGATCGTCGTCAGCGGCGGCGTCGGGACCCTGCTGCTTGAAGGCGAGAGCGACGCCACGAGCGCGCAAAGGCTGCTGACGGCGCTGGGCGTCGATCCGGGTCGATTGATCCTTGAGGCGAAGTCGCGCAACACCTACGAGAATGCTCTTTTCACCAGCGCGTTGGTGAAGCCGAAGCCGGGAGAGACCTGGCTGCTGGTCACTTCGGCTTTCCACATGCCGCGCGCCAAGGCCTTGTTCGACAAGGCCGGCTTTCCGACAGTTCCTTGGCCCGTCGACTATCGGACCTCGGGCAGGGAGGCAATTTCGCTCTTTGCCGATAATTCCGCCGACGCGCTGTCTAACACGACGACGGCGATGCGCGAATGGATCGGGCTCGTCGCCTACTGGTTGGCCGGCCGCATTCCTTCGCCGTTCCCGTCCGCCCTTTGAAGCGACTTTCGGCAAATGGTCGCCGCGTGGACAAAACCGGGCTAGAATAGACATCCGGCTTCCTGTAAGGAGCCGCCATTCCCATATGAGCCGACGGTCCATCGGGAGCGGGGAGCGGGCGCTCGTGTCCGCGCAAGCGTTAGGTGTCGAAATGACGAAATGGTCGCCGAATTCGTGGAGAGACAAGCCGATCAGCCAGGTTCCGTCCTATCCGGACGCGGCCGCGCTAAAGGAAGTGGAGGGCCGCCTCGCGACCTTTCCGCCGCTCGTCTTCGCGGGTGAGGCGCGCAAGCTGAAGAAGCAGTTGGCGACTGTCGCCGCCGGGGACGCCTTCCTCCTGCAAGGCGGCGATTGCGCCGAGAGCTTCGCCGAGCACGGCGCCGACAACATCCGCGACTTCTTCCGCGTCTTCCTGCAGATGGCGGTGGTGATGACCTTCGCCGGCTCGCAGCCGGTGGTGAAGATCGGCCGTGTTGCCGGCCAGTTCGCCAAGCCGCGCTCCGCCGACACCGAGACAAGAGACGGCGTGACGCTGCCGTCCTATCGCGGCGACATCATCAACGGGACGTCGTTCGACGAGAAGGCGCGCGTGCCGGATCCGGCTCGTCAGGAGATGGCCTATCGCCAATCCGCCGCGACCCTCAACCTGCTGCGCGCCTTTGCCCAGGGCGGCTATGCCAGCCTCGAGAACGTGCATAAATGGATGCTCGGCTTCGTCTCCGACAGCCCGCAGGCGGAGAAATACGAATCGCTGGCCAACCGCATCACTGAGACGATGGAATTCATGCGCGCGGTGGGCATCACGTCGGAAAGCAATTTCGCGCTGCGCGAGACCGATTTCTACACCAGCCACGAGGCGCTGCTGCTCGGCTACGAGGAAGCGCTGACGCGCGTGGATTCCACCAGCGGCGACTGGTACGCGACCTCCGGCCACATGATCTGGATCGGCGACCGTACCCGCCAGCCCGACCATGCGCATGTCGAATACGCGCGCGGCATCAAGAACCCGCTCGGCCTGAAATGCGGTCCGTCGCTGGAACCGGACGGTCTGCTCAGGCTGATCGACACGCTGAACCCGGAGAACGAGCCCGGCCGGCTCACACTGATCGCCCGCTTCGGCGCCGACAAGGTGGCCGACCATTTGCCGAAGCTCATTCGCGCGGTCAAAAAGGCAGGCCGCAGCGTGGTGTGGTCGTGCGATCCCATGCATGGCAATACCGTCACCGCCGCCGGCTACAAGACCCGCCCGTTCGACCGTATCCTCAAGGAAGTCCAGGGCTTCTTCGAGGTGCATCATGCGGAAGGAACGCATCCGGGTGGCATCCATATCGAGATGACTGGCAAGAACGTCACGGAATGCACCGGCGGCGCGCGCGCCATCACCGCCGAGAACCTCCAGGACCGCTATCACACGCATTGCGACCCGCGCCTCAACGCGGACCAGTCGATCGAGCTGGCGTTCCTGGTTTCCGACCTTCTCAAGAAGAGCGGCACCCGCCAGGCGCATACGCAAGCGGCGGAATAGGACCGGCCACGGGCCTGACATACGAAAGGGCGCCGTGAGCGCCCTTTTTCATATCCCGGGTCAGCATGTGCGGCGCGCCGGAGCCGGTCAGTCCTTCCTGTAGAGCATCCAGTTCTTGCCGCGCCCGGCCATCGCCGAGTGCCTGGTCACCTGATTGCGTCCGCTGACCTTGGACCGGTAGAGCGCCCGGTCCGCCTTGGTGTAGAGGTCTTCGGGACTGTCGGCCTCGGACGCCATGCACAGGCCCATCGAGACCGTGACCTTGCCGTAGGCGGCTCCGGTCTTGGTGTTGGCGAAAGGCGTCTGCTCGATGAGGAGCCGGATGCGCTCGGCGATCTCGAAAGTGGTGTCTTCGCTGGCGCCTTCGATGATGAGGGCGAATTCCTCGCCGCCGGTGCGCGCCACGAACATGTCGGCGCGGATGCTGCTCTGGAATATCCCGGCCACGATCTGGATGATGCGATCGCCGACCGGATGCCCGAAGCGGTCGTTGATGTCCTTGAACCGATCGATGTCGGCCAGGATGAGGGCGTTGAACAGGATGCCCCTGTTGCTGTTGTAGATTCGCGCGATTTCCTTGTCGAAGGCGCGGCGGTTCCATATCTGCGTCAGCGGATCGGTATCGGCAAGGCGCTTGTATTCCTCGAGCTTGGATTTGACCGTCTCCAGTTCCGCCGACTTGTCGTCGAGGGTGACGGCCATCTGCCGGCCGTGATCGATCGTCGAGGTCGTCGCCGTCGATACCGCGCCGACGATCTTGTTCAGCAAGTCGCGCGACAATTCGTTGCGGCCGTTGAGGCCGCTGGAGGTCTCGTTCAGGATCCGCCCGTATTTTTCGATGTGGCCGCGTTCGTTGCGCAGCAGCGAGGCGATGTCTTCGAGTTCCCTGGCGAGAACGTCGCGCGCCTGCTCGACGATGCCGGGGCCGTGGTTCTGGGCGAAGAACCTGCGCCCGATGCGATCGAGGTCTTCCTGCGTCGGCCTGCTGCTCAGCGCGACCACGGCAAGGCTGAGTTCCGGGTTGGAACCACTCAACGCCTCGTAGAATATCTCGTAATTGCGCGGCAGGCCGACGACGCCAAGCTGCCGCATGGTCGTGACCACCGCGGTTGCCAGGTCGGAATTTCGGTCTGGCGTCGCGACTGCCGGCTGCATGTGAGGCCCGCTGTTCGAGTTCGTTTCCGACGAGGCAGCAAGGGCCTCGTCGCCGTGCGGCGGGGTTGCTTCGATTGTACCAAGTTCAGCCACGAAGGAGCCGCCCCAATTCGATCTCCGTAAGCGCAAATATAGATGCTGTTCGGCTAAAGTTTTCTTAATTTGAACGACTTACGAAAACTTCTCATTTGCCAATTCTGTTCAGTCCTGTCCAGATGATTACCCAAACGTCAGGCTCACGCGTCGCAATCGTGGCCTCGCCATGCCGGACGAGATGGCAGTTTGCACGGGACAACGAAACGGAGAGCGAAATGGCGGAAATTCATGACGGCTCGTGCCTGTGCGGCGCGGTGAAATTCCGCACGCGCGGTCCCTTGCGCGGCGTCGTCTATTGTCACTGCTCGCAATGCCGCAAGCAGACTGGCCATTTCCTGGCGGCCACCAGCAGCGCCGACAGGGATCTGACGATCGAGGAGAACGGGTCGCTGGGCTGGTATGCGGCGTCCGAGGACGCCAGGCGCGGATTTTGCCGCACCTGCGGCTCCGTGCTGTTCTGGAAGCGCAATGACGCGGACAGCGTCTCGATCATGGCTGGCGCCTTCGACAGGCCTTCCGGGCTGAAAGGCGAAAGCCACATCTTCGTGGCCGACAAGGGCGATTACTACGAGATTTGCGACGGCTTGCCGCAGTTCCAGCGCTCGAGCCCGACGATCGCCGTTGCGAACAAATGAAAGACAGGAGATAAGCGCTGCAAAATCGAACCTTGCCGGGCATCGCCGGCGAGGGCAGGGTGTCTCTTCCATGCAGCGACTGATCAGTGCTTTCTACAATTCCATACGCGCGTTCCGGCGGCTGGCGGGCAGCGAGACCGCCTTCCAGCAGGAACTGCTGCTGTTGCTCGTCTCGCTGCCGGTCGCCTGGTTCGTGTCGACGTCGTGGCGCGGCTATGCGCTGCTGGTCGGCGCCGTGCTGGTGCTGATGCTGGTGGAAGTGCTCAACACCGGCATAGAGGCGACCTGCGACGCCGTCAGCCGCGAGTTCAACATCGACATCCAGCTCGCCAAGGATTGCGGCTCGCTGGCCGTCCTGATCACCAGCGTGCTGACCGCCGGCGTGTGGCTGATCGCCGTCGTGGAACGCATCACCGGTGCGCCGATCTAGCTTTCCTCGCGCTTGCGTTCCCGACCGGCGACATGGTGCGCCACCAGAAAGGCGGCGAGCGCGATCACGGCGCCGATCCCGAGAGCGATCAACAAGCGCTCGTGATGGACCAGCGCCCGGCCGACGAACCGTTCGGCGCCGAGTCCGAAGACATAGCCGATGGCGGTGAAAAGCGCGGCCCATATAGCCGACGAGATCGCATTCAACGCCGCGAAACGGATGACGGAAATGCCTGACAGGCCGGAGGCTATGCCGCCGACGAGCCGCATTCCGTAGATATACCGGTTCGACAGCACGAACAGGTTCGGATGGCTTCGCACAAGCTGGTACGCATGGTTGAAGCCGGGCCGCCTGCGAAGGCGCACCACGCGTGGATGGTCGGCGAAACTGTATCCGAGCACGAAAAAGAACGTGTCGCCGACGAAGGCGCCGAAAAAGGCCGCCAGCCAGGCTTGCCATGTCACGAAGACGTGCTGGTGGGCGAAGAATCCGCCCAGGATTGCCGCGCTTTCGCCTTCCGCCACGCAGCCGGCGAAGACCGCGACCAGTCCGTACTGTTCGACGAGATGATGGATGAACCCGGTCATTTCGCCGAGGCGCCGGCGCCGCCTGCCGCCGCGATGCGATCCTCCAGGCGCTGCAACTGCCCGGCTATGCGGCTCACGTCTTCCCGCAAGGCGATGATCTGCTGATGGCGAAGCTCGTCCAGCTTCTCATGCAGGGCCATGATCTCGATCTCGGCCTTGAGGTTCACCTCGTAGTCGTGGGCGGCATCAATGCGATCGCGCTCAGCCTGCCGGTTCTGCGACATCATGATGACGGGTGCCTGAAGCGCCGCGATCATCGACAGGACCAGGTTCAGGAAGATGAACGGGTAGGGGTCGAAGGATTCGCGGCCCAGCAGCCAGGCGTTGCCGATTGTCCATGCGAACAGCAAGGCGATGAAGCCGAGGATGAACGACCATGAGCCGCCAAAGCGCGCTATGGCGTCGGCCACCCTGTCGCCGAAGGTCTGCTTGCTGGCATAGGCTTTGTTGATGTCCTGTGCGATCGGCCGCCGCTCGATCGTGCTTTCCAGAACCCTGTGCTCAAGAAGCGAAAGCCCGTCGGGCCGTCGCTTGAGCCAGCGCTTGGCAAGGTCCTCTATGGATTTGTGCATGGATCGCCTCGTCGTCCTTCGGTCGCGATGAGTGATGTCTTGTGCCTAGAAATACGCAAAGAGCCGGCCGGTCGCCAGCAGCGAAAGGATATGCCGGCCGGTAGAATTCCAGTGCCGGAACGGCCCGGCAATACAGTGGCCGCATGATGGTCCAAGCGAATGCCGTTGTCGTGGCCGCCCGCGCAGGCTAAATCCCGGATATGACGAAGACATCCGCTCCCGACACGCTCCGCATCGCCATCGCCCAGTTGAACCCGACAGTGGGCGACGTCTCCGGCAATCTTGCCAAAGCGCGCGAGGCGAGGGCGGACGCAGCTCGCCAGGGCGCCGACCTCATTCTTTACACCGAGCTTTTCATCTCCGGCTATCCGCCGGAGGATCTGGTGCTGAAGCCCGCCTTCCTCCGGGCCTGCGAGCGCGCGGCCCTCGATCTTGCCGCCGACACGGGCGACGGCGGCCCCGGCGTCATCGTCGGCACGCCGTTGAAACGGCCCTCAGGCACCCACAATGCGGTAATCGTCGCCGACGGCGGCAAGGTGCTGGCGGAGCGCTACAAGATCGACCTGCCGAACTATGGCGAGTTCGACGAGAAGCGCGTTTTCCAGGCTGGGCCGGAAGTCGGCGGGCCGGTCAATTTCCGCGGCGTGCGCATCGGCATACCGATCTGCGAGGATATCTGGGGCGATCTCGGCGTGTGCGAGACGCTGGCCGAGAGCGGTGCGGAGATCCTGCTCGTGCCGAACGGTTCGCCCTATTATCGCGGCAAGATGGACGTGCGCCATCAGGTGGCCATCAGGCAGGTGATCGAGACGGGTCTGCCGCTCGTCTATGCCAACCAGCTCGGCGGCCAGGACGAGCTTGTCTTCGACGGCGCGTCGTTTGCGATCGGCACGGACAAATCGCTCGCCTTCCAGATGAGCCAGTTCGAGGAAACGCTGGCGGTCACGACGTGGAACAGAACCACCGAGGGCTGGATCTGCAAGGCCGGCCCGATGTCGCGCCTGCCGGACCAGGAGGAGGCTGACTACCGCGCCTGCATGGTGGGCCTGCGCGACTACGTCAACAAGAACGGCTTCAAGGACGTGGTGCTCGGCCTTTCCGGCGGCATCGATTCGGCGATCTGCGCGGCGCTTGCCGTCGACGCGCTGGGCGAGGAACGGGTGCGCTGCGTGATGATGCCCTACCGCTACACGTCGAAGGATTCGCTGAAGGACGCCGAAGACTGCGCCCGCGCCCTCGGCTGCCGCTACGACATCGTGCCGATCTTCGAGCCGGTGGAAGGTTTTCAGCACGCGCTGACGCAACTTTTCGAGGGCACGAAATCCGGCGTCACGGAAGAGAACCTGCAAAGCCGCGCGCGCGGCACCATCCTGATGGCGATCTCCAACAAGTTCGGATCGATGGTGGTGACGACGGGCAACAAGTCCGAGATGTCGGTCGGCTACGCTACGCTCTATGGCGACATGAACGGCGGATTCAACCCGATCAAGGACATATACAAGATGCAGGTCTACGGCCTGTCGCGCTGGCGCAACGCGCATGTGCCGCCGACTGCGCTCGGACCGTCCGGCGAGGTCATCCCGGCGAACATCATCGACAAGGCGCCCTCGGCGGAACTGCGCGAGAACCAGACCGACCAGGATTCGCTGCCGCCCTATCCGGTGCTCGACGATATCCTCGAATGCCTGGTCGAGAACGAGATGGGCGTGGAGGAGATCGTGGCGCGCGGCCACCCGCGGGAGACCGTGGCGCGCGTGGAAAATCTGCTCTACATCGCCGAATACAAGCGCCGGCAGGCGGCGCCCGGCGTGAAGATCACCCGCAAGAACTTCGGCCGCGACCGTCGCTACCCCATCACCAACCGGTTCCGCGACAAGGAATGACAGGGATGGTGCGAATATCGCACGATCTGGCCGATCTCGATTTCGAAACGACGTCGCGGCTGCTTCGGGAAAGCTATTGGGGCCGCTCGCGCACCGACGCGATCAACAAGCGGGCTTTCGCGCATTCGGTCTGCGCGGCCGCGATTCTTGACGGCAAGCAGGTGGGGTTCGCGCGCGCCTCCGGCGACCGCAGCGTGTTCGCGCGCATCTCCGATGTCATTGTCTGGCCGGATCACAGGGGCAGGGGTGTCGGCAAGGCGCTGGTCTCCGCCCTGCTGGAGCATCCTGAGTTGCGCACCGTTTCGACCTGGATGCTCAACACAGGCGACGCGCACGGCCTTTACGAGCGTTTCGGGTTCCGGCGTGTAACGGATGGGAACGAGATGCGTCTGGATCGCCAGATTTGACCGCCGCAGTCTCTGTTGCAGATTGACGCGATCGATTCAGCCAGTTGCGATTTGTGACCGGACGGGGCTTGTCCGGCACTGGCGCCGCAAATAGAAAGGCACTTCCGCGATTCCCCCCTCGGGAGGTCACGAATGCCAGGATTCGACATCGCTACAAAGGGCCGCCAGGCCTAGGCACGCGCGCCGCCGTTTTTCGGCGGACTCGGCACATTCGCTCCGACAAGGCGCTTCGGCGCCCGCGGTTTTTCTTCATTCGATACTTTCCGGAGCCGGGCCTTTCTGCCCGGACGACATCATGACTCGTTTCAGGATCGATCTGCGCGGCGGCGCATTCGCCAGCGTTCTGGGGTTCACCTTCGCGCATTGGCGCCGGCAGCCTGGACGGCTGGCGCTCATCATTCTCACCTTCCTCGTCGCGACGCTCGCCGACGTGATGACGCCGCTTTACTCCGGCCGGCTGGTCGACGCGGTGGCGCGCGGCGCGGCCACCGACGCGGCGGCATGGGAAGCGGCCGTCTCTGCCTTCCTGTGGCTGGTCGGTCTGGCGCTGGCGGCGGTGGTGATGCGCAATCTCGCCTTTATCGGCATCACCGACCTGACGCTGAAGATGATGTCGGACATTTCGGCCGACGCGTTCCGGCGCGTCCAGCGCTTCTCGACCGACTGGCACGCCAATTCCTTCGCCGGCTCGACCGTGCGCAAGGTCACGCGCGGCATGTGGGCGCTGGACCTGTTGAACGACACGATCCTGATCGCGCTGTTTCCCTCGGTGGTGATGCTGCTGGGCTCGACCCTCCTGCTCGGCTGGTACTGGCCGTTGATGGGCGCAGTCGTGGCGCTGGGTTCGATCGTCTTCATCGCGGTCACCGCCGTGCTGTCGCTGGGCTACGTCGCCCCGGCGGCGCGGCTCGCCAACATCTGGGACACGCGCCTCGGCGGCTCGCTGGCCGACGCCATAAGCTGCAACGCAGTCGTCAAAGGGTTCGGCGCCGAGGAGCGCGAGGAAGCCCGCTTCGCCGACGTGGTCGGCAAGTGGCGCGGCCGTACGCGCCGCACCTGGATGCGCGGCACGCTGAACGGCACGACACAAGGCACGATGCTGCTGGCACTGCGGGCGGCCGTCATCGGCACGGCCCTGCTTCTCTGGTCGTGGGGCGAGGCGAGCGCCGGCGACGTCGCCTTCGTTCTCACCGCATTCTTCGTGCTGCAGGGCTATCTGCGCGACATCGGCGTCCACATCCGCAACATGCAGCGCTCGGTCAACGACATGGAGGAACTCGTCGACATCCAGGCCGAGCCCTTCGGCGTGGCCGACGCGCCGGGCGCCGTTCCGATCCGGATCGGGGAGGGCGCCATCGCCTTCGAGCACGTGACCTTCCACTACGGCAATCACCGACTGCCGCTCTACCGCGATTTCTCGCTGGAGATCAGGCCCGGAGAGCGCGTCGGCCTCGTCGGCCATTCCGGCTCCGGCAAGACGACCTTCGTCAAGCTCATCCAGCGTCTTTATGACGTGACCGGCGGCCGGATCGTCATCGACGGGCAGGACATCGCGCAGGTGACGCAGGCGTCGCTGCGCCAGCAGATCGCTATCGTGCAGCAGGAGCCGATCCTGTTCCACCGCACGCTGGCCGAGAACATCGCCTATGGGCGACCGGACGCCACCCAGGCCGAGATCGAGGAGGCGGCTCGGCTGGCCAGCGCGCACGAGTTCATCATGCGGCTTCCCAAGGCCTACGGGACGCTGGTGGGCGAGCGCGGCGTGAAACTGTCGGGCGGCGAGCGCCAGCGCGTGGCGATCGCCCGCGCCTTCCTCGCCGACGCGCCGATCCTGATCCTGGACGAAGCGACCTCGAGCCTCGACTCCGAATCGGAAGTGCTGATCCAGCAGGCCATGGAGCGGCTGATGGTGGGGCGCACCACGCTGGTCATCGCACACCGCCTCTCCACCGTGCGCGCGCTCGACCGGCTGCTGGTCTTCGATGCGGGCGAGGTGGTCGAGGAGGGCTCGCACGACCAGCTCATCCGCCTCCACGGCGGCATCTACCGCAGGCTGTTCGAGCGCCAGGCGCTGGAACTGACGAAGGGCCTTGCGGTCTGAGCGGCTCAGAGGCCTCCCGGCGTTACCTAAGGCCGCCGGCTCGGCCGCCGGTCGGCGGCATTCCCGCCGGGGTTCGGGGTTGGGTCTTCCCGCGTATCCCGGACAGGCTTGTCTTTCGGGTCGCTGCCCGGCGGCTTCGGAGGCTTCCTGTTGTCTTCCGCCACGCGTTTCGGTTTTGTCTCGCGTTCCATGACGGACTCCCTTGCATCGCCTCCAACGGCGAACAGGAGAGCAGGTTCCCTCGCGTTCAGAAGCGGAATGCCCAGTAGAGGCAGGCAAGGGTGGCCGCGACGCTGGCGACGAGCATCAGGCTGCGCAACAGCACGTTGCGCCGCAACTCGTTGAGAAGCGCGTGGCACACGACGATCGCCGCCACGAACACGAACTGCCAGTCGAGCAGGCCGCGCAGGATGGCGAACTGCCCGAAGGCGACGCGGCCGAGCAGGCAACCGACGATCGTGGCGAACAGCACCAGCGCAGCGAGATAGGTCGTCTCCACCGCGCTCACCAGCACGAAGGCCGCTGCGCGCAGCGGCAGGATCATCAGCAACGCCACGCCCAAGAAATAGAGCGCTGCCAGCGGTATGAACGAGGCGGAACTGGCCAGCCCGTCCAGGCGTTTCACGCCAATCGCGCCGAACCCGTAGCCCTGCCGTACCAGAAGCAGCGAAAAAGCCGTGAGCAGCGCCGTCAGGACGACAACGAGCGCGAACGTGCTGATGGATCTGGACATGCCACCCCTCGAATCTGGCTAGCGCTTTAGTAGCGCAGCGAAGATGACAGTTCCAATGTCGAAAGTGGAAGGGCGGCAGATCGTTCAACGGCTGACCGGCTCTCGACGGAGCGGACCGCTTCGGGACAAGGTGGGAACGAACGCGGGCGCAACTGGTTGTTCCGGCACCTGCGGCAGACCGGACGAGGAGTCGGCGAGATGACGAAGCGATTTGACATCGGTGATCATGTGACCTGGAATTCCGAGGCAGGTCGCGTGTCGGGTACGATCATCGCGATCCACACGCGAGATTTCGACTACAAAGGACATACGCACCATGCCACCGAAGACGATCCCCAGTATGAGATCAGGAGCGACAAGACCGACCATATCGCCGCTCACAAGGGCAGTGCCCTCGATTGCGCCTGACAGCTTGACGTGACGCTGCCGTTTTTCACCATCGGTCATTCCAACCGGCACATCGATGATTTCATCGGACTTTTGCGCCAGGTACAAATCGAACTCCTGGTCGACATCAGGAAGATGCCGATGTCGCGAGCCAACCCGCAGTTCAACGCGGATCGTCTGCCGGAATCCCTGGCGGCTTTCCAGATATCGTATGATTATATCGCCGCACTGGGCGGCCTCCGCCGCAGGAACCGGGCGCTGCCCCGGGAGGTCAACGGCTTCTGGACGAATACGAGCTTCCACAACTACGCCGACTATGCGCTGACAGCCGAATTCCACGAAGGGCTCGAACGTCTGATTTCCGAAGGGCAAGGGAAGTGCTCTGCGATCATGTGCTCGGAGGCGGTCTGGTGGCGATGTCACCGGCGCATCGTGTCGGACTATCTGATCGCGCGCGGAGAGACGGTGTTCCACATCATGGGAGGAGGCCGCGTCGAACGCGCCCAACTCACGAAGGGCGCGGTTATCGAACCCGATGCGACGGTCGTATATCCCGCGATGCATCGCGGCGAAGCACGCCCCAAAGGGTCATGATACACACTCCGTCAATCGAGTGTGCAGGTCGGAACGAATGGCTTGTTGTAGTCACTGTTCATTTTGAGCGCTTCGGCCGTGTTCTCCAGCGGCGTCATGTTGGGCGGCGGCGGCCAGGTAAACGGTTCGCCGGCACATTTGCGGGCGGCTGCCCAGCACGCCATGCTGCGCGGATCCGGCCCATATGACGAAAATCCGGCGCCGATCTTTGGCATCTGGGAATCCTGCCGTTCGGCCTCCTCGCGTCGACGAGCCGGATCGTACGTCTGTTTGATGTGATGCTCACCATCCGCCGAAACGAAACCATCCTCGACCGCAAACGAGATCGCATGGTCCTTTAGGCAGACGACACGGTCCTTTTCAGCCAGTTCGGGGCCGTACGAGGCCGGCATATGGGGCCAACGGATATCCACCTCCAGAGCATCGCCTATCTGCCGCATGCTCCCGATGTCCACCATCGCATCGGTCGGTGATTTGTCCCCGGCGCTCGCAACCCATTCGGGCGATCCAGCCGCGATCGACGAGGGCTCCACTGTCACCCCCGCTGCAAGGCAGACCTCGCCGAGGCACAAGACCGGTAGAATGAGAAGAATTCCGCGTTTCTGCATTTTGGGCGATCACTTAAGTCGGAACTGTCGTTGTTCCTAATTCTGCGGTTGCGGCAAGGCCGCCTTCAGGAAAACGCCCGTCTGCGCGGCGCGCAATTGTTTCAAGCCGCCAAGGAACGCCTTCGCGTTGGCGTTCCCGTAGGCCCGACGGCTCAGGGCGAACAGCAGGACGCCTGACCTGGTCGGTGCGTAGCGATACAGATTCCACTCGATCACATATTCGCCCTTCGTATCCTTGGCGCTGACCAGGAAGTCGAGGACAACCTCGCCTGTAGCGTCATTTTGCAGGACCTCGAAATGGGTGAGGGGGTCGGCGCCTTTCCGCTTTTCCAGCATTGCGATTTGATTTTTGATGGCGTCGATGACTTTGACATCGCCGGTCAAGCGCTCGACCAGAAGCATCTGGTCGTAGTTTTCGACAGATTGGCCTGTGGGAACGTATTCCTGCTTGCTGTAGTTTTCCGACGGCTGGGAACTCCATGCCAGTTCGTATGATTTCCCGTCCAGTTCGATGGGACCCGGCAGCCCTAGGAAATCGATGGCCTGGGCGACGGCAGGCGCTGTCATCAGGGTCAATGCGAGGAAAAGCAACGCCGATCTTGCTGCCGTCATTGCCCAGCCCTCAGTTTCCGCTGGCCCGGCGGGCCGCAGCACCATCCCGTCTTCCCATTTCCCGCGCCGTCTTCGCCAGCCTTCGGTCGGCCTTCGCCTTTCCGTACAGCCGGACACGCCGATTGTACTCGGGCGCGATCGCCCGCATCATCGCATTCATGTCGCGCCGGCTGGGACGGCCCACACGAGCGGTCGGCTGCCTCTTGCCGGCCCGCCGCGCCCGGTCGGCCTTGCACACGCCTTCGTTCGGCCATTTCCGGCAATAGGCCTTCATGGTCGGTGACAGTTCCTCGGAGTGCCGGGATTTCTGCCCGAGCTGTCGTGCGCCGCCCAGGATCGACTGGCCCAGGGCGGTGGCTCCCATGCCCGTGCCGAGATCGAGCGTCGCACCGGGGTCGTACTGGGCATGAGCATCGAGTGAAAACGTAACAGCCAGCAAGGCGGCAGCGAGCAGCGGAAATCTCATCCTCGTCTCCCCAGCCCCTGCCCAGCGGCGACTATAGCCACCCGGTCGATCGATACAACCAGTCCGTGTCACCTTGGATAGATGAGGAATTCCCTGTTTCGTCCCATGCGACAGTCTTCAGTGAAATCGTCGGCCGTCGACGGATCGGCGCGGAACCGGGCGAACTGGTCGGCGGTGATGGTGAAATAGGCTTCCCACTCGGCGGCGGCCGTAAATCCGGATACAGGCGTCGACAGGTAAGTGCCGCCTGTCCCCTGATCGGTGCCGAGGCTGAAGCGATGTTCCCGGCTGACGAAGTCGTCCTTGAAACGCTGGATCATCGAACGCGCTCCTCCTCAAAATCGAGGCTTCCTTCACAGCATCGATCCATTATGCGACGTTTGCCTTGTTTCGCCATCCCGTCGCCGAACCGCTGTATGTCGCCTTGCCAATGCCTGCTTTCCCGTCACCCGCGCTTCAGGTCCACTGGTCACTCGTGCCGCAGGACGAGGCGGGCCTCCTTGTTTCCGGAGACTGCCGCCTGCTGGCGATCTGGCCGGCACCCGTGAACCATGATGTCTGCTTCGAGCAGGCAGGGTTCACCCTGTTTGCGGACAACGACGCGGATTGGGATCAAGCGGCCGAGAAGCTTTTGAGTCGCGTTCTCGACAATCTCAGCCAATATGGAGACCCGCACCTCGTCAGCAAGCCGCTCCGGGATGATCGGCCCTGGTATCTAAGGCCGTTTCGAGCCGCTCGGGAATTGCCGTTGTTGCAACAGGCCTTGTTGCCCATGCGGCTGGACTTCCTGCCGCAATTCCATGCGCGGTTCGGCGAAAGCGGCGCTGCGCTACGGACCGGAAGCGGACATTTCCTTCTCTGGGTCGCCCTGCCGGACGCCGAACGGCAGGCAGCCGCTCTTGTGAAGAAGGTCGCAGAACCGTGGCCCATCTTCGAGACAACGCTTCGCTGGCCAATTCTCCTGCCGACCGATGATCCACCATCCAGCCCAGCGCATGGAGCGACCTCGCCTTGCGCAACGGCATAACTCTGCCGATGACGGACTTTGGCTTCGAGGCCTCGGCCCGTGCCTCAGTTTCGAGCGCAAGGACATGATGGTCCCCGAAACGGATTCGCCGGAAACGAATTTCCCGATGAAGTCGAATGCCGGGAAGGGAAGATGGCTGGGGAACCTGGATTCGCACCCAGTAAAACATCGCTTCCCGGCTAGATCGTTGATCCCGCTGCGAAATTCATTCTGTCGGAGTGGCCTCGCCACAATTTGTGCATCACTTCTGTGCCCAGATCCTAGAGGGACGTCAAGAGCATAATCTGCAGCCCGTATGGTCACGCACTAAGCTTGGGGGAAGCCTTGGGCAAACTTTGCCTAGTCGCCAGGGGCCGACATAAAAGACAGTTTGCGCATGAGTATGGATGACAGCTTTGCGCCCCGTTTCAGTCGTTCACGCTTGGATTCACACCGTCCAAAAGCGGACACGCCGCTATCGAACGTCGCCTTGGGCCTCTGAGCCGATCGAACTCATTGCGGAAACCATCGTCTCCTATTCACATGTGAGGTTAATTGGAGCAATCTTGACATCGGCCGATTTTCTCCTGTCCCTGTCTGTCTCGTACGAATTCAGCTTGAATGAGGGCTTCAATTGCGCGGCATCACGACAGAATCTACGGGCACACCTGATATTATTGGAGCGCTAGCGTTCTTCTTCGGCGCGATCGTGATCGCCGCAAGTTTTGGCTCGCTTGTTCTGACAGCCGTAGCTCTAGCTGGGGTTGCGCTGTAGTCCTTGCTGCCGGGTTTTTGAACCGCGGCCTGTGTCTGAACTTTGAAACAACATCCTCCGAAGCCGAACATCCGCGAACCTGCGACGTTTCGTGCCTTGCGGATGAGGGTGCGCGCTTGTAAAAAGTGGTATCTGGAATACTACTTTATATCGGAAGCCGATGGATCCGCAGCCTCTCGACCGAATCCGCTCCGTGACGGAGCAGCCGCTGGAGCACCCGCAGGTGGATCGCGCCTTCATCGGGCGGCTGGTGCGTGCCTTCTATGCGCGGGTGCGTAAAAACGAGCGGCTGGGGCCGATTTTCGAGCGCCACATCGCCGACGACTGGGAGCCGCATCTGGAGAAGATGACCGACTTCTGGTGTTCGGTCATCCTCAAGACGGGAACTTACCAGGGCCGGCCGGTTCCGGCGCACCTCAAGCTGAAGGAAGCC